>NZ_BSNM01000003.1 GCF_030159995.1 Litoribrevibacter albus | reverse complement strand
ACATGAAGTGCATTCACGGCGGTAAAACCAAGAACGATAAGATTGATTCCGAGAAGATTGCTCGTATCATGTTAGGCAAGAACTTCCCGCTCGCCTATGTCTATCCGCCCGAGGCTCGGCCTGTTCGTGATCTCATGCGGCGACGTTCTTACTTCGTTCATCTCAAAGCCGAGATTCAAGCACATATCTCCATCACCAACTATCAGTACAACTTACCTGCGTTTGAAAAACACATCGGCAAAAAAGGCAATCGACCACACATCGTTGAACGCTTTGAAGATCCTACGGTACGTAAGAATGTGGAAACCGATATTGCTGCAATGGACGCTTTACAAGCTCAGGTTGTCTCGCTTGAGAACTACATCCTAAAGCATGCAAAACAATACGACCCTCGTTCTTATTACCGGCTCACCAGTGTCCCAGGTATTGGCCAAGTCTTGGCACTCACCATCCTCTATGAGATTCAGGACATCCATCGTTTTCCAACAGTTCAGGACTTCTGCTCTTATTGTCGGCTGGTGAAGTGTGCAAAAGAGTCGGCAGGAAAACACTATGGCTATTCAGGCAAGCGCATTGGTAACGCACATCTGAAGTGGGCCTTCAGCGAAGCAGCCATTCTTCTCATGCGAGAAAGCCAGCGCGCTAAACAGTTTGTGGCTAAACAGGCTCAAAAACATGGCAAAGGCAAAGCCATTTCCATACTGGCCCATAAACTGGGTCGAGCCGTGTATTTTATTATGAAAAGGAACGATGCCTTTGATGAAAAGTATTTTTTTAGTGGATGAGTTAAGGACAACTTATTGAGCTATTGCGTATAACTGTCGGTGCAGTGCGTGAGCCATACTACATGAGGTTTCTGACCTAAGTCGTGAACTTGATGCCTCTTGATTGGACGATACGCCAACCACCTCCGCCTTGAATAGACAATAAGTTGTCCGCCTGTTTCGCTTTGGAACTGCCCCTCGTCCGAGTGACTTATAACTGGACGCATGAAGTAAAGCGAGCCCGACTCTTGAAGCGCCGGATGCGAGGGTAACCGATTGATTTCTAGGGTGTCACCTCACGACTTTTTGAGGATAGACACATGCTGAGGGTATCCTCAGTAGAACCTCGATAGATGTTTGTGTGCAGTTCTTACGAACTGACAACAGTAATGAAAGAATCGGCAGTGGTGCCAATAAGAGGAAACAGAACAGATTATTAAGAATCGAGCTCTGACCTTGGAGGGGCCTTCAGGTTTTTGCGCCTTGACAACCCCCGGTCATATAGATGTTAGGCATTTTTTATTGGGATGACTGTACATTGGTTTTTATATNCAGTAATGAAAGAATCGGCAGTGGTGCCAATAAGAGGAAACAGAACAGATTATTAAGAATCGAGCTCTGACCTTGGAGGGGCCTTCAGGTTTTTGCGCCTTGACAACCCCCGGTCATATAGATGTTAATGGTTTCAAACCACGGAAGGTACTCAATTAGCCAACCGTAAGCCCACACTAATGTTCCTACCAATGTTATAGAAAAACCCAGAACTTGACGGCCCCTAGCATACAAGACGTCTTCTACCGTTTTGGCAATATGGGCAATAACTTCAGCGCCATTATCTTCGCGGACTTGAGGGCTGGATGTTCGGCTATTTATTACCTCTTGAATTTCTTCGAGCTCAACAGGTGTTGTGATACCAATGAATATTAGAAGCCCAAGAATGGTCACAACACCACCAGAAGCCGCAAATATATTTGAGTTGCCAACGAAGCAAGCCAGTAAAAATGACAAAACCATGAAAATTAACGAAACACACCAGACTTTAGAGTTGCTTGAAAACTTTATGAAGTCGATGAGCCATAGGAGCTTATTTTGATCTTTGGTTACGATCAGTCCGTTTTTATCTTTCATTCGATTTCCATATTCATGGGACACACTCTCTAGTGACCATTAACAGTTAATAGACGACAACTGTCGTAATTAAAAACGACAAATGTCGTACTTTATCCCTTAAGGCTCCCATCCTTCCAAACCGAAAGCCCTTGATTTACCTACAATACCATTCCGTTTTGACCAACGCCACAGTGAAAAAAACGACATTTGTCGTAATCATTCCTTCAACACTAGAAAGGAAATTTCAGACGCTCTGATAACAAAAAAGGCGCGCTTCGGGGACGAAGAGCGCGCCAAACAAGGGGCCAGAGTTAGGACCTAAACTCTCGGTAAGGCGGGAGTACTTAGATCCACAACAAAGTCTTTACATGGAAAGGAGTCTAAGGTGATCCGGTTAAATATCGTCGTAACTGATAACCACTCGTTCTGAGGTTGGAACGGCCTGACAGGTAAGAATGTAGCCCTGCTCTACTTCATCGGCTTCCAGAGACATGTTTTCATTCATCACGGCAGAGCCTTCGATCACCTTGGCTTTGCAGGTTCCGCAGGCACCAAACTGGCAAGCGTGTGGCAGGTCTTCGTTTTGTTTGAGTGCTTGATTGAGAATAACTTCGTTGCTGTCATCCCAATCAAAGTCCACCGATTGTCCGTTATGGATAACGCTGATTTGCGTTGCGCCTGCTGAGGAACTTGTAGCACTTGCCGTCGTGCCTTCGGGCTTCGATTTGCTGGCTCCCTTTAAACCAGCCGCAGCGCTTGAGCCAGCCGCTGCGCTTGATTCAGAAACAGCGGCAGTGAACAGCTCTCGCTGGATTCGGCTTTCATCCACATCGTTATCAAGAAGGATATTTTGAACCATGTCGGTCATGCCTTGCGGGCCACATAAGTACCAGTGGCTGGCTTCGGTCAGATCCGGGATATCAGATAATAAGGTTCTGATTTCAGTGGTCTGCTTGGCAGAGCGCGTACCATCAATGGAGTGAATCATGCCATCCAAACTGTCTGCAATCGCAAAGTGAATGGTGAGCTGTTGGCTCGGATCTTCAGAGAAAAACGGCAGTAGGAAGAAACGTTCCGGATACTCGGCTTTAAGCGCTTCGAGCTTGTCTCTGAACATCATGGTGTCAGGTGAGCGGTTGGCATAAAACAGCACAAATTTGCTGTCCTGCTCGTTCTTCAACACTGTATTTATCATCGACATGATCGGTGTGATGCCACTGCCACCGGCAACACCTACATAGCAAGGAGCGTAATCGGCTTTTGGGGCGTGAGGCACAAGTTGGAAGCGGCCCATCGGCGGCATAACTTCCAGTTCATCGTTCGCCGCCAGGTTTTCTACGGCATAGCCTGAGAACTGACCATCAGAGATCTTACGAATCGCCACGCTTAAATGCTCTTCCCCTTGCGGGCTGCAAATGGAATAACAGCGGGAAACCAACTTGCCATCAATTCGGGCACGCAAGGTCAGGTATTGGCCTGGAACAAACTGATAATGAGGTTTCAAATGCTCAGGCACGTCGAATGTCAGCATGATGCTGTCATCGGTCAGAGGATTCACATTCGCTAGCTTTAGTGTATGGAACTGCGTTTCAGGATTACTTGCTTTAGTCATCATTCAATCATCCATAGGGAGTTGCATACCCCACGCTCAGACTGCAGTGCATTACAGTTGAACTAGAGGTACAGCAGCTCATTTTCGTTCTTATTGTTTTGTAAAATGGTGGTTCGTTAAATAATGATTATTAAGAAACCGTCACCGTTTCTGGCTGAGAGCTGTTTCTAAGAGAGAACTCTGCAACACGCGATTCCAGCTCTGGAATCAGATCCAAAAACTCGCGATTGTCGTGATCCCAAGGGTGGAAACCTGGCTTGAAGTAATCCAACCATGCAGGAACGGTCTTACGGATCATGCCCGGCATCAGCCATTGATAACGAATGGACTTCCACAAACCGGCCAGATTGGTGTGATCACCTTTCTCCTTGAGCATTTGGAAGTAATACGGATATAACAAACCGAAGAAGATGCCAGTAGCGGCTATCAAAGTCGTGGTTCTTAGTGCATAGGCTTTCGGTGATTTCCCCATCACCTCTTTAAAGACATCAAAAGCCACGGCTTTATGTTCCGTTTCTTCTAATGCATGCCATTGCCAAAGTGCAGCAAAGTGCGGCTCCGCACCGTCTAAAAACTCAGGGTGCTTTAACAAGGTATCGGCAAAAATGGCGGTTAGATGTTCTAAACCAATCGTGACACCCAACTGGAACGACTGTGGTGTGGTGTTCTGAATAAAGTTCAAGAGCTTGGTCACATACGCTTCCAGCTTATCAACCGGAAAACCTGCTTCAATCAACGCTTGGTTGTATTCATCATGTTCCCGACCGTGCATCGCTTCCTGCCCAATGAAGGCTTTAACCGCCTTCTGCAAATCAGGGTCTGTGATTTCATGGCGATAGTTTCTGACACTCTGTATAAAGAAACGCTCCCCTTCCGGAAAGAATATCGACATAGAATTTAGGAACTGGGTCACGTGACGCCCAGCCTTATTCCAATCTGCTACCGCTTTGATAGGCAGTTTGAACTTTAGGTTTCTTTGAATTGGAGTAACAAGACTGTTCATTTTGGCCCCCTGATCGAACTCAATTCACTTATTCTTTATAACTTATACACATTTTTATGTGCCATCGATTGATGTTGCATAAAACAATGTATTATAGTGTTTGAAGGTTTGGCAAGTTTTTTAAGTGAAAAGTCGACAAATTGATCTTTCACACAGTGTTGCTGTAATAACTCGTAGGGGGTTGTAGTAATGAAAAATAACAATCAAAACGCGATTGAATTTCTGACAAACTTAAGTGGGCAGCCGATCCCAGAAGCCTTGGGCAAGCTCTCATCTGAAGATGTGGAAGAAGTAACCGAGTACATTTCAAACATCGTTGAACAAGAAGATGCGGCGTATGCCAAGCTCTTCGAATCACTGGCAATGATGATGAAGTATGTACCGAACTTTATTCTTCACCAGATTATTCCCAGATACGTCGAACCCGCCATCGCAGCCAAAATCACTCGTAATTTAAATACCAAACAAATCGTTGGTGTCGCTTCCGGGCTTTCGGTTGAGTACATATCAGAAGCCTCTATCCATATGGAAGACAAGGTAGCTGCTGCGGTTTTGGATGGGTTGAAGCGTAAGCTGGCGTCCCAAGTCATCGAACACACCATCAAGAATCACCCTGTTTATGCATTGGATATCCTTCTGCATTCACACGACCGATTCAAGAAGGAAGCGAAAGAGCATTTCAAAGGATTCGAAATCGACCCTGGCACCTTATCCGCCACCCGACTTGAAACCTTCAAAGCCGTTTGTGTCTTTTAGGGATTGGGGTAACCAGCATGAGTATTCATTCCAAGGTAGTACAAACCATATCAAGAAAGACCATCAAACGACATGGCTTGAATAAGGAACAAACGCTGAAACATTTGCGAACGGTCTTTAACAACACTCCGGCGGTTTCGTTGATTCCCCGGGGCGTGAAGATTCGAAAAATCGATCGCACGGAATTCAAAGGCGAACGGGTTTCGGTGAAAAACCCAAGAACGACGGTGCTCTACTTTCACGGTGGTGCGTTTGTCGGAGGTGTCACGAAAACCTACCACAATCTAGCGGCTCGACTGGCCAAGCAATTAAAGGCTGAGGTTTTCCTGGCTACCTACCCACTGGCACCGGAAGCCCCGTTTCCTGCTGCAACGGAACGATGCCTAGAAGCCTACCGCTATCTTTTGTCGTTGGATAAAGATCCAAAAAACATTGTGATTGCCGGAGATTCAGCTGGAGGCAGTCTTGCGCTGACCTGCTTACTGCAGATCAAAGATCATCGGTTGACCCAACCTCGTTGTGCTGTGCTGCTCTCGCCTGCCACCAATGCATTACCGGAGAAAGAGAAACTGCTTGAACAATGCCCAACGGATGCAATGCTCTCCGCGAGTCTTGTACAACGGATTATCGATCTCTATTTGCCGAACATGGAAGACCGCTCTCACCCTTATGCTTCACCACTATTAGGGGATTATCAGGGGTTACCACCGATCATGTTTACCGCAAGTAAAGATGAAATTCTTTATCACGATGCGTTGCAAGCGAAAGACAAAGCTGAGGCAGCCGGTGTGGAAGTTGAATGGTTGGCTCGATCTGGCGTCTGCCATGTCTGGCCAATCATGGTGCCTTTCCTGCCAGAAGCCAATAAAGACTTTAAGCGCATTATTCGGTTCATTAAACAATATGAACCAACTGCAAGAAGTCTGACAGACCACCAAGTGCTCAAACAGGACGTTTGGTCGGGAGCACTGAGCTAACCTTATGACAGACCGGCACCGAGAAACATACAAATAACGAAAACGACAGACAGAAAAAATGGCTTAACCGCTATAAAAACAAACAAGATAAGAGACTCACTATGAAAGATTTCAATTCAAAAGTCGCCGCAATTACTGGCGCAGCATCTGGTATTGGCCGTGCACTGGCGATTGCTCTTGCTCAGCGTGGTTGTAACCTTGCACTGAGTGATCGTGACCTTGCGGGTCTGAAAGAAACGGCTAAGGAAATCAAGCCAACCGGTGTAAAAGTCACCATTGCAGAAGTGGATGTTTCTGACAAAGAAAGCATGCACCAGTGGGCAGACCAAGCCATGAAAGATCACAAGAAAATCCATCTTGTATTCAACAACGCGGGTGTTGCCATGGGTGGCACAGTTGAAGATACCAGCTATGAAGATTACGAATGGATCATGGGCGTTAACGTAAACGGCGTATTGTATGGCACAAAAGCCTTTTTACCGCACATGAGAACGACCGGTGAAGAAGGCCATATCATTAATATTTCAAGTGTGTTCGGGCTATTTGCTCAACCAACGCAAAGTGGCTACAACATGTCTAAGTTTGCCGTGCGTGGTTTCACTGAAGCCTTGCGCCAAGAGCTGGACCTTGAAGGCGGTTTGATCTCAGCTACCTGTGTACACCCAGGCGGGATTCAAACCAACATTGCGAAGAACGCTAAAATGACAGAAAGCGTAGAAAAGCTAACGGGCTCTGCCTCGGCTGAAAACGTACGAGACAAGTTTGAATCCCTGTTCATGACCAGCTCTGAAAAAGCAGCGGAGACAATTCTTCGGGGTGTTCAGAAGAACAAGCGTCGTGTGTTGATTGGCCCAGATGCGAAAGCGTTAGATTTAATGCAGCGTTGTTTGCCAGTGAACTATCAGAGACTGGTGTGTTCAGCGTTTAAGATTGCGAGTGCGTAATTAAAATTCAGATACTCTCAACCTAAAATATAAACAAAAAAGAGGAACCAACCGGTTCCTCTTTTTTGTCTGAAGGAAGCACAGCGTTATTCCTCTCCGCCTGATTGCTTATCCTTCTCCATGCTCTTAATGATGGTCTCAAGACGATCACCCAAGAAGTGGTTTGCCGCTTTTTCCATCGCTCTGGCCAATTCAGCGTGCACCGCCATTTCAGCCAAGGGGCGCAAGCGCCAAATTAAATCAGCCAGTGCCGGTAAATCTTCATTCGGCGGGATCACATCTTTTTCGTAATCTTTTAACACATGGTTGGAGACCAATTTCACCAATTCCCCAGCTACCCGTTCAACATTGCCACGAAGCATCTGAATGATATCGAGCAATGCATCAAACGGAATGCCCGCAGAAACCAGCTCTGCGCCCGCTCTCATGGTTCTCATACTGCGAACCTGAACGTGCTCCATGTCTTCTTCAAAGCGAACCAGATCCAGTTCCAACACCTTATTGATAGAGCTTAACTCGATGTCATTATTGAACATCGCATACAAGTCTTTAATCGGCATCACGACAGGGGTTTCATCCGTCCACGGACTGGTCAACGCAGACTCAACGCCAACGAACGCTCTCAAATCCAACCCTTCTTCAAGAGCATTTAAGAGATCTGCAATGGTCGATAAGGTGTACCCTCGTTCCAGTAAGTCAGAGACTAAGCGTAAGCGAGAATAATGAATGTTGGAGTAGATGCCTTTACGGCCCCGAAGTTTAGGTGGTGGGAGAATACCCTTTTCCTGATAGGCTCGAATGTTGCGGCTGGTTGTACCGGTTGCCCTGGCTAATTCATCAATGGAGTATTCACGATCCGGCTGAAGCAAACTGTCCTTGTCATCACTTTTTGCGTGCTTTCCGAACTGAGCGACAAAATTCAGCATCGAATCTTTATAATCTTGCATATTTCCTCACAACCCGACAGGTAATGCATTAGGTCTCTTGAATCAGGGAACGATCCTTTGCTTACCCGAACCTATCTGAAAAACTAAAAATGAATACGTTTAATTGTACAACGTTAAGCGCACAGAAACAGAAGATTATAAAACAAATCCACACAAAAAAGCCCCGAAGACGGTTGTCCTCAGGGCTTTTTTATCGCTCAGTTAATCGATACAAATCTTAGCGCTGTAGATTTGTGACCGAATCAGGAGCAGTGACTAATTACACGTCATGTTATTGGTGATGGTGACTGTCCCACCAATGCCACTGCAATTAACCACTTGGTCTCTTACTGTTTCAATCTTACTTGTGCACAGAGCACCATTCTCAGTGACCTGGAAGTTTTGACCAACGCTGCACAGCTGCGGTAAATCAAAGTCCACCAAAGAAGTATTATCGACAAGCAGATCACCCGCTACGCTCTCCAAAGAACGAAGGGATAGATGATCCAGCGCACCGCCGCGAATGTTCAAGTCATGAGATGAGCTGGTTCCGATAGACACCACATTCCCCATGCCGAACAAGTCCAGCAGTCGGGTGTTGCCGTTAATTTCCAGAGACCCTTTGATTTCTGTTACGGAAAGGAAGCCATCCAGATTCACCAAATCATTGTTCAAGCGGATGCTGGTCGCACCCACTGAGGTTAGCTGCTCAAAGCCATCGATATGCGTTAAGCGGTTATTGCGCTCGATATCGAAATCACCGGAAATGGTTTGAAGTGCCGATGCGCCACTGGTGCTGAACATACCATCGTTATTCAAAAGAGCCACGCGACCGTTTACTTTAGTCAGCGCATCCAGACCAGCAAGGCTCGCAAGCGATGGGTTATTCTCAAGCTGAAGCAGACTGGTGGTTGTCAGGCCATTTAGCCCCTGAAGGTTTGCCAATACGTCATTGTTCTTGATGATGACTTTGGTTGCAGATGGTACGGACGCCAAGCCCTGCAAATTCTCAAGACCATCATTATTGTCGATGGTTAGTGTCGACAAGCCGGTAGAGACATTATCCAGACCAGTAAAGTTAGGAAGCACATCATTACCACGAACAGTCACATTGCCCGACAAGCTGGTTAAGTTGGTCAGTGCAGAAAGATCAGACAGCGATGAGTTATCAATCAAAGTTAATCCACTAAAGATGCTGTTCAGACCAGACAAACCATCAAAAGAAGAAAGACGAAGGTTACCTTGTACGGTTAGCGTCGTCAGTACACTTAACTTCTCAACACCAACAAGGCTTTCTAGGTTCGCGTTTGACACTAAACCGAAGCTGGTAGCAGAAGTCAGACCCGACAAGCCCGTTAGATTGGTAAGACTGTCATTCTGAGAAATATTCAGAATAGATGCCTGAGTTAATTGTTCAAAACCAGCCAAAGAGGTCAGCTTGGTATTACCAATAATTTCTAACCACAATGGGTTTGCTAAATTCGTAAAGACAGGCAGGGTTTCCAATGCAGTTAGACTGCGAAGCTTCATCTTGCTTGTTACGTGAAGATTAGCAATGGCACTCAAGTCAGTTAATGTAGCTAACCCATACAGATCCACATCCGACACTTGCCCTACTTTCTCTAAACCGTTCAGGTTAGGCAGTGATGCGTTGTTCGAGATTGTAATGTTCGCAACTGTCGCTAAATTCTCAAGCCCGGAAATACTGGTTAAAGATGGGTTGTTATAAATGGATAAGTTACCGGTAATTTTGGTTACTCCACTCAATCCATCCAGGTTCGTCAGATCTGGGTTCGCCGCAACGTTCAGAGTTCCCAACGTATTCAAACATTCTAACCCGGTGACATTAGTTAAACCGGTACTCGGTGTTGAACTACTGCCAATGGAAAGAGTGCCAGTCACTGAGGTATAGCCCATCAAAGCTTCGATATCTTGTGCTGAAGTAATGGTGTAGTTCCCCTGCCAAGGCTGTTCTAAACAGTTGGATTCTGACACGCTGATCACATAGTCCTGCACTGAGTTGTCGTACGCAGTCACTCGATACGTTAAGTCGGATGTATAGTTATTCGCGGTCACACCACTGTATTGCTCGATACCATTCACAGTAACCGTCTGACCTGATGTTTCGAAACGGGCGATCAGTGATGACACATCAACATCTTTCGCTACTAATAATTTGATCGCGTGATTTTGCTCATCAATTTCACCGATTGAATCCTGCTCAAAACCGGCGTTGTCCTGCATGGAGAATTTAAAGCTGCTGAGCGCTTTCGCTTGATAATCTACTTGAGAAACAGAAACCAGATAACCCTGTTTGGAATCATCTTCCGCAACCACCTGGTAATAAAGTGAGTCACTGAAATCATTAATGGTTACAGAACTTTCTTGAGAAGCATCGTTGACGGTGACATCCACGCCGGTAATTTCAAAGTTAGCCACCAGGCTTTGAAGATTCACCCCAGTTGGCACAGCCAGCGTGACATTATGGGTATTCGGATCAATGTCACCGGAGACATCAGATGGCAAAGTCGGGTTATCAGCCTTTAGGAATTTGAACGACACCAGATCTTTTTCTTCGCTGAGAGGCTCTTCTACGAACACCGCTGAGACGGCTTTGTTGCCTGACGTTTTGGACAGCTTAACGCTACAGACGGCTGAACCGGAGCAATCTCCAGACCAATGACTGAAACGATAGCCTCGCTCTGCCTGAGCATACAGATACTCGGTGTAGCTGGTTTGGCTACCTGCATACTCGGAATAATCCACCGAGCATTGATTGCCGCTGACACCACAGTTAATTAAGCCAGATGCAGACGTCACGTTTCCTCGTCCACCTTCGGTACTTACTTTTAATTGGCAACCACCCAAAATAAATAAGAGGAGAAGCAGAACGCCTCTGCTGTATTGATTTGACATGTTGAGCCCCTTTCCGATTTTTAATTATTGTTTTAATAACAGTAAGGATTCTTTTAGCTGGATGCAGCTTTGTTAAGGAACGTCGAACAGATTGGATGGATGTTCCTTACAGAACAGCACTTCATTTTTTATTGTTATTAATACTTATATTCTCTCAGTCCATAGGATGAGGAAAAACTAACTAAACGACACGAATGACACCAAGTGTCGTATTTTCATAATAATTTTCGTGCACAGTTTGCAAAAAACAAAAGTGATCTAAAGATTGGATGAATTCGTATCAGTTACTTCGTACTGAAATGCCTTGAATCGACTCTGAATCAGTTCGAACTAATACATTTAACGTTCAACAAACGTTCACAAAACGTATAACAAAAGAGAAGCACTATGATCCAACTTCACCACTTGAATAACTCTCGATCCCAGCGACTGCTTTGGGCGTTGGAAGAGCTGGAACTGCCTTATGAAATCGTTCGTTATGACAGAGATCCAGAAACCATGTTTGCGCCAGACTCACTCAAAACCATTCACCCTCTGGGCAAGGCTCCGATATTGGTCGATGGCGAGTTCACCCTGGCGGAATCCGGCGCCATCATTGAGTACTTACTGCAACGCTATGGCGAGCAGTTTCTACCAGAGAAAACAGGCAAGGCATATCAGGAATACCTCTATTGGATGCATTACGCTGAAGGCTCACTGATGCCTTACTTACTGTTGAAGTTGGTCTTTGAGAAAGTAAAAGAAAGCCCGATGCCGTTCTTCGTCAAACCCATCGCAAAAATTATCGCGAACAAAGCGACAGATTCTTTTATTGGGCCAAACATTGAGACTCATCTTGCGTTCATCAATACCCACCTATCTAAGAATACCTGGTTTGCTGGTGAACAGTTGACCGGAGCGGATTTCCAGATGAGTTTTCCTTTGGAAGCCTGTGTAGCTCGTGGCGTTGCCGATCACAGACACCCTCATATTATTGAATACGTGAAGCGTTTTCAGGCACGACCAGCCTATCAACAGGCATTAGAAAAAGGCGGCGAATACGATTACGCCTAAAAAGAAAACGGGCTCCCAGCGAGCCCGTTTTTTGATCATTAGTTACAGCTATAACGGAAGCTGTCGTCCAGATCTTCCGGCAATACCAAGGTACTGAACTGACGATTTACACTATCAACACATAAGGCATTTCGTTCCGTTGCATCATTGACATAGATCGCTTGATACTCAGCATTGAACACCGCTTTATTGGCATCAACAAAGGGTTCCAAGGTGTCGCATTCGTCGTACTCGAAACACTGTTCGTTGACGGCAAAGTCATAGTAGTCCACCAGGTCTTCAATCTGATCCAAGTCGTTTTTCAAGCCAACCGCCAACTCCCGCTCATGCGCTTCATTAGCAATCCAACGGTTGTAATTTAGTTGATCGGACGCAGTGAAATTAAACCCTGGGTCATTGGTGTAGCCATCCATGTTGTCCGGCTCTACGCCATCACAGCCCTTCTGAACCGCTAGGTCCAATCTCGCTTCCATGATGTCACGGACATTTTGATTACGAATATCCAACCAACGCTCCCCTGGCCAGCCATCCAGCGCATTGCCCAAATCAGAGTTGTTGAAATCACCTGCGTCTTCGCGCCAGTTTTCATAGGAGCCTGCCGAGAAATAGCAAATGACTCGACGGTTTTGAGCTTGTAAGCCTTGGATTAATGTTGTGTCAGAATCAAACAGATCAATGTCGTAGATAGTAACGTCGTAGCTGGTGTTCACATCACCAGACAGTTGCCATTGCCAGGTAACCAAGGGGGCTGGCTGATACCAATTACCGTCGGTAATCGGCTGGATGGTTCCGCCCCCACTGGAAACCACACCACCGGAAGCGCCTCCTGACGAAGATCCGCCACCACAACCAACCACCATGCACGAGAGCAAAAACACACTAACGACTTTCATATTGACCATCCCTGATACTGTTGAACACAGATACGTACTTTGAACACAGATACGTGCTTTGAACACAAGAGTATAAAGAGAATATAGGAAGTCATTAGTGAGACGGAACCCATTCTTACTAAACAAGACAAAAGTATTGATCAGATTTACAACTGAACTGGCAGCTCCAAATATTCCGAATAGATAAAGTCTCTGTGCTCAATAAGGATTGGATCTAACGCGGCCATCACCGCTTCGCTCTGATTCTCAAGAACGGTTCTGATCAGATCCATCATCTTGCACTGTTCCGCAGGTAACGGATTGAAATAGCCCATCACGGTGGCCGAATAGATATCTGCTGCCGTTAACGAATTGCCCACATAAAACCGGCTACCGGCTTTCTTTTGCTCTTTTAATCGTTGCGTAAATATCGAAAGAATGTCGACTACTTTTGCTTCATAGGCCGAAGCATCGTCCGGGTTGTAACCATACTTGGCGGCAAGATACTCTGCCATCGGTTTGGGATAACCGCCATCAGCACCACTCAACCCCTTATGCACTTGCTCTAAACGACTGTACCAGGCAAGCCCATGTTTCCCGCACAAGAGACGAGAATATTCCAACACAAGATCTCTGCTGGTTTCATCGTCAGGTAACAAGCTGACATCCGGGTTCAAGCGTTCCCCAAGATCCAGAATGTCTTTCCAGTCAGAAACAGGAGTCTCCTCATTAAAAGCAACCGCCGGTGCACTCTTTGAGCCAAACCATTTAGCCATCTCTTTGCTGAATGGATCATGATAGACCGTTTGCCATTTAATCCCTTTTATTTGAAAGATGCCTTTGGCGGCCTCCCCCCAAGGATTAGCAATGCCTTTAACCAACGTCATTCTTAGGCCCTTGGCTGTCTTTGCTGTGTCAAAATCAATGATATTTAGTGCCACGAACTTCCCCTATCGTTTCTACTGATCATTCTCAAACAGTTCGTATGACTAACGGCTAACATGAACCGATACACACGAAAACATGAGTCACCACGATAGAAGGAAGCTTGAGCTAAGCAGAGGGCGAAATCAGACATTTAGGAGGGCTGTACGCCACTCCTAAATCGCCAGAGGAAGTAAACTACTATGGGAGAAGTTACTGAGGAACAAGACTGATCTGAGCATCTTCGATGGCAAATCGAATGTACTCATTTGCAGGCGTAATTGAAGCAAGGAAAATTTGAGCATCCGATTGTTTTGTCTTGAACGTTCCAATGACGTTAATGATCCGTCGTTGAGCCGATTGAGACGCCTTCGGATACGCTTCAATCATCACAGGCAGCGCTTTGGCTCCCACCCGAGTCATGACTCTGACGGAAACATCCTGAACTTCTTTGGTAATACCGCCCAGCCCCCAAACCATCAGTTCATATGCGGCGGTGGACGAAGCATTGATATTGCCTAATACCTGAATCAGATTAGAGGTAATGTATCTTGGCTCTTCAAATTTAGTTAACGCACGTACGCGGGTGAGCTTTTTGATCACCAAATCTTCCGCTGGTTTTGCTCTATCGCCATAGGCTTCCAGGTATTCCGCCGCTTGCTGCTGGGTACGTTTGTCTTGATCAAACAACATAGCCGCACAGGCTTCGACACGGCACGCCGGAGAGTTCGGCAAATCAAAACGAATAAACCATAAGTCCTTCTCTCTTTGATTTGTGGTCATCGCCAACAAAATCTCTGACATTTTCACCTTATCAACGGCCATTAAGTTAACCAAGGCAACGCGCTGGAAGTCGTTTTCTTGCTTACGGGCTTCCCGATCCAAACGCTGAATTAAACCGTGCATGGTACGAGCAACGTTTTTGTCACTCTCCAGCTGTTCAAAATAGGATAAAAACAGTTGTAAGCTTGGATCATCCAATCGCTTAGTCAGCGCACTTGAGAAGGGTTTGATCAGTTTTCTGTGATCATCTGCCGTCATCACCGACTTCATTTTCTGATAATAGTCTGGCGTCAACAGGAAGTTCTTATTCGGAAGCTGGGTCAACACACGCATGGCATATTCTGATGGGGAAAGTTTATCATCCATCCCCAGACGATCATCCTTGGCTAATTCAAACAAGGTATCCAGTTTCTCTTTCAACGCATCCTGGGTTTGCTTACGGTTATTGCTTTCCAGACTGTACTTTGAGAGTCCTTCAGCATCATCAATCTGGGCGTAGTTAATCAGTAAAGAAACCAGTGAATACGCCGTGCTTCTGTCCGTGCCAGGTAAAATATCTACCACCATCTGCCACTCTTCCTCAGTCAGTGCTTTGATGCGTAACGCATACTGAAGGACACGAATTAACAGATCACCTTGGAAAGACGTGGATTCTTTCTTTGCTTGTTCGAAGATGTAGGCACGATAGCGGTCATCATCCAGATCCATCAAACGGAACTGATTCATTACCGACAACTGCCATGCATTGCACCCTTCATCAATCGGGTTACTCAACGCCAGCTCGACCAAAGCCTCAACCTTTTCCTTTCGGTGAGAGTTCTTGATCAAATCAAAGGCCTGTTCTTCCTTTAGTTTACACGGATCTTTCGCAGCAACCGCCGGTGGTTTTGCCATTCGCTGAAGCTGCTGCCCTACTTGATCGGTATCGACAAAGATTTCAGCTTTAATGTAGAAGGATTCACCATTCCACTTTTCTTCCAAAATAACCGACTTAGTTAATGCCTTAGCGTAAGTACCATAGTGCGCCTGAACGTCGCGTGAAAGCTCATCATTGGTCACATGGTCTTCCACTTCAAAGCTGGAACGAACCTGTACTCCCACTTCCTGAATCACCATCACCTGTAACTGTTGTAGCGCGGCTTTTCGTGCGCTGACCTTGGAGTCATTTTCACTGGCGTTATAGGTGTATTCACGAATGAAGGTTTCAGTGGCTGCCTGAGCTAAAAAAGAAAAAAAACTAAAGCAGACAAGTAGAGAAAAAGAGAAAAGATTACGCACTACGCCATCCTTAAAGCATGTAATGGTGAACATATCTATCACACGGTCTTATGTTGAATAACAATTGTAATAGACCAGAAGATTCAGAAACCGGACGTTATATCACGGATTCCAAATTAAATTAAACCGATTCCCCTTAAACCGATTACTCCTAAACCGATTACCCTTAAACCGATTACTCCGTTAGAGCTTTAACCAGGCAAATGAACGGCTTAAGAATTCATCAGCGGCGCTATCAATAACCACACCGTGTGCCATGACCAATCGTTGAGGCTTCCAGATTAAAATTTCCTGCAGATGATTACGGGCTTCCGACTTACTGAAAGTAAAGGTCAATCGCCAATCAATCGGCATCTTGCCGTTGGGGTGGAGAATCCCTACCCCTTTGGCGATTACTCTCTGCCACGGTTTGAAGAAATCAGGACGGAAATTTTCAACCAAATCCGCAACGATTAATGTATTCGACGACTTATGGAAAAACACACATTCTTCCATCGCTTTAGAGCCGGTAAATAAGAGCTGTTTAATCTCCCCGGACCAGGGGTAATAACTGGCAGTTTCGAGTATTCCATCAAAATTGAGATCTGAACGTTTTTTGATGACCTCTTCAGTCCCATAGGTCATCGCGTCGGGAAACGCGTTCTGCCATTGCTCAATAAAGAGATGATGTAGGTGATTCGGTGCGATCAAATAGGCGACCTCACCTAATTGCATGACCTGATCTTTAAGCTCATCCGTCAGCTCAATGGGGCTATGAACCCACAGTTTGCCATCGGTCAGCTTTACTACCACCATTCTTGTTGAAAACGGGATCTTAAAAAAAGGAACAATCCCGCCCTCAAATACCCATAGATTCGTGTCTAACTGTTGCATCGACTCTTCCCTCGTCTTTTCCCTTGTCCAATCAAATCCGTCTAAGAAGTCAGCTTTTGAATACTACTTCATTTGTATCACGTAACGCCAGAAACCAAGCCCCCAAAGATACTTTAAAGAATTCATAAATCCAGATCTGAAATGTAATTCTAATTGCGACGGGTCATTGCCTTATCTCTTTATGTCTTGAGCTAAACAGGCAGATAGATCATCATACCAAGCCTATATCTCAGCTCTTGTTTTAGATGTGTAAATTGGACTTATATGCCTTTCATTAAGACGTTTGTTTTCATTACTTTCTTTTGTGTGGCCTCCCTATCCCAGGCACAAACCGAGCAACAGGCAAAGACTGATCCACAACATCCGCACGAAACCATTCATATTGCAGTGGCTTCAAACTTCACCTTTGCAATGAATGAATTGATCACCCAGTTTGAAGCCAACACAGGCCATTCAGTGAAAGCGTCCTACGGTTCATCAGGAAAAATCTACGCGCAAATTCAACATGGCGCGCCCTTCCAGATATTCTTCTCAGCTGATCAAGCGAAACCAAAAGCGCTTGAGGATGCAGGTATGGTGGTTGCAGACAGCCGCTTTACCTACGCAGTTGGAGCCTTGGTGCTTTGGTCAACCAAGCCAGATCTAATCGTGAATGGCGAAAGCGTGTTATCCGGCGACGACTTTAATAAATTAGCTTTGGCGAACCCGAAGCTCGCCCCCTACGGTGCCGCAGCAGTGCAGGTTCTAGAACAACTGAATCGAGTGAAATCGACTCGTAGCAAATGGATTCAGGGAGAGAACATTGCCCAAACCTACCAATTTGTTGCAACCGGCAATGCAGATTTGGGCTTTGTAGCGCTTTCACAGCTAAAACAAGCGCAACTCAAGCAAGCATCACCAAAACCGGATTCGAGCTGGGTAGTCCCCCAAACACTCTATTCACCGATTAAACAAGATGCCGTGCTGTTGAAACGAGGCAAAGATAGCGCAGCAGCCAAAGCCTTGATAAGCTTCATTCAATCAAATCAAGGACGCACGATTATTGAGTCGTATGGCTACACATCAACGTCCAACGCAGTAACCAATCAAAGCAAACATTTGGATCAACAAATTCATGTGGATCAATAAATCTCTATGAGCTTTTCAGACGCTGACTTTTTTTCTAATTCTGACTTTTTTTCTAACTCTGACTTAGCCGCCCTCTGGTTGACCTTACGTCTTGCCTCGACGGTCACTCTTATTTTGCTGTTAGTAGGCACCCCGATTGCCTACTGGTTAGCTCGCACAAAATCATCCTGGAAAGGGCCTATTTCGGCCATTGTCGCGCTACCATTGGTTTTGCCACCAACCGTTCTGGGTTTTTATTTATTAATTGCGATGGGCCCCAACGGGTTTATTGGTCAACTGACACAAAGCTTAGGATTGGGCACCCTTGCCTTTACCTTCTGGGGTTTGGTGGTTGGCTCGGTGTTCTATTCACTGCCCTTTGTCGTTCAACCAATCCAGAACGCCATCGAAGCGCTGGGTGACCGTCCCTTGGAAGTTGCAGCAACCCTACGCGCCGGCCCATTGGATCGATTTTTTACCGTGGTTCTGCCCTTAGCTAAACCCGGATTCCTGACGGCTGCGGTGTTGGGTTTTGCACATACCGTGGGTGAGTTTGGTGTGGTATTAATGATCGGTGGCAACATTCCGGATGAAACCCGTGTTGTTTCCGTGCAGATTTATGATCATGTTGAAGCATTGGAGTACACCCAGGCACACGCATTGGCGGGCTTAATGGTTGTGTTCACTTTTCTGGTACTTCTGGGTTTATACTGGTTCCAGCGTAAACATGCGCCGTTATTAATTAAATAGCAGTAATTAAATAACAGTAATTAAACAACCGTGATTGAATGCAGTGATTAAATAGCCACGTTTCAATAGCCGTGCTAAATCTCTGTTAGTAGTAGCCAGACAATTAATACCCAGACAAGACGAATGTTGTAATCCCCGAGGCAAGTTTTGAATTCATCTCTTACAGATCAAAAAGTTATTCGAGCCAACTTTCAGTTGAACTTTGCCCATTCGGCAACAGCTCAGCAGAAAGATGCTCCGTTTGATTTGGATGTGGATGTGACGCTTCCCGGTTCAGGCATCACTGCAATTTTTGGTCATTCAGGTTCTGGTAAAACCACATTACTTCGTTGTATTGCCGGACTTGAGCAACCCTCTCAAGGGCTGTTGACGGTCAATGGTGATCTCTGGCAAAACGGCCAGACCTTTCTACCAACGCATAAGCGCCCATTGGCCTATGTGTTTCAGGAGAGCAGTTTATTCCCTCACTTAACGGCCAAGGGTAATCTCAACTACGCCATCAAGCGTTCAAAACAGCCGCTCTCTCAAGACTTTTATGATCGAGTCATTAACACCATGGGCATTGAGTCGATTTTATCCCGCTACCCTGCCCAACTCTCAGGCGGTGAGCGTCAACGTGTAGCGATCGCTCGTGCTCTGCTCATCCAACCTCAATTACTCTTGATGGATGAGCCGCTTGCGTCTTTAGATCTGGCCCGAAAACAAGAAATTCTTCCCTATCTTGAGCGTTTAAAAACACACTTTGATTTACCTATCTTATACGTCAGTCATTCAATGGATGAGGTAGCCCGTTTGGCCGATCACGCGGTAACACTCAACGAAGGTCGGGTGATTGCTCAAGGTAATCTCACCGAGGTGTTTTCTCGCATCGATTTACCGATAAGCTATGGCGATGACACGGGCGTAGTGATCAAAGGACGGATCGTGGAACGGGATGAGCAATGGCAGCTCAATAAGGTGGAGTTTGATGGTGGCGCTGTCTGGGTATGCGATGGTGGTGAAGCAATTGATCAACAAGTACGAATTCGAGTTCTCGCGAAAGACGTCAGCCTGGCCCTATCATCACATGACGACATGAGTATTCTCAATCGAATCCAGGTGTGCATTGAAGAGATCCATCCCTGCAATGGCAGCTCAATGTCACTGGTTCGATTAAAAGCGGGGGATTCATTTCTTATTGCCCGCCTCACCAATAAATCATTGCATCATTTGAACCTAACTCAAGGTTCAAGTGCCTGGGCCCAAATCAAATCGGTGGCTATCGTTCACTAACGATTTAATCCAGACAGTACAAATTCAATTCGGCCTTATCTTTTCGCCCCACTTCCTTCTTCCAAGAAAGAAAATATAACCACCTACATACAATTTTGTCCGGCAGAGAACAAAAGACGGCCGCTACAGGCAGGCTCTCATTTGCTACCAGAGATATGCTAAATCCTTCAATCCCTCTCCAAATAACAAATAAATGGAGGTTTCAGCGTGAAACTTAAACTTTTTCTATTGGCTCTGATCGCCGTTGTTGGAACAGCGGCTTTTTACGTGATTAAGGGGCCTAACCTTCAAAAGAAGAACCCGGATGCGGGGTTAACCATGCAGGAAATTAAGATCCGTGATGAAGCAGCACAGGAAAACTGGGCCTATTCATTAGGGGTACAAGCGTATGTGTATGGTCTACCGTTAAAAATCACTGAACGCGAACGTCGCCTTCGTCTCAACGAACGCAAATTGAATTTTGTAATGGAGCGCGAGATTTGCCCATGTGCGCCAATCAATCAATTTGGTCATATGAAAAAATTAGCCACAGCTGACGATAGCCTGCCCTACACACCAAATAATGACACCGTCTACAGTGGTGCTCTGATAGAGCTCAGAGACGAGCCGCTCGTGGTCACATTACCAGACGTGATGGATCGCTATTGGAGTGCTCAGATTGCCGACTCTTACCTTGAAAATGTTACCTATCTCGGTTCTCGCGCTACAGGCGGAAAAGGCGGAAACTTCTTATTTGTTGGCCCGGACTGGCATGGAAAAGTGCCGGAAGGCATGACGCTGATCCGCATCCCGACCTACAGCGGTGTCATTGCACTGAGATACGGCATCGAAAAAGATGCACCCAACGAGATGCAAAAGATTTATGACATCCAAAAACAAGTTGCAACAACCAACCTGAGCTTTTGGGATCAGAAAGACGGCTTTGGCAAAATCAAGCCAATCCACATGGAACGTAAAGACTACGATGGAGACCTGGCGTTCTTCGAACAGATGGCAGATTTGCTCAATGAATACCCACCAAGAGATCATCTGAAAGCCTCCGTTGGCATGTTCCAAAGTATCGGTATCGAACTCGGTAAACCCTTCAATCAAGACTTGCTGCATCCCGCTACCATTCGAGGTTTAAAGCGTGCCCTGGCTGATATGACCGACATTATGACCTGGAAAGTGAAATATCGTGGCACTGCGTTTCCAACAGGTTGGAACAACTTACATCAAGGCACTTATGGTTATCACTTCATCAACCGCGCCGAAGGTGCACTCGAAGGGCTATTAGTACACAACCGTGAAGAAGGCGTGTACTTCAGCACCTATGAGGACAGAGATGCGAATCTGCTGGATGGCAGTGAACGCTACGTGCTTCATTTCGAAAAGGATCAAATTCCACAGCTTCAGGATAAGGGCTTCTGGTCACTGACCATGTATGGTACGAACTTCCAGCTGGTAGGTAATGAGATTAACCGTTACTCCATAGGGGATCGCAACAAAGACCTTCAGTACAACGATGATGGCTCGTTAACCATCTATATTCAGGCCACAGAACCGGAAGGAAAAACCAGTAACTGGTTACCATCGCCACCTGATGGGTTATTCCGAATCAACTACCGTATCTACTTGCCGAATGAAAAAACACGCAACCCGGATACCCTGCTGCAATTCATTCCAGGCATCAAGAAAGTGTCTTACAATGAAGGCATCTAATGAGAAACAACCGTTAAGAGATACCCAGTAAAACCTACTACACCGCCTGTCCTAAGGAACCTCTGAATAGGTCAGGCGGTGCCTTATCATTAAATTAAGACGCAGTTAAATTAAGAAACCTTTAAATTTAGAAGTCGTTAAATTAAGAGCAATTGAATTAAGACATCCGCGTTGACATCGTTTTACTCTGTCTCAGCAATAACTCAGTAAAGTCGTCTCGTGAAATGGCCATACTGAAGAAAAAACCTTGATATACATCGCACTCGTAATCAGAGATGAAAGACAGCGCTTCTTGTGTTTCTACGCCCTCTGCGATGACCATCAAACCCAACGCATGAGCCAACTGGATTACAGCACTGGTAATGGCTGCGTTCTCTTTGCTTTTTTCAATATCGATGAGAAACGACTTGTCCACCTTGAGGTGATCTATAGGAAATCGTTTCAAGTACAACAATGAAGAATAGCCAGTACCAAAATCATCAATGCCGATTTTCACCCCCAGCCGATGTATCTCACCTAAAATAGCCTCGGCTTGCCGGACATCTTCCACCAACATACTTTCAGTAATTTCTAAAATTAAGCATTCGGGATTAATACCTGTCACTTCTAACGTCAGGGAAACCGCATCCAGAATTCGGCAATTTACAAACTGACGCGCCGACAGGTTAACAGAGACACTGGTATTGGGAGGTAATAATCCTTTCGATTGCCAATCAACAAACTGTGTGCAGGCTTGAAGTAATACCCATTCACCGACCTCAACGATCAGTCCGGTATCTTCAAGCAGCGGGATAAAAATGTCAGGAGAAACATTGCCCACCTTGGGATGGAACCATCGAAGTAACGCTTCCATCCCCCATATTTCTCCCGTTTTTGTGTTCACTTGAGGCTGAAAATAAAGATCCAGCTCTCGTTTCTCCAAAGCACGATGCAAACTGGTTTCCAGCATCGCCTGCACTTTTACAAACGCATTAATTTCTTCACTGTAAAACTGATAGTTATTCCGCCCTTTTTCCTTGGCCTGATACATCGCAATGTCGGCTTGTTTAATATACGTCATGGGTTCGAAGACGCCCCCTTCACACATAGCTATGCCGACACTGGCAGTAATAAAAACCTCTTCATCTAGCAACTGAATGGGCTTCGAACATTTTTGACAGATTTTTTCTGCAATTCGCCGAACATCACCGCAGCTCTTTACGCCCTCCAGTAAGACAACGAATTCATCTCCTCCAAATCTGGCAACAGAATCCTGTTTACGTACACATTGATTCAGTCTGTTCGCAACCTCACTGAGAATGATATCGCCCGTATCGTGACCGAAATTATCATTCACGACTTTAAAACGATCCAAATCCAAAAACAGTACGGCGGACAGCTGGTTATTTCTTTCAACCCTGAACAAGGCTTGCTGTAAGTGCATCTCAAACAAGGTCCGGTTTGCTAACTTGGTCAACACATCATAGTGGGCCAGAAACTCAAGCTTTTCTTCCGTGCGTTTTCGTTCAATGGAATAACGAATAGATCGCCATATCAAATCCGAATCAGAACACCCTTTCACCAAGTAGTCTTGTGCACCCTTATTCATTGCCTTTAATGCCAGCGAGACATCATCACAGCCTGTTAGCACGATAATGGCTCTATTAGGATACATAGAAACCAAATGTTCCAAAGCTTCCAGGCCACTGGATTCAAGTAACGCCAAATCCAGCAAAATGACATCAAAATGCTGATTACTTAACTCATTTTGTGCCTCATCCAGCGTGCAAACATGCGTCAGGGTAAATAAGTCGGAACTCTCATCTTTGAGATAATCGGCAACCAGTCGTGTGTCCCCCAGATTGTCTTCAACCTGCAGAATGGCCAGGGGTTCACTAGAGAGCATCAATGTCTCGATCTGCATAATCAAACCTGAATATTAGGTAGGACAGTTTTCATTTGTCGTTATCAGAACCAATCCGTTAATAAGTCATATAACACGACTCGATCCTTGATTTAATACACACTAAATTAAACCTAGTTCAGTGACCCGATATAACTACCCGCACATTTACCTGTGCTCGCAAGACATTACCTACAGAGGCCGTAAGAGATTCTCTCCGTAATATGACAGAGAACCAACAATGAGTTATAACCGATTGAATAGTCAGGTTTTATTGAGGTAAAAAAATGCAGCGACGAATGCCGCTGCAAAATAGGAAAGTAAGTAAGGAAACGCTTGAAACTTCGCTAAAGTTTGCCCCCCATGCGTCTAAGGGCTGATGGTTTGAAATTGGATTGTTTCTCCTTGCCACCAAACTTGAAGTCATCTTCGACTTCATTACTCAGGCCATTGACCAAATAACGTCCCGACATCAGGTCATAAACCGCTTCTGCCGTATACCAAGGTACGATTTGATTCGTTGATTCGTTATTGAAGTTGAAGTGATAGGCTTCAGACAGACGCCAGAGCTCATCGCGTTGATCATAGTGATCAGCCACCGAGATTTGCCAGGTATCTTCGTCAATAAAGAAAGTCCGCTTATTGTAGATGTGTCGGCTGCCTTCTTTCAGTGTGCCTTCTACGACCCAAACACGATGCAGCTCGTAACGAACGAAATCACTGTTGATATGGCTCGGTTTAATGATCTCGTCATACTTGAGCGACTTATCATGAAGCTGATAGTTGTTGTAAGGAATATACAGCTCTTTCTTGCCAAGGAGTTTCCAGTCATATCGATCTGGAGCGCCATTGTACATGTCCATATTGTCAGACGTTGCCTGCCCTTCGCCGTTGTTTTGAGGCGAATCATAAGCCACTTGTGGTGCCCGACGAACACGGCGCTGACCTGCGTTATAGATCCAGGCTTTACGAGGTTCTTTCACCTGATCCATCGTTTCATGAACCAGGGTGATAGAACCTGCATTACGAGCCGGAGCCAGTGTCTTACCGACAAAATAATAGAGAATATTATCTTCGGCAGAGCCATCTTCTAAATGGCTGTTAAACGCTATTTTTTGCCAAATTTCAGAGGCTACAAAGTCGCCATTGGTTTGAGGCGCCATCCGGTGAATCACACGTTCAACAAGACCACCACGATATCGGGTGAAATGATTCCACAACACCTCTTTGGCATCCGTCGGAACAGGAAATGGCACCCCCTGAATATAATCACCCACCAGCCCAGTACCTTCTGGATTCAGGCTGATCGTTGTCGCGTTCTTTCGCGTCGCGTCATAAATATCCGTCGGGTAGCCAGAAGAACGTCGGGATGGATACACCTTCATCTTGAACGTCGGGTACTTAGTCAACATCGCGATCTGGCCTGGTGACAAGAACTCACGATAAGTGTCCAGGTTAGACTGGTCGATGGTGAACAACACCGCATCGTCCTTGAATGGATTACCGGGTCCGTTACTTGTTTGCTGATGAATGCCACCATCCGATACAGGTTCCCAAACCGGAATCGTGCCTTCCGAATTCCCTGCTTTCTCAGCCCCGATGGGCGTTAACTCTTGCCCAAGTTTTGCGGCATCACCTTCTGACACCGAAGCCATCCCATGACTCGAAAATAACAGGCAGGACAATGCGCCCATTCGAATAGCAGACGACACATTAAATATCTTATTCATAAACAACCTTTAGAATTTTGCACTCACTGTCATAGAAACAAAGTCACGATCTTTCTGGGTATTAAAATCACCGCCGTAATAGTTGGTGTAACTCACACCGGCGCCGTAGGTTCCCAGATAATCAAAGTTCACCATTGCCGTGACAGCTTGCCGACCTTCCACGAATTGAGGGCCAGGCGCATAGGAATACCCTTTTACGTCATGACGGAATGCCAGGCCCGGGCTGACGTTTACACCGTAAAAAACATTGTTGTAATCCAGCATTGATTTTAAGCGGTAGCCATAGGACCACTCGGTGGTAAAGCCATTCAGGCTGCAATAACTTTTCTCAATGTCCGGGTTCTTACAGGCCACGGCAATCCCTTCAATCCCTGAGCCATAAACCGCTGAGCGCCCATATTTGATCTCTTTCTCGTCTTCCAGATCACCCACATGAATCACTCCCAGCTCACCGATCACCGTCATCTTGCTTGCGCCAAGAAGATCATTAAGAGTGTGAATTAAGGTGGTTTGGAACTGTGTCACCGGTTTTTCACGATAACCATCAACGCGCTGATCGTACAAACCGGCATTACGAGCCAGAATTGGCCCACTCCCCGGTTGGGTAATGTCTAAATCAAACAGCTCTCCAACAATAGGAGAGGCAACATCAAGGAAGCCGGTGGCGTATAAAAAGTCCTGACCATTAATGGCAATTGGCATGTCCGGGCGATAACTCAACTCACCGGCAATGGACATTCCAAACGGCCCACTGGTGTTGAAGCTCACCCCATATAAGCGAATGTTTTCCGGGAACATGGCTCTGTATTCAGGGCCTTTCACCATAGGAATGCTGGCATCGCCATAGGCAGGGTTATTGGATACTCCGTTCAGGAAGAAACCATTCCCCGGACGATCATCATAGTCAGCGGTTTGTGCAGAGACATAAGGTAAACGGCTGTGGTAGTTGATCATGTACAGGCCGAACTCGGTGTCATTCAACCACTCCGCAAAGTAGTTCAAGGCAACACCCCATTGCCCACTGTCCGATGGTTCATCATCAGACAAGCGCGGTAACACCATGTTGGCCGAATCAGGTAGCGCAGGATTTACCAACGACATATTTTCCTGCTGTTCTTCGGTTAAACCGGATACCGCATACAAAGGGCCACACCCCGGCTGAATGGAATCAGAGGTTGCGAAGAAGGTTCCACACCCGGGCAACACAGTGCCTTGCCATTCCAATTGGTAGAAAGCTGAAGCAGAGATATTGTCAGTTAATCCCATCGACAAACTGACCATATTGACGGGCAGCAAGGCTTCTTTGATCTCCACACCCGGTCGGGTAATCGCGTTAACATCCACCGGGTTAATGACATTGATGCCGCCCTGAATGAAAGTACTTTCCCCCCAGCTCAGTACTTGTCGGCCAACACGAACGTCCAGAGGTCGCTCCGCAATTTCAAATTCTCCCCAGACATAGGCATCCATCAATTCGATTCCCGAGAACTTGGCCAAGTCATCAAAGCCCGAATCATCAAATTCTTTAAAATGCCCCTCTCCGTTTTCTAATGCATCGTCGTACCAATATTTAACGCCGACTACCGTACCAAAGTTTTGATAATTCAAACTCAGCTCACTGGTGCCCTTGAAGATGCGCGAAATCACATCACCTTTTTCAAAGTTTTGTCGACCGTCATTGCCATTAATGCCGGCAGCCGATCCACCGTAGGCAGTCGGTGTGAGCTTCTTATCCGGCTCCTCGGTACTGTAGCTCACGCCAAAGGACAAGGAAGTATTGAGTTGACCACTGACTTCACCATCCGCCAATTCAAAGCTCATGGCATGTGTCATCGCGGGCAATGCTACGGTACTTATCGCTGCCGCCAGAAGCGATCGTCTCATACCATGACAACTGGAGTATTTCATACTGACAATCTCTCATTGGTTCATTATTGTTATCCCTGAAATGTCCTGCCAGCTGGAGGATTCTTAAATACACAAGCTGCGACACTTCATTTAGAATGATTAAGATAACCATTAGAAAAATGAACGTCTGGCCTTCAATGGCCAACTTTTTATCCCTAGTAGACACGATCAGCTAAATCCCGGAAGTATTGAAATCCATGCAGAATGAAGCCTCTACTCATACAACTCTAGCCACCTGGGCGCTGGCCGTCGAACGAGCGCTCCAGACCGAAGGGGCTGATACGGTAGAGATTTTCAAGAAGGCAAACATAGATCGAAATACGTTGCTGGAAACCGATGCAAGAATACCTGTTAGCACCATGTGGCAACTGTGGCGTGCAGCGGTAGAAATCACTGGAAACGATGCCATTGGCATCCGGGTCGCAGAAACCTTATTCCCGACCCACCTCAATGCCCTGATGTTTGCCATGCAGGCCAGCGAAACCATTCAGGACTGCATTGAACGCCTTTCTCGATACGCAAAGGTGGTTTCCACCATTGGCTCCATTGATGTGGATTATGCCGAAGATGTGGTGTGCATCAGAATGATCTCCAGTATTGAACCTGATCGCCCTTATCAGCCCATCGATGCACTGTTGGCCGTCGTAGTGAAAGTCATTCGCGACATCCTGGAACCGGTTGACCAGAACCGTATTCTGACGATTCGTCTGTGCCGCCCAACACCGGAGAAACTGGAGACCTTCCAACGATTTTTTAAATGCCCTATAGAATTTTCAGCTAGCGCCAATGAAATCATTTTGGACAAGGAAATTCTGACCGCTCGCCTGGCCAGTGCCAACTCGGAAATGGCTCGGGTTAACGATGAACTATTGAATGATTACCTCAAACGCTTAAACAACGAAAGTACAAGCCTCAAGGTACGAAAACAAATTTTGAAACTCATGGGCAGTGAGCATTTGAATCAGGAGTTCATTGCCAGCCGTTTGAATATGAGTGTCCGTAATCTTCATCGAAAGCTCTCCGATGAAGGCCAAAACTTTAAAGAGTTGTTAGACAGCACACGAAAAGAACTAGCCCTCCGTTATCTCAAAATGAGCAACATCAGCATTGGTGAACTGACCTTCTCGCTTGGCTTTGTTGATCAGAGCAGTTTTAGCCGCGCATTTAAGCGCTGGACCGGAAAAACGCCAAGCCAATTCAGGAAACAACCGACAGAAAAATAAGGTATTTTCGCCAACCGTTTATCGACTTTTGCTCGAGAGCCAAACTTACGCATAACTTTGAAAGATATCCCCGAAGCAACAAAACATATTTTATTTATTTATCAATAAGTTAAAGAGCTTGAAGTTTGAGATAGACGGTCAGAATGTTTACTTTTAATACCGAATCTGTTCATAACCAATTATTCTAGGTAAGCGTCTATGAGCCTCTTATTATTAGAGCGGACCTCTAGAAATCAGAGGCAATCAACGTAGGATAAAACCCCCAAAAGAGGTAAGTGTTATGTCTTATCTTACTCTCATTCAGCGACGACTCATCCAGCTACTCTGCCTACTCATAATTTCATTACCTATGTCTGCCCTTGCAGGTAAACCCACGGACGAAAACGGTATCTATCTAGGTAATGGATTTCCCAGTGGGCCGCATTTTAATTTGATCATTCACGGGAAAAAATTGAGCTTCAATTGTCCAGATCCGCAGTTTTACTACTTGGTTGTAGAAGACAATAACGGAGACGGTGATGCGGGAGCTATGGTCAAATCCTGTGATGATGGTGACGTATGTGCACTGACTAATGAGCAATATTACGGCAACGTTATATTCCTCCCAAGAGATGGTCGCAACGTCCAGATTCAGTTTGAATCCGGCAGGAAAGGACCGAAATCCAATCCTGACGCTACGACTCTGGAAGTCACCGACTGGTGTACAAAACCCTTTGACAGCGATGCCGCCAATGTACGGCTTCCTAAAGACCCGGATGGCTATGCGGTATATGCCCGAGTGACCGGAAAACCCACCGAAGGCAGTTTCTCCATCTTTGGCCGCAGCTTCACGCTGGTAGAGACCGAAGACGATAACGGAAACATCAGTGACCTACTCTTTTTGGGCGTTGTCACAGAAACCGGTGTCTTTGTGGGTGTAGAGCTTGAACCTGTCACCGCCACTGGCGGCAAGGGCAAAAACAAGGCAACCGAAATCACCTCGATCTTCGAATTTACCGGTCAAGTGTGCTACACCAGCGAAACAGATCCGGCCTGTGATGAAGGCGGCTGTTTTAGTCAGACCTATTGCTGCCCACCGGATGGTTCAGAAGCGTGTCAGATTGTGCCTGAAGGAGAAGACCCTGCACTATTCTGCCCAACCTTAGGAGATGGAACCTGGGAAGCAACCGAGTTTTTCTGTCATGAATATGAAGATGATTGGATATTCAACATCGCTGACTTTGTGAATGTGCTGTTTGATGTCAAAAACGACGATACCTATAACATTCAAATCCGCTTCTATCCATTACCGCTTCAATAGAAATAACAAGCACTGAAATAGCTCGTCCTCAACATTCATTTGTTGGGGACGATTAGGTTTGCCAAAAATAAGGAAAATCAGACGCATCCGATACCGATTAAATCGGCCGCACAGGAATACACACTTCAATAATGTGCTTCTTTTCCGGGTGGAGCTTGGCATCATTCAGATAGCGTTCGAAACACGGCCGATCATCCGGCTGAAAACCACTATCAGGTAACCATTCGCGATACATGAAATCCCAGGCGGCTTCGAACTCATCATCAGACACCTCAAATTCAGCCACCGCATATTGGCCAGCCTTAATCTCAGACACCGTAATATCCCCGCTACTTTTCGTACTCTCAGGAACAGAAATACAGGCATCTGCTGCAAATTTCTGGAAATCCGTCAGCGTCAAATCATCACGAAACACGGTGTAAAACCGGGTTCCAGGACAAGACACCACACTTCTGGCCGCGCCCCAGGTCATTAACTTATTAAACAGGTTGGCCCAAATCTGGGTTTCACCCTTGAATGGACCAATATGACGGATATAGGCAATTGGGGTGGCAGGCAGGTGTTTAACCTCTACTCGAACATCATTTCGATGCGTCATTTGAATTCTCCAACTGGGTAAGTTTGTTGAAGAATCAATATACAAGTGCGGTACAGCCTGAGCTTTCCAGAGGTTGCTTACCGCTTCACGCTCATTGCTGTCCACTTTACGATTTTTGCTCTTCTCATTTCGGCCTTCTAAATAGCCCAATACTCCCTGCGCTCGCCAACGGGTAGCACTGACACCAAAGTGCTCTTTAAATCGCCGGGCAAACGCTGCGGCACTGGAGAAACCGTGATCCAAAGCGATATCGCCAATCGCCTGATCAGGCTGATATATCAAGGCTTTTGCGGCCCGTTCCAAGCGGATTCGGGAAAGGTACTCATAGACATTTTCACCGACAACGCCTTTAAACACCCGATGAAAATGAAACTTTGAAAAACAGGCTCTTTCAGCCAACTCATCAAGACTTACATCTCTCTTGTAGTGTTGGGATAAGTAATCCAATGCATTATTAATGCGTTGTATATACCGAGAGTTAGTTGCTATTACGCTGATAGAGTCGGCTGTTTGAGGCATTCCTTTGCTCCTGATCCCTTATTCGTTCCTATATTAATTCTCTGCATTGAACCTAACCGGCCCTCAATGCATCCCAGGCGCCATTGGCAAACACCTCTCTGAACTCAGTTAACGGAACAGCGTTCCGCCCAGCCAAGTAATGGCGTGCGTAGTCATGCACGGGGCCAGAAATAAATGAGCCATAAAGTTCAATCGGTAAGTCTTTGAGAAGACCCGCTTCCACAAGCGGTGCTTTAAATTCAATCAGCTTTCGGTAGAAGGAAGTTGTGTCATTTTTAAGAACATCTCCCCCTTTCCCCTGACTGACAATACGACGATGTTGAAATACAAAGCGCGCCCAATCCGGGTTTTTAGAGATCCAATCCACATTGGCATACACCATCACTTTGATGGCTTGTTCTGCTTTTTCCAAAAGAGGTAACTCTTTGGACTCCAAATCCGAAAGATACGTTAATGCAAGTGTACCGAAGTCCTTCATGCCTTCAATAAACACAGCACTGGCAATGGCCTCTTTGTTGCCAAAATGGTGATACAAACTGCCTACACTTGTGCCCGTTGCATCACGCAGCATTTCAATGGTGGTTCCAGACACCCCATGCTCAACAAAACAGACCAAGGATTTCTCAATGATTTGGCGTTTCTTTGCCTCCGTTTTCGAGTGAGGCTTTACTTGTTGTGTTGTCATCCGATCTTCCAAATAGCTTAGCGAACGCATACTACCACATGGCTTCAAAATATTTTAGAATCACTTTCTAGAATATAATTCTAGAATAATACTCTAATTTAGATCATACTCGACGCACTTACAAACTTGCTAAGGAATCCCTTGCTCATGAATACGAAGAAAATCTACGACCAGTTAACTCAACTTCCTTTTGGGCATTATCTCTTCAGTAAAGCCGTCTGTTTTGCAGCCCCCTATTTCTCATCCATCAACCCCAGAGTTCAAAAACTGGAAGCAGGCCGCTGCATTATTACGATGAAAAAACGCAGACGCGTCACTAACCATCTCAACACAGTCCATGCTATTGCGATGTGCAACATGGCTGAATTAGCCGGTGGAATGATGACGGACGCCTCGATTCCCAAGGGTGCTCGCTGGATTCCAGCCGGGATGGAAGTGAAATATAAGAAGAAGGCTAAAACCGATTTAACCGCAGTTGCAGACGGCTCTAATATCGATTGGAGTAAAGAAGGTACGATTCGCGTTCCTGTCTCAATTCTGGATACTCAGGGTAATGAGGTGTTTTCGGCGGACATTGATATGAACGTGAAGCACGCGTAAGTTTTGTAGACGTTTAAATTCAAATCTACGAGACAAGGTATGTCATGAATGACTGGTCGACCTAAAGAATTATCTTTTAGGTTCTCAGTCATTCACGTTGTAAATAACCGGGGCTTGCCCCTTCCAGGATTGCCAAAGATTTTCATCCGTCACCAGCGACACCATAAAATCCGCGACATTAATTCTGCTGGTTTTACCCGGATCAAATATCGCGCTGCGTATGGGTGAAGGGTGAAGTTCATAACCCGAGACCCGATGCTCATCAATTAACCCATCCGGTCTGACAACGACCCACTCAATATTCGGGTTGTCCTGGCCTACCTGCTTTCGAAGAAAGTTTGCCGCTGCTTCATTATCCGCATGCGGAGGCAGAAGTAGCCTTAGAAGAGTAACTATCGCTTTCTGTGCTATAGAAATCTGCTCATTCAAATCCGTGTTGCGACATCCCGTGGAATTCATCAACACAAACTTACGAACGCCATTGGGTTCCAGAGTCTGAATCTCACGACAGACACGTTCAACACTGTCTTTCACCAAGCGCCGAGGCTCACCGTACATGCCTTGCCAGCTGACGTTATGGCCTAAACAGCTGATCACAGAGGTTGCTTCTTTCACTAAATAGCCAATCTCAGAGGTATTTAATTCGGTGACACTCACCTCAACCACATGCAGTAAGGCATGAGACAATAGCTCTACAGGTAAGGAATCTTTTGATCGAACGACTGCAATAACACTGATATCTTTTTGCAGTAACGCTTCGACAACTAAACGTCCGGTCTGTCCATTGGCTCCTAATACTAACGTTGTCATTGCTATCCCTATCTCCTTGACGAGGACTTAAGGAACCTCTGAACAAGTCCGCTCTAGCTCAGCGGGCGCTAGAAGCCTTGTCAGCCCGAAAACGCTAGAACAAGGCGAGCTTCGTAGAGAATGTCTAGACCTTCAGTCCGAGACCTTTTCAAGAAGTTCAACACATAACGTGGTTACCAGTTATAACGTTTTTAAAGCACCGCCCTTCGGGGCCTTAAGAGAAATGCCTCTTTTTTGTTGCGGCTTTTTGACGTAACCCTTCGGGTCGAACCCGTTATGCCTTCAAAACCGCGCCTCAAATAGCCATTTCTCTTATAGGCCTGAGCAGAGAGGGACTTATTCAGAGGTTCCTTAGATCTGGTTACTTATTTAAAGATTGAGTGTAACCCATGAATTAAGGAGAAAATGTAACAACTTGAAACGGCACAACTTCATTAATTGCGCGAAGAAAAGCTATAATCCTGTGGCCTGGGAACCAAAAGGTATCGAATCAGACTATGTAATCTACTGATTAAATTTGTAATCAATTTTATGTCTGGTCTTGAATGGGAAAATGTCGGAAAGACAACGGAAGATCCTGCAACAGATAATGGAAATCATGGACGATATTATTAACACAGTGCAAGACGCACAAACTCACAGAAACGTAACGACCTCCAAGAAGCGGCTCGTCACCCCGTCTCTGTTTTCAGTGCCCTTTCCTTTTCTCACACGATTTCTATTTATCACGTCATTGCTCATCTCCTCTTTTAGTTGGTCAAATGGCTGGTCCAATAACTGTACATCGCTTAGCGTCGCCGGTTCTGATCAGTGGATACCGTTTGCCTATGCAGATAGCCAAAAGCCCGACCACCCAATTGGGATTGCGTTTGATGTGGTTCGTCTGCTTACGGAAGATTTAGGTCTGGAGCTCACTTTTCAGGCCCGCCAGCCCTGGAAACGCATTGAACAGAAAATGAATACCGGCCACGTGGACATTTTGGCAGGCAACTACTGGAACGAAGAAAGAGCTCAGAAGTGGGCAATAACAGATGCTATTTCAAAAGACGAGGTTCGGGTATTCGTGCATCGTCAAAACGAATTCCCGTTTCATGAACTCAAAGACCTTAAAGACCGTCATGGTCTGATTCCCAGCGGCGTGAGCTTTGGTCAGGCATTTGATCATTACAAAAGCTTGCTGAATATTAAGGAAGTCAAAACCCACTCACAAATGATGGCCATGCTGAGTCTGCAACGTACGGATTACATCGTCCTACCCTATTTCAACACACAACGAAAAATTCATGCTCTGGGTTATCAAGATAAAATCGTAGCACTCCCAACACCTTTGGACGTCAATAATGTCCATCTGTCCCTGTCGAAACAGTCGCCATGCTACTCCACCGAGTTGCTTCAACGATTTAATGAATCAATCCGGCGCTTGAAACAGGCGGGGTCGATACAAAAGATTGAAGCAAACTATCTCAATTCCTCCGCCGAAGCCAAGATCCCGCTAGAAAGCTAAAGCCGATTCTATTTACTCTATTCCTTTACGCCGGGTTCAGTCTCAACGCCCTTGGTGATTGGCCGGCAAGCGCTTTTATGGCTCTTGAAAACGAACTGAGCTCGGTGTACCCCATGAGCAGTGCGATCTCATGAATACTCGCCTCAGACGCCTCCAACAACCGGGTCGTTTCTTTGAGAATCACTTGCTCTTGTATGCCTCTAAAGCCGGTTCCGGTTTGACTCAGCTTTCGCTGCAATGTTCTGACGGATAATTCCAGTGCAGAAGCCACCGCTTGTATATCAGCACGGGCATACCCCAGATCAGCCACGGCTTCTGCGACACTGGCATGAAGTTGTTCGACATCCAGTAAACGAGATAACCGATCTTCCGCCAATGCTTTATTGATGCGATAGAGGGTTTGATCAGCACCGGTAACCGATTCATTCAAAAACGAACTCGATAGTTCAATGCTGGCAAACACGCTGCTATCAAAGGAATGTGGTTGACTGCTGCTCGAAGAAATCTGATTTCCAGGAGGAGGATCACTATAAAGAACAGGACATCGATAAAAATCTTCATACAGCCTAATATCGTCACGTTCCGGCCCCGGAATACGAACACACTGTAATTCGATATCTTCGCTAATAAACAAACGTAACGCCTTAACAAACCCGGCCATCACAGAATCGACCTGAGAATAATGCAGCGGCACATGTGAGGGTGCAGGCTGGTATCGGGCCTGGATTATACCTTTAGACATTACCTGCCTGAACTGGCCACTTTGCGACAATAATTGCTGATAACGCATAGCATTTTGGACCGCTTCTAATCTCGAAGGGCTGTGACTCAACACCGGAGCCAATACGTTGAAGGCACGAATCGACAACTGACTTCCTACTTTGAAGCCAATAGATCGATCCTGACTTGCACGAAACGCATTATGCCAGAGGGTTCGGGCAACGCCGACTTCAATCCAACTGCTGGTTTGTGGGCTGTCTGTCCGTAAACCAGGTAAGTCCGAGGTTAGTTCATCAATGTCTAACCCCAGACAAGACAGTACCTGGAGGGTTTCTTTTAGCCAATAGGAGTAAACGGTTTTATGCTGCTTCATAGCCAATCATTATCAATAACTGCCAGAAATAAAAATACAGTATGGCAGCAACTGATAAATTAATGACAGAAAGTGCAAACGATTTTCATCCCCGCATCTCAGATACTGAATTCAACAGACGCACTCATAGCAAGAATGCAGTCATAGCAAGAATAATGACGAAAAGAGTTTATAAGGGGGAATCATGACAACTGATCAAACAACGGAACGATTCAGGGCGAACTATCGCGCTAACATAAGTAGATTGTACAACGGGTACCTTCACATGGGGTTTGTTGCGCTGGTAGGCGTGACGTTTATCTATCATCAATTCAGCCGTGTTGAGTCCTTCAATTGGCAACATGGCTTAGGATTGATAGGCACCTTGATGCTATGGAATTTCATTGAATATTTTGTCCACATCCAACTGGGGCACAAAAAGAAAAAGCTCTCGGCAATGTTCTATAAGAGACACACAGGTGATCACCACACCTTCTTTACTGAACAATTGCTTGTGCCACAAAGCCATAAAGACTGGCGTGTGACCTTATTTCCCGCCTGGCTGGTCTTAGTCACCGGACTAATCTCAGTGGGTATCGGCCACATTATTGCTCTGTTCTCAGCGCCTGAATGGGGGTATGTATTTTCCGCTGGCTTGATGATGGGATATCTAGCTTATGAGTTTTTCCACTTCTGTGATCATCTGCCGGATAATCACTTGCTAGTTCAGCTGCCTTGGATTGGGCACATGAGACAATTACACAGACTCCACCACCGTAGGGAGCTCATGCAGACAAAGAACTTTAATTTGACATTTCCGTTGGCGGATTGGGTCATGGGCACCTTTTACTGGGAGTCACCAAAAACTTACACAAAAGAAGCTATGCAAAATAAATACAGTGCCAAATAAGTACAAAGCCAAAGAACTGCTAATAGATCACAGGATTAATTGTTTAAAGGATTAGGGTTAAGGGTTAATGTACTAAAGAGTTCCTATGACTCTGTTTGTGTGGCTGGCTGTTTTTCAGGAACGTCTTCTTTAGAGGGCGTCTCTTTCCAGCGAGTCATGATCTCTATAATTGCGGGTAATCGTTCAACGAACAGATCAATCAGGGTCGGATCAAAGTGCGTTCCCGCAGACTCGGTTAAGTACTTCAGTGCTTCCTCAACGGACCAGGCCTTTTTATAGGGCCGTTCGGTTGTTAATGCATCAAACACATCAGCAATAGCAACAATACGCCCGACCAAAGGTATTTCTTCCCCTTTTAAGCCTTTAGGGTACCCGGAGCCATCCCATTTTTCGTGGTGGGTCAGTGCTATTTCTTTCGCCATGTCTAACAAGGGCGAACCATGATCACCCACAATATCCGCCCCGATTTGGGGATGCTGCTTCATGATCTCCCATTCTTCGTCGGTTAACTTCCCAGGCTTTAACAAAATATTATCGGGAATGCCTATTTTACCGACATCATGCATTGGCGCAGCATTGAGGAGTAAATCCAGAGTGGCTTCATTCAGCCCATACGCCCGGCCTAGTTCTACAGAATAATGACTCATCCGAATCACATGCAGCCCGGTTTCATTGTCTTTATATTCTGACGCCCGCCCTAACCGGCGAACAATCTGCAATTGCGTATCCACCAATTCGCTAACGCGCACCAAGGACAAATGGGTCTTAACCCTAGCGCGAACAATCGCAGGGCTGATAGGCTTGGTAATGTAATCCACCGCCCCAACCTCAAAGCCTTTAAATTCACTTTCAACCTCAGACATGGCGGTTACGAAAATGATGGGGATATGCTCAGTCTTAGGCATGGATTTAAGCCTTCGACAGACTTCAAACCCATCCATCTCAGGCATCATCACATCCAGTAATATAAGGTGCGGTGATCGTTCCAGGGCCAACTCAATAGCTCTTTGACCATTTTTCGCAAACATTAGATGATATTGACCATCAAGTACCTGTTTCAGCACCTGAAGGTTATTTGGTTCATCATCAACGAGAAGTATTTTTGGGCTGCAATCGATCTGATTCATGGTGCCCCTCCTCACTCAGAAAAGAATGTATTTCCTCCAATACATGTCCTGCTGATTCGAATTCAAAGTCGTCGACCGCCCTGCAAAACGCATCGACCTTTTCCTGTGGAACTTTCAGTAGTGAAAACTGAGCAACAATTTGCTTGAACAAGTTTTCATCTAACTCGCCACCCGCGAGTTGCTGCCTTAGCACCATCACTTGTTCAAGCACTTCGGACTGAGATAAATACACCTCTGATTCATAGATAGAATGGTGTTTGTTCCTGGATTCAAGGTTATTAATTGCCGCCATCGTCGACTCAAAACAACTGCGAAGGTTGTCTAATTTCAGTCGTAATGAATAAATTCCCTTTTCATGGAGCTCTGCAGACGTTTGCTGCAAGGTTTCATACAAGTGCACCAATCCCAAGTTTCCGGTTACACCACGGTATGCGTGTAGCAGTTCATGCAATTCATCTTCCTGATTGTGTTCTATGGCAAATTCAAACTGAGATAACTTTTCATTGCAGGTCACCGAAAACTGTTTGAGGTTTTCGATAAAGGTGTTGGTATCTCCCCAGGTAGCAATGCCTTGCTTAAAGTCGATCAGAGGCGAATCCGTTATACCTTCAATGTTGTCTACTTTTGGGGTTTCTCTGTCAGGAACTTCAAACCCTTCGTGCAGCACTCGCGCCATTTCTTCAAATAGCTCATTGAAAACAATCGGTTTCTTAACAAAACCATCCATTCCTGCTTCCGTACATGCGTGCCTGTCTTCATGCATCACACTTGCTGTTAATGCGATGATGGGTATGCTCTTACCTTGTTTTAACTGTCGGATTTTTCGCGTGGCTTCCAGCCCATCCATTTCGGGCATTTGAATGTCCATTAAGATCAAATCAAAGGCTTGTTTCTGAACCTGTTCAACCGCTCTGGCTCCGTTCACAGCATGAGTCATCCTGTGCCCCAAAGACTCCAGACGAATTCGCAATAAATCCGCGTTTTGCTGCATGTCTTCCGCAACCAAAACTTCTAAAGAATCCGAAGAATGCCAACGCGCGGGTGTGAAATCATGCTCTTGAACATGATCAGGTTGCTCCGTCTCCTGTAGACAAACGGTAAAGTAGAACGAACTGCCAACACCTTCCTGGCTTTCAACCCAGATTTTCCCGCCCATTAATTCAACAAGCTGTTTAGAAATAGTGGTCCCTAAGCCGGTCCCTCCGTATTTTCGATTGGTTGAGGCATCCGCCTGACTAAAACTGTCGAAGATATGGTCGACTTTATCCTTTGGAATACCGATGCCTGTATCTCGTACCAGGAACCTCAATTCACCGGTTTCCAAAACATCCACTGCGACCATGATGGACCCCATTTCGGTGAACTTAATGGCATTGCCAATCAGGTTCATCAGAACTTGATTAAGACGCAAGGAATCCCCGAGAAAATACTCAGGCACCCCATCTGAAATCCGTTCAATCATTTGAAGGCCCTTATCCGTCGCTTTAAAGTGCAGGGTTTTCATCACATGACTGACAACATTACGGACAGAGAATGGCAGCTGTTCCAACTCCAGCTTACCTTCTTCCATTTTGGCCACATCAAGAATTTCATTCAGTAAATTATGCAGATCTTTGGCCGATTGGCGCACAGTACTTAGGTGTTTACGCTGGGTTTCCGTCAGATCATGTTCCAACACTACGTCCACAAACCCGATGATGGCATTCATTGGGGTTCGGATCTCATGACTCATATTGGCCAGGAACATGCTCTTCGCCCGGTTGGCTTGCTCCGCCTGATTTCTCATGGAAATCAATTCTTGCTCTGTCTGCTTGCGAACAGAAATTTCATCTTCTAACGAACGATTCAGCGAAAGAATGGATTCCTGCTTTGACAGCTCGGCCAGCATATTATTTAGGTTGTCTGTCAATCGACCAATCTCATCATCACTGTGTTTGATGGCTCTGGCATCAAAGCTCTTGGTAGAACAGACTTCCGAAGCCCATTCAGACAGAGAGCGAACGGGTAACGTCACATGTTTGCGTAACCAATGAGACGTGAGATAAGCCAACCCAAGAATCGACACCAAAAGACCACTAATTACGTACACCATATTTTCCCAGAAACTCTCCAGCTTAATCAGCTGGGATTTCATAACTAATGTACCTAAGGTTTTTCCATTCACCTGAATTAACTGGTTCGAGTAGTAATAAGGCGCTTCGTACCAAACAGTCGAGGTGTTCTTCATCAGCGGAAGTGGTTCAGCATCATCCGGGAAAACCGAAAAGACTTCCTGATTTCTGTAAATGGTGGCAGACAGAACATTTGGGTTATCTTTTAAAGCAGATAAAATTCGGGTGGCTGATTCAGGATCATTAAAGGTAACCGCTGCCTGACTATTCCCTGCGAGCACGCTGGCCAGAATGCTGATTTCATTCAGTGTGCTGTTATGAAATTGACGATTTGCCGACCAGGCAAAGGTAATCCCGGTCACTAAAATCACCATCAAAGAGAAGAAAGACACACTGTATTGAATCTTTTGCCGAATAGATAATTGAAATCGCCCTGTTGAGGCATTATTCGAAGGAGTAGTCATGAGCCCTCCACACCTAGAGATAATAGTTGAGCCGCCACCCTGAACTGGGTATTCCCTGCCAACTCACTGTTTATTCTGAACCGAACACTGTCATTTTCTATATATAGTTCAATAAAACCACCCAGCTCGGTAAATGAAGGAAACTCCCCAATAGTAAGCACTTTGGTATTATCGACATCATTCAAAACCCGAACCGCCAGCGATTTTTTCATACCTACAATATATACCACCTGACACTGTTCGACCGTTTTCTTCTTGTTATAGTGGGTCATGGAAATCATTCGAATCACCCCTTGAGGGGTCGTTTCGCCATCCAACACAGAGATGGATGCGCCAAATCGGTTTTCGCCAATAATACAAACATTCAAATAGGATTCTGAACGATCGGGCTGCTCTACTAACTGAACAAACTGCAGGAAGTTATAGAGATAAGACGCTTTAATCTGATAAACGATATCCTCACTGACTGCGTTAATACTGAATAACAAACTTATGAGGAACAGGAATCGTCGCATTACGGCATCTCCCATTTAAGAGAAAGGCCATACTCGTCATCGACAGGTACGCCGGAAGTCCACTCTTCATGACTTCCATCTCCGATATTTTTCCCTGTTAAATTTGCGGTGAGTGAGTCATTGATTTTCCAGACCAGAGAAAGGTCACCAACCATATAACTTTCTATGTTGTTGGTTTCAATCGAATCCACATAACGAAGATATGCATTTAATTGCCAGTCCTCCGCGATATCCAACAGCGAAGAAAGCTGAGCCATGTTCTGTGGCATACCATCTTCTTGAGATTCTGAGTCGGAAAAATCGAAACTGTCATGATCTGCATCCAAATCCATTTCCGCATGAGACATATTGATACGCAGCAACCATTCTTTCATGGGTTGGATACTTGCACTGATCTCAACACCACGAGTTCGACCAGCGAGCTTATTACGGATGCCATCCAGTTCAAGCGACAACAGGCTGTCGTAGTCTGATTGGTATAGGGTGATGTCAGTTTGCAACATAGTTGACCAACGCTTGCGCCAACCAAACTCATACACCGTTGCTTCTTCGGAAGTAAACTTATCGCCATTCAGACCGGGAATGGTGATATCCGTTTCCAGCCGGGTCGGAACCCTCACCGCTTTTGACCATGACGTCCAGAGCAAAGAATCCCAAACAAAGTAAGACAAACGAACATTAGGTTGCCATTCACTCCCGGTATAATCGTTGTCTTCGTATTTTGTTCCAAAGATGAAATGAAGATCTTTCATCAAAGCAAGATCATTTTGGAAAAACGCATTAAAGGTTTCATTGGTACGATGTTCGGGGGAAATAAACATGGTATCAACATCATCTCGGACCCGACGATACCCTGCTCCAACAACCAATTCATTCTGCGACCAGTTTTGCTGAACCTGATAGGACACATCCAAGGTATTACGTCGATCCTGAAGCCCGGTGACCTCAAGATCTGTGGCATCATAAAACGCTTGAAAACCATGTCGCCGATCAGATGTGGCGGAATGTGACCAATTCATCAGAAAGTTACCGCCGTGTTGCTTCTGTCCGGCAGGTTGTTCGGTGGTATTCATGGAGCCTATCTCACCCCGATAAATATCGCCTTGTAGGGTAAGACTCGTCTTTGGATCAAAGTTATGATCAAAACGGAAACCGGCCTGACGATGGAGACTGTCGTCGTTGGTAACATCATGCCCGGTATCGGAACGTTCTCTTTGCTTCACATAGAACCTGAGGTAAGAATCTGTAGAAACTTTCCAACCCTGCCTCGCCTGGATCATGCCATTTTGTTCAGAGGTGACCTTTCCCTCCACCAAAGTGCCGACCGTTTTACTGCTGTTTTTGGAAATAATATTGATGATGCCATTAACGGCATTTGCTCCCCAGACAGCGCCACCTGGCCCTCGAATTACCTCAATCCGATCGACATCAGCTAACACAACATCCTTTTCTTCCCAAAGTACGCCTGAAAAGAACGGGCTATAGATACTTCGTCCATCAATCATCACCAAAAGCTTATTCGATGCACGAGACGTAAACCCTCGGATACCGATTGCCCACCGACTGGAGTCCACCTTTGCAACTTCAACACCCGGTACAAATCGCAGAGCTTCCGCGATATGCGTAACTCCCATGCGTTGAATCTCATCACTAGAGAGCACATAGACTGCCGCCGGAGCACGATTTAACTGTTGCTTTTTCTTCGATAAAGACGTGATTTTGAGTGACATCAATTCGGACAAACTGGTGCCTTTAATATCAAAGGGAGTATTGGTCTCTCCTTGAGCAGTATTTACGAGCGCTGTCATCATTAATACTGCTGAAAACCTTTTCATAGAAAGTTATCCCTTCGCTATTTACCCCGCATTTTTTTGAGTATAGAACACGAAATTTAAAAATTAGGTGGAACACTTTTAACCACAAAACACAGGGATATTAAGCAATAGATAACAATCACCTAGCTGAGAAACACTTACGAAATCACGATAAACGGTAGGTAAATTCCATGCTTTTGAGTTCTGCTCGTTCCAGACACTGATCGGGTCTACCCCCGAGATCCAAGCCTTAATATTTAGTAACGCACCCTATGTCTGGGCTCTTTTGTTAATTTTTTATGTAGAGGTTGCAATCCTGACTAACTGGGTTATTATCCGAAGAATGAACAGATTAAATGCAATGACTTCAAACAGCCTTATTACCCGTACCACTAATGGATGCGGTATTTTTGCTGTAAGTGTAAAAAGTGCTTCTTCTGTAAAAAGCGTTAAGAATGTTGTTGCGTATTGGTGCTCCTCAGAGTTTTTCTTTGGCTATTACTTTAGCCAAATGCTGGGCACCCGCTGAGATAAGACAAAAATCACAGGCAGCCCGGCAAACTCCAGCCGACTGCCAAGAAACCCCGATTAGCAGTCAGCTGATCGGGGTTTTTTTATGGTTATTCAGAATGTTGATTTTGAACCACTGTAAACGCCTAACAAGTTTTGGGGAAGAATGAAAATCTAAAGGAATAACCACAATGACTACTCGACTAGACAAACAAGAATCCGCATTAAGTGATGACTGCTGCTCAACAGCGACAGACAATCAGAATCTGGATAGCACTCATCAGCCTCCTGATAACAGCGCAGCCAACGATGCCAATCAACCTCTGGAAAAGAGTCTCGCGGTCAGACCGCTGGAAACCCCCAGAGCATTGAAACATCGACTTCCTCTGGCGGATCAACTGGCTCTTCAAGTTGATAAGCACCGCCAACAAATTTCAGACCTCCTCTCCGACACGCCTAACGAATCTCAAAAGCTTCTGGTCATTACCGGCCCTTGCTCCCTCCACGATGAAAAAGCCGCATTAGATTACGGTCGCCGACTTGCCGCATTAAATGAACAACTGTCCGATCGTTTGTTGATCGTGATGCGTGCTTACGTTGAAAAACCTCGTACCACCACGGGCTGGAAAGGTCTGGCGTACGATCCTGAACGCAACGATAAAGGCGACATTCAACTTGGTTTGACGCGCTCAAGAGCATTGCTGTTGAACCTGGTGGAAATGGGCTTACCGCTAGCCATTGAAGCTCTGAATCCAATGACTATGCTGTACCTGGACGATTTAATCAGCTGGACCGCCATTGGTGCTCGCACCTCGGAATCACAAATCCACCGTGAAATGATCAGCCACTTAGGAATGCCGGTGGGTATCAAAAACGGAACTGACGGCACGGTACAAAATGCTATTAATGCGATGATCTCAGCCAGCCGAAGCCATCACTGCTTAGGTATGGACATCGATGGACAGATTGCCATGTTGGACACACCAGGAAACCCGGATACTCACATCGTACTTCGTGGTGGCCGAGGCATTACCAACTACGATGAGGTGAGTATTCGAGCCACACTTGAGCAACTTGAAAAAGCGGCACAAGACAATCAATTACATCCGAAAGTGATTGTGGACTGCAGCCATGACAACTCTCAAAAACAACACGAGCGCCAAATCCCTATTGCTATGGACGTTGTAAAACTGCGACAAGGAATCAACGGTCATAAACAGATTTCAGGCATTGCGGGTGTCATGCTTGAAAGCTTCATTGAACCCGGAAATCAAGGAATGAAGGGCCCTGAAAACGATGGCAACCTTACCTACGGTTTATCAATCACCGATGCGTGTATCAGCTGGAATCAAACTGAAACGCTATTGCGTGAGTTGCATGAATTGATGGGATAAAAGTTGGTACGTTATATAAACATCCACCTTGGACTCAGTGTAATACAATGAGTCCAAGGTGGATGCTGACTTTTATTACATCGAAAGGAAGTGATTAGCGAGGTTCAAGTTCTAATATCTCCGGAAAAGTCCCGTTACCTTCTTCCGCGCTTTCATCCCCCTTATTCTCACCAGCACCCTCATCAACTGTAATCTGATCCTTATCAGAATGGGCAGCGTAGCTACCGACATACAGGCCACCCCGATCCGTCACAGAATAATGTCCCGCCCAGGTAAGATAAGCATTTCCGCGATTATTCATCGCAAATTTCAAGTCATAGCTGTAATCATGACTTCCTTGACCCGGACTATACGGTTCATCAAAACTGACAGTACTCCAAGTACCCTCACGGAATTCTTTCAAGAAAATCATTTCAGTAGTACCGGATAAATCTACGCCATGAGCAGCTACAGTAAGATAGCCATCATTGCGCCCGGAAATAACAGGGTAACTGCTTACCCCTTTGTTTAACTCAAAGAAATAATCGATTTCAGAAACAGGCAGAACCCAATGACCTTCCTTGTATTGGGCCATCAAGATGCCTGTATTTTGGCTCCAGACAACGGAAATATTTCCTGAGTCATCCATAAAACCATGCAGGTTCTGACTCTCCGGATTAAGAGCATCAACGTCACTTAATGCATCAGCCACACTGTTTGGAAGTTGCCAAATCGTATTAGTTCGATGAGCAACAAAAGCGCCGTGTTCAGACGTTGTCCAACCAATGACAGCATCGCCTTGGTCATTGAGTAGCGTCATCACATCATTGTTGGTCTCAGTTTCATCCACGGCCAATCCGTCTACGAGATAATTGACATGGTGGCTCCATTGGCCGTTCCGGTATTCGCTGTAAAAAATATCTTTTGTCGAACCTAACGCCCGTCCCTGCTGAGCAAACGCGATTAGCGTCTCACCAAATTGGTTCATCACAACATTGGGGGCATAACTGGAAACCTGAGTTAAGGTATCGGTTATGGTGTCATTTATTGATTCCGGGTGCTGCCAAATACCTGCACGCCTTTCAGACACATAATTTTTTAGTTCGCTATTCCAGGTAAACACAACATCATTGTTATCCGCTGACGCGATACTCGACTTACTCAGCCAAATAGTCGAGAAATTCTGAAATACGGTATCCGCTCGTGATTCAGGGTGAGACCAAGTACTACCAATACGTTCATGCAAATACAAACGGTAAGCTGTATCACCTATCGTCACACGACTGATCTGAACATTGGCTTCGTCTTTATCAACGCAAATCAGAGCTACGTTTTGGTTATTATTGATGGTGACAGCAAAGGAAACGATACGGGAATTGAACGATGTTTCGCTCACAGCACCTGATGCACAATTGTTATGACCGATGCGATAATCCTCGCCCCATTGGCCTTCAGTCAGATCTCTGGCCCAAAGCTCTGAGCTTCCATCGGTTAAGTGATTCATCAACCAAACTAAAATACCGTTGTTATTGTCATTGATGACCATCTGAACATTAGCCACCTGATACTCACCAAAGGTCTCTGCATCAGCAAACGTCAATGACTGCCAATGACGTTCATTACAATCAACCGATAAACGATTGAAGTCCTTCTGTTCGAACACAGCCTGACACTGCAAGTCATTTGGCTGAGATACAACCCGAACATCCACCTCTGAGTTAATGGCCTGAACCCCGTCAACGGAAACATCCCCATTTTCTGATACGGAAAGTGTTTCACCCCCTATAGATAACACCAGCTCACCATTCAACCCAGACACCGTTCCAGAGACAGAAACCTCTGAAATTTCAGGCTGTTCAAGTGTGACATCACCATTAGTCCCACTCGATTTTGATGAACCGCCACCACAGGCTGTCACCAAACTGCTGGCAATGATGACGCCCAGTACTTGTTTATATGTTCGCTTATACGCTCGTTTCACTAATTTCTCCTGGCTTTCCAACCTTCAAGTTTTTGTTATGTTCGTTAAACGGCGCCATTATCTTTGGTTCAAATTCACCCAACAACAATTGATAATGCAATCATCTGGTGCAACAATGCACCAATGAAATGGGAAACACTTCAAATCATCAATGCCGTAGCCTCTCATGGGTCATTAAGAAGAGCATCAGAGATTCTTGGAATTAGTCATTCCACAGCGTCCAGGCAGCTTCGCGCCTTCGAAAAATCACTTGGCACCCAGATTTTTGAACGCACGACGAAAGGATTTATACTCACTCAAGCTGGAGAAGATCTGGTTGCCACCAGCCTCCATGTGGAAGACCTCATCAAAGATGTCGAAAGGAAGCTGCAAGGCTACGATGAGAAATTAGAAGGAAGTATCAGCGTCACTATGCCTGAAGCGCTGTATCCCTTGATCATTAAAGACATCAAAGAGTTTTGCGCCATTTATCCGGAGATAGAGATATCGCTATCGACCTCTACAGCATTCGTTAACCTGCTAAGACGCGAAGCCGATGTCGCTATCAGATTCACTAACACGCCAGATCTTGAATTAGTTGGTCGTTCCGTAGGCAAAGTCCGCGTCGCGATATACGGTGCAAAAAATTATCTCAAATCCCGATCACTCGGCTCACAATCGTTGACCTCACAATCATTGACCCCGCAATCATTAGATCAGCACCATTGGATTGATTGGGAAGATCAAAACACCGTCTTTTCTCAGTGGCTAAAAGCACATGTGCCGGAAGCTAAAATTGCGTGTAAGGTCACTAACAGCTGGATGTTTAGAGATGCGATTGAGCAAGGCTTCGGCTTGGCAGTAGTGCCCTGTTTAACTGGCGATCGGGAACCCAATTGGGAGCGCCTTGAGATAATACAAGACATTCAACCCGATTTGTGGGTACTGTCGCATAAAGACTTACGAACCACCGCAAGAGTTAAGAAGTTTCGTGAATACATTTATAAGGTACTTTTGGATAAAAAGTCGCTGATTGAAGCCTCCGAAACAAACTAAACACCCTAAGCCACCAACAGACAACTCTCAAGCAAGCATAACAGTCTATACTTCCCTTACAGCGTTCAAACGCGCTCATCAATCAACACAAATACCCCACCAATAAAGTCGGTTATTAGCGCAAGGATGAACTACACTTTAAATGGGTTTAACTCATACACAGCTCGTCAAAAAGGTGGCCGAGATGAGCAAAAGTTACTTTGGAAAGTTGAGTACCCGGTTGTTTTCCCCACTCGTACTCATCTTAGTCGTTGTACTCATCGTTCTTTTTACCTACGTTCCTAATGTTACTAAACAACATGCAATTGCCGGGGCTATCTCATCAGCGGAAAGTACGGTTAAGCAATACAAAACCATTCGTGGCTATTACACAAAAAACATCATTAAGAAGGTCTTACCTGTAGATGGCATTCGCCCCCATTACGATCACAAAGATAAAGCTGGGGTTGTGCCACTGCCAGCGACCTTCATTCATGATCTCAGCAAAGAGTTCTCGAACAACAACATCATCACCTTGAAACTCTACAGTCCCTTCCCCTTCCCCAACCGAAAGAACCGTCAAATGGATGCCTTTGGTCAAGCGGCATGGGATGAGTTAAATAAAGATCCGAAGAAAACCTTCTCCACAGTAGAAACCATCAATGATAAAGAAGTGGTACGTGTCGCACTGGCTGACACTATGGTGGCTCAGGGCTGTGTGAATTGTCATAACTCCCACCCGGACACCCCGAAAACGGGTTGGCAGTTAAATGATGTACGAGGCATTCTCGAAGTTCAGGTGCCAATCGATGAGCAATTAGCTTATGCAACAAGCCTCAATACTCAAATTGCAGTGATCATTCTGATTGTCTTGGGCGGCACCATAGGCTTACTTTTCTTTATGTTCAGGAAACTGATTTCTGAACGGTTAAGGGAAGTAAAATCCGCCCTGTTAGATATCGCAGAAGGCGAAGGCAATTTGGATCAACGGCTGGTCAGTGAACCTCAGGATGAAATTGGCGACATCGCCAGTGCCTTTAATCATCTCATGAAACGCTTGGCGACTACGTTAAAAGACATCAATGAGCAGGTTAAAGAACTAACCCAAAGCACTGAAGACATGGAACGCATTACACAACAAACCCAAGCAGATGCAACCCATCAGCATGACGTTACCGAACGAGTGGCTCACTCAATGAATGAGATGGCCAACGCTACCACGGACATGAACAGCATTGCGTCTGAAACCGCACAAAGTTCCATTGAGACTCAAAAACAAACCGCAAGAGGCAGCAAAACCGTAGAAGACAACCTCAATTCAGTGCAAAATTTTGCGGAAGAAATGGAAGCCGTTGCGGAAGTCGTGGGTAATCTCGAAGCACATAGCCAAAACATTGGAGGTGTACTCGATGTGATTCGAGGCATTGCCGAACAAACTAATCTATTAGCACTGAATGCGGCAATTGAAGCTGCACGTGCCGGGGAACAGGGTCGTGGTTTTGCGGTAGTGGCGGACGAAGTAAGAACCTTAGCCAGTCGGACTCAAGAATCCACCGAAGAAATTAACAGGATGATTGAGCAACTACAGCAAGGCGCTATTAATGCTGTCAGTACCATCGACAAAGGCAAAGAAAGTCTCAACACCAGTAAAGAAAAAGCCATGGAAACCAATGAAATGATTGAGAGTGTCAGTCACGCCATTGAGAAAATCCAGGCTCAAAACATACAACTGTCTGAAGCGGCAGAAACGCAAGCGGGTATCAGCAATGAGATCAATTCAGGTATCGACAATATTCGGGACGTTTCCAGACAAACGACGGAAAATACCGAACGTTTGTTGGAGTTAGCGTTACGAATCAACCGCTCAGTCAATCAAATCAATACACAATTGCAGAAGTTCATCGAAAATTGATTAAGGGCACAAACGCTGAAACGACATCGAACCTCTTAACTAACTCGTCCTACCACAACTGTTTACAACTAAACGGGTAATTAAGAGGTTCAATGTTATTTGGAAGTCTGTTCTACCGTCTGTCGAATGATGCAGCCTTCTGAATGGTCATTGATTAATCCCATTGCTTGCATAAAAGCATACACTGTCGTCGGACCAACAAATTTCCACCCTCGTTTCTTCAGTGCTTTAGATAAGGCGATGGACTCTTCCGAGGTAGAAACCGTTTGTGGTGCATTCACAATCGTTTGAGGCTCATATTGCCAAAAGAAGTCAGCCAACGACCCTTCCTGCGCCACCATTTCCACTGCACGTTTGGCATTATTAATAGCCGCCTCAATCTTGCCTCGATGACGAACAATGCCTGCATCTTGCAATAAACGTTCAACGTCTTGCTCGGTGAACTCAGCCACCTGATAAAAATCGAACTGCTTGAATGCCTGTCTGAAATTCTCTCGTTTGGTCAGTATCGTCCGCCAGCTCAACCCCGACTGAAAGCTTTCCAGACAGATTTTTTCAAATAAGTGCTGATCATCCCTGACAGGAAATCCCCATTCGTTGTCGTGGTAAGCAAGAAACTCCGGTGCACCCCCGCACCACTTACACCTGGGTTGCCCATCCGGGCCTTGAAACAACTCAGCCATGATTCAGCCTTTAACCCTGAGGCAATAGAAATGAAAGGCGCTCATCTGCACGGTTAGGTAGGAACTCCATAATGTCGGCGGTCACCACCTGTTCAGCCACAAAAGGGTCATCCTTAACTCGCTGTTCAAGCTCATCACGGGAAACATTATGTGCAATGATGCCTCCACCAATGTCCGGCAAACTGCCCACCAGCGCAAAAACACCATCTTTGATTCCTTGCTCAATCCAGGCTTTATGACCTTCCATGAATTGAGGCGCATTGCTTTTATTGACAGAAAATTTCAATGTCACGATATACATTTTCCCTCTCCCTTTCTTCAGGACTTATCGTTCAAGGCTTAAAGTTTAAGACTTGGTTCAAAACTTTATTCAAAGCTGTAGATTTAACGGCTGGCCAGCTGCTGCTCCAACCACAGGTTTAAGGTTGCGACTTCTTCATTAATGAAAGTTTCATCCTTGAAAGCACTGGCAAGCGTTGCTATGCCCTGACTTCTAGCCAGCACATGCATGGCTAAAGCGTCTGATCGATCTGAAAAGCCCAAGGCATCAAACTGACGAGCTAGCCATTCACGAAATAAGCTAAATACGGCACCAGCCTTATCCAACGAAGCGTGATCCAGCTTCGCCAGTTCAGAGGTCAACGTACCCACGGGACAACCATACATAACAATTTTGGACATATTACGAATCAGAATATGAATGAAACAACGAATTCGGGCCTCAGGTGTATCCCCTTCCTGATCCCACTCATCCAGCATGGTCTGAGTCTTTGACAGCCGAAAATCAATCACGGCATCCAGAATCTCATCCTTGCTTTTGAAGTGGTGGTAAAAGTTCCCACGAGAGATGTTTACATCTTTCGCAATATGAGCAAATGAAGTGTGATCAAACCCTTTTTGATAGAAGAGTTCATCGGCACGTTCAATAATCAGCGCTCTCGTAGAGGTCTTCATTTCGCCTTACCTGTGTAATAAATCGCTGTGTAATAAGTCCTTGTGTCATAAATTCTTGTATGTGTTAGCGCAAAAAACATCACTAGGACAGTTGACCTAAACAAAAATAGGACAACTGACCTAGATCGTCAAGAAATAATTTACTCAGATAAAGAACTTAATAACCAAACCCGCTCCGTGGCATCCACCTGCCCGCGAATACATCCCTCCATCTCGCGGCTTTCAAGTAAGGTGATTGTTAGTGAGTCAGCATAATGCTGGCGAATTTCCTCTCTGCTGATAGAGAACGGCGGGCCATCAAAGATCGATTGGTCATACTCATAACACACCAACAACTGTGGGGCGCAGGCAGTAATACTCAACAACAGCTTTGTGTATTGCTTACGCATCTCCAAAGGTAGCGCCACCAAAGCCGCACGATCGTAGACACCGGCCACCTGACCGATGATAGAAGGAGTCATGTCGAAGATGTCTCCCACATACACATCCAGATTTTCAGAATGATAATGAAGGTATTGATCTACCTTAGTGATGGTTGGTTGAACTCCGAGTTCTTCAAACAATTCCTTCACCGCAATCTCACTCAGCTCAACGCCGACTACCGAGTATCCCTGAGCTAACAACCAGGCAATGTCCCGGGTTTTACCACACAAAGGCAAAAAGACCCGATCACCAGGGGTTAATGACAATGAATCAAACCAATGTAATAACAGCGAATTAACCTCTCCTTCATGAAAGCCAATCTCTTTCATAGCCCATCGTTCATGCCAGAATTGTGCGTCCATAAATCCTCCTTTTAAGATTTTTGATTGCCTTATGCGAGGCACACAACTAGCATACGACTTAAAGTCAACTTTAGGTCAAGTCTTTATGTCGCAATCAATTAAACAAGATGCCCTGGATATTGGTGATGTATCAAAGAAAACAGGTTTGCCCGCCTCCACCCTTCGCTACTACGAAGAAAAGGGCTTAATAAAATCCAATGGAAGAAATGGCTTACGCAGGCTCTTTCCACCTAATACGATACAACGCTTAGCCCTGATTTCTCTGGGCAGAACAGCGGGTTTGTCTCTGGAAGAAATTGGAACCATGTTTACGCCGGACGGCCCCGAGATCGATCGAGAGTTACTCCTCCATAAAGCAGATGAGATTGATCAGAAAATTGAGGAATTAAAGCTAATGAGCAAAGGCCTACGCCATACCGCAGCATGTAAAGCACCAAGTCACTTTGAATGCCCGACCTTCTTGAAGCTGTTGGACAGTGCAGGAAAGAAAGCACCACAAAGCCCTCATAAGTTTGGAAAATAATGTTCAACAAAAATGGTGAAAAAATCCTGCGCTTACAAGCATATAAAACTCATCTTTGCTGGTTTTTCATGGTAAATTATTGCCTTTTTCGGCGGGGTCTTCGTCAACCCCCTTCCCTAAGATAATGTATAGGATAACTACTCATGCCAAAGGCAAGTGAAATTAAGAAGAATCAGGCTATCGAATTCAACGGCCGTGTACTTATTGTCAAAGACATCGAGCGCTCAGTGCCACAAGGCCGTGCAGGTGGCAGCATTTATCGTATGCGTATGTACGATGTAGTTACTGGTGGTAAGGTTGACGAAACGTTCAAAGACTCTGAAATGCTAAACCTGGCTGACCTAATCAAGCGTCCTGCAAACTTCTCTTACATCGATGGTGAAGAGTATGTGTTCATGGACAGCGAAGATTACACACCTTATAACCTGAACAAAGAGTCTATCGAAGACGAAGTTCTGTTCATTACAGAAGAAACCAACGGTATCTATATTGTTGTGGTTGATGGTTCAGCCGTGGGTCTTGAACTGCCACCTAGCGTTGATTTGGTGATTGAAGAAACCGACCCGTCAATCAAAGGCGCGTCTGCAACCTCTCGTACTAAACCGGCCAAGCTAACCACCGGCCTTGTAGTTCAGGTGCCTGAGCACATTTCTACTGGCGACCGCATCAAGATCAATACTGAAGAACGTAAGTTCATGGGTCGTGTTGACTCGAAGTAAGTCTTGATCAGGTAGATTCAAAGCGAACTGCAACCGTTTGTCTTTGAATCTATCTCTTGTCGATTATATTTTTTAATTCCCTCCTCCACAAAGTCACATAAATACAAACCTCCCGGCTAACATATCTCAACACATTCCAGCTTTTATTCACTTTCTTCCTGTCGGACTTAATAGGTCATAGACCTACTCTTGCCTAAAAAATCTAAGTCTAAAGCCCGAGAAAATAGCTCCATTTATTCGAAATCCACTATTTTCTGTCTCCAAATCGCAACCGGTGACATATTTTCTAACTCAAACAAATCACCGACAGCCCAGTAATCTCGGGCAGTTCAACATCTGAGCATTCATTCCTGAACTCGTTATAACAAACTCGTTATAGACCCTATAACCGCCTCGCCATTACATCGCCTCGCTCTCTTGCCAATAATGAATTCAACAACACAGGAAACAACAAATAATAAAACGAGAAATTTACAAAAGGAGAAACACCATGAAATGGATGACCTCAGCGGCCTTAGCACTAGCTTTAACCACGACCGGAGTTCAAGCCGCCGAAGTAGAAGTGAATCGTGTATTCGATGCTTCCATTAAAAAAGTTTGGAAAAAATTCGGGAAGTTCTGTGCGATTCAACGCTGGCAGAGCCTGGTTGATACCTGCGATGTATATGAGAACAAGCGCGGTATTCACCGAGCCATTGTGATGGACGACGGTGGTGTCTTCGTTGAGCGCTTACTTGAGTACTCTGATCTGAACCACAGCTTCACTTACAACATTTTAAGTGGCCCGGTTCCTGTGACCAATTACCTATCCACGTTGAAGTTTGAAGACATTGGCAATCGCCAAACCTTATTCACTTGGACAGCAACCTTCGATGTGGACTACGAAATCGAGCAAGACGTTGTCGACAACCTCTACACCCTTTTCGAAAACGGCGTAGATGGTATGGAAGACATCATTAATAAAACCAACAACCGTCAACCAACCCCTTATTACAACCGTTAATCAGCAATTAAAACACAAGGAGTGAAACCATGATTCTAGTAATCGGAGCGACCGGAAAAACAGGTTCAAAAGTATGTGAATACCTAAGCAACGCAGGTTTGGCATACAAAGCACTAACCAGAGATGCAGACAAAGCTAAAAGCGTATTGCCTGAATCCGCCCAAATTGTACAAGGTGATCTAAGTGACAAAAGTCACCTATACCGAGTACTCGAAGACGTTACCCATGTGTATATGGCTACTCCGCCAGATGAACACATGGTGGTCTACCAAAACAGCGTGATTGATGTTGCACGTGATTGCGGTGTTAAGCGCATCGTTAAACTTTCAGGACTTCGTCCATCGTTGAATTCTGAAGCTCGCCTGCCTCGCCTGCACGCACAAATTGAAGAGCATCTTAAAGAATCAGGCGTTGCTTACAGCATGATTCGTAGCAACCTATTCATGCAAGTGTTGTTTGGTGATGCAGAGTCCGTCAAAACTAACGGAAAAATCTATGCACCAGCGTCAAACGGCAAGATCAGCTTCACTGACATTCACAACATCGCCGAAGTTGCGCTGAAGTGTCTACAAGACAACAGTAGCGACAATCACATCATTACAGTGACCGGCGAAGGTGCAGAAAGCTACGAGCAGGTTGCAACCTACCTAACCCAAGCTACAGGCAAAGACGTGGAGTACATTCCGGTATCGTTTGAAGATGCTCGTCAGTCCATGATCGAAGCCGGTTACGGACACTGGTTATCAGACGCGTTAATCGAACTCTTCCAGATTTACTCCGCTAACGACGGATGCTTTGTCAGCGATGACTTCGAAACGCTTACAGGCAAACCAGCCAGTTCATTGGAAAGCTTTATTCAAATGAACAAACAGGCATTTTGCTAATACGTACGGTGGCTAATACGTACAGTGGCTAATGCATAGGTTTGCTAATGCACAGATTTGCTAATGAACGGATTTTCTAAATCATTGAGGAGAGCTGCTTTACCGGCTCTCCTCCACAAAATCACCACAGTAATACCGCAGTTTAGAAAGACAAAGAGCAGTTAAAAAATAATAAGTAAGTAGCAATAGCAGTGGAAAACGAAGGGACATTGAAGTTTTACACCTAACAAAAAATGGAGAAACACTATGCATAACCAAACCGTAATCGTAGTAGGCGACGCTTTCACAGACTTCGCAAAACAGGAAAACGTAGCGACCTATTCAGACACCATGACCATGATTAAAGAACACAAGTTCGAAGGTCTACTGACCGTCATCCCAGGTCAAGGTATTCATCGTGAGAAAATTGATGATCTGGTGCGCTTAATCGCGACCACAAGAAATGTTGTTCTAGCCACTTCCGCCGAAAAACTGGCTGATGTTGCAGGTAAAGAACTCTGCCACAAAGTTAAACAAGAAAATGCTCTGGTTGGAAAACCTGAACGACTCAGCGACAACGTATTCCATTTAGATCTGCTTGTGGATGATCGTTGTGAAATCATGTCGGATCACATTACCGGCTTGCATTTACAAGGCATGCTCGTCATTGAAGCAGCACGCCAAAGTCTTCTGGCAGTAACTGAAACCTATTACTGTGACAGCGACACAAAATACTATTTTGTGATCAACCGAATGGACACCCACTTCCATAAATTCTGCTTCCCGGTTGGTGCAGATATTCGTTACACCATTCGCAATCTGGAAATTAAATCTAACGGAAAAATTAACGGTGAAGCAACCGTGGAGTTCTTCCAGGGAGATCAAGAACCGCTAAGCGTTTGCGAACTGTCTTACTCAGCACTGCAGGCCGAATACCTCTCCACAAAAGAAAGAGAGATTGCACAGCAAACCGTCTCAAATCTGTTAGCCAATTACAGTGAGCCTGAGGAGGAATTACCTCTTACAGCGTAACGCTATCCATCAGTCTCAGGCGCCTGAATGGATTGCATTAACACACTCTTTATTCGGTTTCTTAGCCAACGATGTGCCGGGTCATTATCGAAACGCTTTAGCCAAACCAGAAAGAAAGTATGAGTGTGATTCCGAATAGGCAAAGAGTGGATATCAAGCGGCAAAGAATGCTGGAAGTAACGAGCAAACTGTCGAGGCAAAGTACATAACAGCTCACTGGTGGACGTAATCAAAGGTGCACTGGAAAAGAAAGGCAAACGAACACGAACTTTACGTTGTTTCCCTATCTTAGCCAATTCGTCATCCACCCAACCACTTTGAGCGTTGTTGTAGGTAATAAGGATGTGCTCCAGCTCGACAAAGCGTTCCAGGGACAGACCATCCTCTAAGCGGGAATGACCTTGTCTAGAGATAGTAACGTAGTCGTCCTGAAACACGGGTTCATAGGAGTAGCGAGAACTGTTGCTGTAGTGAGAAATAACGGCCACATCAACTTTGTTCTTATCGATTGAATCCAGGGCATCCAGGTAGTTGGCATTAACAAAAGAAAGATCAATGCCGGGAGCTTCACTGAGTATGTGATCAATCATGGGTTGGGCATAGAGACTCAAGATCAAATCATTGAGCCCTATGCGGTAATTCATCTTGGTATTAGCAAGTTGGAATTCGCTGAAACAGTTCACACAGAACTGAAGGTTTTCCAAGGTTGCTTTCACATATTCAGACATGGCAACTGCCTTAGCCGTAGGCACCATGCGAGAGTCCTGACGTGTAAACAGAGGGTCGTTTAACGTCAGGCGCAGTTTAGCAAGACTACGACTGACCGCTGGCTGACTGGAATCCAAAACATTAGCAGCCGCAGACAGGTTTTGAGTTTTATAAATCGCATCAAAGAGTAGTAAGGACTTTATATCCAGTTTGCTGATATCCATATGACAAACATAGAACCTTATTAAAAGCAGTTTTGATTAAGAAAGAACATTGCGAAGCAAAGGAATCTTCCATGAAAAAGAACAACACAGTAAATAAACCATCATCCACCTTGTCTGGTGATTCGGCAGAACAAAAACGCGTCCTCGTGGTTGGAGCTGGTCCTGTGGGGCTAGCTATGGCTGCAAGTCTTAAACAACATGACATCCAGTGTGATGTTGTTGAACAGAATGATGGGCCAACCGAGCTCTCCAAAGCCATTGGAATTCATGCTATCACATTAGAATTGGCAAATACGTTGAACCTATCACACGACTTTAACAAGGCCGGTAAAGCCCATAAAGTCGCTCGATTGAATTCCGGTGGAAAAACCGTCCTGTCTATCAATTTTGACAAAGTCGAATCCGAGTTTTCACAAGTATTGGCATTACCTCAATGCTCCACTGAGGCACTGCTCTTAAAACGCCTTAAAGAATTTGGCGGCGATGTAAACTGGGGCGTTGCGCTTGAAAGCATTGACGCACTGGACGATGGACGCTGCAAAGTACAGCTATGCCAGAACGGAGAACGTACAGAAACCATTTATGACTGGGTATTAGGGTGTGATGGAACACACAGCTTGGTCCGTGAACAAATGGGCGTTGATTTTGCTGGCGGAGAATACGACAAAGCCTTCTTACTGGGTGACGTAAAGATCGACTGGGATTCTCCTCAGAAAGACGATCTTCAATTCTTCCTTTCCGGAAAAGGTTATCTACTCATGGTGCCTCTACCAGATGGCATGCACCGAATGATTTGTCAGACCTCTAACGATTTCATTGATGATGGTCAGGGCGGTCGCCGTCAAGTGGCACTGGAAGACCTTCAAGCCATCGTAGATGAAAAAGGACCTGGCGGAATTACCGTCCATAGCCCTCAATGGCTGACCTGTGCCCCCTTCTACCACCGTATGGCATCGAGTGCCATCAAAGGAAACATGGCACTGCTTGGCGATGCACTGCACCTATACAGCCCTCTGGGCGGCCAAGGTCTAAATACTGGTTTTCAGGATGTCTTCAACTTGGCCTGGAAACTGGCATACCACTTAAAAGGGTATGCCGACCGAAGCCTGGTGGAAAGCTATGCATTCGAGCGTTTACAAGTTGCTCAACGCGTTCAGGACGTCACCGCGAAAACCACTTCATTTATTACAGGAACCGCACCTTGGTTGTGCTTTGCCCGAACGCACCTTTTGCCTTGGTACGGGAAGCGTGCGAGCGTTCAGGATACCCTACCTTGGTTGTATTCCGGTCTGAAGCAATGCTACCTGGACTCTCCTTTGAACGGGAATTCACAGCATAACGCTCTGATTCCAGGACAACGCTTACCCCATATCCAGGTTAAAACCAGTGACGGATCGGAACAGGCCATCTCAAGTTTGGTTCACGGAACAGAATTCTCTCTTCTATTGGTTAGCCACCAAGGGCAAGTTTTACCGGACAACAATGGGATAGAGCAAGCCATCAGTGTCTGTGAACAACTACCAGTCAATCTGATTAGCCTGAATCAGCCATTGGCAGAAGCAGCCAACCTAGCCATTAAATCGTTGGGGCTTAAACGCTGGATAAGTAAGAAAGAACAACTCTGGTGTCTTGTTCGTCCAGACGGACATGTCGCAATCACTGCGGGAATCAAAGACTTCCACACCATAGAAACTTATCTAAAAAGTGTCTTCCAAAACAGCGAAATCAACACTGCTACAAGGATCGCCGCATGACACCAGAACTTTGCTTTTTCGACGTAGATGAAACCCTCATCACTGTGAAATCTATGTTGAGCTTTCAGTCTTTCTATTACCAGTTTTTGAAAGACAAGGGCCTCGAGCCAGAAGAAGGTTTCATCCGCTTTGAAGACTTTAAGCAAAGCTTCGAACTGCTCTCTCGGACACTTCCGAGAGAGGAAGTAAACAGAGCTTACTATCGAAGCTTCGAAGGACGTTCTGTTGAGCTTGTCGAAGCTGCCTGTGAAGCCTGGTTTGAATGGGCACAAACAGAATATGGCAATGACTTATGGCAACCCGATGGCATGGACTTGCTCCGAGATTACCAACAACAAGGAAGTCGGATCTTTCTTGTCTCTGGTTCCTTCAAAGAGCTATTGGCTCCTCTGGCACAACAACTGGGGGTTACCGGAGTCATCGCCACCGAGTTAGTCCGAAATGGCGACAACTACACCGGTGACATCATAGGCCAGCCGTGTATCGGAGAAGGAAAAGCCAGTCGTATTCGGGAGTATTGCGAAGCGCGTGAAGTGTCTCTGAGTGACTGCTGTGCTGTGGGCGATCATATCTCTGACTCCGCCATGCTTGAAGTAGTTGGTAGAGGCCATGTGATAGCAGGTAATGCAGAACTGGAAGCGCTAGCGCTCGAACGTCAATGGCTAATACACGGTGAACACCGCTCAACGATGTCTTCAGCCATCAACATGTAGCATGCAAATACAAGATGTAACGTGTAACACGAGTTAATGGCTGATTAACAAGAGCCTTTAACTCAACTAATAAAACCCATAGTTCAACAAGCAACACCATTAACTAAAAATACAAAACAAACAATAACGACTCACAGAAATAAGGAGTGAAGTCATGATCAAAAAACTATTAACTTCAGCACTCGTTCTTGCAAGCTTAACCGGCCCAGCTGTTTCAGCTGAAGCCCCTCAAACAGTGGGCACATTTACGGCCTCCGAGAAAGGTTTCTTCGCCAATACGTTTTGGCTGGAAGGTGAATCAGGACTGATTCTGATTGACGTCCAATTTCTAAATAGCGAAGCGAGTAATCTGATCGCGGCTATTGAGAAAACCGGTAAGAAGCCAAGTGCAGTAATGATTACCCACCCTCACCCGGATCACTACAATGGTCTGACAACACTTACCAAGCGCTATGGCAAATTGCCTGTTTATGCGACACAGGCAACAATCGACGGAATCAAAGCAACAACCGAGAAAAAGCGAGAGTTCTGGTTACCGACTTACGGAAAGGATTACCCAAGCACCACTATCTTTCCGGATCAGGTACTGCCTGAGAAAGGAAACGTAACCATTGATGGTATCGAATTTGTAGTTGATGAGTTGGGCGCAGGTGAGGCATCCAGCATCACAGTCTTCTTCCAACCACAAAGCCAAAAGCTGTTTGTAGGCGACCTAAGCTACCCTCACATGCACCCTTGGTTAGCAGAAGGCCGTTCGAATCAGTGGATGGGCCAGTTGGCTTACGTATTACGTGAATATGCGGATACCAAAGTTGTTTACCCAGGTCACGGTAAAGCTGGCTCATTGAAGCAATTGAACAATCAACTTAGCTATATCAATACGTTCCAAACACTGGTTCGTGATAGACATGCTTCGAAAGGCTTGACCACAGACGACAAAAACACATTAAACAGCAAGATGAAGACTATGTTCCCTGGCTATCAATTGGATGGCTTAATCGGTTGGAACTCTGACGCGGTTGCGACAGAACTGGCGACGTCAGAAGCACACTAACAGGCGGGTATAGAAACACCATACCGTCCAGGTTAGAAATCCAATATGAAAGCCGGCGCTTAAATCTATCAGTTCAAACCAAGCGTCGGTTTTCTATCAATCAAACTAACCCCTTTTATTCCTTCTTACACGCCGTCTCCTCTTCTCTAAAACGTTTATAGCCAGAAGCCATTCAAGGACAGCTTCAAACATTGGTTAATTAGTACTCCATTGACATTCCAATTTCGTAAAAGTTAACATGTGTTAACTTAATCAATATTCAGCACCTTACCCATGACATCAGAATCGACAAGTAACAGTACAAAAGACATCATTTTGGAACGCGCTCTAGAGCAATACATGGAGGTGGGCTACAAAGGCCTGTCCATGCGAAACATTGCGCAGAAAGTGGGGATTTCAGCGACTGCGATTTATCGTCACTACAGCAACAAAGAGGCTTTGTTCCACCAGATAATTAAGACGGGCTTTGGAACCTACACAAAGTATTTAATGCCAGCACTCGAAGCAGATACCGCTGAAAAGCGTTTCCGCCAAACCCTGGAAAACGCTCTGAACTTTGTCTTAGATCACCCGAAATATTTCGAGCTGATCTTTGTAAAATCCGACACCAAAGACGAGTTGGCAAATCACGACGATTTAAGAAAAGACTCAAAGATCTCCTTCGATTTTTACAGCGCTCGCATCCATGAATGCATCAAAGAAGGTGTCTTCAAAGAGGATCACCCAGGTGAAGTATCGGTGCTATTACTCGCTTCATTTACCGGCTTTTTCTCACTCTACATTGGCGGTCTGCTACCGCGTTCTGAAGACGAAGTTAGAGCGCTTTACTGGCGAACCGTAAACCGAATTCTTAATGGTATTTCCATTACCTAAACAAACGCTTCAACCCCAAAAGAGGACTAATTATGCCAGTGATTACTTACTACAGTGTTGAAAATGCATTAACTGAAGATCAAAAAGAGCAACTCATCCAGGCATTAACCAATGCCGTTGGCGATGTACTTGGTGACAAGATCAAAGCCAATGCTTGGGTGATTTTGAATGAATCTCCCGAAGGTAACTTCGCCATCGGCGGCAATCAGATTACCGCCAAGATGCTCAAAAGCATGCAACGGAAAAGTGGGGAATAACCATGATCCGCGCATTCGCAGCCTTCGAACCCAAAGGCGAACGCCAACCGTTTGAATTCGATCCCGGAGCGCTCAAAGCATCCGAGATTGAGATTAACGTCGAATACTGCGGCATCTGCCACAGTGACCTCAGTATGCTGAATAACGAATGGGGTATGACCAGCTACCCTTTTGTTCCCGGTCATGAAGTGATTGGGACGATTTCAGCCGTAGGCAGTCAAGTGTCCCAGTTTGCCGAAGGCGATTGGGTTGGCTTAGGCTGGCACTCGGATTATTGTCACGACTGCCGGAGCTGCAATACCGGGGATCACAATCTTTGTTCTGACGCACAAGGCACAATTATCGGAAGACATGGCGGCTTTGCAGACAAAGTACGCGCAGATGCTTCGAGTGTCGTCGCCTTACCAAGCCATATCGACAAAGCCATTGCCGGCCCACTCTTCTGCGCTGGCATCACCGTTTTCAATCCACTCGTGCAATTCGATATTAAACCGACGGACAAAGTCGCGGTGATTGGTATCGGCGGGCTGGGTCATCTCGCCCTTCAATTCTTAAATGCCTGGGGGTGTGAAGTAACCGCCTTTACGTCGTCGGAAGCGAAGACAAAAGAAGCACTGGAATTAGGCGCTCATTCGGTCATCAACTCCCGAGATAAGAACGCCATCTCTGCTGCGAAAAATCAGTTTGATCTGATTATCTCTACGGTAGACGTAAAGCTTGATTGGAATCGTTACGTGAACACCTTGGCGCCCAAAGGCCGTCTTCATTTCGTGGGGGCCACGTTAGAGCCTTTGGACATCAGCGTCTTTGGATTAATGGGCGCGCAACGTTCAGTTTCCAGCTCCCCAGTTGGCAGCCCTTCTACCATCGCAACCATGCTCGACTTTGCGGGTCGGCATAAGATCAAACCTATCATCGAGGAGTTTCGCTTTGATCAAGTCAATGAGGCGATGAAACGGCTGGAAAGCGGTGATGCCCGTTATCGCATTGTCCTAAAGCGCTAATACAAAAAGCGCTCATTCAAAAAGTACTAAGACAAAGAAATCACAAATAAAAACAAGACAATTAACTGACAGACAACTCGACGAGGTGAAATATGATGTTTACCGGCTTACTTGTAATCAATGCCATCTGGTTTACGATGGCCTTCTACACCTTCTCCATCAAACACCGTAATTTTGCAAAAGTGGTGACACCACGAGATCAGCGAAATCATCATTTATTCGATGTTTTGGCTGAATCCGGTCGATTTTTGGGTGGGATGAACTTCGCCTTTGCCCTCTGCAACATCATGCTGTTGTTGAATCTGGATCTTTTCCCGAGCGATGCTCAAAGAGCTTTCCTACTCTTCATCTTCGGCATTGCTCATGGCTCCCAGTTCATTTTCAACGTCCCGGTGGCGCTAGAAAACCGAAAAGGCGGTGGTGTCTGGCAGGTGTTCAAAATGCCAATGCTGTTCATCTTTGTGACGGACTTTGTCACGATGGCGTTGAATTTGGCTGGATCAGCGCTTTTGATTCTCTAAACGTAGCGATCCAAACATTACATTAAAACTGCCGCAATCGTTGTATGTCCTTTTGCGGCGGTAAACCAAATAAACGACTGTATTCACGACTAAATTGCGACGCACTTTCATAGCCAACAAAACTACTGGCCTGGCTCGCATCCAAACCATTCATCAACATTTGATCCCTGGCTTCCTGAAGGCGTAATGTCTTCAGGTACTGTAACGGGCTAGCCCCCGTTAAGGCCTTGAAGTGCTGGCGGAACGTAGAAGAGCTCATGTGCGTTTGCTCAGCCAAAGTTTCGATACCAATTGACTGGGTGAAATTCTGTTTCAGCCAAGCCACAACTTTTAAAATTTGACTGCTCGGCGAGCCTGCAGACGCCAAATGGCGTAAGTGCATGCCATGAGGGCTATCCATCAGGCGGATAATGATTTCTTTCTCGATCAACGGTGCCAAGCTAGGTAGAAACTTTTCTTGTTGTTGAAGTCGAAACAGTCGACTCATCGCATCACATAATTCCATGTCAAACTCATGAATTGATATCGGTTGATACCTCATATCACGAGACGGTTTCGATAAATTAAGCTCGGCACATACCTGCATTATCAATGAATAATCCAGCTTCAATACCAAGGCAATGAACGGGTGATGCCTACTTGCTTCAGTGACATGCGAAACAACCGGCAAGTCAAACGTAGTCAACATTGACTGACCAGCTACGCAAGGCAATTGTTCGTTATGAATCGAAAGCTGTTTACCGCCTTGTAATACCATGGCCAAACTGAGCGTATAAATACAATGCAAAGGTTCAGTAGGTGCGTTTCTGATATGAGCGGTTAACCCAGAAATACCGGTGTTGTGATCCCCTTCTCTTTTACTGTAGGCAAATACTGTATTGGCTAATGCCTGGATCTGACTATTTGCATTTGTTGTTAACATACAATGTTACTCTTCTATTCCAAACCGTGGCGGTAATCACTGCTGATCGTACTTTTCTAGCATCTGAGCTGTTGTCAGCTGATTTCCCATTCGACCACGTTTTACATATTTATGCGTAAAAGAAACAGCACCTTGAGCCTTAACCAGCTCAGCAAAATCATCAATAAAACTTTGTTCGAACTTACTGTTAAAACTATTAACCAACACCACGTGTTTACCCGTTAAATCATTATCTTTAACAAACTGCCAAATCGGTGGCGCTGGACTATACAACCAAATCGGCGAACCCAAATAGACGGTCTTATATTGCGAAAGATCAATCTGTGAAGGCGTGATATCAGCGACATTACTACGTGCGTCTTTCAGCGCACTGATCCAGCCTGGGATTCCCAATTGGTACGTGTCAGCCGTTATTTCATAAAGATCGCCACTCGTTTTATTTGCAATATGATCAGCCAGGACACCGGTATTACCTGACCGAGAGAAAACAACCACCGCAGTCGTTGAATCAGTTGCTTGGTTCATTGGCTCATAAAGCAAAAGCTGTTTGTTAGCTAAACTTTGGGCGTTTTCTATACGCGTGACTAAAAAGGCTAAAGCGAACGCACCAAGGATAACGACACTCAAAACCAAATATAGCCATTTCATGCTACGTTTTCCTTCCAGATAGATGTACTACAACGGTGGTTAAAATACGGCGCTCGCACAAATCAAGCGCCATTTAACTTAGCTCATGTGTTGAGCTAGGAAGGGAATAATCTTTTCCATTGCCAAACCAACAGCCGTTGGATTGTCATAGAGGTCATAGTGAGACCAGTCTTGTAATTCAACTAATTGACGATCTTTCGATGCAACCGACTTCCCGTATATATCCAGACCATCTCGATATGCTCCAAATGCACCAACTTTTTGTCCAACAACGGCCATTACAGGTTGCGTCATCAACGTTTCGGCGAACGCAAAGGCATCCCAACTCAGAGTTTTCTGAGCATGAGAGAACAGCATTCTGGTTGCTCCGCCTTCCGTCTGACCACGAGCAGTTTTGTAGTAATCCGTCGCTTCAAAAACGTCTCGCTCGATCAAGCCATTTTCCTTCGCGAATTCAATACTCGGTGGCAATAATTCATTTACCTGTAATTCACCACCTTGTGCTTCAAGCGTGCGCTGTGCGGCCATACCTTCCAGTGCTTCAATAGGGTTAAATTCACTAAAGCCTTCACGGAATAGACGACCAACATTGACCGGAGTAATACCAACCACTGCTTTTAGGCGCTTTTCAGTGAGTGCAGCGTTTATTACATAACCGCCACCGCCACAAATGCCCAGCCCACCGATACGAGCGACATCGACATAAGGCAAGGTTGCGGCATAATCAATCACCCTACTGATATCTTCCACTCGCTGACTAGGGTCTTCAATATAACGAGGCGTACCACCTGATTCGCCCTGAAAACTGGCGTCATAGGCAATCACGACATAGCCAGCTTCAGCTAGCGCTTTACCATAGACAGTGCTTGATGTTTGTTCTTTGCAGCTACCGAAAGGATGTACGCTAACCATAGCTGGATAACGTTTTTTCTCATCAAAATCACTTGGAAGAAGTATTAAGGCAGATATATCCCAAGCCATATCTGGATTTCTGAATGTAATTTTCTGCGTGTTCATGTCAGGTCTCCAAAATCTATTCAAAGCGCGAAATAGCGCCCCTTATGGAGCGCGTAACACTGCCTAATTACAAAGTGCGTGCAAAGAACGGAGTAAGCACACTGAGAGCCTCAGCAATGTCAGATTCGCCATCGTATAGACTCATGTGGTTAGCCCCATTCACAATGTGCATCTGCTTATCACTGCTTGCTGCTCGTTCCATTAGATCGTCGCTCATCCACTTACTGCCCGCATCACTTCCAACTACCATCAATAATGGTTGAGTTAAAAAGGCTTCTGATTTGAAGAATGCATCGTAAGTAATGATCTGATTCAAGCTACGAGCGGTTGCAAAACCAGGAGCTGTACAATAAGCAGCGCGATCCGTGTGGTAGTATTCCCAAGCCTGACGAAGCTCTTCATTTGGAGCATCTTCTTCATTGAGTGGCGCCATAGGCATGGTGGCAATCTCAGCACCGCTCGCATCCGAAGTTCTAGCGCCAGAACCCGCTTCTATGTATGGAATAGCATCACTGTCTTTAACATTGTTATCCCATCCATTTCTGAACATCTGACCAATGTTCACCATGCTCACAGTACCTACAGCCTTGATGCGACGATCATTGATTGCAGCATTTGCGGTGTAACCGGCACCGGCACAAATGCCCATTGCGCCAATACGTTCATTGTCTACATAGTTGAGTGTCGTAAGGTAATCAATGACTGCACTGATATCTTCAGTACGAACATGAGGGTTCTCAAGCTGACGCGGCTGCCCCGTGCTTTCACCCTGATAAGACGCATCATAAGCAATAGCAACAAACCCATGTTCCGCTAGCTTCTTAGCGTAAGTTCCAGCCGTTTGCTCTTTGACTCCACCACCAGGGTGAGAAACAACGATTGCAGGATATGCCCCATTTTCATCAAAGTTCTCTGGGAAGTTAATCAAACCAGCCAGGGTGATATCCAAGCCATTAGTATTTGGGAAGGTAACTTTGTTCATGCTCTCTAACTCCTAATTCTCTTGATGATGCTCAAAGATGCATGGCTTATTGAATGAAGCCCTGTGCCCTTTAAATTGAAATCAAGTATAGAAATCGAGAGGGAGTAATGTTTGCCTAAAATGATGAGGTGTTTGCCTAAAACACCTTTCTTTATTCAAACAGATTAAAACTATTAACGGGTTGAATTTGCTCGGTGCTCGTTACTATAGCCTGCAGGTTGAACTGAGCTAACCATCTTTTTCAGCAGCTGGATCAATTGTGCTTGTTCTTGCTCATCCAAGACACTAAGAAGCTCTTGATTCACTGCCACCGGTATGGGCAATAGCGTATCCTTAAGAGCTTTGCCCTTTTCGGTTAAATAAATTCGAAAGGATCGTCGACTGGCTGGATCGGGTCGACGTTCAACTAACGCCAGTTTTTCCAACTTATCAAGTGTTCTGGTCGTAGTTGAGTTTTCAACCTTAGACTTGATTGCGATATCCCGCTGAGTCACGCCTTCCTCTTCCCATAAACACATTAGAGTTGGCCATAGCGCTATTGTTAATCCATGCTTTTTTAACTCGGTATCAAACATTTTTGAAGCCTGCCCGGCCATGACATTAATCAGCCAGCCAAAGCTGCTTTGACGATCAAACTCAACACTCATTTAATTCACTCTCACATTATTGAAGGCGCAATAATTGCCATAGTAACGAATAGTGAAACAACTAGCATCAAAAGTGCTCTGGTATTGGATGCAATAACCACTTCTCTTCTTGCATTGCCTTTCTTAAACAAGATATTCGCTTTCTGATACCCAACAATCATCGCCCATACCAAGGGTTTCTTATCGAGTTTATAGAAAGCGATCGCTATCAAGTGCACTAAGACCAATCCGATCAACAGGTAGGCCAAAAAGAAATGTGCATCTTCAAACCAACTTAATGTAGTGTCACTGATCAACAGCTCGGGTAGCAAAGCTAAATCAATTACCCCTGAAATCAAAAGCCCTAAACAACATTGAAGCAATAAGACAGTGATCATAAGCACCACCATCCAACCACCCGCAGGGTTGTGCCCTATGCTGTGTCTTGCATGTGGTGAGCCCTCTCCTTTGAGGTAGATAACAACCGCTTTAGGTGATTTTACAAATTGCCTAAAGCGGCTGGTTTCACTCCCAACAAATCCCCAGCTGATACGCCACATAATCAATATAAACAGACTGATTCCCAGAACACTATGCATATCCTCCTTCGAAAAACCGCTAGCCAGTAACCCTACGAACAAGACTGCCTGAACCCAGTGATAGAGCCGTGTTGGTAAATCCCAAACTTTCATACCTTCCCCCATAAGTAACTTTGATTCAAAACTTAACAAATAATTTACACCGCAATAGTTGCATACGCAACTATTGCGGTGTAAATTTCATCCAACTCAACTTTCGGAGATAAAAAATCATGAATAAATCGCTGTTAATAATCGCCCTAGTATTAGGATCGTCAGAGCTCAATGCCCAGGAGTTCAATCAGGAGATTGAAACCCGACAAAAGCTGTTCACCGAGATCGAAGAGAAATCCGACTGGGTAGAAGACGAGTTAGAAGAAGACGCACCCAACTGGCAAGACATTGAAAACGTATCAGAAACGTTAATTAAAAATACACAACAGCTAGAGACGCTATTCGTCACAGGCAGTCACGAAAACAGCCGGGCCAAGGTATCAATTTGGGAAAACCACCAAGAATTCAAAGCCGCCTTAAACGATATGTTGATTGGTTTTGAATCGCTGCACTACGCAAGCAAACTACAGAAGTTAACAGCCGCGGAATCAGGTCTGGAGCAAGCTCAAGATACCTGCAACGGCTGTCACCGTCGATATCGTTCTTTATGGTAGGGGCAAATACTATGGCTAAGCATAAAATCATGACAAGACAGAAAATCGTAACAATACATGCCACCACCTCTACCTTGGCGTTACTACTGATTCTGAGCTTTTTCCTCAGCACTACTATCTCTGAACTTATAGGCAATCAAGAACTGATAACCCAGGTCAAAACACTTATTTTCTATGCAATTTGGGCGCTACTTCCCTGCATGGCAATAGCGGGTATCACAGGCAACAAGTTAGCGGGGAAAGCCACCAAAGGGCTAATTGGAAACAAGAAAAAGCGCATGCCTATCATTGCAGCCAATGGCATTCTGATATTGATTCCTGCGGCTATTTACTTAAAGACGCTAGCCATCAGCGGCACTTTCGATACCAGCTTTTATCTAGTACAGGGATTAGAGCTTTTCGCCGGCTTTACTAATCTGGTGCTAATGAGCCTGAATCTCGGAGATGGATTAAAGATAAAACGTTCAAAACTAAAAAGAGGTCCGTCTCAAGAAATAAATGCCTAAGGAACCTCAGAACCACCAATTAAAAAACGCCCATTCGGGCGTTTTTTAGTGATACTAATTTAGTGTTATTAATGCTGCTCAATGCACGAGTAGCTATAAATCGTTTCTGCCGAAATACGAGTTTCGTCTACTAATCCCATATATTTAGCATCAGGGCCAAATTCTTCTTTACACGCTCGATTAAAGAAGGCGATGACTTCTTTTTCTGGTTCAATTTTCAGAATGGTGAAACTTCCATCCAGATTCTCTCTCATGACTTGAACCACATCCAAAGACCGATTCTGCTGATCATGAATGACGGTTGGTTTCTTTATCACTACCGTCGAAGCTTCACTCGCCAAGCTCACCGTCGACATCGAAGCAACGGCCAAAACGACTAACATCTTAATTTTCATTACACACTCCTTGTATTCAAAGCATTAACGAAATCAGTGTAGTGAACAAAGTTAACTTTGACTTAATCGCTTACCTGCACCTTTTAAAAGCGCCTTGCTATAGGCCACATGCAAACCTGTTGTCGCATGAAAAAGAAAACCAAATTCACCCGGCCCATTCTTTGTTTGCGGGGGAACGACCACCGACCCGAAATACAGTCGTGTCTTGGCTTGCTGGTCATCACTGATGTCCTCTGCTTTTAACCAAGAGCGTGTCTTATGCATGAAGTCGCTCAATAGAATTTGTTGTTCTTCTCTGTCTTCCACATGCCAGGAAGAGAACTTGGAGACGTCGCCCTGCGCTAAAGCTTTTGCTTCTTGATCTGTCGATGGTTTTCGAACTAACAAAGCAAGAATTTTGCGCTCTAACTTGAACAAGGGTGTGGTGTAGAAAGCCTCTACATAGGCTTCAAACGAGATCTTCTGCGGTAAATCGAGATAGAAACAATCGGTGTAGGCACCCTTTGCTTCATAGTGTTTAGACAATGCGCTATCCGGTAGCGTCGAACGTTGAACCTGACTCATGTTGAAACTCCCTGTTCACAATTAAGTTGAAGAAGTGAATCGATCACAAGTTAATACTATTTACCTACTTATAAGCATTAACTCGATAATACTCCGGCCCTTTCCTGATCGGTTATTAGGCATCCTGACCAGCTTTGACCAACATATCAGGAATCTTATTAACTAAGTAGTCAAAAAAGCATTGAGAAGCACTAAAGTTGAAAACATACTGGCCGTTATGGTTAGTATTCGTTTATTAGACTTAGTTCAGCGCATTTAATGTTCACGGAAGGACAGTTTTATGACAAACACTATCAATACGTCTCCGCTTCAACGGTCAGTCAACGGCCAGGATTTGAAAGAAGGCGTTGCGCCTAACGTAACGATGTCGGAAGAAACCAAAGCCAAAATGCAGACAAGTATTGCTGAATCCAAAGCACAGCAGCCTTCCAAACCCGTTGAGTTGCCATCCGTAACCGTAGAAATCTCGACTGCGCCCTTTAAGCACGCACCTAAGATTGAATTTGAAAGCGGCGTACTACGTTATACCCCCGAAGGTGATCCAGAATATCTTCACCGAAATGAACTACTCGCCGCTGAACTGGAAGCCCAAACCAACAGAAAAGAATTCAATCCAACGAGCTACCTTGCCAATATTACAGAACTGGATCTATCGAAAGGTTCGTACAAAGACGGCGTTCGCAATTATGCGGGGTTCCTTCCGTATGATATGGATGGCAACCGACTCACGGCCGATTACAAAGGCTTTAACAAAGCACCGGTAGTTGCCTCCTTCAGCCTGGATATCGAAACCAAAGACGGCGACAAAGTTACCATTACTATCAACAAGGAAGAAGGCGGTACCCGCTTTGCTGGTGGCAGTTTTGCGGGGATCAAAGGGTCTTCCTTTGAATTCGATTTTGAAGGTGATTTGGATGAAGACGAACTTGAAGCCATTCAAACTTTGGCGATGGATTTAAGCCAATCTGCCGGTGCCTTCTTCAATGGCCAAGGCATGGCACAGCTGAATGGCCTTGAAAGCTTCGATAAGAACGAGCTTTCCGGTTTTGATCTATCACTATATAGCCAGCGTCATATGAACAGTGAAGCTGAATTCCACTTTGAAATTGATAAATACTCTGGTAACCAAACCTTAGAAGCCTCTCAGTTTGGTTTGGAATACAGCATCACTGTAGATAAGAATAACCAGTTGGTAGACAAAGACGCCAACCAAAGTCTTCAATTCCAATCCTACTTAGCGATGATTGATCACATGGCTGAATCCTACAAAATACCCGGTTTAAGAACGTCCGAGGTTGCCTCTTTCTTTAAAGATGGTTTTTCTACGGCACTGGGCTTTAGCCTAGGTGAAGACTACGAAAGAGAAGAAAACGATAAAACGGCATTGAATGATCACCAACTAAAAGTCGCACAATCATCACTCAGCGGTTTACCGGACTTTGAAGCCAGCTTCTTTGGTACTGGTGTTGCAGGCGTAACCCCAAACCTTGAAAAGCCTACTGAACGATCCTTTATGTCGTTAGAAATCCAACAAGAAACCAGTGTTCAAAAAGGGCTCAACAGCAAAGGTCGCCATGCTGAGATTACTCAAGCTTCCACTTATGAGTTAGATGTCAGACAACATAAGCCACTGCTCGGTCTTGACCTGGTGGACTTCAAAAACCAAACCTACCGTTATGAAACCATGAAAGAAGAAGGTGCCCTTCTCCGTTCCATCAATGTTCAAGACGATGGCAAGATCAATTCAGGAAAAGTAACGCAAGCGCAATCCAAAGAAGAGACTATGATCGAATACCAAAACGGTGACGTTACTGACCAAAAAGAGTCAAAAGAACAATTTGCTCAATCGCTTGATACGACTGAGCTCGACGTATTAAAAGACGACAAGTTGAATCGTCAGCTGGGGCTTTACAAGACCATTAACACCCTGTTGGACAACTAATCTCAGGATCAACAGGCCCATACAAGAACGGGACGTTACTTTGGATAAAAGCTTAGTTTACATAGAAATCCAGAATCTCTTGTAACATCCCCTTCTTTTTGTGTTTTCGAAGGCCCTGATTCACCCGACCGACCATGGCCCCACCTCTAGGTAAACTTCTTGATAGGATAGCGTATACTCAACTACGCTTTTGGATGATAAACCTCGGACACCAGAATCTCAGGTGGCGCAATTGCAATATCATCCAATGCATTACCAAGCTTTTCTCCCAAAATTTCGCCAGCAGACTCCGCATCATCCTTGGTAGACCACATAGTGAAGGACAAATACCGCTTCTCGTCTTCCGAGACTAAATAATGGGCGCTTATGAATCCATTTAATGTTTTGGTGAACTTGAACATAGTATCAGCCAACGCTTCGATGGCTGGTCGTTTATCAGGCGTAGACTGAAATGAAAATTCACGAACATACATGATGAAACTCCTCTCATTAGTGAATTTAACGAAGAACCTTACTCACGAGTAAGTCTAGATCATCGTGCAGATTCCACGGGTCAGGACATGACCGCATGTCTGTTAAATGAGCCTGATGCATACAGCAATTCACCTAGAGAAATTTGGCATAAACACTACACACCGACTTTATCTTCAGGGTTGTATGGAGCTTTGGTTTGATAGAGTGATCTACTCATCTCACCTTTCTACGAACTCATTAATACTTACACTTTGGCGAATTCAACAACTCCGGCCCAAACCGGAATTGTTCTTTCATCGACAGAATGTGTTCCAATATAGCTTCCAAACGCTTGGGTTTATTCAGGCCTGAGCGATACACCAGATAGATAGGCATAGGCACCGCATGCCACTCAGGTAAAATCCGTACCAGCTTTCCTTCGCCCCATTCACACACCAATTCATTCGCAGGAATTTGTGCAATGCCCAAACCAGCAAACGCAGCACTTTTTAAGCCCTGCATGTTAGAACAGGAAAAGTTGCTACTCACACCAACAGATACCGTTTTTTCTTCAGACACTAACGTCCAAGGCGTATTCTCGGTATTTCCCTGGAATCGAAGGCAATTATGATGAACTAGGTCCGAGGGCAGAGAGGGATAACCATGCGCTTCAAGATACGCAGAGCTGGCAACTAAAACCCGAGTTGAATAGCCAATTTCCTTAGCCACCAAACGATCATCAGCCACTTGCCCCACTCGTAAGGCAAGATCAATACCTTGGGAAAACAAATCATCAAAGTCATAAGACAACTCCAAAGATACCTTGATCTTTGGCCACTGTTTCATAAAAGGCGACAAGACATAGTTCGTGAAAAAGCCGCCCAACGTTGGAGGAGCAGAAATCCGCAGCATCCCCTGCACTTGCTGCTCCATTTCCTGAACGTCTTGAGTCAGCGCCTTAAACTCATTCACCAGCTGAGCCGCCCGATTGAAAACGATTTGCCCGGCTTCGGTGATCTGGATTTTACGGGTTGATCGCTCCAGTAATTTAACTTCTAAATGATCCTCAAGTTTAGTAATTGCCTTACTGACCGTTGATTTGGGTAGGCCCATTAATTCAGCACACTGAGTTAGGTTCATTTGCTGACAGGTCGTTACAAATACCGATAAGGTTCTAAAATCAATAGTTTCCAAATTACGAACAATCACTTTCCAATTACCCAATTGTTTCACATTAAGACAGACCTTACTCTACCCCCATCAATGACTCAAGCGTTTACTCATTAATTTTCTGGAGCTTTCCATGTCCGATGTTCATAACATTTTTTCTGAAATCCAACTGGGTGATATCAAGCTAAAGAACCGAGCTTTGATGGCACCATTAACTCGTGCACGTGCAGTTGATCATGTACCAACTGACATGATGGCCGAGTATTACGCACAACGAGCAGGCGCAGGCCTGATCATTGCCGAAGCCACGATGGTGATGGAGGGAAACTCTGCATTTGTTAATGAACCAGGTGTCTACTCTCAAGAACAAATTGAAGGCTGGCGAAAAGTCACTGACGCTGTACACGCCAAGGGCGGTAAGATTGTTCTTCAACTCTGGCATGGAGGTCGAGCTTGCCACCCGGATCTTAACGAAGGCAACACTCCAGTTGCAGCAAGCCCCATTGCCATCACTGATTCAGAAGTTCACACCCCGAACGGAAAAAAGGCATACACAGTGCCTCGCGCATTAGAAACCAGCGAAATTCCAACCATCGTAGCAGGCTTCAAACAAGCCGCAATAAATGCCAAAGAAGCCGGTTTTGACGGTGTCGAAGTTCACGGTGCGAACGGTTATCTCCTGGATAACTTCCTTCGTGATGGAACGAATCAGCGCGACGATCAATACGGTGGTTCTATTGAGAATCGTGCGCGCTTGCTGTTTGAAGTACTGGAAGCCGTGATCGATGTATGGGGCTCAGGCAAAGTGGGATTACGTACTTCTCCGCTTAACAGCTTCAACAGCATGAAAGACAGTGACCCTGTTGCCTTAACCACTTGGTTGGCGGAATACTTAAACCAGTTCGACCTAGCCTTCTGGGATCTAATGCGTACCGATTTCTACGGCCAGCAAACCGGCGATGTAATAACACCAGCACGCAAGCTGTACAAGGGAAATCTGGTCGGAAACATGGGCTACAGTCATGAAGAAGCCTCTGCTGCCATCGGTGACAATCAACTAGACGCCGTCGCCTTTGGTGTACCTTTCATCTCAAACCCGGATTTGGTTGAACGCTTTGCTGCCAATGCCGACCTTAACCAGGCTGACCCAAATACCTTCTATATGGGTGGTGCGGAAGGTTATATTGACTATCCGACAATGAACTAGTCATACGCTAAAACCAAGAAACGAGACCCTGTTGAGCATATTCAGGGTCTCGTTTTATGCTTAGCAAGAAATGCTCTGTTTAGATCATCTAGACATTTCACCGCTTCAACACAAACGTTGACTGTTATGGCGTAACAACTCAACCCCGTCAGAAACTCAAGACGAGCAATAGTATAATTTCGCCCAAATGCGTTTGTGATAGCGTGAAAAACACCACACTTCCTTAACACTTACGTTTACTCCATCCCGAAAAATTGATTAGAATTGCTCCGCCCCTCTCCATATAAAAAAAATAAAGAGCAAAAGGACAGCCAAATGAAATCAATTAAATTACTGCTTACAGCCCTTACTTTCATATTTCTCTATGGGTGTAGTAGTTACTCCGGGGATAGCAATAAAGAATCTGTTATTGATGAATTAGATTTAGCAGGCACTTGGCAACACCCTCAAGATATTGTTTTCTCTGTAAACGCTGACACAGTGATCAGACATAAAGGCTATGAAAGAATGGTTTTCTTACAGACGGATAACATTATCGACGTCATGACCTGTAATATTCTTCTGCCCTTTGTGACCTATGACCGTGAAGATAAGATCTTAAAATCTCGCGGTATTCCAATAACCGACACAGATGAGACTATCTCGTTCATCGACTATAAAATTTTTGACTCTCAAACATTATTTTCTCTAGATGACGCTGACAGATTTGACAAAATTTCTGATGAGTTGGCAATTAATAGTAGCGACTTAAAGCTTGAAGTTGTTGGATTAAAAGAGTTGGAAGAACAACAAACTACCTGTATTCAGGCGTATTTTACCGTATTGGATGATGAGGTCTACCGAACTCTTGAGATCCGAGTTGATACCGAAGAATCCATCTACACCGTTTCAATTGCATATCCTATGGAGATGGAAACAGGTACCTATGAGGTGGATGCTTCAAAACTAACGCCTGAAGGCGATAATGTTGTCGTAGTAATTTCAACAGATGACAACGAAATCGTAGAACAATTCGGGCCTTTTATTGAAGACGCTGAACTCTCAATACTGGTTCCTGCATCGACCTCGGATCCCAATGTGACTTCTCCACAGACTTTAGAGTTCACACAGTTAGATGAGAAACAGATGGGAGGGACATTTGATCTCTGGTTCTACGATAAAGAAGGAAATTTAACTAACATTACCGCCGAATTCGATTTTAATTTTTTGTTTTAGTTACATAAAAAAATGAGACTTTGTTGAACATATCCAAAGTCTCGTTTGTTACCTCAGCTAGAAACTCTCTGATCAGTTCACATAAGCATTTGACCAAATCAACATGTCATCATACACACGGTTTCTCACGGCTTCTTTAGATAGCGTCAGGTCATGAACACCACCTTCCACACGAATTTCAGTCACGTGATTACCAAGTACATCTGAAATACGGTTGATGTCTTTCACATCCAGAATCACATCCGTTTCCTGAAACTCATCGCGCCAGAAATTAAAGAACGGCGTGGAAGACTTGGTTGAATACATCACCAGAACAGGCACCTGAATATCCAAACCTTTCTGAAGACGTTGCTGAGCATCAATCACGCCTTTCAACCATCCCCAATAAATCGGAAAACTATAGATAGGTTTCAGGTTCAGATCGTAATCCCACTCGCCTCGTTCAGACACATGAAGCGACTCGCCATACTGAACAGGAATGGTCATGCCTGTTGCACCAAACGGGTTGATTGAAGCAATCGACTTCAATACCTCAGGCAATAGGTAGTAGGAGTTGATGTTCAAGAACGCATCGTTGATATCGAAAAATGGCCCGTTATAAACAATGGCGTCAAAAGGCTTACTGTTCTGACGGTCCACAGTATAAAGCGCAGTAATCAGGCCACCCGTTGAATGAGCATTAAGCAGAAGTTTATCGTTACCTTCGTCATTTCGAATGATCGAAACAGCGGCATCAAGCTCTTCGTAAAACTCTGACACATCAAACATAAAATTCGGATGCTGATGATCCATTAAAGAACGACCATGCTTTCTCAAATCCAAAGCATAGAAGTTATAGCCTTGCTCGTTGTATCTCTGAGCCAATTCTTCCTGAAAGAAGTAATCAACAAAACCATGAACATACAACACCGCTTTATTAGAGTTACCTTGAGCCAATTTACGAACCAAGTGCGCCGTTACGGCACCATCGTAATCATCTGGGAAGTACAGAGTCTTGTCATCAAACCCATAAAGGCGATCCGCCTCCCAATCCGACTGAGATACCAATTCCGCCTGGGCGAAACAAGACAACATTAAAAAGCTAATAAAGGTTATTACTATTCGCATTGTTCAATCCTTAGTTATTAATCACAGGACAAGCTTCTAAGAGCCTTTTTGTCCCAGTATTACCAATTTACCTATCCAAAGGCGGCGCGATTAAACCAAGGCACAACAATAAGTTCCCCACCCATATGGGTAGGTCAATAAGATTTAACAACAGATTTGAGGACTGGTTTGCAAAGCACTCAAACGAAATATTAAGACCTGTATAGGCTTGACCCTTCCCAAGAGCTTGTCGCACTGTTGAATCGCGGATAATTTTAGAGGGAAACAACTACCTATCAGTATGTTTCTGACTTAAAAACGAGTGAAAACCTAACTGGAATGAGCCTCACAATCTGACTCAAGCAAGGCGAAATCTTTGAAAAATATGAAATTTTGATTGGAAAAGATACAAAACTTGTGCTGTTATTAGCGTATTAAGGAACAGAGTAACCTTAATATTGGCCAATATTAACTTTTAGATTTAAGGAAAAAAAATGAAAAAGTTAGTTTTTTCAATCTTTGCAGCAATGTTAGCCCTTTCAACAGCGTCTTTCGCTGAGTCAGGTAGTGCAGGTGCAGGTGCTAGCGCTTCAAGTAGTGCTGGGGCAGGTGCTGGTGCTGCAGGTGGTGCTGGTGGTGCAGGCGCTGCTGCTGGTGCAGGCGCTGCTGCTGGTGCTGCTGGTGCTGGTGCTGCTGCTGTAGGTGCTGCTGCCGCTGCGGTTGGTGCTTCAGTTGCTGCTGCATCAAACTCTGATTCAACTACAATCACTACCTCTACTAACTAATTCTGTTTCCTAGCTAGAAACAGAAAGTAGATGTTGGTGTTGTATTGAACACGTAGCATGAAATAACCCCGCTCATTGAGCGGGGTTATTTTTTGGCAACGATATATTTCTCTGATAGCCTCTTCCAGTTGTATCCCATTCTCACGGTGGCTTCTTGGATGCATCTTATGGATTGGTCGTTGCCTATGCCCACGGTCCTGAACATTTCGTCATGCGCTATGAAGAACCAAGCGTTAAAGGTACCGAAACTCTTGGTGATAACCCTTGGATCGACTTCAGCGGTGATGCGCCAAAACTATTAGATTAATCCTCTTGTGGACTGATCGACTAAAACACCCAGGCAAACATGCCTGGGCGTTTCTGCTTGACCTTAAAGTGGCCTTTAACCTTATTATCTTCCGAGTATTTCATACCGAACATGACAGGCTGAGCATTTCATCCCGAACACATGCATGGCGAACAAGTGGTATGCGGCATAGACTAAATTAAGGTCATTGGAGTTAGAGCACATGAAAATCGGAGAGCTATCCAAAATCACAGGACTTGCATCCTCTCGTATTCGTTTCTACGAAAGCATTGGGCTGCTACAAGTTGTAAAGAGACAAGCCAACGGTTATCGAGACTACCCACCCGAAGCCATCACTGTGCTAAACCTGATCGACGTTGCTCAACAGGCAGGTTTCACGTTGGATGAACTTCGTGCCCTGCTGCCACCGGATTTAACACAATGGGATCATGAATTTCTCGTAAAAGCGCTACACCAAAAACTGGAAGACATTGAGCTACTTCAAAAAAAACTGGCCGAGAACAAATCTAAACTACTCGAAGTGCTCAAAGAAGTAGAAGCAAAACCCGAAGACATGGACTGCGACGACAACGCTCGACGAGTCCTGTCTCAATTCAATATTGGGTGAGTTAAGTTCGGCTAACACACAATAATCGTATTTAATTAAGTCACATTAACTACCAACATGCTCTCTCAAAATGGCGACCAGTCCATCCTGAAATGTTGTCACCTCAAAGTCAGGGAAACGTGTTTTAAACTTATCCGACACAAAAATGTTATCTGTCTTATATCGCGGCAACAGCTCAGTGGCATCCCTTAACGTTTGATTAAATAGACCCGCAAAACTTAACTGCCATTGTTTTAGCACTGTGTAGTTAGCTTCTGTACCGAAGGTCAGTGCGGCCAACTCAACAAATTTTTTGTAAGTAAGTCGATTATCATCGCATGGCAGATGCCAGGTCTGTGAGTAGGCATCGGGCGTGTTCCCCAGTAACGCCATAGCGCGGCTGGCATCAGGCGTATAAATTAAGGTTCGCAACGTATCATCACGCAAGAACACTTTGGCTTTTTTACCAGACAACAGAGGTTCAATAACTGTAGTATTGGTGATGCTCTGAGTCTGGCCAGGGCCGTAAAATTCCGGCGCGCGACACACCAATGCCTCCAATTTTCCTTTAGACATGTTAATCAGCAGATCCTGAACGATTTCCGCCCGCACCTTCCCTTTCTCACCGTTCGGCTCAAAGTGACTGTCTTCAGTTTGAGGCGCATCCGTCTGTGGGTACATGTAGGTGTTATCGAAATACACTAATCGCGCACCATGAGTCAGGCAGGCATCAATCACGTTACGCATCATGGTAGGCCAACACTCAACCCACATTTTGGTGTCCATCGGAAGCCCAGCAGTCAAATAGACGATCTCTGAACCCTCTACGGCTCGGATGGTTTGATCCCTATCCATCAAATCTGCCCGAACCAAGGCGTCTGTATCATTCACTTTCTGCGGATTCCGGCTGACCAATCGAAGATCACTGGTAAAATCTCGTTTTAAGCTTAAGGCCAACTCCCGGCCAATTTGTCCGTTTGCTCCCAAAATTGTCTGCATGGTTAATTTCTCCGAATAAAGGCTTGTCTAAATAAGAGCCTGTCTCTGCGACGCTAATGAACGATGCGAATACCCACTGTGTTAGCCGATCGCGTATTACCTTAGGAGCACATCATAAGTTTAAAGTTAGCTTGAAGGTCAATACCTCTCATCATCTCTTTCTGAAGATTAGATAGTTTTCAAAAACTATGTACTAAATGCTTGACCTTAAAGTTTGCTTCAAGGTTAGCCTCTGACTCATACACCAGAGATTACTCGGTGACATTCATCATTAATGCAGAGGTATACAAAGATGAAGATCAAACTTATTTCACTCATAACCGGTGTCGTACTGAACGCTATAATATTCTCTTCGTGGGCTGGAACAGCAACCAATGCAGAAGAAAACACGCAAGCGGTTAATACAGATAACAATGTAACTACAAGCAGCTCAATCATTGATATTGCAGGCTACCAAGTGCCAGTCGTTGCAGGTGGCTTGTACGACAGATACCGCTCAAACCCACCATTACACGTGATTCAATCCGAAGCTCCCAATGTAGATTTAAGTTGGTTCAAACAACTCAGAAAAACCAAAGTGGACATCGGCTTTGAATCCTACTCGCCCAACTTCTATTACAAAAACAGTAAAGTAACTGCGGTGTTTACTGCGGATATTGATCGCCTCAGAGAATTGATGCCTTCGGAAGTTCTAGAGCAAGTTCAGCCCCTTCAAATCTGGCCAGGTCGAGGGCTAGTCGCCTTTACTGCTTACGCCTATCACTACTGCGATAACGACAGTTATAACGAAATTGCCTTGTCGATCATTACCAACGAACCAGGTAGCTCCAACCTAGGCCCGCTGACACTGGTTGGTCAGTCAATGTCAAAAGACTTCTGGGGTTACGTGCTTAAGCTTCCTGTAGATACGGAACTTGCAAGAGTCCGTGGGATTGTTGGCTACAACCTGCCGAAATGGCTCACCAGAATCAACCTAAGCGAGAACGATCAAACGGTAACCTATGAAATCTATGACAGTAAGACAGGTAAAGTAGACGTCACTTTTGAGGCGCAAAAGCTGGAAGACCTATCTATGGACGCAGCATTGGTAACCAACAGCTTCACAAACATAAATGCGAAAGGCCAGCTCACCACAGGCTATGCGGTATCAAGACAACTAAGCTATGGCTCCAACTCAGACAACGACTCAGTGAATCTGAAATTGAACGATGGAGAACTGTCTCAGTACATCAAGTCGTTAAAGCTGGGGGATATGGTGAAATACGAGTACGTACCTGAATTCCAAAGTGCGCTGTATGCACCTGAGTTGCTGACGCAGAACTAACAAAGCTTCTATACGATACATACTAAAAACTGATCCAGCCACTTTGATGAGCAGCCTTAATGAGCCACTTACTTTTGGATAAGAAGTGGCTGGATTACCCTATGCCTAACGGGCCTAAGTCAAGCCAGCGCTTCCATTATAAATTCGTCCTGACCTTGCCCAAAATAACGAGCCTAAATAGTCTTTGTACCACGTATATCCGGCTATAACCGATTTTCCGCTACAAACGTGCTATAACTATCACCTACTAGAAATACGCCCGATTGCAGCCAGGAAAATAGATGAAAGTTTCCCTATCAAATAAGCAATTATCTAATGTGCAAACCTATAAAGAATGGCTATCACTGCATGAATCAGCCAAGCAATCGGATAGCGTCACAAGTGATGATAGCTTCGAGTCTTCCCGGTCTTTCTTAACCAATCATACTGAACGTATGAAAAGCTTAATCCACCACTCGCGGTTAGTAGATCTCAGTAGTTTTCTGGATGAATCCTTGCATCAAATGGTTGGGGAACTGAATAACGCCAGACTTCATCAACTCTGTAACAGCGAAGTGGAAGCCTATCTCGACACAGTCACCGAAGGTATCCAGCTTCTTGCCAAAACGGCTCTGCCAAACATGACACAGGAAGCCAAGCTGGAGCGCTTTAGTCAGGTAGAAAAGAATTTTGGTCGCCCGGCTCTGATGTTAAGCGGTGGCGGCACATTCGGGATTGCTCACATTGGCGTGGTTAAATCGTTATTTGATCAACACCTACTGCCAGACATTGTTTCGGGAACGAGTATGGGCTCAATTGCGGCAGGTATTATCGCAACGCACACCGATGAAGAACTGGCCGAGTTATTTAATACCCCTGAGAAAGCCCACTACCAACCATTGAAGCCTCTGCCTTTGAAGCAAAAAATCAAACAAGGCTCGTGGATGGATGAAACACAATTAAAGTCATGTATTGAAAGCAATATAAAACCCTACACCTTTGCCGAGGCGTATCAGAAAACAGGGCGAAGCGTTAGCATCACCGTCTCCCCTACTCGACCGGGTCAGAAACCAAGAATATTGAATCATCTGACGGCACCTGATGTGTTGATTACTACGGCTTCGAAGGCATCGTGTTCCGTTCCGGGGCTTTTCCCTCCTGCGTCACTTAAAGCCAAAAGATCAGGTACTAATGAAGCAGAACAGGATTACCTCCCTTCAGAAACGTGGTGTGACGGAGCCATTGCATCCGATATCCCAAGGCAACGAATCAGCCGTTTATTCAACGTTAATTACTTTATCGTGAGTCAGGCCAACCCCCACATTTTGCCTTTCGTAACTCAACGACAAAAGCCAGGAATATCAGCCCTTATAAAAGATGCGGCCATCTCATCTTTGGTAAGCCAAGGCAATGCCATGATCAAGCTCGCCCAGCGCCGAATCACCAGACAACCGTTCAACGCAAGCCTCAGCTATGCCGAACTCTTACTGGATCAAGATTACTTGGGCGATATCACAATCCACCCTGAATTCCCCATTGGCTGGTATAAGAAGTTTATGATTAACCCGAATGAGGAAGAACTGAAATTCCTTATTTTGAAAGGCGAACAAGCCACATGGCCCCACCTACAAATGATCAGAAACCAAACGCGGATTAGTAATACGCTTAGGGCTTGTATTCAGGAGATGAAGAAAGACTAATTTACGGAATATTAAATTGTAGTACAATCCTACACAATTTTATTGTAGTAATTCAGTGGTATCATGAAAAAAAGACTTTCCGAGCTATTCTCTCGCCTAACTTCCGTTAACGAAGCTGTTGCACAAAAACACGGAACAAATCTCATAAATGCCATCGAAGACCATCAGAAATCCAGTTTTTATAATAGGCACTTCCCCTTAACCAAAGATCCTCAAGAACAGCAGCTGTTGGCCTTTTACTCAGAGATTGTTAATCAGGGACTGGATTCTAACGCCGTACTCAAAACCAGTAAGAAAATAGAGTTGGTTGAAAAAACGCTCACTGATAAAACCCCAATTCTGATTCCCTTAGAACTTCATGTATTGATATCCGAACTCAATGTATCCATTGCTCAAGAAATGACATTAACAGTACAAGAAGGCTCTTCACCAGAACGTTATAAGCCTATAAATATGCCTGCCGACTACATTGAAAAGCATGGAGAAATACTTAAGTTATTCGATGAGTTATCTCAATACATCATTCAGTTGTTGAATGACCAAAGTAAGATTAAGTTTCTCAAAAAAAGCCGTCTCGTCTTTAAGACCCTTGGCTTAGGCTACTTCCATCGCTTTATTTCTGATTATCTTGCACTGGTCGAAAACATTACCGATGTTTCAGCCTTAAACAGAGCCATCATCACCAATGAACTTAAGTATTTGGAAAGTATCAGAGTGCCTATTCAGAGGAACGCCTGTTGATAGAAGGCGAGCTAATAACACACTAAGGGCTGACAGCTTCAGCGAGAACATTAGTTTTCAACAACGTTGCGTGATTAACTTGTAGTAGTTCAGTCGTGATCTGACAGTTATCGACTTTTTAGAAGCCCTCTGTCAGATCAGACTCTAATAACGAATTACTCCACCAGAAAAATGACTGAGTATTTCAGAACGCTTCCTGCAAATCTCATTTTTCATATTATTTGCTTCACACTTCCAACAGCCAATACTTGAAAGACTGCATGTATTCACTTTGAATCCGGGAATGAATACAAACTATCAGCTTGGCACGCAAATAATTAGCGCGACCTTAAAAACCATCAACTTACTTCTCTGCACCCTCAACATCGTTTTTGGCATTCTGTTGTTATTTAGCATGAATGCCCGACTCTTTTTTGAAGCCGTCACTGAAGTCTATTACCCAAGCCAACCACTGCTGGGCTCTTATATACTGAACGTATTACTTCATGGAGCCACGGCTTTGGTTTACTCAGTAATACTCACAGCTATCATTCTTAAAGAATTCTCCCCGCTCCAAATTCGCCAAATACTCTTATTGAATACTTGTTTCTTGATTGTTCAGCTGGGTTTGGTTTTTCTCATTGGAACAAAGCTATACGTTATTGTCTGAACAAGCCTCTGTTTAAAATAAGACAACTACGCCAGTAAATAGGAATACATAGATTATGAAGAAAATAGCCTTACTGATGTCATTAACACTCTATATCAGTGTGGCGGCTAGCTCCGAAACACAGCCTGATTGCCCTATGAACATCCAGCCACTAAACCTCAGCGGGAAAGCAGCTTCGTATGAAAATTTTGATCACGAAAAAGCCGAGCACCTTGTCAGGTTTGATAACGGCGACTTACTGCTTGTCCGGTATAACTCAGTTTGCGAGCTTGGAATCGATATCACCTTTTTGAGCGAAAAAGGGTTGAATGACAGAGAAAGCCGTAAGAACACAGCAGCTTGGTTGATCTCACTGTTTAGAAATTATGAAGAATTTAACCAGTACATTGATCAAGCACTTCAAAACAGCCCTGTGCTTGAGAACCAAAGCTTCTTGTTATCTATTCCTGACGAATACAGCGATGAAGAACACATCGTTAGTTTGACAGACATCTCCGTCTCCGACGGCTTCCAATCTGCATTGTTTAAGCATGTGATGACATATAGTTGGTTGCCGCCGTCCGATGGATAGTTATGCTCTGCCCCTACTCGGAGAACATATGAACAATCAATCCTCGAATCCATGCTTTATCAGAATTGACTGATATTCGCCTGACGCCTTCAGTTCTCTAAGCCCAGCATTAAAGTCAACTAGACGTTGTTCATGGCCTTTGGAGCGTTTTGAAAAGACTAGGTATTGGTATTTAGTTTCTAAAGGCGGCTCCAACCATTCCAACGTTCGCTCTAGGTGCGGAAACTTACTGCGAATCAAGTATTGGGCTACCCACTTGTCGATGAGAGCCAAATCAAAGCGCTCAGCATCTAACTTCAGTAAATTTTGATCATCTACCCCCGCTGCCTCAATCTGTAGGTTTGCTTCTTTAAAGCCAGGAGGATTGGAGTAACCTCTCACAGTGCCAATGGTGTAAGGAGTCAAATCAGAAAGCGTTTTAAAGCGGATATGTTTGTTTTTCTTCTTATAAAGCCCAATCAGATTTGGAGGAAGGGGATCAGAAAAAACAAACAATTGTTCACGCTGCTGCGTATGCCAAAGAGCGATAATGCCATCAATACTACCCAACTGCCCTTCCTTAAGAGTCCTCGCGAACGGCATAAATGTCACGGTGGTTGTATACCCAACCTTTTTAAAAGCCTCCACGACAATTTCAGTTGTTACTCCGCCACTCGGAAGGTGTTCACTAAAAAACGGTGGGTACTCAGATGACCCTAGCACCACATTTTTCTCTACCGATATCGCTGGCGCAGCAAAAACCAACATTAGGCATGCCAAACACCATGCTCTCGATTTACGAATCATCTTCCTCACCTGCTCTTTTGACTAGTTGAAGCTTTGAACAATTCACTCTGAAAGCAGAACAAAGTAACTATAGCTGAGATGGCAAGAGTGGCTTTTTTAGTGTGCGGGGATTATGAGGGTTTGGGCCAACCAGACTTCTAACCCATTGATTTAAAAATTCTATGACAACACATTGGCTGCTGTATAAAGGAATGTATACAAAAAAACCAAGATCGCTACGACGAACAGTTGTATCGCATCCTTTTTAGGCTCATAGAAAAATGCAAAGATACTCAATACCACTGAAATAAAAGATACGAACACCCCCCAAAAAACTACGTTTCTAAAATATCCAGATGCAACTATCAACGCTGAAAAATTACCAAAATACTTTACATAAGAGGCGTACATTACTGCGGTAACAACACATAAGGACCAAATTAAAAGCAAGAAAAAACCGAACAACGCCACGTTGTTATGCTTTGTTGATTTCACGATATATCCCTTAAGAACAATAGCAACCTATATGCACATTTATAGTGTCAAAATAAGCCAGTAAATAATTGAAAGGAAAGCCAAATCAGTTTCTATCTACTCTGACCCCGTTGATTCTAATGAGATTTAAGCTTTACGTGGTTTGGGCATGAGATTGGCCTTGGTTAGTTACAAATACTATCGGCCGATCTTCTTAGGATGGATGTCCGAGGTTTTTTTCATAACTGCTTTGCTAAACCCCATCCAAAACACGAACCCTCAATATTTCACGCTCATCAAAGTGCTGAGCTCTTAATTCTTCGATCAATCGCGATTTTTCTACATCCGAATACGACCCCGCTTGCAGATGTTTCAACTCTAATCGGTAGTCATCCAGGCGTGTTTGCCATACTTTTCTTTCTTCATCGAGCGCTTTTAACCGTTCAGCCACTTCCTGTCCCAGTTGCTGCTCCCGATATAAGTTCACATCGTCTTCACTCAAACCTTCGGCTCGCATAGCTTTAATTTTGGTACGAACCTCTGACAACTGATTGGCTTCACTGTACGATTGAACTACTTCAAAAGATGTATTTTGATTCAGCATCTCCAGCTGTTGAGATTTCATCTCTTCAGACAGCGAGCTATCTTGAAGTATCTCGACTTTACTGATCATATAATCGTCGTACTGGTCCTCTTTAGAATAAAATGCAGCAATGACCTCTTCAGAAAAATAGTCCGATCTTGAATCCCGAACAGCTTGTTTAATTTCTTTGATTAACGACATATCAGTCGAACCGGATACAGCCACTCGATCGGCGTATTGATTCTTAATTACACCTATATTGTTTCTGTATTGAAGATAGTTTTCTAATAAAGCCATTCCTTGATGGTAAGCCGTGTCGCCCAGCTGGGATTTAAACTCATATTCAATACGAGCAATGATATTCTCGATAGGTTCTTCACCCATAGCCATTAAATAAAACTCAATGACACGCTTTACTCTCTGATCAACGACCAGGTTACCATCTTGATCTTCCTCCAATGCGGCTGGTTTTGGCGCACCTATAAGTGAACCTGGTAAGTTTTCATAAAATGCAACATCAGGCTTTTCGCTCTGCTGGCTACCATCCACTAATGCACTTATAAATGCAGGATCAACCGTTTGCTCTTTGATTACTCTCTTTAATTTTGGCTCTTCGTTGCTTACATCTTCTACCTCGGATACGTTGTAAGGTAATGAGTCATCTTCGCCCAATAAGAAAACGACACCGGCCAACACAAAAAAGCACAGAATAAGCGCAGAAGAAATAACCTGATAAAAACGATTCATAAGTTACACCTTAATAGGCTTATAAATTCAGACAAAGTGAGGCACAAGTATGTGCCTCAATTTGTCTACCCCAATAAAACTGTCGAGCCATTAAAGTCCGGCAGACTTTAGTCGACGAGCCTGAGAAGAATAAATTGGTAACGGCGCTGATGACCAAAGGCCACCCAATCCAAAGAAACCGTTAATTTCGTCACCATGGTTCAAAGTGTAATCGTCACGAATTACATCCCCCATGTGCGATGAACAACGTTCAACCAAACCATCGTTCGCTTGACCACTGTGTAATGCATTGGCCAGTGCCAACACACCGTCTAACGGGTCCAGTACATTCGAATCCACAATCGCATTGTAAGTACCACTCCAAGAATAATAACGAACCCCATTAACCTGATGTTGACCGTCATTCACAGAGTAATCTTTAACCCAGTTTGGCCACCACCATGAGCCAGCATTATAAGATGGCGTATCCTTACATGAACCAGAACGGACACCTTGTGGGTATTTGGCGGTATACTCTGACGCGCCCTCTTCATTCAAAGCTTTGATTGCACCAATAGCATTAGACTCTTGACTCGGATCACCAGACACTAACGCAATCATGCTGCCGATGGCGTTTCCTATGGCTATCGCAGGGCCTTCCAGAACAGTCTCATTAAACAGATTCCCTACTTTACTTCCATAATGAGGGCTGCCAATAGACGTCACCGACGCGACCAAATCAGGTCTTACCGCAGCAACGTATCGTGAAGTTGTCCCACCTTGCGAATGGCCCATAAGGTTCACTTTTTCGGCACCTGTCGCCGCCAAAACGTCTTGAATGTACGCTAAAAGTTCTTCACCTCTCGCTTCATCACTGTCCCAGCCCGTAATCTGAGGTGTGTAAACCTGTGTTGCCCCCACACCACTCAATTCACCTTTGACGCCATAAAAGTAGTCCCCTAGAACAGAATCAAAGCCTGAAAGACCATGAACGAGCACAATAGGATACTTAACTGCTCCGGAAGAATCAGCCATCGCTGTCGTACTGGTTACTGTTGAGCCAAAAGCTGCGCCCACCAAAGAAAGAGACACCATGAGTTTTTTTATTTTTGTTTTCATAAATTGTTTACCTTAAATAAGGATATTGCTAGTGATGAGGTAATTTCCTCAAAATGGCAGGTTCTAATCTTGAAATAACAACAACAGAAGTTATAAAACATCAATTAAAACAACCACCTACCTGACCTAGTGCATTTATTATTGTTTTTACACCAAGTGCCGAGTTACACAGAACGCTGTTTAAGGTTTATTCAATCCAGAGTTAATTAGATTAGTGACGTTGAAAGCCATTAACACTGACACATCAGGCCACACAGGAACAAATAAAGACAATCGACAAAAGGGTCATCTGCTGACCCCACCTAAATGGGTAGGAAACAGGAGTCAATCAAAGACAGCCACTTTAAGAAAATACCCAGACCATCACGTAAGAACTCACAGACCTTTGCAACAAATATCAATACAGACTGCTAATAACCAGAAACTCTCGTCAAAACGCAGATCACAGACACAACAAAACCTCAATCATCGCCGAGTAGATAAGTTTTTGAGTTTATTAAATCAGGTCGTTCTGACGCGTTGATATCCAAGCAGCTGACCGACCAACTTTATCCTGTCAGAGTCGCCAGCAAAGGTTTTGTACGACGTTTCAAAGCTCTGAGATAGTCTCAGCCATTCTTGTTGATCAAGACTGAGTCGATCGAGTATTGGTGGCAGTGTATTTGATAAAGCCCCGCATTTATCCTCCCTCACAATTCGACCAGTCCAATCAACCAGTGCAAGATAATCCGTTAGCGGAACAGGCAGACCTTTCTTTTGCTCGTTATTTGGATAACCCGTAAACGGCAGCAATTCTTTCACCTGATTTTTAGACGGGTTTGGTTCTTGGGTTTTGACTGCTGTTTGGTAGCGTTTCTTAATAGAAGTATGATCGGAATGCTCCGGCGTTCTAGCTATCTTAGCTCGCACAGGGTTGAGATCCACATACGCCATGCAAGCCAAGAGTGCTTTTTCATCGAGTAATGCTTGGGATTTGAAGCGACCTTCCCAGAATCGGCCACTGCATTGATCTTCCCTATTCGCTTCTCTGGCAATGGCTTCGTTCAACACCCGCATGAACCAGCTGATATCTTGCAAGCGTTCACGCCACTTAGTGATTTGGAGACCCAGCGTGATCTTTTCGCCCTCAGTTAATTCCTGATGCTTTAGAAATTTCGTAGAAACAAGCGAGCCACGAAACAACTTATGCCACCGCTCTGCCACCTCATAATCCGTCCAGTTCTTAGCCTGCTCTGCATCCACATACAACACCACGTGATAATGGTTAGACATGATGGCGTAGGCGGCAATATCAATGGCAAAGATGGCTGGAAGTGAGAGTAACTTGTTCTCTAGCCAGCCTCGGCGATGCTCGTAACTCTTGCCAGTTAAGTCATCCAGGCCGCAAAGAAAGGCTCGTCGAACGCAGCGTGAAACACAATGATAGTAAGGCGTGGCATCTAGCGATATTTGGGCTTTGCGTGGCTTAGGCATGAGATTGGCCTTGGATAGTGAAGACGAACAAACTGTATATAAATACAGTTTAAGATACTATCGGCCAATCTTCTTACGTTGGATGTCCGAGGTTTTCCGTGAAGATGAACAAACTGTATATAAATACAGCATCGAGTACTATCGGCCAATCTTCTTAGGGTGGATGTCCGAGGTTTTCTGCAGTCGGCAAGTGACACAATGAAAGATTACATCTTTTACACAGTATTTTTGATCACTTGGGTGCAAGGAAACTTTTTAATGTATAAAGTTGAAAGTTTGAAAAAAAAATTAAATCTAAAAGAGAATAATGAATAAACTACTTAATTGCTTCATTTCTGCATTTGTACTTTTAAGTGCAAATGCAGCTCTTAGCTCAGAGCTTGAATGTGACCTTTCTAGTTTTGAAGGTTATAAGCAATCATCTTTAGCTTACACACCAACCTCTTTTAAAAAAGCAGAAGTTAATTTTCAGGATCAAGCTATTCTTTGGAATATTAAAACCTATCAAATACCTCTAGACTCAGCATCTAGTCTATGGAATGGCAGTAATGATTCTTATGAAAAAAAGCAGGTTATCGATACGGTTTACAGAAACTTCAGGTTTAAAACTCTAGAAGAGCTTCTATTTGTTAAAACCAAGTTGGAGAGTGCTACAGAAGAATCGCACTTTGGTTTAGAAGGTAAAGAATACTTAATATCTACGATATACGATGATAGGCCAGATACAGTAAGTAAATATATGCTTTGGATCTCGTCAGATGAAAGAAACATATATTTTATTTCTGTTGTTGGAGCCCTTTTAGATGAAGAAGGGGGACACAGCATGAAGGACGAACTGCAAAACAACTTTAATAAGTTCATGGATAGCTGTACTGTTAAAACATATAAGCTGCCAAATCCAAAACAATACGACTAATCAAAGGCTCGTCACTTTAAAAATTACCGCCTCGGCGAGGCTCGTAACTCTTGCCTGTTAAGTCATCCAGACCGCAAAGAAAGGCTCGTCGAACACAGCATGAGACACAATGATAGAAAGGCGTGGCATCTAGCGATATTTGCGCTTTGCGTGGCTTAGGCATGAGATTGGCCTTAGATAGTGAAGACATGAAACTGTATATAAATACAGTTAAAAACACTATCGGCCAATCTTCTTACATTGGATGTCCGAGGTTTTGCGTACGAGGTTTTGCGTAAAATCCACTCACTTTCCGTCGTCCCACGAATTTAGAAAATCGGCAAGGACGTCACCATGACAGGCTTGTGGCTTACAAAAGCAGCCCAAACGCTTTCCTGCTAACTTGAATACTTCAGACTTTTCCTTATTTGGGAATTTTTCGAAATCAAAGTCATACTTGTATTTTCGAATAACTTCATCACGATCATCGCCTTCCTCATACATAGAGTAAGGGTTTCCCCAATAGGATCCCCTTCCGATATACTCGTAACTCGGTGTACTTTTATCTGATTGGTATTCCGTTTCGGTTTTAATATTTATAACCCGAGTTATTGAAATCCCAATAACCCTTAATGGCTTCCCACTTTCTTTTAGCTGCGCCGTTTCTTCCATGAACTCCTCACCATCATCAAAAACAATGGCATGAGTTATATCTTTGGTAGTCCAGCCAGCGAACTCCTTATTTGTTATGTATTCAGATGATTCATCACAGAGCCTTGCAATCAAACCGTTTGGATCAGATGGGTACACCAATGTGACAGCGCCAAGACTCGAGGTTATTTTCATAATTTTTCTCGAGAATTTCGAATAGCAGTTAAAGAGCTTCGGATAAAGAACTAGTACGGTAGCCATTAGAATAAATGCTTAACTTTTAAATCTAAGTCTGAATGTTGATTAAGGTATTCCACTACAAGCCTTCTATGGCAGAGGTGTGGTTCATGTTCACTACATAACAAACAACCATGATCAAGCAAGGCTGGCTTTATAGACCGCTCTATATTTCTCTGCCCCATCAAGTTCATAAATTTATCCGTGTACACTTCCCAAGACATATCACCTTTCTTGTAGGCATTTAATATATGTTTAGTTGGGGCTAGTTCAGGTGAGTGCACGTAATCTGCACCGCAAAGTTCATTTAAAAAGAATTTCAAGTCATCCCTTTTAGCAAAACCAGCCAGTTGAGACACGTTATTTAAACGAACATCGATTAGTGTTTTAACATTCGATAACTTTAAAAAATTAAAAAATGTTTCAGCATTTTTTTTTGTAAAACCGATCGTATAGATATCCATGTAAGACCTTAAAAAATTGTGGCTACTAGCTTGTAGCAATATCCTTGATATTCTTCACCTAAGCTAATACAAAGAATACCGTTTAATTCACGCTGCTCCCGCACAATATCGTCAAATCTTGGATCGGTAACAGCTAAATCGTAGCTACTCCCATTGTAGTCAAATGAAGCTCGCCTTTTCCCATCACCATTAGTGTACAAATTGAGATTATCAACCTGTATGAGATAAAGGGATTGATCAATATTGTAAAGACCCATAGTAATCAGACTATGCTGCACTCTATTATCATGGCCCCATAGATCGTCAGGAGTGTCGAGATGAGCCGCTAACTCAGCTTCGCCAATCGAATAGTTTTGGCGCCACAAGTTACCATCGATCAGATAATTTTCTGGTTGATGTGAAAGAGGAACATGCTGCGAAAAACCCATTCTAATCTTTTGAAGAGGCCTAACACCAAAAGTGCCATAGGGGTTTTGATATTTAGCTTGTTCATGGCTTAATTCGGCTCCATTTGCATTAGAAACCGGGCGAATCCAACTACCTGTGTTTGTGCACTTTCCAGCAACGCAATGCTGCCCATGTTTAACAGAGTTTGCGAGTACAATAATTTCTGCTTGAGTCATAGTACATCCTTGTTTCGTGATTAGTGGCGCTTAACAGTTAACCGACGAAAAAACTCCATAATTCAAACACAGAACTAATCCGCCCCTCTACCATCCCAAAAGGTTGGTTTTAAATCGATCCATTCCAACCCAAATAACTTAGATAGTCAATTACCTTGAATAACAGGTAATTAGTGCCCACAAAAAACGGCGCCCGAGGGCGCCGTCATATCAACATCAAAAGCATCCAAACTTACTTATGCTTTTCAAATGCCTCGTTCTCATGCTTAACAATGTAGCTAATCAAGCCCACTACGATGCCTGCTGTGCCAAGGGCAAACAGCACAAGCGCCGCTGGGTTGTCAGCAAAAGTGAAGTAAGCGGAGACGTTTTCCCACGTTGAAATTGATGTACCCATGATTAAGCTCCTTGTGGTGATAGGCCGTCGTGTGATTGACCAGCCAGTTTGTTTGGTACGTCGCTGTCTGCTGTTGCAGGTACGTTTGCTTCCGGGTATGGCTTAGCCAGGATTTCAACTTCATCGATACCGATGTCTTCACACGCTTCCGGTACACGTAGCATGTTCAGTTTTTTCAGTGCGAAGGAGATGCCGTAGCCAGGGATGAAGCCAAGTAGCGCCATAATCACCGCCGCCGTTGCCTGACCCATGAAGGTAATATCAGGTGCGCCGTTTACGTTTGGTGTGCCGCCTGCGAATACGCCCACTAGCGCTACTGCAACTACACCGGTAAAGCCGTGAACCGCTACTGCGCCGACTGCATCGTCGATGCCCATTTTTTCCAGGAATTTCGCAAATTGAACCGCTGCCACACCCATCACAACTGCGATGATAAAGGCCAAGCTTGGGCTGTACAGATCCAGACCAGCCGCCACAGAGATGATGCCAACCAGACCGCCAGACATTGTCCAGAACGGGTCACGGGTCGCTATGTAGCAGCCAATCACGCCACCGGCAAAGCCCATTAGGGTGTTGAATGCGAAGGCAGATAAGTTCGTTGGTGTGTTGTAGATGGTTGTCCAACCGGTTTCACCACCATTAAAGATGATGCAGCCGCCAAGGAAGCCGAAGAAACCAAAGATGATCATCATCAAACCAATCAGCGTCATAGGTAAGCTGTGTGGTGCGATGGTTTGTGCCACGCCATTGATGAATTTACCTTTACGCGCGCCCAGGTTGATCAGCACACCCAAGGTGAAGAAGCCTGCGACTGCGTGAACCACACCCGATGCACCTACGTCATGGTAACCAAGATCAGTCAGCAACCAACCGTCCGGGTGCCAGCCCCAGGCACCGGCCAAAATCCAGATCGCACTGCCTAAGAAGACGGTCAAAATCAGGAAGGCGCTGACTCGGATACGCTCGATCACCGCACCAGACAGAATCGACCCAGTGGTGGCACCAAACAGCGCAAACGCAGCCCAGAAAATACCCGTGCCCATGTCTTGAACATCTGGGCCCATGCTTTGCGACCAAGGCAAGGCCGCTGCGGCATCAACAGGTACAAAGCCATTCGGGAAGGCGTTGTAAATCCACCAGCCGAACAAATAGAAAGTCGGGATAATCACCGCCAACGCCAGGATGTTTTTAATCCCTGCGGCCAGCGCGTTTTTACTTCGGGATGCGCCCATTTCATAGGCTAGGAAGCCTGCGTGGATCATCATCATGATGGCGGTACACCACCAGTAGAACACCTCGACATTCATTGCCTGGTGCATTTCGAAGGTCGCCTGCTGCATTTGCAACGCAGCCTGTAACGACTCCAGGGTTGGAGTTTCTGTAGCCATAAGCTAGTTTCCTCGTGCTAGTTTTTATGTGAAATAGTTGTTTTTTTCTATTGCTCGTAACGATAAAGGTCATCCGTCATCGCCAGTGCTTAATCACTGACTAGGAAGTTCTTTTCGTTGGCGGTCTTAGTGCCGCTTTCCAAGCCTGTCTGTTCTGAGTGTTCTGAGTGTTCTGATTGAGTTATCTGTGTTGATTGAGAATCCAAGATCAGATCGCCCTCTTCCGAGCGGTCTTTTAATTTCACCCCGGACAGTTTCAACTGACGGGATTCCTTCAATAAATACATGGCTTTTCGAACGGCATCTGGGTAATCCAGCCCGGCTTTACGCACGTTTGAAATGCAGTTGCGGGCAGCATCGGTCAACCCTACTTTGGGTGCCCAGGTCAGGTATAAGCCCAAACTGTCGGGTGAGCTAAGCCCTGGGCGTTCACCCACCAAGAGCAAGACGCATCGAGCATGGAGTAACGCCCCTACTTCATCGCCCACGGCCACCCGACCTTGTTGAACGATGGTGATCGGTGCGAGATTCCAGGGCTGCGTATCCGCCTCCAATGCCGCATAGAGTTCGGTTAAAAACGGGGCGGTGTTCTGTTGAATGGCTAATGAAGACAGGCCATCCACCACAACCACCGCCAAATCGTAGGCTTCCTGAGTCGAAGCCGTTGAAAATTGAGAGCCATGTTTGCTTAAAACCGAAATGGAATGTTTGTTTAAAACCGAGGTGGAATGTTCCTTTAAAACCGAAATCGAGTGATCATCCAACCGACGGCCTAAATCCGGGCGCTGCAAATAAACAGAACGATCCTCCGCCTGGCTGTGCAACAACACGGCCTGCTCCGGGCTTTGAAGTACACCACTGGCGCACAATGATTGAGTGAGGTCATCTGTATCCAGAGGCAAATGCACTGCATCCTGAGCTTGCGCGTGCGCTAACTGAAATTCCAATAAGTGCTTGGTGGGAATGCTGACACCGGATCGACCTAAGCCAATGCGCGCGTCGGTAAAGTCCCGTAATTTGCGCCACGGGTTTTCAATGACACTGTTTTTTTCTGAAGCGTTCTCGCCGGTATTTTTAGCCGGGTGATCAATGACGTTTTTCATGCTCATTCTCCCGATGCCTTGTTGTTAGACGCGACATTCAGCAAGGGCTTGGCAAAGGCTGAAGGCAATTCGTCGTTCAGACGGCAACGGTCAACATCAGAGAAGATCTGCATCTCTTCTAACCAACGTTCGAATTCCGGCGCAGGTTTGAGGTTCAGCACCCGACGTGCGTATAAAGCATCGTGAAACGAGGTGGTTTGGTAGTTGAGCATGATGTCGTCAGAACCGGGAATACCCATGATGAAGGTGCAACCTGCAACGCCCAATAAGGTCAGCAGGTTGTCCATGTCGTTTTGATCCGCTTGGGCGTGGTTGGTGTAACACACATCGCACCCCATCGGCACACCGAGTAACTTGCCGCAGAAGTGATCTTCAAGACCGGCTCGAATGATCTCTTTTCCGTCGAACAAGTACTCGGGACCAATGAAGCCCACCACGGTATTGACCAGTAAAGGCTCAAATTTTCTGGCCACCGCGTAGGCGCGCGCTTCGCAGGTCTGTTGATCCAACCCGTGATGCGCATTTGCGGAGAGCGAGCTTCCTTGCCCGGTTTCGAAGTACATGACGTTCTTTCCAATAGCACCGTTGCTTCCAGAGCAAGTGCTATCAGAGCCAACACCAACCGTACCCCGATTCAGTGACAGCGCAGCATCGTGCGCTTCTTGTAAGGTATTGAGGTTAAAGCCAAAGCTGCTATTGGTCGCTTCGGTGCCACCGATGGACTGAAACACCAAGTCGACCGGCGCGCCCTGCTCTATGGCTTCCATCGTATTGGTTACATGGGTTAGAACACAGGATTGCGTAGGAATCTGGTATTTCTGGATCACCTCATCCATCAGATTCATCAGCTTGATGGCTTGCGCCACATTATCGGTGGCCGGATTAATGCCAATCACCGCATCACCGTTGCCATAGAGCAAGCCATCCAACATGCTCGCCGCAATGCCAGTAACATCGTCGGTTGGGTGGTTCGGTTGCAACCGCGTAGAAAAACGCCCTTCCAGTCCTATCGTATTTCTAAATGCGGTCACCACCCGACACTTCTGCGCCACCATGATTAAATCCTGATTACGCATGAGCTTGCTCACCGCCGCCGCCATTTCTGGGGTGATGGCATTACGGACACTGGCAAGCACCTCTGGCGTGGCCTCATCACTCAACAGCCAATTTCGAAAATCGCCAACGGTGAGATGCGAAATTGTGCCAAAGGCTGTTTTATCGTGATCATCCAGAATCAAACGAGTTACTTCGTCCTCTTCGTACGGCACCAAGGCTTCATTTAAGAAAGTTTTCAATGGCACGTCTGCCAACGCCATTTGTGCCATAACACGTTCTTCCGCCGACTCTGCGGCAACACCTGCAAGACGATCTCCCGAACGTGCCTGTGTCGCTTTGGCCATTAACTCTGCCAGGTTCTTAAAGTGAACCGTCTGACTGCCCAGAGTAAACCGATACTGACTCATACCCTTACCTCGTAACCTACTTTCTATTCCTTGATTGGTTCGTTTCCAAAACCACCATAAAACGCGAGATGACATACTTTTATTACAGCGTATGAATCTCACCTTGCTGTGTTTTATGTAACCTGCATTTGAACCTTCCGATGAACGCTGAGTGAAGTTTTCATGGTGAGTGCCTGACCTCACTTCACCCAACGCTTAGAGGAATGGGCAACCTCTGTCATCGGACGTCCAAAAAATCAAACTTCGGAATAGCTTTTGCTCTTTACCAAGGTAACAACAACCGATTTTTTGAGTTAACGAATTTTGGCAAATCTAAAAACTCTTTATTGAACAACCATTTAGTCAAGATATTTGCCAAGATTTGTCATCACGTATGTGACTATGGAGCCACCGAATGAAGCCAGCACACGAGGCATTTGCACCAAATAAGAGCACCCACCCCATACTTACGGAAGCCTACGATGCAGACGAACACGCCCAAAACCTGACTAATTGGCAACAGCAGTACGACCAAGTCAGTGGCGGTGGCTTTTACGGAAGCATCGCTGAACTGGCCTTACCACAACTGCAAGTTTTTAAAGAGCACACCAGCCATGCACTCAGACAAACCTGCAATGTTTGGTCGGATTCCATTTGGTTGGGATTGCCAGAAAACGGTCATAAGGTCAGCCGGATTAATGGCCTTGAGATCAAAGACGAACATGTAATGTGTCGTCCGGGTGATACAGAGTTTGAGCTGATCACGCCAGAAGATTTCAACATCTTTGGCATAGTGATTACTCAACAAGCATTGCAGGCGGTGGCAGACATTCAGGGGCTAGAATTGAACTGGTTAGACTTGGTGCAACACGGACGATTGGCCGTACCAAGAAAAACCCTTTACCACATCCGCTATGTTCTGAATCGGATGCTGAATGAAGATCACAACGCCACACCCAGCAAAGTACTGAATGACATGGTGATGATGTCAGTGCTTGAAGTACTGAAACAGGAAAGCCATGAAACGCCCGTGCTGCCGAGCTTTCAGCGCCGTAAAGCCGTGGTTGATAAAGTGAAAGCCTTTGTGGAATCTCACCCAGACAGCCCAGTAACCGTGACCGAGCTGTGCGAGTTCGCCAACGTCAGCCGCCGAACCCTCCAATACTCCTTTACCTCTGTGTTGGGAATCAGCCCTGTGCAGTTTATTCGAGCGAGTCGTTTGAATGGCGTGCGTCGTGCCCTGCATCAAAATCAGTTCAAGCCAGTAGCTGATCGGGAATCCATCTCTGATATTGCCAGCCAATGGGGCTTCTGGCATTTGAGCCAGTTCGCCAAGGACTACAAGCAATTATTTGGGGAACGCCCTTCGGAGACGCTTCAACGTTAGCTTCAGCAGATTAAAAAATCTAAATCTCTGAAAGATCATTACGTAAAGTGTAGAGTATCTCTTCGTAATTATTTAATCGCGCTTCTTTATCTTTAAGGTCTTCTTCTAGCTGAGCTACTGTCGCTTTCAGGTCTTTGGTTAGGCTCGGAATGAATTGTTCTTCCTCTTTAACCATTTTCTGTAAGATTAAACCAATACTGGTTTCGAGCTCTCTCGCTATGTCTTTCAGTAACACCCCAACCACACGGCTTTGTTCATTGCGTAATTGATTAATCTCATCATCCTCTACTTGAGCAGAAGTGAACTGCTCCCTCACGGTTTGAATATGGTGATCCATATCTAACTGAACAGCGGGGATGGTAATGCGCTCAATGGCATTACTTAAAGGCAATAGAATATTTTCGGGATCAAAAGAATCGTCCGAAAAGTCTAATAACCCTCTAACACACTCTTTAATATCTTTTCTGAATAGCGCTAAGTTGACGGCATTCAAGCTGGCTTTAAACAAAGCCTTAGATGAGTCAATAACAAAAGATTCAAGCTTATCAACTGCTTCATTTACATTGGCATAGCTGTAATTAACCGTTCGATAATGGGTGGTGTATTCAGTTCTAGTCGCGCGCCAAGACCAAGGTTTATACCATGTACTATCACTGACCTCATGAGAGGTCTCATAGCTTTCTTGTCTTGATCCAGTCTGTGATTCAACACGCTTAACACCTTGAGCATCTTGTTGAATCTCTGCTAAAAGTGATCTGAGCTTTTTTTCTGCACTGATACGATATTTCTCAAATGTGGCTTTGACTCTTACCTCGCCCGATTCAAGCTTCTTAATATGCTCTGCTTGTTTTTGTGATAGAGATTCGATATCCCCTTCTTCTAGGAGCTTCTTTTTCTGCTCAACATCTTGTTTTATTTGAGTCAGAAGAGATCGAGCCCCCGTCATAGAGCCTTCGATTAACCCTTCAAGCCGACTGGAAAGAATTTCTTCCTTTTTATCTCGCACTTCATTCACTTGAGTTTCAACACGCGAAATATTAGCCAGCACTTCTAATATTTCAGCAGTGAATTCAAAACCTTCAAATGTACTATTAATCTGCTTAAGAGTATGTGCTTCTTCCTCACTCAGTTCTTCTCCGGCTTTTAGTTTCTTGGAAATATCTAGCCAACGTGCAGAAACAAAGGTAGCCGGTAAAGAGTTTTGCAAAGTTTTCATCAGATGGCTTTGGTTACCGTTTTCCCCATCCTGTTCACAGACTTGGTTAATAGCGCCGACAGCAGCCTCATTGAGCTTCTGTGTTATAGAACGAATAGCAGTGGGTGCATCCTGATACTCATGGCACTCATCCAGTAAAACACTGTCAAAAATTGAACCTATCAGAATGATATTTTCGATGCCTTTATTTGGAATACTCTGAGCTAACAGCCTCATATCGACAACATCAAGGAATTGACCACAATAGCTAACGAACAACACCACATCGCATTGGCCGATGAAATCCTGTGTTCGTCTGCTACGGGAAACAATCGGATCATTCATTCCCGGTGTATCCACCACTTCAATATCTTTTAAGGAATCAATGCTTAATCGTAACTCTGTGCTTTTTACGAAAGCTGTGTATTTACCACTAGAACCCACGTATTCATGTAGTTTGGATACAAGATCAGATGACTGCTTCACACCGCTAATTTGCTTTGACTGACCTAAACAAGCATTAATATCAACATCCGATTGGAGTGCCATTTCTAATAACTCAATAGAAGCCTCTTCTTCATTGCTTAATGTTGGCTTAACCGGTGGACGCACGCCCTTCTCTTTCATCGTCTTCTTTCGTTCAAACTCTTGGCGTTGATGCTGATAATTCTCCATCTTTGCTTTGGCTTGTTCGGCCATCAGTTTGACTTTCTGCCACTCATCTTCGGTATAAAATTCAACCGTCGCTGAAGGCTCCTCTGCATAGCTTATTTTAGTCAGTGCAGCGGTCATAGGGGTCGCGGCTTTGGGCAGGATATCCTGACTATCAAACAATAGGCTATTAAGCAAAGATGATTTACCGCGCTTAACCTGGCCAACAATACCTATTCTTAATAGCCTGTTTTCATTCCGTGCATTTTCGGCATCGCTTAAAAAAGTACTAACCAGACTGTCTAGATTAGATAATGTATCTTGGTTTATTTGTCCTGAAAACTTCTGATACTTCTTATTTAATGATTCTAAATGGTCAAATCTAATGTTAATGCTATCCATGCCCTCTACCTCTTAACCCAACGAATTTTTCCAGAATTTAAAATATCAAAAATCGAACCATCAATTTTAGTTGAGCAAAGATCTAACTCATCGGAAGAAGGTGGACTCTTATTATCTCTATAAAAAGACGTTAGAGTCTCAACCATATTTGCTGGATCAAAACTACGTGATTGTTTTGAACAAGTAGCTCTAAACTCACCACCCGAAACATATATTTCACCCTTACTCATACTCTTCGCCGATCCTTTCAATATTTCACACCCCCAAAGCCAGTCTAAGATCCTATCTAATGACTCAGAAGAATCCAAGAATAAAGCGTCACCCAAAACATGAGAAAGTAAGTCAATAATCAGTCGTTCTACAAGCAATATATCTTTATCCGAAATTTCATATAAATAGAAATATCTCGACTCTTTAGAGTAACCAAAGCCTGAGGCATTCAGATTAAAATATATGCTACCATCTGAGCAATAGACCTTGTCATCACATCCAATTCTTATCTCTTGCCTATCTAGTTTACTTTGCAGAAATGGAAGTAATTCTTCATTAACTATTAGACTTTTTAGATCTAATTTCGGAGCAACCCCTTCGGTTATTTGTCTAAACCCTTTTTTATAGTGAGGAGAACTTTCTGGTAAATCTTTCCAACGAACATCAACTTCAGAGACATCAAGTAGCTTACTAAAGCGTTCTAAATAAAGAGCTTTTCTTAATTCTTGCGTCCGATCTAATAACTCAGAAAGATCAACCTCATAATAATCAAGCAGGTGTTTAAAGTGATCTGGGTTTAACAGGTGCGAGCTGAAATATAATGAGCTTAGCTCCCAATCTTTGTGTTTGATATGACAAAAAAGATCATAAATGTCCTCTTGAGTTGCTTTAGTAATCTCCAAGCCATCGCCAAACTTGCTCAAAAGTAACTTTTCATTCTCATGCTCTTTATCGTCGATGAAGGCCATCATCAAGGCATCAAACAAGAAGACCTGTGCAATTGGCCTTCGTTTAAAAGACGCCCAAAACGCTTCTAGCGTTTTTAGGTCAGGGGCTTTTGCAAAGTCAACAAAATCATCGTAGGTAGATATATCTATATCCAACGAACGAATCATAACTTTGAGATAATCGAGCTCAGACTGGTGAATCTCATCATCCACGTTAATAACCAACGCCAAACCATTTAGATAGAGAATGCGCTCTTCAAATGAAAGCGCTTTAGCAGGGTGGTTATCAAAAGAAAGCGAATTCTCAAGGGATTTTTCGACAATATCGAGGATATTCATTTTTTACCTGTACGCATGAGACGGAAACGACCAGAGTTTAGGACATCAATGATGTTCATATCTAAAGCAGGAGAATCTGATGAAATATATTCTCGACGTTGTGGGTTGTTATAGAATCTACCTGAATGTCCTAGAACTATCTGATTTATATTATTTCCCTGTTTAGATGGAAATTTAATATCAAAATCAGAACTCCCATATTTCCGACCATAAGAAATAACACTACCAAATATAGGTTTAAGAACCTTATTAATATCACTAGGCTTATTTACATCAATATCATTTCCAAAGAGTTTCGTTATATCCTTAATTAATTCTTCTGAATATTTTCTAGATTTACCCTCAGCATCATCACTCCTTTCCTTTAAGATTTCCGGATTGATATACAAAGCCATATTTTCCTGATCGTAAAGTAAATCCAAATCTTTTAAACTGGCATATACATTTGTGCCTGAACCTTGATAAGCAATACCATCTTCTATGCGTAACTCACCCCTATCAAGCTTTGCCTGCATAAGAGATAAATATAACTCTGAGGTAAACAGAGGTTGTTTAAGAAACTCTGTTGTAATCTCGGTTTCTTTAGGATCTAACTTACTCCCATCTAGGTAACTAATTGGTTCCCAACTGTATTGCTCAAGGTTCACTTTCCTTTGAATTGCAGCCTTCAATCTGTCCAGCCGGAACTCTCGAGCACTGGCTAATACTTCATCCATATCCAACCCATGGTAATCCAGCAGGTGCTTAAAATGATCAGGGTTCAATAAGTGGGAGCTGAAATATAAAGCACTCTCTGCCCAGTTTTTGTTTTTGATAAAACAGAACAAGTCGTAAATGTCTTTTTGTGTGCCTTTAAGAATTTCTAGTTGGTCGGCCATTTTATTCACTACGGCCATTTCTTTGTCATGAACTACTTCATCACGACGAGTCATCATCAGTGTATCAAACAAGAAAAGCTGGGCAATTGGCTTGCGACGGTAGGTTTTAAAAAAGGCTTGTATCGTGTCTTTATCAGGTTGATTAGCAAATTCAACAAGGCTTTCTAATGACGATTGGTCCATATCAAAGGATTTAATCAGTATTCGAAGATACTCTTTTTCGTCTTCATGGACTGCGCCATCAGCATTCATCACAAGGGCTAACCCCTGAAGGTATAGAAGCTGGTCTTCCAATGAAAAGTCTTTTATTGGGTGATTTTCAAATGCATCGGCCTCTTTAGTTGCATCTTCGAGAAACTCTAAAATATCCATACCATCATTCCTATTAATTACTTGTTACTGTTCGACACTAACTTTCACGACACACTTTTTGTTGTCTAATATTTGCAGCGATACCGCTGTGCCTACACATAAGCTATTCTCAATTTCCGATTGAGAGAGCACTTTATTTAATTTCTGTTTAAGTATCAGCACACTTATAGAATCGTTGTTATCTAAAGATATTTTCACGCCAACGGCACTGGCTTTCTCAATCGTACCAGGGATATTTTCAACATCGGCCATGGATGAGAGTGTTGAAATATCACCGTCAATCAAAGCATCAAAACGATGGACTTGTTGACTCTTTGATTTATGGCTTTTCTTTTTCAGGCTATTAATACTGTGCTTTTGTGGCTCTGAGGAAATATCCAGGCCTAACAATTCACATAACTCAGTAATACGCTCAATGAAAGCCTCTTGAACTTTGTTCGCTTCCATTTTCGCCCGAGTCAGCTCATCAAGCTGGCCTTTAATTTTGTTTTTAAAGTCAGTCAGGTGTTGTTTTTTCTCTTCTGACACACCCTCTTCAAAGATCAGTTCGTTAATCATGCCTTGAGTAAGTTTTAGACTTTGTTTATCCGACTCAAAGTAGCTTTGATAGTCTGCAAATATCTTTTTTGCCTGCCAATACAGTGTGGTGCTGTGTCCTTTATCACTAACGTCCTGCATAAAAGAAGAAATCACCGAAGCAGACTCCGAATACTCTTTATGCTCTGCCGACGAATAGCCCACTACATCAATATATTCTATGTCGTTGTCTTCAAGGCTTTGCTTGGTTGTTTCAATAACGCTCTGAATCTCTTTTTCCGTTTTCTTATCTGCTTTACTTAAAACACATAAAATGGGTGTATCCATATTGAGATCATAAATGAACTCAATATCTTGCTGTGGAATGGTGCCGTTCTGGATATCAATTAACCAAATAAGAAAATCAGAACACGCGAGATGTTCTTTGGCGATATTGGCATCGGTAGCGTGCTTATCTTGCGCCAGACTGTCAGCTTTACTGTAGCCCGGCGTATCTAAAAAGATTAGATTGGGATATGTGAAGCTTTCACGTTCAACCGAAATCAATTGCAACAAATGGCTAAAAGTAACATTGAAGCGTTTACTGAACGCATGACAGATTGCTTTAAGGGCCTCTTCATCTATTTGAGTTTTTTTCTTATAAAAGTTAAGCGCATAAATCGCATCATGATCACTTTTAGAAATATAAGTAGGAATAGACGTGGTCGGTGTGGTATCTGTAGGCAGCAACGAAGGGCAACCTAATACCGAATTCAAAAAACGAGATTTACCGGCACTGAACGAACCACCTACAGCCACCGTACAAGCTTTTTCAAAGAAGGGAAAACTCACGACTTCCGAGACATGCAGTAGTAATCGATTCAAATCTGCATAGGTTTGGGCGGCGTAGGTGTTATCGCTGTTTTCAGTGTGCTCTAAAAATTTCTCTTGAACTAACTCATCCAGCTCACTAACCAAAGTGGCTGCACGATTCTTTTGATTACCTTTTTCAATTAAGGATGCACAAAGCTCCAACCCTAACTCTGGGTCGGCCAGATACTTATTTTTATCTGACGGCACATGAGATTTACTTTCTGGTACTGACTTTGGCTCTGATGCCGTTTGATGGGCATTCATTAAATCTGAACAGACATTAGTCATGCTATTGCCTCACCTACACATTCTTGATCTTTCATCGCATCTATTGCCTGAAGTTGGTTTCCTGACAACTGTAGCTGATTAATTTCATTTAAGACTTCAGTATATGAGGCCACTTTAGTTTCATAATTCGCCTGATCTTCTTTCATTTGCTTGATCAATAGCTCAAGCTTTTCCTGGTGATGTTTTTGTTCATCTGAGAATGAGTTCATAACGGCTGTACGAAGGTTTTGCGCTGCTTTTCTAAGCTCCCCCTCTACAAATTGAATAACACTGGAAATAATTTGAGGTATTACTCGGTTCAGAATTTCATTGCGAAGCTGTTCTTCTTTTTCTTGAGCGTCATTGCCACCAAAGAACGTATCCCAAAGCCCTTTAAGCAATCCACTGATCACACCACCTAGCGGGCCAGCAACAGCCCAACCAATACCAGCCGCAATCACTGCCCCCTTCACAGAGAAATTACTTTTCTCTTCTTGTGGGATATTGATATTAATTCCTGCATGTCCAGTAAACTCAGCAGATACTTGCTCTAAGCTGGTTTCGAGTTTATTCATTTCTTGCTGTATTAATTCATTCAAACCGTGCTGAAGAATAGGCCTTACTATGTCAGAAACAGCCACACTTACCGTGTTCGTTCTTGCTGCATTAAGCAGCTGAGACTGAGCCTCATTCAGAGCCTGCTGCACTTGCCCAACAATCTGCTCTTTACCTTTCGAGCACAGATTCATTTCCATTTCGGATAAGCCGTTCTCAACGGATTTTTTTAAGCTCTTGAATTGTTCTTCTAACGACTGTTTTTCTTGCTCCAACTCCCCCTGATTGGATGAGGCGTATTGAATTAAACCTTCAATTTCTTTAACTTGCCTTGATTTAAGCTCATCAATGTTGGTTAAGTAGCGTTGGCCAAGTAGCTGATCGAAATTCTTTGCGGCCATATCCAATAAATTTTCAAAGTCCGATATATCAGTCTCAGCCCCTTTACTCTCTACGTGACCAATATCATTTATTTCAATGTTCAATTGAAGGGAATCTCGTAGCTCTTCAGTAAGCGCATTTAACTGGGATGGCGATCTACGGCTAGACTTGGATATCAACACAGAAATGTCTTTTCCATAGTCGTATTCGATTTCAGCCAACTGATTCATAATGGTTGCATCAAAAGGTACATTGGATGGAATCAGGCAAACGAAGCGATCACCACGCTCTAGATAACGGGAAATGGCTTTAGTATGGGCAAGACTGTTTGAGTCAAAGCCAGGCATATCAACCAGCACCGTATCAGACCGATGTTTTAGCTTTGTGTGATTTATATAGAGTTCCGCGAAATACACATCATGATCAAATGATGTTGATCTGAAGCTGTCTAATGACAGTTTGACAGAAGGTATATCCCCCATGAAATGGACAATTGCATACTCAGACTCGGAGTAACGAAGTTCAGTTGCAAAGGCAGTTTCTGGCGTGATTGCACAGCTTAAATAGTCTTTGCCTAAGAAGGCGTTAAGTAAGGTACTCTTACCCGCTGAGAACTTACCAATGATAGGTACTACAACCTTAAATGTTTCAACAGCCTCTTTTAGAAAACTAAGGTCTTTTGCTTGGGATTCATTAACGACCAATCGATCATTTACTTCGATTAGTTTGTTGAGCATAGCCAAGCATTCCGCTTGTTTACCATGGTGTGAGTGCTCCAGTAGCTCATTGTCCTTCAACGTGGTTGTCAAAACCGGTGTACGTCGATCATTCACTTTTAAGCTGTAAAGAAGCTCCAAACCAATATCTTTGGCCTTTAACTCAGTGCCTAAATCAAGAGCATAGTCTTGATTTATCTCTTGAAGCACATCGTCAAGCGCATCTTCTTCTAAAACTTCCTGAATGGCTTTTAGGGTTGGATGGGAACAGGCTTTTTTATTAACAACAGGGAACACGGATTTAACGTCTACTCTGTTAGAAAAAACCGCCAGATTTGTCTTAGACAGTAAATCACTTGGAGTGAGACTCGTATTCTTTATGCCCAAATCATCTAGGGCGTTCACATAGCGCTGTAATTCCGCATGCTGCCAATCACGCCCTGTAGCATTGTAAAAGCTGGTTGTAACTTCCATCAGAAGTTCATCTACAGGAAGTGTCTTTGGTAAGCCTCTTATTTCGTGGTACCAGTTATCAATCCAGTCTGCCCTTTCCAATCTCTCTAGGCGTTGATCATGATATGAGAACTGCTTAGCTGTTTCATCTGCTAAACGCTGAACACCCACCTTCATTAATTGAAGATTACGAATACTCTGGCTTTCCAGCAGCTTTAGATTCGCATTAATGTGGTTTACATGGGTAAACAAATAGTTGGTTTTATTCGAAAGGGACACCATCACTTCCATGGATAGCATCTGCTTTTTATTGAGTTTCTGAATCAACTGTTGATTGGCATAAATGGCTCGATTCAAATCCCAGTTTATGCCTGCTTGCTGTTTAGCTTTTGTGCCTGTAAATACCTCAGTGACTGAACTAAGTAAGCGACCAAAGACGCCTTCTTCATATTGTTCATTGATTCGCCCTTCCGTAGAAGCAAGCGTACTAATGGAAGTGAACGCTTCGTCCAGTAACTCTGAAGATGCATCCTTCATCTCATCAAGAATATCGTCGAGTTTATCATTGATTAAGTCTCTTTCTTGCTCATCCAACGAACATGACAGTTCGTCGATAACGTCCTCATAAGAGAGTTCTTCAATATTTGAGTCACTATCACTCACTCGAAGTTCTTTGGAAAGTTCTATCTGATCTTTAAAGTCGGAATTAGATTGTCCCAATTCAAAGACTGCGTCTAAATAGCGATCTTCATCATCCTGAAACGCTTTAAATTGCTCCAGAATTTTAATGACATCCTGATAACCACAATCAATAAGTTTGGCTGCATTTTCTGAAGTAAATACTAGCGGTGCTGCTAATCCCCCATCAAAGGCTCCGGTCGGAACGATATTCCAGAAGTTTATTCCAGGGTAAGCTTTTTGAACTTCTATAAGATCAGGGGTTCTTGAAAGAAAAACATTGATGATATGCGTGCAGTCATATTCTTCGATCAACACCTTGTAAGGAGTATTATCACTGTACTTACCAGGTAAGACTCCACCGTCATAATAGTTCTTACCGTTAATCTTAACCGCATCAAAAACCACGGGTATCGCCGCACTGGCCAAAAGCCACTTTTTGATAGTGCTAGAACTTTTGTCGTTCAATAAAGGATATTTCAACTCACCTTTTGGAGTACTCAATGCACATACATGAAAGGGTAAACTGTCTTCATGAATACCATCACATGCGTTACTCTCTTCAATCAATTCAGACAGGCCGGACTGATTAAAAAAACCTTCACCATTAGTAATTCTATCTATCGCCAATATGGCTTTTCCAGGAATACCAGGAACCAAAGTTTGAAGGCCCGCCTTGGCAACCTGCTTAGCCAAACTATCTTTGTTTGGTACCATAATTTTTTCAGGTGCAATATTAAGCCAGAGAGATTCAGCGGCGTCATAATCACCATTTACAAACAGTGCACCATTTAACCCACCGACAGATGTACCCGCTACGGCTTCAACATTCTTATCAATACCGAATTCTTTAAGTGCCTTCCATACACCAATCTCGTAGGCACCTTTACCGCCACCGCCTGAAAATGCTAGTCCTAGCTTTGCCATTTTTTGTTTCTTCCTTTAACACTATTCTTCTAAATATCGCTGAATATCAAGTTTTACACTTTTTGAAATCGATCCTGGCCCCACCACCCTCAAATGTGGCATCCAATACTTAATCAGCGGCACAATTTCATTGGGGTGATAAACGGTGGACTTCACTTTCAAATCACCATCTTTTAATTCCTGTTCAATTACTTGATTCGGTAATAAGTCTCTGCGTTTGAAATAATCCGCCACCTTGCTATCAACAAGAACGATCACCTCAATCTGTTGAGAGCTAATCCAAACACCATCCTGTTCCTTAATCTCTTTATTGAAGGCTTCATTCTTTTGGAAGCGACTTTGATGGATAATCAAGCAATCTATTTTGGATATTGAAAAGGACTTGATCTTGCCACCATCTACGGCCATCAAATACCAAATGCCATTGGCGTTTTTGATTTGGTAAGGGTGAATATCTGAGTAGTTTTTTTCTTTGTAGATGAACTTAATAATCTGCTGTTCTTTGATGGCAGAATTTAGTTTTTGGAAAAGAGAGCGGTACTCCTGATTATTTTCGTAGTTATACCCTTCCACGTCATAAACAGTTTCAGAACCTTGATCTAAAAGTTCTTTGATAAAGCGATTTGTTAATTCTGGGTAGAGCCCGCCAATGCCAGCATTGTTTGCTAAGCCACGAAAATCAGAAGTGGTTAGTTTCCCTAAAAGACTCGGAGTGATGTAGTAATTGTTATTAGAATCACGCTCAACATAATTAGATAAGCGTTCATTAAGGTCACGACGAATAGTACGCTGATCGACACCAAATTCTTCTGCTAACTTGGCAGTAGTAAACTTCTGACCCGAAGCCAGTTTAATAATAATTTCGACCAGTCTAGGTGCTAGCTTTTCGCCCCTAGATTCCATTGGACCGATATCCATATCGCTCATATATCTGTCTTTAAATCAGAATTCAATTCCTTTGGGTATCCATAGTTATAGTCAATGAATAGTTGACCTACAAGTTGGATAAGTGTGTTCTTTTGTATCTTCCGTATTTGCCTTTCCAGAACACCACCCTCAGAAGTTTGATTTTTAGAACTCTTCGTCAAAATATGAGTCATTAATGCCTTAGCTTTTTGCTCAGCATGACCATGCACATCGGGGTAATCTCTAAAACAAGCTGAAAACTTGATCAAAATCAAAGCTAAAGACTCTGAGCAAAGATGGATGCTAATTCTCAAGCCAAACGGATCTAGGCCATACGGCCAAGCAGCAGTAATGCATCCTTTTTTAAAGTTTCTTTCAATAGGAATGCCACCAAAAAAGTCAATTTCCCTTATAAGGGAATCAAAGATTTTCTGATGTTTAGCATCTGAACTTAATTCAAATTCTGAGATTTTTTGAAATTCCATAAACTTCGCATCCTTTGCCCCCTGATAACAATCACAGTTTTACTTATCTAGCGGACAGGTTTTGTCCCGGAGAGTTTTCGTTTTAAAAATAATTTAAAGGACAAGACCTGTCCGGCTACTGATTAAGATGTGAAATGAAGTTATAACTTCATCGCAATGTAAAAAAGGAGTACTTATGGCAGTCAAACCACCAGGAAAAAGCAATTGGATGTGCAAGAAGTGCCATCATATTCTAACAACTAAAGAAGCAGCGCTACATTATGCGCCATGGAAGAAGGAACCTCGATGCCCCAAATGCAATGGAGAGCTGACCTATATTGCTTATTGAAAGCACAAACAACCAATACTTTCTTCGTATACAAAGTCATTTTGTGATGAACTATTTTGCAATGAACTATAGTCAAAAAATAACAATTATTAGTTCGCTGTTAGGCCGTTCACAAAATGCGTGTATTACTGGTAGTCCTACTTTCACTCTTATTCTCTTTTGATGCCATCGCTCAACAACCGTCTTCTGAATCACTCTATTCGGGTGCCCTGTCCATCGGGATGGCCGAGTTCCCGCCCTATGAGTTTTCCACTTCCGATCATCAGATTCATGGATTTTCAGCGGAGTTAATCAATTTGACTCTGGCCCACATGAAGATCACCAGCTACCACCATAAATCTTACCCGTGGAAACGCGCATTGGAATCCACCTATGCCGGTAAAATCCACGCGATTCACAGCACATCAAAAAATACAGAACGTGAAGAGCGACTTTGGTTTCCCGATGAGCCTTTAGTGAAATCAGCCAAGGTATTCGTCGTAAAGAACGACAACAAACAGCCCTTAAACTAGCAATCGTTTGATGATTTAAAAGGCCACACCGTAGGGATGATACGTGGCTACAACTTCCCTGATGAGTTCTGGAATTTTCTGAAAAATAACGACATCAAATACTTCGAAGTCACCCATGAAACACAGTTATTTAACATGTTAAAGGCAGGACGCATTGATTTTCTGGCCGGGGAAATCATCGTGATACGAAATATGATTCAAGATCAGGAAGGTGATTTTACCATTCTGGAAGACTACCCCATTCAAGTAAAACCCATGTACTTGGCGTTCAGCAAAGCCTCCGTGGACAAAGGCTTTGTCGAGTCGTTCTCAAAGGCATTGAAGGAAGTGAAACAAACACCCGACTATGCGCCGTTATGCGAAAAATATCGGGTGCTGTGTACCCGGTAACGAGAGGAAAATCTAACGACTCATCACCAAGCATTGTTTTACTACAGCTATGCGATAGCCATCAGGAACTTGCGTTACCAAGATCTGATACATCATCCTCAGAAAGCCCCTCCTCCGCTCGATTTTTTCTCCTCAGTGTCCTGCGAGCCGATTCCCTACGAACTAATGCCATACGAATACCGAAGACAGTGATCAGAGTAAGAAACGCTAAAGTGATCACGATGATGACATCACGTTTAAAGCGACCAGTGAATGGGATTAAGTGATTCCACTTATGAAGCACGGAGAACGACCAACGCTCTGCCCTGTCAACAGATCGGGTCTGATCCACCAAGACATTGGTTGCCGGGTCGACAAAGAGCTGCATTTGGTCTTCATCATCAAAACTGACTTTCCAAACCGGCAAGCGCTTGTTGCGGAAGTCGTAATCCGGACCAAAGTGGCTGACTTTCTCCACCGAGGTTACCGAGTCCTCAGGTAAACCGGCAAACTGAACGGCCAGCGACACCGCACGTTCTTTATCCGATACTGCCACCTCAGATAAAGAAAACGCATCCACGTACACAGAGGTCTTTTCGGATGGATTCCCCTGGTATTTCTTCACCAATTGCTGATGGTGCGAGTGCGGGCCTTCCGCCTCATTGGAATGAGCCTGCGGATCAGCAGGTTCATTGTCTGGACGGTTAGCTACCGACAGGCGATAAACTAACTGCCCTTCCAGATTCATTAAGCTTGCGGACAGGATCGACTTTCCAGAGAGTTCATTAAGGGTCTTTGAGACATCTGAGTTCCCCACTTCAACCAATGACGCAGCCTCCGCAAAGCGACCAAAATCAAACACCGGATTTAGTTTAATGCCAGCCGGGGCATCCACATAAGCCGCTTGGATCAGGTGATAGCCACCGGAAATAGACCAAGCAAACAACGGCAGCCAAATCACATAAGCGATCCGTCGATGCCAACGACGTCCCGTCTGTTTGATCTTTCTTGTTTTGATAAGAATCACCAACCCCAGACCACTGACCGAGACACCAATAAGTAATAGCATGGCTAAAAACAGTACGGTCACCCGGACATTATCTTGCTCATCCAGAAAGTCAAAGGTGTGGAACGCGCGAAAGATTGTCTGCAACGCAAGCCGATTCTGATTCGCCAGCCCCGCTAACTGCAGGGATTCCGTGTGAATATAAGCCGTCAGCGGATCATCACCTACACCGTCTGCATCACTTTTCCCATCAAAACGAATTCTATAAACAGGCAGAAGTCGATTCACCCAAGGGTAGTCGCCATCAAACTCAGTTTGAAACGTCACTTGCTCGATCTCATCCTGAGGTCGTCCGGTGTAGTAACTGGCAAGCCATCTCGCCTGCGATTCATCATACCCTTCCAGTATTGCATCACGGACAACGGCGTCAGTGGTGAGTGCTGCTGGAAGAAGACCAAACGCCGTCGCATTTGGCGGAGCCATCAATGCCATCAGAGGTACATATTGACGGGGTTTCTGTTGATCATAGGTAAGTTGCAGCATCGGGCCATCCGCACTTGGTACGACCTTGGCGATAGAAACGCCTGCCAGATGTGCATCGTCCAGCACCGTGGTCATGGTTTTAAGCGCGGTAGGTGTGATGCCCTGATACAAATTGGAATCCGACACCACATCCAAGGTTAACGCAGGAGGTCGATAGTTCGCTTGTTTCGGCCCGAACCACGACATCATAGGGTGTGTTAATCCAGACAAAGTCCAGATCAACACACAGGCAGCCCCCCACCATAAAAGGGTGTTATGCCATTTAAGATGAGAACGTCTTAATGAAACTTTAAGGGATGAGTTATTAGCCACACGACTTTCCTAGAAATTTAGACGAACACCAACAACGCCGGTCATAGGGTTACCTGGGCGATAGACAGTGTCAGTTTTACCCACCTGAGTTGAGGTGTATGTTGAATATCGCTTATCAAAGAGATTCATTACCCGACCAAAAAGCACAGCATTCTCGGTAAGCTCATACTCACCACGAAGATTAAACAGGTTGTGACCGCTGTATTTTTCAGTGTTGGTTTCGTCTGTGTAGTAATTACCTAAATGCTCCCACTCCAGTTCAAAACTGGCTTGGGGTAAGAAAATTGGCAGGTAGTTTACATGGGCATTGGCCAGTGTGCGAGGCGCTTTGGCGACATCGAAGCCTTCAAAGTTACGAGTTTCTTGAACATAACAACGGCAACCACCGGAGTAGTACCCGTAAACGTATTGGAAGTCTTTGTATTCTTGCTTCGAATAGCTTGCTGCCACGCCATATTTGAATTCTTCGGTTAAATCACCGTTCAGAGAAATCTCTACGCCTTTATGCGTAGTTTCACCGGCGTTCGTTGTTTTACGATCGCTTCCATCAATGTAGGTAACGATGTCGTCTTCCACCGTCATGTGATAAACGGCGATTTCATAGCTGTGCTGAGGGGTGATATTGCCGCGAAACCCGATTTCGTAACTGTCTGATGTGACGGGCTGTAGCTCATCTGTGTTGATCGAAGACCCTGAACGGAACAACTGCCCTACTGACGGAGCACGGAACGCATGTCGATAATTTGCATACGCCATGTGATGTCGGCTGAACTGATAGACCGCCCCCAACTTAGGACTCAGCTCATCAAAATCCACCGATTGGGATTCCGGGCGAAGATGGCGTGCATCGACGGCCTGATCTTCCAGATTATCGTCGTAATCCACATCGAAGTAGTCATAACGCAAACCTGCGGTTAAGCGTACCTGATCGTGTACTTGAAATTCCGTGTGAACATAAGGTGAAACAGACAACTGATCGGCATCGTAGTCATAGTTCAACTGGCCGGTTTTTTGATAATCGGTGTAGATATCACCTTCTTTGGTTACGGTGATTTTGTCTTCTTTAAAAGACGAAGGCGAGTAATCAATATCCACCCCGGCAATGGCCGTTGCTTTACCCTGCCAGAAGTTTTGACGATATTTCGACATCAAACCAAAGGACTGAAATTTTGTCTCACGAATGTTGGGATCGTAGGTCACCATCCAGCTCGGCATCATTTCAGTGGTGTTGTTACGATAGAAAGGGATGACTGAAACCAAGGTGTCTTCGTTGATCTCAACGTTAAATTCATTCGAAAGACGGAAAGCGTTGACCTCACGATAGCCAATATCATCGTGGAAGCGGTTCTTCTTCGGGTTGTTCTTATAATCGTCCTCCTCTAACTCAGAGACACCACTCTGATCCACAAAGGTGTATGACATCACGGTTTTGCTGGTTAATTGATTGGTTAACTGGCTGTCCACGCGTACGGTCGATGAATAGCGCGAGTAATCAGATTCCTGACGATAACCAGAGTTATCCGTGGCATTGAAATCTATTCGAAATCCGGTGTCATCAGACACGGCATTCCCGCCTGACAACAAGGTGCGCTTCCAACCATAAGAGCCTAACTCAACCACGCCAGACGCTTCTGCTTCTTCCGGGCTGGCTTTGGTCATGGAATTGATGATGCCGCCAATCGCCTCACTGCCGTACAACGATGAACCTGGCCCCTTGGTTACTTCCAGTCGGTCACTTTGAGGGATATTCACCTCATACAAGCCGTTGTGATTAAAGAAACCGGTTGGCCTTGTTGGAATGCCATCTTCCAAGAACAGATACACGCCTTTGGTGGTGATCGGTTGGCGGATGGCCGTCATGTGCCCTTCCCCACCCAGGTTGTTGATGTGCACACCGGCGCTACGATTCAGTAGCTCGGCCGGATGCGAAGGTGAGACGCTTTGGTTATCAAACTCATCGAAACTGCTGACGGATTCCGCCACCTTCATTTTGTCCTGGGCTTCACGAGTACCAGTAACCACAAATTGGGAGGTATAAACTACCAATGGTTGTTCGGCTTGTGACGTTTGGTCTTTTTGGGAAGGAAGGTCTGTTTGTAAAGACGGCTCTGCAAATACGGAAGATGCCATTATGGCCGAGGCGATGCCCCAAGCGGTGGCTAAATTATTGTTCATCTCAAATCCTGGCTGCTTGTGCTAATAATTATGCGCGCAGTCTAAACAGCAGAATCGGGTTTGAAAATGCGACCAATTGTCGCAGCTTTTAGAACACCACCAGTAAAACCATCAAAAAAATAACCATAAATTATTCAATGACTTACAGGATAAAGCACAAAAAGAAAACCCCTCTTAACAAGCCTGGCGTCAAGAGGGGTAAATAGATAAATAAGCATCAAATGTAGGGCCAGTGTAAACCACTCTTGGCAGTTTGGGGATGTGACCAATTGTCGCACCTGAAGTAAACATTCGTTAGTTACGGCCAAAGACTCTTGGTCTATCAAATCGATAGAAACCAGATGCCTCTTCCATCGCAATGGTTTTAGCCTCTCGTTCAAACATTTCTTCTCTCAGCGCCTGAAGTTTGGATTCCAGCTCAGCACCTGTGTACTGGCTTTCCAGCGCTTTTCTGGCTGCTGAATATTTGTATCCGGTTTGCCAACGGGCTTCGTTTTTCTGATCCATTGAAGATAAACGTTCTATTTGCTCATCGGTAAAACCAAGTTGTTTACGAACCCGGTTGATTTCCTCCTGACGCTCTTCAGGTGACATTGTTTTCAGGTCATTCTGAACGCTGTCCAAGCCGAAGAATACGCCAGCCATCATGCTTTTATCCATCAGCCCCGACGCCAACGTGGATTGGTATTCTTCTTCGATGGTGGAAGTGAGAATGTACAAGCGCTCATCCATCGTTACCTGATCTGCTTGATTGAGAGACGCCAGAGTCTCCTGTACTTTCGCTTCTTTCTGCTGAGTGCGATTCAGCTCTTCGGCCCAGATTAACTCTGCATCCGTTCCAAATAGGTCAGTACGCTTTTGCCATACCGTCCCTTCTCGGGTTAACGGGTCCATCTCGTTGAGCGCAACTAACTGATCAAGGTGCCACTGGTAATACTCGTCCAGCTTCGCCACCAGGGCGAAAATTTTTCGAGCCTGTTCAGGGAACGCCGCAGTAATGATTTCACGAAACAAAGAGTCCCCCGCATCCGGAAAACGCTCTGCAACGTAATCACGAAAATCACGTAAGGTGGCTTGTAGTGCGACATCTGATATTGAACCACCATAGCGCTGTTTCAACTCATGAATCATTTGCTGCTTGAATGCATCGTACTCGCCCAGGTGTCCCGGTGTAGCTGATTCATTCGATGACCGGCTCGATGACAGGTTTGGTGACGTTTGCGATGACAAGCCCGAAGCCAACTCACTGACCTCTGTGGAGTTTGAAGATGACTCTTGTGACCCAACCTGACGCGAAAACTCGGTATCCATCCAACCCAATGACTGCAATTGATTGATAATCGGAATCATGGCTAAACAAACCAACACCACCAACGTGAGTATGCCTTTAACGATTAACTTTTTGCCCATAGCTAAGCCCCTTCTGTTATTTTTGTTCTATTCCCTGACCTGCCAGAAACACCAAAAAGTAAGCTCCTTTCGAAGCTTACTTTCAGTCCAAACACGTATGTCTAACTAAACACGTACGTCCAACTAAACACTATGCCCAACTAAACACGAGCCCAAATAAGTAACGTGTATTAAGTCACTGCATAGTCAGCGCAACTTAAAGCACGTTCTTACAGCACGTTACTCAGTCTTGGCCAAATCAGATCCGCAATTTTGCGTGACCCTGTGGTTGCCGGGTGAATGCCATCGCCAATGATGTCATCCGGTACGATTACAGGACGCGGATCTACGAACTGACAGTTTGCCGTTGTAAACGAACAGGCTTGCTCCAGACGAAGGTCACCATAATCAACCGCTTTGGCAAGGTTCGACTGCATACCCGTGGTGTAGTAGTAACCAAGATAAATGATGTCCTGAACGCCATCGGCATCCATACCATTCAACATATCAACGGCCTGAACATAGATGTCATCCACCAGGTTGCGACAAGAGTTTGAAATATCCCAACGCCACCAATGAGTTTTACACCCGTATGGGTCAAACAAGAACGCTGGGATCAAAATGTCATTACCGCCACCGTCCATCACGATGGTATCGATGTTAGGATTGGCCGCTTTGGCCGCCGCATACTGATCAACAACAGAAGCCGCTAATGAGCCACCTTGTAACTCAGCCCCGGATTGGGTGTAGTTACGGAAGGTCTGTCCGGCTTCTTCTTCGAGGAACAACTGGATTTCACCAGACAAGTCGAAGATAGAATCCCCCAAGGTGATCACATCATCACGATCTGCATCATGCACGTATGGATTACCTGCGGTACACCCCACCACTGTCGAAAGAAGGAATAAGCCACCCACCAATTTCAGAGTGTCTTTGGATTGAGTCATTAACATAGAAGCAAGCTGTTGGCTTGCCTGTTTCAGAGATTTAAAAGTCATGTGTCTTCCAACCTTTATTGTTTTTATGTTTGGAAAACTTACTCTAGCTTAGTGCTTACGGTTTCATCGACGCCTCAAGCGCCCAAAACACTCAGTCCGGTTCGCTTTTGATCAACTACTCAATATTAATGACTCAACACCTGACCAATGCTGAGTAAACAACGGCGATTACTGGCGCTGTCTGTTAACGCTTGATGGGTCCAGCGAATCTCAACCGAAGTCTGGGCGTTATCCTGCATTGAGGTTGAGTGTTGAAATTCACTGATCACACCGGACAAGACATCGTCTAACCGCTCTTTTAACCAACGACCGCCTTGTTCTGAAAGAAAAAGATCCGTGAACTGATGTGCCACCAGCTGGGTCGAGCTTAATCTCAACAAACGACGCACCGAAGAATTTGCTTCAACAATCTTGTACTCGTCATTCAAGGTAAGCACACAGTCATCAACCGACGACAGCAAAAGATCATGAACCTGAGTCAAACCATCTAATCTGTGAGCCGTGGTCGCCAATGCATGTGAACGCAGCGAAAGGTCGTATTCCAGCTGCCTTAGATCCTCAGCCTTGTGCCGTAAATCTTCTGCCATGCATAGCGCGGTGCGTTTTAGGACACTGGTTTCATCTTCAAAGAACCTTTGACTTGATGACTGACTGAGGGATTGGATTACATCCTGATAGCGTTTTTCTTCTACCAAAGGTAAAAGCTGTGTGCCAGGAGAAGCAGCCCTGAACGGACGCCACAAAAACAACAGCAAGCCAACTTCTCCCACAATCAAAGCAACCAAGGCAAGAGACACAATGGTGTTTTTATATTCCCGTAAACTGGTGATCTCATCGGTGATATCTTCAATCACCACCAGATTGCGGTTTTCCAAAGGCTCCGCACGAAATTCATAGACACGCCCATCGACATCAATGATGTGTGGGTGACGGTTCAACTCTTGCCAACTATAGCTTTCGGCCATCTGCTTGATCACGGGTTTTAACGACTGGGGGTTAGTGATCATTTCAAGATTTCGCCCCCACGAAGGAATGAACCGGGGTAAATCCGATTCATTACTTTCGGTACTTTTTTTCTCTCGACTCAATAATCCTGTATTGATCTCTGTGGTCTCTTGAAACCTCAACATCACATTGCTCAACGGCTGACTAATCAAGAGCACACCAATCACCTGCCCCTGATGCAAAATCGGACCCGCCGCATTCAGTAAACACACTGACTGACAATCCATTTGCCACTGTATTGCTTCAGACACTAATACAGACTGAGACAAGCCATTGTTGATCACGGCTCCGGTTTGACTCTGTACGGTGTTCTGCCGATCCAATAGCTGAATCCCTTCCACTCCCACATCTAATTGCAGGTTCCAATAAAGATCACCCACAATTTGCTCAAGTCGAGGGCCATCCTTTGCCAGTAAAGCTTGTCGAAATTCAGACTGTGACGAAGTAACACTGGCCAAACTGATCATGTCTTCCGCAGAGCTTTCAATTAAACGCGATAGCAGCTCCGCCGATTGGTTATGAGTCTGAGCGCGCTCTAACTTGAAATGTTCTGTGGTAACGGAAGAAAACAGGTAGAGAAAAGCAATAACGGAAGCGATCCCTACCAGACTCAGTAAACTGAAGGCTTTCCAACGAACACTCAAGAACGGCAGTTTAGTAGAGAACGGCAGCATAGCAGAAAACAGGCTGCCCGCTGATGAGGAATGATCCGAAGAAGCGAGCATTGCTGACGAATGCGAAGATGAAGAAAGCGTTTGTTTTACCATATGCCCCCCTTAGGAATCACCACTTATACGCCACTTGAGCCAACACAGCATTCCAGTACTCAGTGCGCTGGTCTGTGTTGTCTCGAATCAAGAGCGTTCCCGTACCTTCAATATAATGAGCTTCCGCTCTTAACAGCCAGTGATCGTCGGGCTTGAAGGTCACGCCCAGAGAAGTGTCGTAGGCATAACTGAGCGACGTTCGTTCGCCACGGCCTTTGGAGTTGTCATGACGAAGGTAGCTTTCCCAGTGTTCGTTGAAGCGCCACACGAACTGAGCGTAGTAGGTTTCCGCATACCCAGGATCTTCAAACCACGCGGTCGCCATGCCACCCGGTTTAACACCAATTACTTTATTTTTCAGACGCAAGTATTCGGTGGTAAAACTCCATTGGTACTGGTTATATTCAAAAGACGTGACGATGGATTCAGAATAGAGTTTTCCGTCCGACACCAGGATAGCTGGCGAGACATCAAAGCTGTACTGAGGACGATAATAGGTAATCGCAAACCGGGGTCCATCAAACTCTTTCCCAAAACCGACCTTAGCCAGAATGGCGTGATCCCCTTCCAGCTTACGAACGGGTTGCAGCGTTTCCCGAGCTTCATCTTCATCCGCCACCGGACGACTCACAAAGAACTGATAGGACAAGCGATAATCTGAAAAATCATGAAACGCATAAAGCTCCACACCATCGGCGGAATAAAAGGAGTTTCTCGTTTTATCAAAATAGATGGACTGCGGCATCGCCACACTGGTACGTGAGTGCGGCAGATCTCTGGTTTCGTTATAAAAACCGAAGGAAGAACGAATCCGGCCTAACCGTGCACCAAGGGTGGTATCCGCCTGTTGGTACAAAGGCAAGGTCAAAAAAGCATAGCCGACCCTAAAATCTTCATCGCTGGATTCACTGACTTTCCGCCCTAATAATTGCCCTGAAAAACGTATCTCGTTTGCAACCGACGCGTTGAATAGGAACCCCGCCTCCCAATTATCAAAGGACACAGTATCGTCAGAACTCGCCAGAAAATTGTTGTCGCTGGTATAAATCATGTTTTGACTGACGAAGGCGTCCCACTGAATATCCGACGCCCACTGAACAAACGGACTGGTTTGTGATTGAGCAAGCGATTCAACTTCATCACCGTAAACGGGGGTATTAATAACGCAAAGAAGCGCAAGCTCGGCACACGCTGCCAACCGAGCAAATCGGCCAAATCGGCCAAATCGAGCCACACTCGCAAACGGTGCCACCCTCACAAGCCGTGCGAACCCGACCCGCCAAGGCCACGTTAAACTAACGGATTTGCAGTATTTTCGTGTTCTTCTCATCACGATGAATCTCTGGATTATTATTGTTATCAGATTGAGGTCGTTCCACATAGCCAATAGCCCCTGGCGTGCTGGCTATTCGATGAAGCATGTCAGTCACAGTATTCACTCGCACAGGTGCTTGCCCGGTGCCGGTATAGACCATTCGATACCAGACCTTTTCCAGTTGAGCAGGAAAGATATTGAGTTGCTGTTTGCAGAATTCTTTATGAACGGCGTGATCATTGGGCAAGACAAATACTTTGACGGATTGGGAAGGATGCCCTGACGCGTCCCAGATACGCTTCTTCATCGTAAAAATAGAGCGGAGCTCATTCAGAGAGATAGCATTCACAGGCACAGACGCGTTAGCAATAATAACGATTTCAGAAGCCACTGCGATTTCAGAAACACGATCAGAGTTTGGTTCGTCGCCATAGGCCCAGCCAGAGAGCCACATCAAACAAAGCGCGAACACCAGAGAAAAGAAATTACGAATCACACTTAACCAACTATAACGAGCAATGCTTACAACCCTCGTTCCTTAATCAACTTCACACGCAAGCGTTTTATTCTGTTTATAGGTTGCTTGCTGGAGACTACTTTATCACGTTGCTCTTTTTTAAAGAGATCCAAAAGCGAACCATTTACCCAGAAAGGTTCGCATTTGGTATTTACCGTTACACATTTGAAAGTAACCCACGTAGGATACGATCTTGACAATAATAAAAATGCACGACCTTTGAGCTTTTCGATTTAACGATCACACAACGTTTATGAAAAGGCGTTTTTGAGAAGACGATGTTGGGTCTAAGTGCCGATGCCCTGATTATTATGCTTGATGAAATTTATTTGCGGTTATTTCTTGAAGTCATTCCGAGCGATCTCAAGCTCAATTGTATTGACGTTCAGCGATTAATCTCAGACTACAATCAGGGGAAACACTCTCACCGGCTCTACGGTGAACTAATCAAACAGGTCTACCAGAACAACCCCAATTCAACCATTGGCTTTGATTACGGTCAGTACCTGATGCCCTCAACCTTGTGTGATTTTTCTCGCACCTTAATGACCTGTGCCACACTGCAGGAGGTCTTTGATACCGTTGAGCGATATCACTATTTGTTAGGCACCAGTTACTACCCTTGTTTCAGATATCGAAATGGCCGGGTGTCCATCAGTTTTCTGTTTCCCTTTAAGCGGCGTCCTTCTATGCATCAAAGGCGTTTCTGTGTAGAAGCCATTCTCAGCTACATACTCAATGCCATTAAGGAAACCACCGGCGAATCTCCGGCTCCTTTGGCCGTGTATCTGGATTATTCGGCTCCGACCTATGAAGCGCTTTATCACAAAGAGTTGAATGTCATACCAACCTTTGATTCGCCACTGAATCTGATTGAGTTTGATGCCGACATTCTCAAGCTGCCTTTACGAAGCCATAAGCCGGTATTGCATCAGATGTATCTCAATAAATGCATTGACGCCTGGCGTGCCAGCGAACGATTACAGGAATTCGAATACCGTGTCATCAGCTACATGATGCTTCACCACCCCAGTGCCTATCTCTCTCAGAACCTGGCAAACAAACTGAATATTTCGGTTCGAGGGCTTCAAAAACGACTCAACAAACAAGGCGGCTCTTTCTCACATCTGGCCAATCTAAGCCGAGCCGAACTGGCAAAAATGTACTTATTTCAGGAACAACAAAGCATCGATTTCATTGCCGAACAATTGGGTTTTCAAACACTCTCCGGTTTTCGACGTTTCTTCAAAACCGAATTCAACCAGACACCGCTGGAATTTATTAGCCAGATGAGCCAACACTCTGAGTCTAAAGCGAGCTAATCCTCCTTCGCTTATAGTGAGTACCGCATAATTAATTGAGTCCTGCATAATTAATTGAGTCCCTCAACAAGTAACGGTAGGATGCTGCGATCAAAAATAATCATAATTAATACTCTTTAAATGGATTAAAGAGCCTAGGATGGAACAAACTTAATGGACTCCCTATCGTCTTTCTCTCACCCGAAAAGAAAGCCACGCTGGTTACTCGTAAAATGGTTACTTATCGGCGTGTTGATTCTGATCACCGTATTGTTGATCAATACCTACCGATTTACTGCGCCTGAAACCGTCACCCGTCATAAACCAACTGAGACAAACATCCATCCGCTAGCCACATACTCAGTCACAGATGAAGAAGCCGTTGCCATCACCGAGCGACTGTCCAAAGCCATTCAGTTCCCAACGGTTTCTGTTCGAAATCATCCGGAAGCCAACAAGGAAGCCTTTGCAGGGTTTACCCAATTTCTTGAACAAAGCTACCCTCAAGTTTTCCAATCCTTATCCCTTACTCGCATCAATGAGCATGGTCTGTTATTCCATTGGCAAGGCAGCAACCCGTCATTAAAACCTGTACTCTTTCTGTCGCACAGTGATGTGGTGCCCGTACCGGAATCACAACGTTCCCAATGGACTTACCCACCCTTTGCAGGCGTGATAGATCAGGGATTCATTCACGGACGTGGCGCATTGGATGACAAAGCGAGCTTGATGGGCTGGTTAGAAGCACTGAACACCGCATTAACCGCGAATCTACAGCCGGCACGTAGCATCTATTTTGCATTCGGTCAGGATGAAGAAGTGGGTGGTCAATACGGTGCGATCTCAATCGCTAAACATCTAGCAGACCAAGGCATTACCTTTGAATTCATTTTGGATGAAGGCAGCTACATTACAGAAGGCATGGTGCCAAACATCAAAGAACGAGTCGCCCTCATCGGCCCCGGTGAAAAAGGATACTTGAGCCTGAAACTCACGGCTAAAAGTGACGCAGGCCATTCCTCAAAACCACCCAAACTCACCACCGCCGGACGCATCGCCAAAGCTGTTGCCAACATTCAGGCAAATCCGTTTCCTGTGGATCTCACTTACACCGCTACATTTGTGAAAGGGCTTGGAGATGAAGCTCCATTTGTACAACGAATGGTGATGGCCAATCGCTGGCTATTTGAACCCATTGCGGATTATGTGATTCCTGCAATTCCGGAATTACAGGCCACCATGCGAACCACCATCGCCCCCACCATGTTGCAAGGCAGTGATGTCGATAACGTCTTGCCCGGTCTGTCCAGCGCCATCATTAACTTCCGAATTCTTCCCGGCGACTCAATACAAAAGGTCATAGACCGGACCCGTACTCTCATTGATGACCCTGAAGTCACCATTGAAATTTACGGTAACGCCAGTGAGCCTTCCAGAATTTCCAGCACAGAATCGTCTGGTTATCAGATCCTCGCGCAAAGTATTCGGGAAACACTGAACGATGACACCATTAAGATCGCCCCGATGATTATGATTGGTGCCACCGATGCACGTCACTACGAACACCTGACAGAGCAAAGCTATCGATTTATCGGACTGACCTTAACCAAAGAAACCGTAAACGGGTTTCATGGTGTGAACGAGAAAATCGGGGTTGAAAGCTACCTTGAAAGCATTCGGTTTTACCAGCGTCTGCTAAGTAAACTATGACGTTTAGGCAAGGACTCATACATCAGCAAAAGCGTTTGGGCTGAAGCGATATCACATCTGCGGTATCACACATAAACGGGAAGAACAAAGAAAATTTCTGAACTGTTGACGTGTCACAGTTAAACGGTGGTATTTTTAGGATTAAATGATAGATCTGTTAATGGCGCTTCCCCCCATTAACGTTTAGGATAAAAGATAAGCAATCTCATTTGGATATATTCATGGTAAACATTTCAGAAAGTGAGCGACTCATTCGGCGAATTTATCAAATTACCAATGAGTACAAGAAAGGCTTCGACTACCAGATCCAAGAGCTGCTTAAACTGGGCCTTGAACGTTTCAATCTCGACATTGCGATCCTATCCAACATTGAAGACGGTAATTACACCGTAATGCATTGTGTAACGCCGGAAGGTGTGGAACTCAATCCGGGGGATAATTTCGATCTGGGGATTACCTATTGCCAGATCACCTGCACGGCCAGAGAACCGGTCGCCATTGAGCATATGGGTGAAGACGACAAGTACTCCTCCCATCCTGCCTACGCAGCCTTCCAACTGGAGTCATACATTGGCGTTCCCATCCGGGTTAATGATCGTTTATACGGTACACTCAATTTCTCCAGCCCTACTCCGTATCCAAGACAATTTCGGGACGTTGATATCGACGCTTTGAAATTGATGGCATCCTGGATTGAAGTGGAATTACTTCGGCTTGAGCAAGAGAAAAAGCTCAAGAAGGCTAACCAATACAAAACGGATTTCCTGTCTAATATGAGCCATGAAATCCGCACACCAATGAACGGCATCGTCGGTGCGTTAAAGCTACTGGCGGATTCAGAACTGACCCAAAAGCAACATAAACTGGTCAGTCTGGCATTAAGCAGTTCCTCGACACTTGGGGACATTCTCAACGACATTCTCGACATTTCGAAAATCGAAGCGGGTAAGATCGAGTTATCTGAAACACCGTTTGAGCTGGATGAATTAATCGATGAAGTTGTTAATACCCAAGCACTCAAACTGACTGACAGCCCGATCAAGCTGGAATATCACTTCGAAAGTATCAGTCACTATCACTTACTGGGTGACAGTCTTCGGTTAAAGCAGATCTTAAACAACCTGGTGGGGAATGCGCTTAAGTTTACCAAGGAAGGCCAGGTAACGGTCAATATCACTGAAACCAGTCACGATATTGTAAATAACCGAAGCACGGGTTGTTTCAGGTTTGAGGTGACAGACACCGGCATTGGCCTCTCGAAAGAACAAGCCGCCAAGCTTTTTCAACGTTTTCATCAGGCCGACAAATCCACCACCCGTCAATACGGAGGCACAGGATTGGGGTTGTCGATCTCCAAGTCTCTGGTTGAATTAATGGGCGGCCATATTGGTGTGAACAGCACCTTGGGCAAAGGCTCCACGTTTTTGTTCACACTGCCCTTTACGCACTTAAAAGCGAAAGAAAATACGCTTACCAACAACGCTAACGACAACTCAACATTAAGTGGTCATGTGCTATTGGTGGAAGATAATTTAATTAATCAGCAAATTGCTCAAGGCTTCCTGGAAAATCTTGGCATCAGTTATGACGTTGCTGAAAATGGCAAAATAGCTCTTGAGAAGATTGAGGCCAATGATTACAACCTCATTCTCATGGATTGCCTGATGCCAGTGATGGACGGTTATCAGGCAACCGAGATCATTCGTACCCTGAACTCACCGAAGAACAAGCTACCTGTTCTTGCATTAACGGCCAATGCCCTGTCCTCTGACATTGAGAAGTGTCGTAGTGCCGGCATGGACGATCACATAGGGAAGCCGATTAATCCAAAAGATCTGGAGCAAAAACTGAAAAAATGGCTCTAGGGAGGCACTCAACAACGCCTTCCCCAGATATGAAAAAGCCCAACCAAGTGGTTGTCTTAATTAACTGTTTTCGTTGTTGTCTTAACTATTCAGGTACTCAGGAACGAACACAACAAACCCTTCTGTAATCTGATGCCTGAGTTCAGACAACGCCTTGCTTTCCTCTGATTCATAGAAAGCCCTTGCCTGTTCACTGCTATCAAACTTATAAACCACCATATGTGTGTATGGCGAGCCTTCGAGGCGAGTTACTGAAGACCCTACAACCAATTCGCCACCATATTTTTCTACAATAGGTAAGGACAAGGGTCCCAGCTCGTTGATTCGTTCATAATCGAGAATATTGTAGTGATAAATTATGTAGCCACTCATACAAACCTCCTTGTTTTATTTGACGGTAGTTTCAGCTAGCGCGTTTTAGCTTTTCTTCGAAACTACGTTTAGAGCATCCATATCTTAGATTGACAGCGTGTTTAGAAGAGTGATTTTTCCCAAAACAACGCCTTGCCCATCTTGGGGTCTAGCTCATACCCTTCAAAGCCCACTTTTCGATAAGCTTTCTGTGCCACGATATTACCTTCAAGAACCTCCAAGGTAATTTTGCAACAACCTTTATCTCTGGCGATCACTTCGATTTTATCCAACAACTGCTGGCTGACGCCGCTTCCCCGGTAATCGCTCTCGACGTAAATATCATGAATATTGATCAGTGGCAGACACTTAAAAGTTGAAAATCCTTCAAAACAGTTTGCCAGGCCCACAGGGCGATCACCGTCATATGCAAGAAGAGAAAACGCATAGGGCCGTTTGCCGAGTTCATCTATCAGATGAGTCGACGTTGATTCCTTTAACGACGAACCGCCCCCCATTGGATGACAAGCGTATTGGTTAAGTAAAAAGACAAGATCTTGCGCGTGCTGGGCGTTTTGATAATCCGCCAAGAGAATCTGAATCATGTACAACCTGTTTCAAACAATGACCGTAAAAAGACTCTCAGAAATACCGCATGTTTTGGTAAGGGTCAAACACTTAAGGAACCACTCCGACATTTAGTAGCAGCCATAAAAAAGAGAGTCACTTGGACTCTCTTCCGATCAACACCCTAACGCCTAACCGCAAGTTTGAACAACGAACCCTGGCGATACTGGCTACACCAACTCAGGTTCAACAGCCTGGCGATAGGTTTTAAGGGTTCGAACCTCACTGGACGTATCCGACACCAGAGAAACAGGATTATCCATCGAGGTGAATGACAGCAAGTCATCGTCTCGTTGACCCTGATAATGCCTGAGCAGCTCATATAGATTGCCTGACAAGTCAGAGAGCCGATTCATTGCACTGGACGCCAAACCAGCTCCCTCACTGGTTTCTTCGGCCACTTTACGAATCTGCCAGACGTTTCTGCTGACTTCTTCCGCGACACAACTTTGCTCTTCAGCGGCGGAGGCGATCTGGTGATTCATGTCCTTCATGTTTGAAACCGCTTCGGCAATTTGGTTCAAAGATGACAGAGCTTCCTTCGCCTTCGAAACACTTTCCTCTGCCTGGGCTCGACTCGCCTGCATGATCGACACCGACGCTCGTGCACCACTGCATAAGGAATCAATCATAGTAGAAATTTCCTGTGTAGATTCATGCGTCCGGGTTGCCAGGGTACGAACTTCAACCGCCACCACAGCAAACCCTCGCCCTTGCTCCCCAGCCCTTGCAGCTTCAATGGCCGCATTCAGCGCAAGCAGATTGGTTTGCTCGGCAATGCCCCGGATTACATCCACTACCGTGCTGATATGCTCTGTTGATTTTTCAAGCTGATTAATGGTCTCAGTGGCACGGAAAACTTCATCCGCCAACACGTTAATGGTTTGCATGGTTTCATTGACGACTTTTAAACCATCTTTGGTTTGCTGATCAGTCTGTTGAGTGATCTCAGCCGCTTCACTGGCATTTCGCGCAACTTCGCTGACGGTTGCAGTCATCTCATCCATTGCAGTTGCTACCGAGTCGGTTCTTGCCCGTTGATCAGCTACCCCAGAGAGGGTTTGTTGCGACACTGTGGCCAGCTCTTCGGAAGTGAAACTCAGTTGTTCACCGGCACTGGTCACCTGTTGAATGAAACTCCGTAAGGCATCCTGCATGGATTCTAAGGAGTGCAATAACCGACCGACTTCATCATTGTTATTGTTGGTGTAATCAATTTTGTTATCTAACTTCCCTTCTGCTATGCGCTCAGCGGTATTCATCGCCAACTGAATGGGTACAATCACCAAACGGTGGATCGCCGTGCCCAATGCAAACACCAACAAAGCAGAGATCACTACCGCTCCGATGACAATCATGCTCACTTTTTGCCAAATCAACCCTGATATATCACTGCTGGGATAAGCGGCAATGATTTGATAATTCCAGGCTGGGAAATCCACTCGGGTGACCTCCCAACCGGATTCCGAACCATCCACCACTCTGCTCGCTAATAAGTCATCTTGTGAAGAATGAAAGCGCAGCCGCTGCATGTCATCGACCAGCCCTACAAACCCGCTATCGAGAATCCTACTGTTGGTCACCGCCGCTTGCAGTTCTTTCAGGTCAGCCTTGTAACCAACGTACCAAATACCCACTACTTGGCCGCTGACGTCGAAAATGGGTTCATATCCTGTGACATAAGGTGTGCCTAGAATGTCCACTTGCCCATAGTAAGGTTGTTTCTTGTTAATTAACTTGATGACCTTTCCATCAGGTGCCAACAAGGTGCCAATGGCCCGCTTACCCTGTTTCATAACATTGGTTGAGACTCGAACAAAATTGCTACCGTCCCGAACGAACAAGGTGGCGGTTCCCCCCATCAGTTGCGTCACGCCGTCCACCAAATTAAACCGATTGGCTTGCGATGCCCCACCTAACACCAAATCCCTGGTCTCTCGTCCGTTAACCAACACCGAGTTACCGATCACAGCGTCCCCCAGTGCTTGTCCTCGCTGTTTGAGCAACGCCATCGAAGACGCCACTCGATCCTTCATGATCGAATCCGTGATGGTCATTAGTTTGAGAGAAGCCGAGATTTTGGTCTCAATTTCAGCTTGTGTCTGATTGAAAATACTTCGAGTCTCCACCCAGGAAACCACCACAGAAACTGCAATCAACATCACCGCCAAAACAGCCAGCAGGGTAAACCGTATTTTGGTTTGCAATGAGTTAAAGGCCATAGCAACGTCCTTGTCGAGAGTCTCCAGTTCAAAGACACCTTAAAACCCGCTGATCATGGCTTTCGATAGATCAGATCTATCAGTAAGTGACCACGACTCACTGGCCAGTACTATTTATAAACAGTACAAACAGACAACAACTATGGCCATTGATCATCGGGCTTGTTCTTGATTTGGTGATTCAACCCAGCCCCTCAATAGAGCGACTGTCCCAATGGGTTGCAGATCCAATATCAATCACAAATTAAGGTGATAAAAATGAAATATAGCGGTAAACAGCAAAGGCAAATTGGAGAAAGAGACTCAATAGAAATCGTTGTAAAACACAACAACAGAGAATGAGAATTAATAACTTTAAGAATTTCATCTGGTTAGCATCTACCTCAGAATTTTTATACAGAAGTAAGAGTAAGCATCTGATGTCCTGTGTTTAGAATGTACTAGCCAAACTCAGGACATTAGATTACTAACCAAATGGACAATTCTTTGTTAGGCAGAGCAACGACTATGAATGTGTTGCGCTGATTGGGCGTTTAAAAGAACCAACTAAACCGCACCTGACCATAATCGTCGTTTCTGATGGCATACAGCGCGTCGTCAGACGCTACATCAGAGAAGGTGCGCATTCTTAGTTCCAGACTGAAGTTTTCACCGATTCTTCTCTCAGCTTCAAGATTGAAGCCAAAGGACTGATTCTCCAGATCCCAACTCGCCCCGACTAACACACTGGTGTCTTGCGTATCATTCAGAGTTAAACGAGTTCCGACGAACACATCATTTTGATACGGAGCCACAGTAATATCCTGATCACGGTCATCAGAGAGATATTCAAGCAACAGTCCAAGATCTGCATCTGACGCCTGGATTTGATAATAGGTGTACTCAAAACCACCCACCATTGCCCAGAAATTGTCCGCATCGGTCTGCCGGGTAATGGCTTCCAGCTTCCATAACCAGGCATCTATAGTGTATTGCAGCTCTAAACCCTGCTGAGACATTTGATCATATACCGGGATGAGGTACTGACCTTCATCCGATAACTCGAAGCGCGCTTCACGGTTTGTGCCCTCAAACCAGTAAACACCTATGTCCAGATCCCCAAAATAATGGCTGTAACGTAGCGCCAGATCCACATGGTTCTGCTCATCTCCGGACTGATAGCGAGCCTCATCCGCCTTTACGGGTAGCGGCCCTCGAAACCGGCCGCTATCACCCGCATAAGTAGCTTCCCTGAAATAGGGTAAAACAAAGAGGCCGATCCTCCCCCACTCCCTTTGAGTATTCAGGTTCAGCATGGGTTGACCGAGCTTATCTTCCTGATCAATGTCTTCGACACCATCGGTTTGATTGATCACGTCCACCAAATGACGGGATTCAGTCACGCCCCAGAAGACCTTATTGATGCCCAGAGTCATCCCCCACTCATCCCACTCGTAAGCCCAATACAATTCCCGAACATCGCCATGACTGCGTTCGCTGTCCTGCTCATCAGCGCGAACAAAGCCGACAAAACTGACCTTAGAACGACGATCGTCACTCTCCCACCTCAGTTCGGGTTGAAAAGAAGCCGACGGTTCCTGACCGTCGCCCTGCCCTTGATACAAGGCGTCTTGCCAGAAATAGCGGGATTCCAGCGAGACACTGCCTGACGCATCCCACTCGCCAGCGTTTGAAAAAACACTGATCATTAACCCCACCAAAGCAAATAAAACTGAGAGATAGCCATAGCGCTTTCGCTTGTGCTTCTCTCTATTCAAACGCACTCTATTTAGACACGCTCCACTCAAACACACGTGATTCATTAATTTCTGTCTCATATTTTCTTCAAAACCTGCTGTTACCAGCAGGTTTGTCTGTCTTTTTGCATAAGTTATCTTCCGCTGTTTACCTCAAACGAGAGAGACGCCCTTTTACGAAGTCTGTTTCCTTCAACCCCACATTGAACTTATATTCGCCGTACACCAAATCCGTACTTTTGTTGGTTTGATGATTCACCATACGAACGGTATGAGCGCGCCAATAACCGTTGTAATTTAAATACCCCTCTAGCGTCAGAGTCTTTAACAATGCGTCTCTGCGGTTGTAAAAATCGATTTTACGAACTTGAAAATACTGCTGGTCAATCCAGACAATCTGTTTGGTGTAACCAGAGTTTTCATATCGTGGGTAACGCACGACCACATCACACTTCAACTCACCACAGGCTTCTTCCCGCAAATACTCATAGTCGTATTTATTGAGCTCAACCGACGTAAAGTCTTCAAACGCAAACTCAGATCCCACAAAGGGGCCGGACTTATTGCGCGACGAAATGCGTTTCACGCGTTTCAATGACGGCAGGAACAACCATTGATTATCAGGGTCGAGAATTTTTGCATGAGATAACAGTGCCGTACCTTCGATGTCTCTCGGTGTTTCAAAAAGAATCAGACTTTTATCGCCTTCATTTTCATCCGGCACTTCCAGTGTGGTAATCACCAGCGCACGTCGACTTTCTTCGCCTGCCGCGTTACGAAGTATCATGCTCAGAGTCACTTCATTGTCTTTAAAGCCGCGATCCGAACGATCGGATCGGGCAGCAATTTCAAACCCCTTACGTTGTGCCTCGGTTGATCCTCGAACCGGAGTTTCTCCATCTACAGGACTGTCACTAGATACAGCAGTAGAAAGTACAGCAGCAGAAAGAGCCGCAGACCATAAAATAGCGAGTGCCACCAAAGGCGTAAGCGCCCAAAAGATAGGATTAATGAGTTTACGCATAGTCAATTTCTCCAGATTCGTTAAGTTCTTTCTCACCATCAAGTACATACAGCAGTGCCGGTAGGAAGAGAAAATCGAGGATCAAGGCAAAGCCAATAGCAAGCGCGGTAAGCAGCCCCATATCAGCATTCACTTTGAAAGCGGAGGTGGTTAACACCAGGAAGCCAACAATCAAAATGGCGGTATTCACCAGAATCGCAACACCCACACTTCGGAAGGCATAACGGATCGAATCCGCTGCCGATAGTTGTCGTTCATTTCTGGCCCGCACGTATTTGGATAAGAAGTGGACGGTATCATCGACAATGATGCCCAAAGAAATCGAAGCAACCGTGGCAACGCTGAAGCCGACTTCGCCAACCAGAATTGCCCAGGCACCAAAGGTGGCCAAAATGGGTAAACCATTCGGAACCAGACTTAATAAGCCCAGGCGAAGATCTCGTAGCGCAATCATCATGATCAGTGAAATCACAACAATGGCCGCGATGGTGCCACCGATCATGTTGTTCACATTGCGTTCGGTAATGTAGGTAAACATCACTTGTGCACTGGTAGGCTTCACTTCGCTCATGTAGTCAGGCAGGTTTTGAGCGATCCATTGATCCGTCTTGTCCAAAAAGGCTTTGGTTTCGGCTGTCGTGGCATTAAGTAAGGTTGCGGTCACTCGGGTAGCCGACTTATCAATATTGATACGATCATTCAGATCCAACCCGTATGGCAATGACAACTCATACAACAGCAGGTATTGAGCAGACAATTCGCGATCGTCTGGTGTTCGGTAAAAACTCGAATCATCCCCATGCAGATTCTTGTTCAGACGTTTCATGATGTCGGAAATGGAATACACATGTGCGACTTCCGGCTGCGCTCTAAGAAACTCAGTAAACGCTTCCAGTTTGGTCAGGAACTCCGGTTCGCTAACACCTCCCGGCCCTTTGGCTGGCACTGAGAACTCCACCGGATACAAGCCGAAATGCTCCATGGCACGATCCGAATCATTCCGGAATTCAATACGTTCATCAAAATACTCAACCCACTGATCGTTGAACTCAATACTGGGAATAAAAGCAATTAATACCGCTGTACCCGTACCTATGATCAATAACAGAGACTTTGCATGCTTAATCACAAACGATGAGAGCGTGTCCATGTAGTGATTACCGTCCATGTAGTGATTACTTTCGGAAGAATCATTACTAATCCCCCTCTTACGTCTGCTCTTCACCGTGTAAGGCAGAATCGACATTAATGCAGGTAATAAGGTGATAGATAACAACCAGGCTGCGGTGATCCCCAGTGCAGTGATGTTGCCGAGATGCCAGAACGGGGGGGAATCTGAAAAGTTAAGCGCCAGGAAGCCAACAACGGTAGTTAATGAGGTAATGGTCACAGGCAGAAAATTGAGGCGAACCGCTTCAACAATGCCCTCTGACTTTGTCATACCTTCTTTCATGGCCACGCGTAAGGACATCAGAATGTGAATGGAATCCGCAATGGCCAGCGTTAAAATCACCACAGGCGCAGACCCCGAAATCGGCGTTAACTTCACACCCAGAAGTCCGGCAGTGCCCATTCCCACCATCGCAGACAGCATAATTACCACGACGGTTGTAAAGGTGGCGGTGACAGAACGCAGAATAAGCAGCGTCACTACCATGATCACCAGAAACATCATCGGGATGAGATTCGCCGCATCGTTCATACCAGCTTCCATGAAGGCATTGTTCAACATCGAAACGCCAGTTAACGATACCGTCAGCCCGGGATAATCCGCTTCCAGCTGGGCTTTTAAATCGCGGGCGAACGCAACGGCATCAGGCACTTCGGTGAGGGACTTTTCCGGATACTGCAAAGTGACATTCACTGCCGTCACCTGACCATTTGCATTCACCAGTTGGTTGAGTAACAAAGGTTCCTGTCGTGCAATTTCAGACTTTTCGAGAAGATCTTGTTCTGTCAGTTGCTCTCGATCATAGATCAGGTCTTCAACGACCAAGTCGTCTTCTATTGCATAGGTATGCTGAAAGTTAGAAACAGAATCAACCCGGCTAGAAAACGGAATTTGCCAAGCTTGTTCGGTTAAGTAGGCCACCGCTTTTAACATTTGAGGCGAAAACACAACACCGTCAGCAGGTTCGAGTACAAACAAAAAATTATCGTTCTTGGAATACGTTGCCTGAAGCGACTCAAACGCATTGAGTTCGGGGTTATCCTGAGAAAAGAACACCCGATAGTTGTTCGCAAACTCCAGGAAACGACCGCCAGAACCAATCATCACCGCCGACATGACTGCCAGCAGCACCACTAAATATCGAAACCGTATTGCCATTTCGGTCAACCGAACGGCAAAGCGATCTATGTTTTTGAAGTACCTGTCCACCACTATTCTCCTGAGTAATTGCCCTTGGTGAGTAATAACAATCATCATTTTCAGACCCACTACTTTACCGATCGGTAAAAAAGTAGATGTAAAAAAAAACAAACGTATCCATTCAATCAGCCAGTATTTGACCAATCGGTAATAAATTAATTCAAAAAAACGCGCTCTAAACAAAAGCGCTCAATAAGAGCCTCATGCCCAGACACGCACGCAATGGAAAGCGCGTTCACATAGAATCAGGATGCATCCCGTATCAGGTGAATGACGTTTTCAACCACCCGAATACTAGAGAAGGTCTTTATTGAAACCCAACACAGACAATTGATTTTTTACCACCTGCTGCGCTTGTTCCAACGTAATCATTCCTTTCAAAGTAACGCCCAAACCAGCCATAACCGACATCAACATCATGGCCGTCATTTCCATTGGTTGAACCAGATGAGCACCCTCTTCTTCAACGGCTCGCTGACTTAATTCCATAATCAAGGCAACGATTTTCTGATCCGTTGCTTGCAGTAAAGCCCGAACGTCCGCATCTCTTTCAGCAAACTCGACCATGGCATTCACGGCCATACAGCCAAGTGACCCCGCAGACCCTTCTGCGGCAATTGCCAACATACAGTTCAATGCACGTTGAAGGCCCTCTGTCGCGGTATCGGCTCTACGGCTTTCCGCTGACATGCTCTCGAAAGTACGACGTGTGTATATCTCCAGAGCCGTTTTAAATAGCGTATGTTTATCGCCAAACGACTGATAAAGACTGCCTTTATGAAGACCCGTTGCCGCCACTAAGTCAGACATCGACGTAGCTTCGTACCCTTTCTCACGAAAGAGCAGCAAGGCTTTTTCAAGCACAACATCCGGATCAACTTTTCTAGGTCTACCCATTGCCATATTTAAATCCTATGACTTTATTACCGATCGGTCAACAACATAATTTTCACTGCCCGACAAAAGGACACCAGGCATATAATCAGGGGGACTTCCCTTGCTATGCACAGGATTACTATGTAAAGAACGCTTATGTAAAGAACGCCTATGTAAAAAACGCCTAAGCTAAGAGTTACTGTGCAAAGAACTCCTATGCAAAAGCCCCTCAGAAAGGAGCCATCTGTAAGGTACTTTCTATTAGAGGATGTCTATTAGATGAATATCTAAAAGATGACTGCCCACAAGATGACGCTCTACAAGACCGTAGAGTTTATCACCTCAAAGGACAGTTCGGCATAGGGAATTACTAACCTGGGTAAGGTCTGTCAGGTTTTGTCTAAAAGCGAAGGTAAATCAGGCCAGAACCACATGACCTTGTTCTGTCATGACCAACTCAGGGCGATAACCCCAAACCCGTTCAATGTTGCTTTGTGTGAGGACATTGCTCGGTAGGCCTTGCTCGATCAATCGCCCTTGTTCCAACAACCAAACCTGATCGCAATAACGCAGGGCCTGATTGAGGTCATGCAAAATGGCGATAACCGTCCATTGTTTCTCATGACAGAGTTGTTGTGCTAACCGTAAAATCTGGTGCTGCTGCCCTAAGTCCTGAGCCGATGTAGGTTCATCTAACAGCAATAGTGGCGTTTGTTCTGCCTGAGATAGCTGCACCAACACTCGGGCAAGATGCACTCGTTGCCGCTCACCGCCAGATAGCTGAGTGTAGATACGATCGGCAAAATGCGCTGTGTCCGTTTGCTTCATAGCTTCAGCCACCAGACATTGGCCCTCTGCCCTACTGGCAGTCAGAGGAATCAACCCCAAGCCTACGACTTCTTTTACGGTGAAGGGAAAACTGAGTTGGCTGGCTTGTGGTAACACCCCAAGATGACGAGCCAAAGACTGAGATGGCCAGCCCGAGACAGGTTTGCCATGAAACTCAACACGAGATAGCTGTCGATCATCCGGCTGCACTTCACCAGTGATGCTTTTAAACAAGGTGGATTTACCGGCACCGTTCGCGCCTAACAGAGTAATTAATTGACCCGAACCCGCTGACAAAGAATGAATGTTCAGCAGTTCCTTATCGCCTACGGAAACACCCAAATCGCGAATAGATAACACCTGATCTGTAAACTCCGTGTCTGTTAACGCCGGATCTACATCCATTGAATCAGTAAGAACAGAATCTGAAACCTGAGCCATTTACATCATCCCCTGTCGACGCTGAAACAGCAGTACCATGAAGAAAGGAGCACCTAAGCCAGCGGTCACCAAGCCCACCGGCATCTCTGCCGGACTCATCCAGGTACGAGCGCCTAAGTCAGCTAACAGCAATAATCCTGCACCCAGGATGGCGGATAAAGGCAACAGCACACGATGATCCGGCCCAACCATCATCCGAACCAGATGAGGAACGACCAACCCAACAAAACCAATAACCCCAGAGACAGACACTGCAACACCCACCCCAATGGCCGTAATCAGAATGAATTGCTGTTTGAGCTTTTCCACCTCAATGCCCAAATGTCGGGCTTCGGCTTCCCCTAACAAAAGCGCATTTAATGCATTGGCTTGTTTCTGAAATAACGTCATCACCACCACTAAAACCACTGAAGTCAGCAGCAAATCCCAACCACTGGCAGAGGCTAGTGATCCCATCTGCCAGAGACTCAAATCCCGCAACGCCTGATCGTTTGCGATATAGGTTAAGAAGCCAATGATGGCACCACCAAAGGCCGCAATGGCAACACCCGCTAGTAACAGGATAACAACCGATGTGCCCGATTCATTCTTAGCTAACCCATAGACCAACCAGGTGGTCAGCAAGCCGCCAAGGAATGAACACACAGGCACAGTGACAGACTGATATTCCACAGGAAGTACCACGATGGCGATGGCCGCACCTAAGGCAGCGCCAGAAGCTACACCTATAATCCCCGGGTCAGCCAGCGGATTACGAAAGATCCCCTGCATCACTGCACCACATTGAGCCAGCAAGGCACCCACCAGCAAAGCGAGAATGGTTCTGGGGAGCCTAAGATCCCAAACCACCACTTTCTCGTTTTGTTGAAGCGAACTGAATTCACTGCCAAAGAGTCCATCCCAAAGGGACATCAGGCTTTGCATCAGGGGAAGTTTCATTGGCCCGCTAGCGACCGACCAAGTCACCAAGAGCAATAGGCCCAGCAACATCGGGCCCACTAACATCGGCGCGGTTATGGATTCAGCAGATAATCGACGACTATTCATTGCAGTTCTTTCTTACAGAGCTTCTTTAGAGAGGTTTATGAGAGATGTTAAAGTGCTTCAGAGAGACGAACCGCCTCATCCATCGCTTTCAGGCTGATCCCTGATACCAATGCAGCTGCATCAACAAACAACACTTTGTTATGTTCAACAGCTGGCGTGTGGGATAAGGATGGAAACTGAACCAACAGCGCCTCCGCTGCATTGGGGTTTTGACTACCAATTAGAATAACCTCTGGTTGCAAGGCCATGAGCCCTTCCGCCGAGACAGATCGGTAATTCGAATGGGTCGATACGTTCTCCAAACCTAGCAGCTGGATCATCGCATCGCCGGAAGTGCCTGCGCCGGCCTGCTTTAAACCTCGACCTTCCAGATACAACAGGAATACGGCTTTCGCTGATTGCTTTGGCACCACATTGTCCAACGCTTTGTCCAAGTTTTTATCAAGAATGTGTTGCGCCGTTTGAACCTGTGCCACTAATTGATCACCCGACAGATTCAGTGCTTTCGTGACTTGCAGAATGTTTTCAATCAGCTGTTTTGAGTCCGTCGCGGTAGGTTGCAGAACCAATTGCGTATTAGCATGCTTAAGGGCATTAACGGTTTCTTTCGGGCCAATATGTTCGCTGCCAAAGACAATGGTCGGCGCCAAACTTAACAAACCTTCTGCGGCCAGTTGACGATGATAGCCAACCTTCGCTGGTGTTAAGTTGTCAGGCACTGTGCTGGTCACATCAATCCCCACCAGTGAAGAACCCTGCCCGAGCGCCACCAGGATTTCAGTTGTGCCCGCATCTGTGCTGATGATTCGGACACCATCTGCCGAGGTATTTGCTTGTACAGGGGAAGAAAACGCTCCAAGCAAAACGGCAGTACATACCGCGAGGGCAAATAACACAGGCAGAAGGTGCTCGGTGAATTCTTGCTTTATAAGAGATGCTTTTCTGGCCAATTGAACATCCTCCATATTCATCTTAATTGTCGACATGACATACCCTACCGTGTGAAATAATTGAGCCGATTAATTCGGCTGTTGCATCAAAATTTGTACATTTTTCAACTGGTGTTCGTTCAGAAACGACATCACTTTTACCAGGGACTCCGCCGTTGCTGAGTTATCGGTTGCGATAGAAATGCTGAGAGGATTCAAGGCGCTTTGTTGGCTTTGCATCCGCGCCATAAGCGCTGATTTCAGCTCGTTCCACTCTTCATACGTGTCTTCCCCCAACGCCCAACGGTTTTCATCAGAGGCCACCGTAATGACCAAGGTCTCTTCACTGATCACATCTGCGGATGGATTTTCGGTGGCTTCGGGAATCTGAACCGGCAACTTCAGCAAAGGCGCATTAGCTGTAATCAATAAGAAGACAATGACGATAAAAACAATATCAATCAGAGGCGTGAGCTCTAATGAAGGAACCTCATTATCACTGACAGAAGAAGACGCCTGGATCATGCCGGCACCTCATCCAGAAGAGCACTTGATTGGCGTTTGCACTCAGGCGGCTTAGCCAGGTCTGCAAGCGCTGTATTCGGGCCTGAACAATCCGAGACCGACACACCCTCCAACATCAGATTGAAATGATTCATCACATGCTCGGCATGATGGATCAGACGATCCACCCACATAGCATAACAATGAGCGCCTGCCACCGCCGGCACCGCAATCAGTAACCCTGCCGCCGTGGTATACATGGCTAACCCCAAACCTTCCGCCAACATTGAAGGCTCAATCGCCCCAGTCACTACAGACAAATCATCAAACACCTTAATCAGACCCAGGACGGTTCCGAATAACCCCAGTAGAGGCGCCAATACCGCAATCACTTGTAAAAAACGAAGCCCGGAAGACAGTTTCCGCTTCTTTTGTAGTAGCCAAATCCCGGAGACTTCTTCCCTAATCGGTTTGGTTTGCTCGGTATGCTCCACCAACAATTGGACACCTTCGGCGGTAATCAAGGGCATACGCGCTATTCGCTTAGTAATTCGCTTAGAGGATTCAGCAGAGCGAGCGTCTTTAGAAATCATGGACAGAGGCAATGAAAGGCGACGAAGGCTGGCATGAACCAACACACAAAAGCGTTCAATCAGAATCACGAACACCAACAAAGACAACACCAACATAGGAATCGCCAAAGGGCCAAGCTGTTGTTGAATGATTTCTAAGGACATAAGTCTTGCTCTTACTGTTTTTCTTCTGGAGGTTTTAATTAGTTCAAAACAAAATGCACAGGGATACGAACCCGAGAGGCGATCGTCATGCCTGCTGCATGTTTAGGCACAAACTGCCATTGAGAAACGGCATCTATTGCGGCCTGATCCAGTGAACCTACGCCTGAACTGTCATAGACTTCCAACTTGGTTTGTTCACCCCGGCTGTCCAACCAGACATCCAGCCAAACCACGCCTTCCTGACCCCGCTTACGCGCCAACCTTGGATACACTGGTGGTTGAGGGTCGGACTTAAACTGCGGATCTAGAATAATGTCCTGATGGACACCCGACTGATTCGAAACTTCACTTGCCTGGTTGGCAATAGATTCGGTTTCGGCTTCATTTTTTTCAGAATTAAGCGCATCTGGATCATCCGTTTCAGAATCCTTTAAGTCAGCATCAGCAGTTTTCAGGTCGTCTTTATTCATCGGGCTGTTGGTTTTAGCTATCTCTTTTTCTATAACAGCGGTCTCTATAACAGCTGTTTCTGGTATGTCAGAGACAGGCTCTGTTCTTTGAACGTCTACAACATCCATTGTTTGCCTGTGCACAGGGGCTTCAATAGGCTCTTCAATAGCAATCTGCTTCGGGATACTGGCTTCTGCTCGCTCAATCAAAGGAGAGGAAAAGGAAAAAGATAACGCCAAGGTCGAATTTGATACTTGACCGGAACTCACCTGCTGACGTTCGTACTGATTGAGATAACTGATGAACGCCGCATGAAGCAGCAGCGCCAAACATACAGAAAACAATCGAACAACAAATACCTTCATTTAACTCAACACCCTGCTCGTTTGATTGCTCAGTTTCAGTCGACCTAGCTACTGACATACAAATCAAATAAGAACAATTATCATTTCTATTGACTATATTATTGAGAATAATTAGCATTTGCAACAAATAATAAACGGAACACGGATGACACATGCACAAAGGACACGCGTTTGGATCAATATCCAAAAGCAATGTGTGCACACAACGATTGGGGAACGAACACTCTATTTATGGCCGTTCGTTTCTATTCAGTTCTTTGGAACGCGTTGTTTAGCTTGGAACTTTGATAAAAGATCTATTAGGAATGAATCACTCATGTCAAAAGCTATCACCGCCCTTGCAGTAAGCGGTTTGGGAAGTCTGCTGATCTCAGGCAGTCTGTACGCACAAACTCAGAACGACAGTACCAGCGTAACGGAATCAAAGGACGTTACTGAATTCAAAAAAGTAACGGTCAATGCAACGCGGGTTGCACAAGACTCGGACAACGTTACCCGTTCAGTGGCCGTTGTCGATAAAGAAGCGCTGGACTCGATTCAGGCAAACTCGGTAGCAGAAGCCGTGGCACATCAAACCAACGTGACACTTGCAGGTGGTGCTGTCCCAGGCAACCAAAAAGTAAACATTCGAGGATTAGAAGGCGATAAGGTTCTGCAAGTTATTGATGGAGCACGCTCTAACACCAACTTCTCTCATCGACCGTCTTACTTTCTCGATCCAGAGTTATTGAAATCCGTTGAGGTTCTGAAAGGCCCTTCCAGTAGTTTATGGGGATCAGGCGCCATTGGCGGTGTGGTGGTTCAAAATACCATCGAAGCCGACGACCTTATTCAAGAAGGCAACGACGTGGGCGGGTTTATTAAAAAGGGTTACCAGACTAATGGTGACGTCAGAACTACCTCTGCTGCGTTTGCAACACAATACGAAAACATCGACTGGTTGATTGCTGCAACCCATTACGACAGTAATTATATGAAACAAGGTGAAAATGCCGACTCTCGTTTAACGCTGTATGGAACGGAAGCCAAGAACACCAACTACCTAACCAAGTTTGGCATCGACCTCGATCAATACCAACGAATCCAGGCTCAATATCGCTATGCTGATCTAAATGGGCATCCTCCAACCGTCGGTTCTAGTGACGATGCAGAAAACGGTGAAGATCTGCTCATCGACCGGGAAGTTAAAGATCAACACGCTGCCATTGATTACTCACATAAGGGGTCTTCAGCCTATTTGAATTTCGATGCCAAGCTGTATTTAAACGATACAGAGAATAAAGAAATCAATCTGCTGGAAGGCACCGATCAAAGTGATCTGAAAACCATCGGCATTAACTTATTAAACAACTTCAAGTTTGATCATACCCAAATCCTGGTGGGTATTGATGGCTACCAAGACACCATTGAAACCAAGCGTACAGAAGACCCAGGCACAGGCAACCGCCCTAACCCGCCGTCCAAGGCCGAAAGTGAAGTCTGGGGTGCGTTTACCACCATCACTCATGACCTCACATCAACTCTGCAAGCGGAAGCGAGCATTCGTTACGACAGCTTTGAAACCGAATCTGACGATCTGGACACCAGCGCTGACGAAAGCAATCTTTCCACCTCCGCAGGTATTCGCTGGCAAGCCACCGATTGGATGCGCTGGAGCTTACGATACGATGAAGCCTTCCGAGCACCCTCATCCTATGAGCTGTATATTCAGGGAACGCACTTCAATTATGGTGCGCCAGGTTGGGATAACAACTTCGTAGCCAACCCTGATCTGAAGCCTGAGACCGCTGAAAATATCGAGCTAAGTGTTGATTTGGACTTCAACAACGTCTTCGCAAAAGACAAACTGAGTCTTACCGCAACAGCCTTCCAAAACGACGTTGAAGATTTTATCTATCTGGATGTTGTCACCAACGCCGATTTTGGCCCGCCACCAGCATGTAACTGTATATCAGGGACATCCACGCATACCAATGCCCGCGACGCTGAACTGTGGGGCTATGAAATTGAAGCTAAATATCAGATCGGCGCGTTTAATGCGTTGCTGAGTTATGGCCAGACTCGCGGTACGCACGAAACAACGACCTCTTCAGGTACGACAAAGGATCACCTTCCGAACATTCCTTCGGACAAGTGGGTGGCAGATTTGAGTTATGGTTTCTGGGATATCGACACCAAAGCGGGGATCAGAATACTAAGCGCAGAGAAACAAGATCGCGTCGAAGAAGATCAGCATGTATATGATGGCTACACCACCACAGATATTTACGCCTCCTGGGAACCTTCGGCTCAATCATTGGAAGGTTTAAAAGTAGATATGATTTTAGCCAACATTCAGGATACAAACTACCAGCAAGCCTGGTCGGAAGTGTATGAGCCGGGCCGATCACTGAAAGTCGCGGCCAAATATAATTTCTAACCTTAACCCCTTGATGAGAGTAAGATGAGCTTACTCTCATCGCTAAACCAAACGAGCTAATGACAATGAAAATACCAGGCAATAAAGCCCAAGAACTGTTAGAAGACATCGCAAACTGGGGCAATACCACCACCATCATTTTACACGGTGGTTGCGTCTTCGAATTTAAAGGTCATTTTCCCAAAGGCTCCGTTGCACAAGGGTTCTATAACCTCAAAGGGGAATCAGGGTTTGAAGGGCATTTAAATCTCGAAAAAGTGGATCACATTGCCTTCCAGGACAAACAACACCGAGGCCAACAAAGCTATGCCCTCGTCTTCAACGACAAGGACAACGACTGCATGTTTAAAATTTTTGTAGGCCGAAATACGGAAGGTCAACTACTGGAAAACCAGGTAACGCGTTTTAAAGAACTACAACGTACCTATAGGGCATAGCAATCCCCCAATCGTACAGACAGACTATATTTAGATTTATTAGGATGAGTATTATGAAGAACAAAGGTCTTGAACAACGTTTAGGTGATGAAATCATCGACTTTCTGAACACCCGTAAAACCCTAAACCTTGCAAGCCTGGATGAAGACGGCTATCCATACGCCTCTTATGCGCCGTATGCCACAGGTGATGAGTGCATCTATGTGCTGCTGAGCGACATCGCCATTCACGGTAAAAACTTGAAAAACAACCCGAAGGCTGCGGTCCAAATCGTAGAAGACGAATCTGAAGCCGCAACCATCTTTGCCCGTATCCGAGTCAACTATCAGGTTCAGGCCAAGCATTTGGCGCTGGATTCAGACGAGTACAAGGTGGGTATCGAGCAACTGTTCCAAAAACATGGCGAACGCATTCATAAGCTGGCTGAATTAAGCGATTTCAATCTGTTCCGCCTTACGCCGTTGGGTGGCCGCTATGTGAAAGACTTTGGCCGTGCCTTCGCAATTGCCGGAAACACACTTTGCGGTGAAAGCATTGACCGATTACGTGACGGACACAAAGCCCGAATCATAGTGTCAGAAGAAGCCAAAGCCTCTTAACCTCAGGGGAGCATTGCCTCCCCTTCTTGCTGCGTTCTTTCCTATCTTCTTCAATGTTCCTGCAATTGGCTAGACTTGTTTTGAACCAATTGGCCCCCATAACAGACTCATACTTTATTCGTTTTACGTAATGGGCACTTTCTAGACATTCGTTAAACTCAAATCAGACTTTCAAGATAAAAAGGAACACTTATGAGCAGGACAGTTGTCATTACCGGCGCAAACCGAGGCATAGGACTCGAACTGGCCAAGCATTATCACGCACAAGGCGATGAAGTTATCGGCATCTGTCGTGAAACCTCTGAAGAATTGGATGAACTTGCCTCCATGGTGATTGAAAACGTTGATGTCACGAATCCGGATTCGTTAGAGCAGATTAAGATCCTTTTAAGCACTCAATCCATAGATATTCTGATCAACAATGCAGGGCTGTTTTGCAACGAAACCCTGCCGGACATGAATTTCGATACCATCCAACAGCAAATGGAAGTGAATGCCTACGGCCCACTTCGCGTCACCTTGGCGCTGTTACCGCAATTAAAAGAAGGCTCAAAGATCGCCAACATCACAAGCCGAATGGGGTCAATTGCAGACAACACCTCCGGCGCTTATTACGGCTACCGTGCCTCTAAAGCAGCACTTAACTCATTTGGTAAATCTCTGGCAGAAGACCTTAAACCACAAGGCATTGCCGTAGCACAGCTTCACCCGGGTTTTGTACAAACCCGCATGGTTGGCTTTAACGGAGACATAACACCGGATGTAGCCGCCAAAGGTCTAGCAGACCGTATTGAAGAATTGAATATGGAAAACACCGGCGGTTTCTGGCATTCCAATGGTGAAGCACTGCCTTGGTAAGTTGACGTCGATTCCTCATTAAACTCACTTTAATGAATGAAATCAGAGAATAAAAAGGTGCTTTCGAAGCACCTTTTTTGTTTATTACTTTAATCTTAGAGTCGCTCTTGAACCAACTGATTCAACTCTTTGTATAGCAATTCTGACTGAGCAATCTCTCCATGACTGGGTATTAAGGTAGTTGGCTTGTCTAATTGAAGCTGGTTCAACACCCAGGTTTTAAAAGCGGATCTGTCTTCGATGATGAACCATTTCACCACCTGACTCATTTTCAATCCCGGTGCCGCATCCAATAGTTTTTGAGTAAACCGTGCCACCGGTTGGTTGGAGAGTCGATCGTAATTCAGGAAGCTATCACAGGTGATCCAAAGACAGCCGTTCTGATCTTCTTTCTTAATCCAGGCATCCCCTGCTCTATGTCCCGGTGGCAACAATACTGAATACCCTTCAGGCATCGGAGGTTGTTTATCTTCCAAGGCATAGATGTCACTGGCATTAGCCACTACAGCTTGCTCAACCAAACGAGGAATAGCCTTACGACTGGCGTACAGAGAAAAATTTCTGAATTTCTTCTGCCAATGTTTCACGCCCATGTAGTGATACCCGTTGGGCATGATGATATGCAGTTTGATGTCAGGCCGATTCCACTCTTCAGGCCAGGTGTCCAACAACGGTTTACCAGGGCTGATCACCACAAATTCGTTATCAGACACCTTTATAGCCACTGAGTTGGACACAAAGTTGGGGACTATGTACTGCCCAAATCTCAGTTCAGGGTAGTTTGATACAGGATGCCAGACGTTCTTTTTCATAATCAGATCTTCCGTGAAAATATGACGGTATCCTATCCCATCGGGTTGGCTCTGAAATTAACAAATGTTACTGCTGGCATGCTTTCCTCAAAAACCTTGATCCAACCGCACTCAGTCAGTCACTGGCTGTGGTTCTTTGTCAGAATAGCAAGGTAGTACCGCTTTCAAGATTGGGAAGTAAGTGAGCGGATCGAGAATCCCTTCCAAACCAAGCAAGTTAGGGTAAGCAACAACATGCTGATAAATGGCTTGCTGGAAATACTCCCGACACACATCAGATAGTTCACCCTCAAGATACGGTTGTTGGGCTTGAGGTTGAGTGTAGTCACATAATATGGACGCCAAGGTCGCTTGAGTGACAAATATGTCCACCAGAATATTGGGTTTAGCCACCGGCAAATAGAGATCTCTCATTTCAGCCACGGATTCTTTATTCCAGGCATGAGGCACTATGTCTAAGCTGTTGGAAAGTCGTTTAAGGTGGGCATCATCCAACAGGGAGTCGGAATAATCTGCAAAGGCTTTATTTCCAGCCGTCGCACCCGCGAAAGCATAGACATGAATACTGGCTTTACCTTCCGGGTCCCATTGCTCTTGTACAGGGATGTCCACTTGACCTGAGCTTTGTTTTAGGAAAAGTCCATAGGTGGAAGATAAGGTCGCCCCTAAGCTGTGACCTGTCACCGTAATCTCTAACGGTTTGTCATGCGTTTCCGCTTGAATGCGTAAGAACTGCAACATGGTCGTACCCGCACCAGGCACTCCAACCGGCGCTTCCATTTTCTTCACTTTCTCTATGCCAACATGAGTGCCATAAGAGATCTTAGCCGGACGGTTACCATACACCTGAACAGGATTACACCCTGCTTTCCAAGGCTTTTTCCTAAACACAAAAAAGTCTTCTACGATCCAATTAGATAGTGCAACCGGGTTGGTGCCACGAAAAACCACTGCCAGTTTATGTGGGTGCTTACGGTGCTGAACAATGTAAGCCATGTTGTCATCGAACAGAGAGAACCAAAACTCACTAACGGCTGGTCCCCAAACTAGCTTCCATTCATCTGCTGTTGGCGGCTCTAACGCTAAATGTTCAACCAGCCTTGGTGCAATTTTTTGAGCGTTATTTTTATCAGAGCCTGTAAGCGCATAACCACAGTAAGAAATATAAGAAAGCGTCAGCATTTGCTGCTCGATGGAGTATTTCATAGGAATCCCTGCCTTATAAAAATGAATGACCAATTCAGTATTAATCAGTTCAAGACAACGAACTTCCGAGAAACCGATGAACCTTCTGTAAGCATTACGCCCGAATTAACCGCCGTAAAACAGAAGATCCACCGACTATGTGTAAATTGTTTAGAACAAACAATCTACTTCTGGCTCATAAATACGTTTAGATTTAATCAACAACCGTTTGCTCAGAGGCAGACATATGGTCTTCTGAACTCAACATATGATTTACATTCAATGAATGCATCATGCCCGCTTCCGCATGCCCAGGAATATTACACGCAAAGACCACTTTAGGATCACCGTGGAACTTCCAGATCAGCTCTCGGGTCTGCCCCGGCTTGATCGTGATAGAGTTGCCATCTTCATGAACCATGTCAGGCATTTTACGCATCATTGCTTGGTGAGACTTCTGCTCTTCGGCTGTTCCTACTGAAAACTCATGGTTGATCTGACCTTTATTGGTGATCACAAAACGAACTACATCGCCAGAATTCACATCTGACAGATTTTTAAAATCAAAGCGCATGCTGTCCAATGCTTCTAATTCTATTGTCTTAGTCACCTCAGACGCCTTACCTGGTTCACCACTGGCACTAACGGCTTGATTACCATGAGTATGACCTTGTGAATGCCCTTGTGAATGACCATCTGAATGCCCACTCATCTCCTGAGACATAGCCGAGTGATTCATTTTGGAGTGATCCATGTTCGAATGATCCATTTGGCCCTGATTCATTTGTGAGTGATCCATGTGCTGGTGATTCCCCGAGCCACCCGCATAAGCATTAAGAGAAAGTGCCAACGATAACATCGCAAAAGAGATAGTTTTTGTTTTCATATACATTCCATAATCCAATTTGTATTACTGTTCTTACCCGAGTTGTTTTCTTGCAACTCGGGGTCTGTTTTTTAATTCATACTTGCGTTAGGTTTTTTATGACTTAACGCGATTCAAAATTCGTTGCCAAAGATAGTAAGTCACCGGAATTACCATCAGTGTTAACACGACAGAAGTGACCATGCCACCAACCATTGGCGCGGCAATCCGGCTCATCACTTCCGATCCGGTTCCTGAGCCATACATTACGGGAATCAAACCCACAATGGTGGCAATCGCTGTCATCATTACCGGGCGGACACGTAACACGGCACCTTCCAACACCGCATGTTTGATGTCTAACGCCGTGGCCTTTCGTGGTAACTCTGCACAGCTTTGTTTGAGGTACTGCAACATAATTACCCCCGTTTCGGCAGCAACCCCCGCTAAGGCGATGAAGCCGACACCTACGGCGACGGAGAAGTTAAAGCCTTCCAGATACATCAACAGCACACCTCCCGTCATCGCTAACGGTAAGGTTAAAAGAATCATCATCACCTCAGCTACACTTCGGAAATTCATGTACAGCAGGATAATGATGATAAATACGGTCAACGGCACGATGTAGGTCAGTTTTTCAATGGCTCGTTCCATATACTCATACTGTCCTGCCCAGCTGATCGAATAACCCGCTGGTACATTCAAACGATCCGCCACAATTTGCTTCGCGTTTTGAACGTACGTCCCGATATCAATGCCTTCAATGTCTACAAAGGTCCAACCGTTAAGGCGAGCATTTTCACTCTTAATCATTGGCGGGCCATCTTCCACATAAATACGGGCCACATCCCCCAACGCAATTCGTTGGCCGGTGGGTGTCACCAACGGCAGTAAGGCCATCTTCTCCGGTGTATCACGATACTGTTGAGGGTAACGAAGATTGATCGGATAACGTTCTAATCCTTCAATGGTCTGAGCCACATTCATACCGCCAATTGCCGTAGAGACCACTTGTTGAATGTCCGAAATATTCAAGCCATAGCGAGCAGCTTTCGCACGCTGAATATCAACCTTAATATATCGACCACCCGCTACCCGCTCCGAGTATGCCGATGCCGTCCCTTCAATTTCATTAAGAATGGATTCAAGGTCTTGTCCGATACGTTGAATCGTTTCGAGTTCCGGCCCGGCGATCTTGATTCCCACTGGGGTTTTGATACCGGTCGCCAACATATCGATACGAGTTTTAATTGGCATTACCCAGGCATTAGTCACACCAGGTAATTTAACCAAGCCTTCAAATTCCTTGATCAAATCGTCGGTGGTAATGCCCGCTCGCCATTGCTCTTTGGGTTTCAACTGTATGAAGGTTTCAATCATGGTCAAAGGCGCAGGATCGGTTGCAGTTTCTGCCCGACCAACTTTACCAAAGACAGTTTGAACTTCGGGCACGGAGCTGATCAATTTGTCCGTCTGTTGCAGAAGCTCGCGCGCCTTACCAATGGAAATACCCGGATAGGTCGTTGGCATATACATCAGGTCGCCCTCATCCAGCGGCGGCATAAACTCGCTGCCGATTTTACTGGCGGGATATAAGGATGCGCCGGTAATCAGCAAGGCAAACACCAAGGTTAGAAACGGGTGATTCAGCAATCCACGCAAAATGGGTTGATATCCGGCAATCAATAGTCGGTTGATTGGATTTTTCTTTTCACTGACCACTCGACCGCGAATGAAATACCCCATCAATACCGGTACCAATGTGATTGCTAACGCAGCCGCAGCCGCCATTGCATACGTCTTTGTGTAAGCCAAAGGCGAGAACATCCGCCCTTCTTGTGCTTCCAAAGTAAATACCGGCAAGAAACTGACGGTGATAATCAACAAGCTAAAGAACAACGAAGGGCCAACTTCTGCCGCCGAATCGGCGACGATCTTCCAACGGTTTTGATCCGTCAGAGGCGTCCGCTCCATGTGTTTGTGCATGTTTTCGATTAACACAATAGCGCCATCGATCATGGCACCAATGGCAATGGCGATCCCGCCCAAGGACATAATGTTGGCGTTCAAACCCTGTAAATGCATCACCACAAACGCCGTTAAAATCCCTACCGGCAAGCTGATCATAGCCACCAGCGAGGAACGAACATGCACCAGGAAGATGACACAAACCAACGCCACCATCAGTAGTTCTTCAGCAAGTTTGTCCCAGAGGTTATCGATGGCTTTTTGGATCAAACCAGACCGGTCATATACGGTGACCAGTTCTACGCCTTCTGGTAATCCTTTTTTAAGCTCATCAAGTTTGGCAACGACCCCCTCAATGGTCTTCTGTGCGTTTTCACCAAAACGCATAACCACAACACCACCGACGGTCTCGCCTTCACCGTTCAGTTCGGCAATACCACGACGCATCTGCGGCCCTAGGGCAATGTCCGCGACATCTTTCAATAACAGAGGCGTACCGTTGGCATTAACACCCAATGGAATGTTGGCAAGATCCTGCTGATTTTCGATATAACCGGTCGCACGTACCATGTACTCTGCTTCGGCCATCTCAATAACTGAAGCCCCTACTTCCTGATTGCCTTGTTTAATCGCGGTTTGAATCAGCGATAAGGGAATATCGAAAGCACGAAGTTTGTCCGGATCAACACTCACCTGATACTGCTTTACCATGCCGCCAATGGCCGCTACTTCGGATACCCCAGGCACGGTTTGAAGCTCGTATTTCAAAAACCAATCTTGCAGAGAACGTAATTGGCTGATGTCGTGTTTGCCTGTTTTATCAATCAGAGAGTAGATGTAAACCCAGCCAACCCCGGTAGCATCCGGGCCTAATTGAGGTCTTGCGGTGTCGGGTAGATTGGGTGCAACCTGACTGAGATATTCCAGAACCCGGCTTCTTGCCCAATAAAGATCCGTATCTTCATCAAAAATGACATAAACATAAGAATCACCAAAGAACGAATAGCCCCGAACAGTTTCTGCACCAGGTACAGACAACATGGCTGTTGTTAGCGGATAGGTCACCTGATCTTCCACCACTTGAGGCGCTTGCCCTGGGTAACTGGTCTTGATGATCACCTGCACATCAGACAGATCAGGAATTGCATCCACGGGCGTATTCTTAATGGAATACATACCGGCTCCGATCAAAATAAAGGTCGCCAGTAATACAAAAAATCGATTATGCACCGACCATCGAATTACGGATTCAATCATAACTACTTGGCTCCGTCTTTCATGTCGTGAGCTATGTCATTGGCCGTGTCGCTCTTCATATCAGCATTCATATCAGCATCCATATCGTCAGAAATGCTACTCATGTCATGGCCAGAATGATCCGTGCTGTTCATCGCGTCATCTTGCCCCATTGCCTCCATCATTGCGCCATCAGGAATATGAACGCCACTGATTTCGAAACGATGATCAGGGTACTTGGTGATTTGAATGTGAAGAACCATGCCAACAGCTAACGAAGACAGATCAACCTCCGGAACCACCGGGAAGTCCATATACATTTCAGGCCAGCCCCACTCATCAATGGGTTGATGGGACGCGCCGACCATTGCCATGTCGCCCATCTGCTCGATGCTTTCAATTTTTGCTTCCACCCAAGCGGACTGAGGACCTTCATTGTCAGAGTCGCCCATTACCTCAGCACGCGCTTCCATTCGCAAGAAGTCCGAACTCTTTGACGATTCTGAGTCCAGTAGGAATTGAGCAGAGGTAACAACGCGCTCCCCTTCTTCAACGCCATCCAACACCTGAATATGGGATTGATCAGCCTGACCTAACGTCACCGCAATCGACTTAAACTTGCCATCTCCCAAAGCCAGTACCACACGATTTTGAGTCTCAGTACGAATAACCGCTTCACGAGGAATCATTAACAATTCAGAATCTTCGCTGGCGTTAATCTGGACATTGGCGAACATATTAGGCTTCAACAGTCGGTCTTTATTTTCAAATCGAATACGCACCTTCAGGGTTCTGGTCATTTCATCCAACGACGGGTAGATATAATCGACCTTGCCTTGCCACTCTTTGCCGGGGAAATAATCTAAGGTCATATTGACCTCAACACCCAGCTTCACCAGACCTGCCTGCTTTTCAAAGACCTCAGCCTCTACCCACACTTCGTCTAATGCACCAATCGACATCAGGGTCGTTTCTGGCTTGACGAAAAAACCCTCCCGAATGGATAGATTATCCAGCACACCAGATTGAGGCGCATAGAAGGTAATATGCTCTGCTACCTTACGGGTCTTGAGCAGACGCTGAATGCTTTTCTCCGGCACATACAACAATCTGAGTTTACGAATGGCTGCTCGCTCTAGGCGTGTGCTTTTTTGATTAAGAGCCAATAGAAACTCTTCTTGAGCATTAATGAGTTCAGGAGAATAAATATCATATAAGGCTTGCCCCTTTCTTACCGGGTCGCCCTCGGCACTCACATAAAGCTTCTCAACCCAGCCTTCGATGCGAGGGTGAATATGAATTAACGTATCTTCGTTGTATTGAACATAACCCACGGTTTCGATGCGACTTTCCAGTTTACGCATCTCAGCGGTGCCAGTACGAACACCAAGGTTATTCATGACTTCAGGTGAAATGGAAATGGTTCCCGGACCCGTCTGGCCTTCATCCGGCTCGTCAAAGACCGGAATCAGATCCATGCCCATAGGAGATTTACCCGGTTTGTCCCGACGATAGTTAGGGTCCATCGGAGCAACCCAATACAGAGGTTGCGGCTCACTACTGTCTGAACTTGATTCCGTGGCCATGCCAGCCAAGTACGGAGAAAATGCGGGCTGTTGTGCTAAATATGGGGTAGCCAAAACACCAATTACGGAGCCCAAAGCCACAAAAAATACTATAGAAATTATTTTCATAATAATCGTTCTTTATTACTGCAAAATACCGACACTCAAAGCTACTCATTAAAAGTAAGCCATGAATACTCAACAGAACGTCCACGCTGGACGCACTAAGGGTGTTTAAGCAGAAATAGGAGGACGATACAGAGAAGCAGCCAATCGAACGATTGAATACTGGTGATCAACAAACAGGGGTTGAGACGATGGATCAAACGACTTGATCGACACAGGATTATCAAACAAGTGTGTGGAACAAACACCTATAGCGCACTGACAGACATCAGAACAACAATCGTCTTTGGAGTCGGATGTACTATCAGACAGAGAACCAGAGGAATCATCTGAACCCGACAAATTAGCTTGTGACATTTCAGCCATCCCCATATCCGGGCAATGACCGGACATGCCAGACATGGAAACATCGGTGTCGGATGTCACGGAGGATAAGCCCATGCCTTGGTGTGCTACTGAATGATTTGCCATGGATACGCCCATCAACGCATTCGCATAGCTTTGGCTGACGAAAGCCAGCAAGCTAAAAAGCACAATGCATATCTTCAAGCGTAGGGACATCAAATACTCTCAGGCTATAAAATTCAGGGTTTACCATCGTGGTTTAAGCAAACACAATATTCGTTTGATAATAAACCCATCATTGAGTTCCGAAAAATTCAGAAGAAAGTCTACCTTACTTCGCCTTAAGATCGAACCCATATTTTTTAAGTATTTGTTTATATTCCGGCGACTTTAGGAATTTTTTGAGTGCGTCTGAAAACTCCTCAACAAGCTTAGGAGCATTCGGAGAGGCTTTTGAAAACGCAATGTAATCAGGCGCATAATCTATTTTCGGCTCCAGAAACTTGAATTGATCACTGAGCCCCATAGTGTTAGCAAGCTGTGTCAGTACAGGTTTATTGCCCACGGCGATATCAATACCACCTCGTTTTAACACAGTCAGCAGTTCGGTTGTCGAGCTAAACGCCCGCTTCACGAGCGTTGGGTGATTGGAATAGGCCTCACCGTGCCAATAGCCATTCACATTGCCAAATTTATAGGAAGACAGCTGATTAATATCGCCATTAAATGCAATGTCTCGGCTCTTCAAGGTAATTAATGAACTGGATTCATGGATGTGAGGCACCTCAACATAAAACACATCCTTGGCACGTTCTGGCGTTTTAAAATACAGCATGACCATATCAATTTTTCCTGAGGCCAAGTTATGCTGTACCCGTTTCCAGGGAAAGCGTTTGAACGTTAACTCATACCTTAACTGTTCAGCCAAGGCTGAAACTATCTCGGCCGCAGCCCCGGTTATTTTACCGCCCTCTTCGAAATAAAACGGGTAGTAATCTGTTTCACTGATCCCGACTTTTAATGTTGATCGTTTGATACCAGTAGAAGGAGACGCAGAACTTGCGAAAGAAAAAAAGACGAGGAAGAACAAGGTAATAACAGAAAGGACGTGTCGAGACATCAAAATACCATTGAATCACCAGTTATATTTAAATTTGATATTAGTTCATACGGCCAAAACTTGCTAAGTACAACAAAGGACAAACTATTCGAGACAGGTAAATTCCCTATCAGAAGCGGTACAAAAAACGATACCTGCTTACCTCTGAGTCTCAAACAAAAAGCCCGTATACACGGGCCATTGAAACTATAAACCAGATAAAAAACTATTTACGATCACAAGAATGGTTTTGGCCATCCGTTGTAGGAATAGGCCCCAACTCAAACGGATTAACCCCGTCCAAACACGCCACATTCACGGCATACTGATTAGGGTTTGAACGCCTTTTGTGGTGTGTGTAAATACCACAGGTATCGCAGAAATAGTGCTCAGCTGTTTTGGTATTGAATTGATACAAAGTTAAATGATCTTGCCCTTTCACTAAGGTAAAAGATGAAAGAGGAACAGATGTCACGACCGCACCACGACGTGCGCACATAGAACAATTACAACGAGTTAATTCCTCAAAGCCCTTTGGCAAATCAACGTCAAAAACAACACTGCCACAATGGCAACTCCCCTGTACAACGCCCTTGATTTCCATTGATACATGCTTCCTTAGTTAACGATTTGTTGAGCTATAGATTCTGAACTCAAAGAACTCTTCGCTACTGAGCTAGTATAAAAATTATGAAAGCTACTTATCCAACTTCTCAAGCTCATATTTCAAATTTGTCATGTAGTCGTTTAAACGATAAGGGCCGGCCCAATTGTTCTTAACATTTGCAAACTGTGCAGCTGCAAACTGAATAAAGGCATCCCTGGTTCTTTGCTTCTCAATTGATAACCGATAAATATTCAATCCTATACTAAAAGGGAAATCTCTTAACGATTCATCTAGAGCAGTCATATATTCGTCTGAACCCGGATCTAGACTAGCAAGATAACTTTGAGCATATTTTTCAAGTTTTAATACTTTCCAACCGTGTCGATCAATAGCCTTCAACTTTTCTTTGTTACCTGAAGACGAGTACAAGAAAGCTAATACATCAAAATACTTTCGATCCAACGGGTACTTTTCAGAAAACGCGATTAGCTTATCTTCAAACGTTTTAAGAAACGCATCTGGCGTCGTATGCTTGGTGGAAATTGCACGTCTTAAAGATTCATATATCAATTCTGAAGATTCAGGCAATTCTGAAAAAAATCCTAATTTATTGAGTTCATCCACGTACTGTTGATCAGATATTTTTGAACCGGATTGACATAGTTGTACGTATTTGAATAAAGCTGACGCAGGATCAAGAATACTTTCTGCTAACTTCTGGTCGTACTCCAAGTAGCTTTTCTTTGGTGTATGATTCCACCAATCTATTTCCCAGTTAGAATCCAACGAATGCAGGTCACACAGTCTCAATGGTTCACCTAGTCTAATCTTTGAGATCAACTCCTGCCTATCTGACTCTTGGTTCACTTTGGAAAAAATTGTATACATCGCCTTCTCTACTGCAGTGTGAGTTCGACGAAAATTTACTCCCTTCCATGATTCCAAAGCCTTGTCAGCTTGCCCCAGCATTAAATAAACATGTGTTAAGTATGCATCAGGGATAACGTTTACTTTAGAAGCTCCACTTTTTTGGTATCTCAGGTAGTAATCGAGTGCCTTAGCGTAGTTTCCAAGACGATGCTCATGAATTGCTCTCTCAAAGCTAATTAGAGGATTATCTGGATCTCTCTGCTCTGCTTTAAGCATATAGTTGTAGCTAGCTTCAAAGTCATTTTGAAAGAGCATGTTACCCAGGACAAAATAATCGTATTTTGTTTTCTCGTGGTCTGGCACAAGTGTTTTGAGCTTTTGATTCGCTACACTTGCCTTCCCTTCCACAAATAACTTCTCGATTTCTGGTTGGGTTGAATAGGCGTTATAGATATCAACCTGCTTCATCATCTCTGATTTGAAAGCTGACAGATCAGACGCATTTAAATTTAGACTGAGGAAGAACGTAAGTAGTAAACACTGAACTCGAAACATATTTATCCTTAAATAACGCTTCATGCCACAATAATTGGGCATAGAATCTATGCAGAGGTGATTCAATAAAATAAACCCTAACATCTCTCCAAGAGTCGATACTAGTCTCAATAAATAATTGGCTTACACGAACGTACTACCAGGAACAAAAAAGCCCCGACTCTTTCGAGCCAGGGCTTTTGAATTAAAGTGAAAAAACGTTATTTCACTTCATACACAGAGGTTGATCCAGAAACTTCATTACCCACGATCAACAAGGCGTTGTTTGTAGGGCTGTCTTCTGCAGAAACAAACTTGAAGCCTTCGGGAGCCAGATCGCCTGCGTTTTCCAATGATGCGTCAACATCTACCGAGTAATCACGATTTACAGTGTACTGAACGAACTCCGGATTAGCAGGATCAGTAATCTCATACATCATGATACCGCCAGTACGCTCAAGACCAATGAACGCATAGGTTTTCTCACCCACTTTACCCACGGCCAATGCTTCTGGTTCAGGACCTTTGTCATCGGAGCGATCATCAAAAGCATTTTCGTCGTTGGTAGAATTAAAACCATCCGTACCTAACGCTTGCGCAGTGATCTGTTCAAAGTCATCACCCGAGTCGAAAACCAATGCCCCGGTATCACCATTGAAGATAGAGAAAGAACGCGTGCCGAAGGAATAAAGCGTTTCAAGTGAACCATTTCCGTCAGTATCACCTTCCGTTGAAATAACCTTCAAACGGCCCAAGTTCTTACTGTCAGCAATGCTTTCATCCGTAAATACCTCTTCATTCAAAGATAAATTCAAATCATCCAAGTCCTTCACTCGAATTTCATCAACCCAGGACAAGCAGCCGTCATCTTCATCGTAATCAAGGCCATTGGCTTCAGTACATTCAGCTTCATTCTCTACGTCGAAGAAGTACTCACGCGAGTCACCTTCGTTTGCAGTGACAACATAGTTCACGCCATTAATTTCAACCGATGCAACGCTATCCGGCATGTACAAGCCGCGAAGGTTTGCATAGGTTTTAATATTGATCCCGTCATTTACTTCGTCACACTCTTGGGCTTCAACATCTGCCGCTGAACAGTCATCTTTGTTGGAAGCATCCAAGCCATTCCCGGCTACGCTGTGATCTTTGTAACCAAGCCCGAACAGACGTTCAATGGTTTTGCTTTCCAAATCAATCACGGCAATGGCGTTATTTTCCTGAAGAGAAACAAACGCTTTGGTGTTGTCATCAGAAATAGCCACGTACTCAGGCTCAATGTCTTGAGCAACCGATGCATTCAAACCGGAAATCCGAACACCTTCAATTTCATCAGCACGAGCACCACCTTCATTAAAGGCTTTGAAATCCAACTGTGTACCGTTATCCGCTGGCACGCCGTTGGTAATAGAAACAACCGTTATCGTGCCTTCAGGGTCAGTTTGATAATCACCCGATGGCTCACCTTCGTTGGCTGAAATCGCATAAGCACCATCCGAAGATATTTGAACATTATCTGGCAATGCCCCCGCCGCAACAGATTTTAGGTAGGTTGCAACACCTTCTTCATTCAGGCTGTAAAAAGCAATCACACCGTTTGCCTGTTTGTTATCGTGCTCAACGGCTACAGCCATCAGGTTATTAACCACGGCAACGCTGTTAATACCGCCAGACACAAAACCATTCAGATTTTCATCGGCATCCACATCGGTTCCGACCTCTAATTTAGAACGACGAGTCAGGTTTGACGCTGTTAGAGGAGCTGCGAGTTCTGTGCTGCTCAATTCTTCTGCATTGAGAATATCAACCGTTTTGTCGTTGGCATTAATGACTAAAATACTGTCACTGTTTTTATGGAAGGCAACAATTTCAGCCATGCCTTCATCCAGTTCTTGCGTTTCTGCAAAACGGCCTATCAAACTCAAAGAGGCATGACCTTTTTGAGTGTGCAATGAATCTTCCAAATGCTGAGCCGCTTGATTCGCACTCACCAAGGTTTCATCGGCAAAGACAGTGCCTACTGTCGTTTCAAACGCATCGGTGTCTGACCAGTCTGTGATTTGAGCATTTACTGCAGCGGTATGGCTTGATTGACTGATGGTAATTCCGTTTGATGCGTTGCCATCGGCATCCAAGGTCTGAAGCAGTCGGGCAATATTATTTGCAGCTTCTTCGTATGGATTGTCCGAACCAGTCAAATCAAGAGGTGTAATTAATGCACTTGCGGTTACCGTAGGAAGCTCAATATCACCGATAGAGAAAGTAACCGTCTCACCAGGAAGGTAACTAAATTCACCATCAGCATTAGTCGCCCCGGATTGTGTTGCGGTACGATAATTGATTCCTTCAACTGGCGAATCCACAAAAGCACCTGTTTGAACGCTTGGTGACGATGAAGAATCATCATCGTTGTCACTGCAACCAACCATTACGGCGGAACCCAAAGCAACCGCCAATACCATAGGACTAACTTTGCCAAAACCTTTTGAGGTGAACTTCATTCATATCTCCTGAATTCAATACTTTTTAACCGGTTCGTTCTAATCTAAAAGCGGTTAATTTCTACCCTTGTTTGATGTCAGAAATAAGTCAGAGAAAAGACAGAAAGATGACAGCCGCCTCATTTCAAGTTTCTAGGGCAAGGTTTTTAGGAATTCTGTTAGAATGGCCAGACCATTTTCCTAGCTGCTGTTTATTAGCAGCTATGGATTAGTGGCTATTTAGTGGTTATCACTTATTAATTTCTACAGCACGCAAACTTAAAGCTACTTTTATGAAACGTCTTGATGTTGTCCTTGTTGATCAATCCCTTGCTAATTCTCGTACTCACGCCCAGAAACTCATCGGTTCAGGCCGAGTAAGAGTACAAATCGGTAGTCAATGGAAGGTCATCACCAAACCCAGCTTTAAACTGGAAGGCTCAGAGCCTTTGGAAATCGAAGCGCATGAGGAAGACAAGTACGTTTCGCGTGGTGGATTAAAACTGGAAGGCGCACTCAAAGACAATCACATCGATGTCACCGGCATGATTGGTTTGGATGTTGGTTGCTCCACCGGCGGATTCACCGATTGCTTATTACAAGCAGGTGCCAAACATGTGGTTGGTGTCGAAGTCGGCCACGATCAGCTGGTAGAACAACTCCGCAACGATGACCGAGTCACCTTATATGAGGGCATTAATGCTCGTGAATTAGATCCTGACTTAGTCCTGCCTCATACCACCAACAGAGAAGGATTTGATATCGTCGTGATGGACGTTTCTTTCATTTCCCAAACCAAGATCCTCCCTGCCCTAGCCCCGGTAATGAAATCTGGTGGCCACATGGTTTCTCTGGTGAAACCTCAATTTGAAGTTGGAAAAGAAGGCATTGGTAAAGGCGGTATCGTCCGTGACCCGGCTTTATACAAAGACGTAGAAGAAAACATTTACCAATACTGTGATTCGCTTGGGTTAACCATAAACAGTTATATAGAAAGCCCCATCAAAGGTGGCGACGGAAACCGCGAGTTTTTGATTTGGGCAACCAAAAAATAACCACTACTTCAGGTGATCGAGCGGTATAGAGGTTCGATTAATGACCTTTCTTAATACAAAGCTGGAATGCACTCCGGTAACGCCAGGAATCGTCGTTAGTTTATTCAGCAGAAACTCCTGATATTGAGCCATATCCGTTACTACCACTTCTACCAAGTAATCTGCTGCCTGGCCGGTAATCAGAGAACACGAAACGACCTCCGAACACATTTCTAACGTTCGATCGAAGTTCTCAAATCGATCTGGCGTATGTCTGTCCATACTGACCTGAATAATCGCGGTCAGATTTAGCCCTAGCGTCTCCGCATTCAGTAAAACTGCTTTACCAACAATCACGCCCGTGTCTTCTAGGTGCTTCACTCGCCGAGAACAAGGTGACGGCGATAAGCCCACCTTTTCTGCCAGCTCTAAATTACTTAACGAGCCATCTTTCTGAAGCTCTTCCAATATGCGCTTATCAGTACGATCTAGCGTAATCACAACAAAAACATCCCATAAATCTCAGAGAAAAGAACCACAAAACAATTATTAGCTATATTATATAACAATTTTAGTGATTAATTGCTATTTGTTATTGAATTAATAGCACATTTGCAACCAAACACCCCTAGCTCAGCCGTATACTTCTCTTCGTCAACGCTGTGATCCAGCAGACAGGTCGCCAGGACCGAGGGTACTGAAACGTCAATTCAAAAGATTGACCGAGCGAATGGAAACGCGCTCAGGGTCCTTTCTCAAAAAGAAAGAAGGCCAGAAACAGCTCAAACCAAAGAGACTGTAAGCTCTACCTAACCTGGCAAGAACCCAAAAAATCATATAAAGAAAGACTCGATAACCACCTAATTGATAAAACACTGGAATAGACAATGTCAGGCGCACATACATCAGGTACCACGCATACATCAGGCTTTAGCCATCAAAAGTACCGTCCGTTTGCACCGATTCAACTGAAGAATCGTACTTGGCCGGATCAGGTAATTTCACAAGCACCACACTGGTGTTCTGTTGATCTTCGCGATGGTAACCAGGCCCTGCTCGAGCCTATGACAGTGAGTCAGAAACAAGCCTTGTATCAATTGTTGGTTGAAGTCGGCTTTAAGGAAATCGAAATTGGTTTCCCCGCCGCGTCACAGCCGGACTATGACTTTGTCCGCTGGTTGATTGAAGAAAACCAAATCCCGGAAGACGTTACCGTTCAGGTGTTGGTGCAGGCTCGCGAACACTTAATCGAAAAAACCTTTGAGGCCTTGCAAGGTGTGAAACGTGCCGTTGTACATGTCTACAACTCCACATCCACTGTTCAACGAGAAAAGGTCTTCAAACAAGATAAAGACGGTATTAAAGCCATCGCCGTCCAAGGTGCCAAATGGGTACAAGAATACGCCAGTCGTTATCCTGAAACAGAATGGACATTCGAATACTCACCGGAAAGTTTTACCGGCACTGAGATCGACTATGCCGTTGAAGTTGCGAATGCAGTAATTGACGTTTGGCAACCAACGCCCGAGAACAAAGCCATTATCAACTTGCCATCCACGGTAGAAATGGCGACGCCCAATGTGTTTGCAGACCAGATTGAATGGTTCTGTAACCATGTAGATCGTCGAGACTCGATAAACATCAGTGTGCATACCCATAACGATCGGGGTTGTGCTGTCGCTGCAGCCGAACTTGCAGTCATGGCCGGAGCAGATCGTGTGGAAGGAACCCTGATGGGTAACGGTGAGCGTACCGGCAATATGGACATTATTACCATGGCGATGAACTTATACAGCCAGGGTATTGATCCACAGCTGGACTTGGCCGACATGAATAAGATTGTTCGTGTCTACAAGGAAGCGACTCAGATGCCTGTTCATCCTCGTCACCCGTATGCGGGCGAGTTGGTGTTCACAGCCTTTTCTGGTTCGCATCAGGACGCCATTAAGAAGTGTTTGGATCAGCATAATCCAGCCGATGCATGGGACATTGCCTATTTGCCAATTGATCCTGCGGACTTGGGACGTAACTATCAAGAAGTTATCCGAGTGAACAGCCAATCAGGCAAAGGCGGCGTCGCCTATACTCTGGATTTGGATTACGGAATCCAGCTACCACGTTGGATGCAGATTGGGTTCAGCAGCATTGTTCAAAAGCATGCAGAAAAAACATCCACCGTTGTTGATTCCGCTAAAATCAAAGCACTATTTGATGAGAACTATATGACCTGCTCTTCGCCGTATACCTTGGATAAATATTCTATCCATAGAAGCGAATCAGATGTAGTCACTGCTGAAATCCACGAAGGCCAGGATATTAAAACCATTACTGGTCAGGGGAACGGGGCCGTATCCGCGTTCACTCACGCGTTATCAAGCTTCATCGGTTTGGATATTGATGTTCAAGAGTTCCATGAACATGCGTTGGAACACGGATCTGAATCCAAAGCCATTGCTTATATTCAAACGCAAATTAATGGGCAGATTGTTGAGGCCTCGGCCATCCATCAGGACATTTTGACAGCAAGCCTATCAGCTGTTCTAAACTGCTTGAATAAATATTTGAGCACTAGTGTTCGTGAGCAAACGCAGATAAATAGCTAAAACCCGAGTAATCCGGCATCCATAGAAAAGGCGAAGCACACCATGCTTCGCCTTTTATTTTTCCCAGCTCAATGTCCATGATCTTTAATTACGAAGCAATAACCTGATCTCTTCCTGATCGCTTCGCTTCATACAACGCCATATCAGAGCGCTTCATCAGTTTCTCTACCGTATCCCCTGTTTTCACTTCGGAGACGCCCATACTAACCGTCACATTCAGCCCGTTTACAAACTCAGTTTTCTTAACACGCTCTCTGAGTGATTCCGCCACAACTCTCGCCTGAAACTTATTGGTGGACGGTAATACCAGAATGAACTCCTCACCCCCTACTCGACATAAACGATCTGTATGTCGAATTCGAGCCCGAACAGTAGACACCAGCTGACACAGCACATCGTCTCCAACATCATGACCGTATTGATCATTAATATGCTTAAAGTGATCGATATCGATAGAAATAACTGAAGCAACGTCGAAGGTTCTTCGAAAGACAGAAAGGCACTCCACAAGTTTTTCCATCAAGAATCGACGATTGTAGGCTCCGGTCAGCGGGTCTTTCACAACCTCTCTCGCTAGGTGACTGCATTGGCGCTCAAAGTAATCGCAGTGATAAAAGATCACTACCAGACAGTAACTCACGACCAAGCTGGATACACTTGCTACAGCGTACACCTGATCGTAGTAAAGAATGGTTGATATCGGAGTGAGTCCTGCCAGTAGCATCAGACACACACGAAAATGCAGTTTTGAAATCAGCAACCCATTGAATCGAGTTATTAACGTATTCATTGTTCTTCCAAGTTTTTACCCGTCGTTAAGGGTAAAGATACGTTAAGAATTTGTAGACTCCTTGGAGCAAATTTGAAAGAAATAAGGAAGCACCCACTAGATGTGAAATGGGTCACGATTTTGCTTAGGACAAACGGTAGTAAGCTCCGCCTTACTTAGTTCAACCCTTCGCAAGGTCAAAACTTAAAAGCTGAAATTTGAAAATCGAATGCGGAATAAGAAAAGATGTCAGATAACAGAAACGTAAAACGAGATCGTATAAATCAGAAAAAGCTTCTGAAAAATCGAAATTTAAAAGGATTTTAAAAGTAGGAATGAAAACAAAGCAGAGGGAGAAAGTGGCGTCCCATAGGGGGTTCGAACCCCTGTTACCGCCGTGAAAGGGCGGTGTCCTAGGCCACTAGACGAATGGGACGCAGTAGAATTAACTTTTAAAAAGTTAATTTGGTGGAGCCTAACGGGATCGAACCGTTGACCTCAACGCTGCCAGCGTTGCGCTCTCCCAGCTGAGCTAAGGCCCCACTGCTTTGGACGGGGTGCATATTAGTGATTCCCCCATCCTCAGTCAAGGAAAAATTTCAAAAAAGTTAAATACTTGTTAAAACTTTAGTTAACAAGTATTTAACTGATCAATTATTCCTCAATTTGTGAAAGTATAGACTGGTATTCCTTCTCTACTTTCTTGGTCGCTTTCTTAGAGAAACCTTCAAGCACTTCATTCAACGCATAACGTAAACGTGCGCGTGTCATGTCTGGCCCTAGCATGGCCATTGAATCCATCACGGACCAAGAGTTTGGCGTTCCAGCAATGGCAACAAAGATAGGCTGCATAAAGTCACCCATCTTGATATCCATAATTTTGCTCAACGCTTTAATGTCAGCAAAGATATTCTCTTTTGACCAATGACGCTGCGCCTCTAATTTCCACAAAGTGAACTGAAGGACACGCTTCACAGCGTCTTCATCCAGCTTTTTGTGCTCAAAAGAGGATGCTTCCAGAGGCAACATACCTGAAAACATGAAATTAGCTAGCGGAGCAATATCACTGAAGGCATTAATTCGACCCTGAACAAATGGCAACATCGGCATGATGTTTTTCTCATTGAATGCCCACTTATGGATACGATCGGCAAACTGCTCTACAGAAAGCTCCTCACGAATCCATAGCCCGTTCAACCAGCTTAGTTTTTCAACGTCAAAAATCGGCCCGCCCAAAGAAACACGATTGATATCAAAGTTCTCAATCATTTCAGCCAAGGAGAACTTCTCACGTTCATCAGGCATTGACCAGCCCATACGGCCCAGATAGTTGGTCAACGCTTCCGGCATAAAGCCCATACGCTCATAGAACGTGATAGAGGTAGGATTCTTACGCTTACTTAACTTACTCTTGTCCGGGTTACGCAATAGCGGCATGTGAATCAGCTCTGGCATGTCCCAACCAAAGTACTCATACAGCAACTTATGTTTAGGTGCTGAGTTGATCCACTCTTCCCCACGAATTACGTGAGTAATTTCCATCAAGTGGTCATCTACTACGTTTGCCAAGTGATAAGTCGGCATACCGTCAGACTTTAACAGAATCTGACAATCTACCTGAGACCAATCGATTTCGATGGTGCCACGAAGACGATCTTCAATAACACAAGTACCTTCATTCGGAACCTTCATACGGATCACGTACGGATCACCCGCTTCCAGACGGGCCTTCACTTCTGCCTCAGGCAACTCTAAGTCACCTTTAATACCAGGGTTTAGACCCGCTGCTTTACGCTCCTCACGAATTGCATCCAATTCTTCTGGTGTGCGGAAGCAATAGAACGCATGACCTTTCTCAATCAGTTCTTCGGCATACTGACGGTAGCTGTCTTTACGCTCACTTTGGCGATACGGACCGTGTGGACCACCCACATCCGGACCTTCATCCCAATCCAATCCCATCCAACGCATAGCTTCAAGGATTTGGTCTTCAGATTCCTGTGTACTACGCGTTTGGTCAGTATCTTCAATACGAAGAATAAACTGCCCGCCATGTTGACGTGCAAAACATAAATTAAAAAGTGCAATGTAGGCGGTACCTACGTGCGGGTCGCCTGTTGGAGATGGCGCAATACGCGTACGAACTGTCATCAATCTATCTCAAGGTTAATTGAAAAATAAGGAAATAAAATACGTCGGCAATGATACAGAAATGGAGTTAACCTTGCTATCGGCTAACTCCATTTACTGGTGGAGAATGTTGAGAAACTTTTTTGCTTTATTGATCCGAGATGTTCTCAGGATCAGGCAGCTTTTCTCTTATCTTGATAAATTCATCAAGATGAGTGAGAAGGAGTTCGACTAAATCCGGATCAAAGTGCTTCCCTTTTTGATCTTCAAAATACCGCACAATATCTTCCATTGGCCAAGGCTCACGATAGCTTCGTTTGCAGGCCAACAAATCAAATACATCAGCTATGGCGACAATTCGTCCCATGATATGAATGTCTTCGCCTGCCTTACCATGAGGATAACCACTGCCATCCCATTTTTCATGATGGTCCTGTGCGATACGACCGGCAAGCTTAAGGATTTCCTGATCCGCCTGAGCAAGCATGTCGGCACCACGTTGAGTGTGCGTTCTTACTTTGGTCATTTCTTCGTCGGTCAATGCACCACTTTTATGTAACAGCTCTTCTGGCAACATCAAATTACCAAAATCATGCAGTGGCGCTGCTGTTTTTAACGCAGCAATTTCTTGAGGCGCTAATCCCAGATATTCCCCAAGTTTGGCTGATATAGCCGCCACACGCTGAGTATGTCTACCTACAAATTGATTCCGACACTCAGTTAACTCAGCCAAATAAGCCACCAAATCGTCGGTGCGCTGCTGGTTTTTCTCGTACATTTCTATGTTTTCATACGCAGTTACTACGTTCTTAGTGAAAACATCCAGCAACTCTTTATCCAGGTCAGACAACACGTGATGACCATCGACGTACATTAAGATGGCTCGGCGCTTACCTTCACAGTAAACAACCAAATCATTCTCTCGGAATATGTTCTTTTTTTGAGATATGGCTTCTTTAAAGATACATCGCACATCTTCCGGTAAATCACTTAGACAAAAATCACCACGAGTTGTGAATTTGCCGTGACTGCATAACGATTTCAATCGCGTTGTATCCTTCAGTTCGACGGCCAATCCATCGTAGCTATAAAGCTCTGGCTGGTGATCCAGGAATAATAAGGAAACAAGCTGTTCAAGTGCCCCTTCAACAAACTGGTCCATGGCATGTTTTTCAAAGATACCGCGAGAACATTGAATAACTTTCTCAAGACCTCGTTTATTTTTTTCCAAACAAACAATATCTCGATAAGAGCGTAAACTAGACAGCATCAAGGTATAAAGCTTCTGAGCCGTTAGCTCTGTTTTTGCTTTGTAATCATTAATATCGTAATCACGAACCACCGATTTTTCTGGAGCATGCCCTGGCTGGCCGGTTCTAAGAATGATACGGACACTGGTGTAATTCAGTGTTTCCCTAATGTATTTAGCGACTTTCAATCCTGAGTCTTCGGACTCCATCACCACGTCCAGCAGAATGACCGCGATATCCGGATTCTCAGCCAGAATGGTACGAGCTTCCTGACCGGAATACGCATCCAAAAACAGCAGAGGTTTGTCATCAAAATCAAAACCAGAAAGAGCAAAGCGCGTTACATCATGTACTTCTGCCTCATCATCAACTATAAGAATTTTCCAGGGTACCACTTCATCTTTAGACTCGGTTTCCTCTTCATCCATGAAAAGTAAATCATCTTCGCTCATCTACATCCCCCGAACGACCTTGGTTATAAGACCATTTCTATATGTTTATCATTGGTTTAGATTTTCGATATGTATCCAATAAGAGTAGCACTCTTTATCGGCTTTACTGCTATTTTTGACATTTTTCAGGCCAAATGATTCAGAAAAGCATCGGCTCTAAAAGCAGAAAATGGTAAACTCCCGCCTCTTGTTTTCTGGTTATCTCAAAGAATTCTATGCACGACATTAATCACTCTCGTAAAGTTTCCATTGCGCCCATGCTCGACTGGACAACCAGTCATTACAGAACCTTCATGAGAGGTCTGACACAGCACACGCTCCTCTACACAGAAATGGTCACCACCGGTGCCATATTATTTGGCGATAGAGAGAGGCACCTTAAATTCAATGAGGCAGAACATTTTGTTGCACTTCAGTTGGGTGGATCAGATCCAAAAGCCTTAGCAGAGTGTGCAAAGATCGCAGAGGAACGTGGTTACGATGAAATCAACCTTAATGTAGGTTGCCCAAGTGACCGAGTGCAGAATGGCAGCTTTGGTGCGTGCTTGATGGCCGAGCCTGAATTGGTGGGTGAATGCATAAAAGCAATGCAAGATGTGGTATCCATTCCTGTGACGGTTAAGTCCAGAATTGGTATTGACGATCAGGACAGCTATGAAGAATTTCTTAACTTCGTTGGTACCGTCAATCATATATCCCAATGTGAAACCTTCATTATTCATGCCCGAAAAGCAATTTTGAAAGGTTTGAGCCCAAAAGAGAACCGCGAAATTCCGCCGCTTAAATATGACTATGTCTACCGTTTAAAAGAAGAATTCCCTGACTTCCATATTTCACTGAATGGCGGCGTGAAGACTCTTGAAGAAGTTGAGGAACACCTGACAAAAGTTGATGGCGTGATGATCGGGCGCGAGGCTTATCATAACCCTTATATGTTTTCTGAAGTAGATCAGCGTATCTTTGGAGATGACTCTGCAACCCAGGTCTCTCGTCACGATGCTATTCGAGCATTGTACCCTTACGTAGAAGCTGAATTAGAAAAAGGGACATATCTAAACCATATCGCTCGACACATTCTTGGAATGTTTCAGGCAGTTCCAGGTGCTCGTCGTTTCAGACGCCATATTTCAGAAAATGCTCCTAAGCGTGGTGCAGGTCTGGAAGTGATTATCGATGCTCTAGAGATGGTTCCGGAACAACTTTAAGCAGATATTGATATTCTTCCCTTACCTTTGTAACCAAGTTGTAATATGGTATGGGTAAGAATATTCAAAATTTACTAAAGAAGTTTCGTTATGGAAAACAATAAATTAAACCAGTTAAAAGCAATGACCCAAGTCGTTGCTGACACTGGTGATATTGATGCAATCAAATTATTTAAGCCGGTAGATGCAACCACCAATCCATCGCTAATGCTAAAAGCCTCTGAACTACCGCACTATCAAGACACCCTTAAAAATGCACTAGCTTGGGCAAAAGGCCACGCTTCAGATGCCCAACAACAAGTCGCGCTTGCTTGCGATAAATTCGGGGTTGATCTCGGCTCAGAAATCACAGGCATCATTCCTGGCTACATATCAACAGAAGTAGACGCACGTTTATCTTTCGATACCCAAGCAACCATTGCTAAAGCCAAGCAGATCATTGAGCTATATGAAGCAAATGGCATCGGAAAAGATCGAGTATTAATCAAAATTGCGTCCACATGGGAAGGAATTAAAGCAGCAGAAGCTCTTCAACAGGAAGGCATTAACTGTAATCTGACATTGATCTTCAGTTTCGCTCAGGCTGTTGCAGCAGCAGAGGCAAATGCCTTTTTAATCTCCCCATTCGTAGGTCGAATCCTGGATTGGTACAAAGCCTCTACAGGCGAAGACTATAGCGCCGAAACCGATCCTGGTGTTATTTCAGTAACCAAGATCTACAACTACTTCAAACAGCATGGCCATAAAACCGTTGTTATGGGGGCAAGCTTCCGAAATACAGGAGAGATTGAACAACTCGCCGGCTGTGATCGCCTAACTATTAGCCCGGCATTACTCTCTGAGCTCGAACAAGACACGGCACCTCTTGAGCAGAAACTGTTTGCTGATCAATACGAGCCAATGGAAGCGGTTCACTTCGATGAAGCAAGCTTCCGCTGGGCCATGAATGAAGATGCTATGGCAACTGAAAAACTGGCTGAAGGGATTCGGAACTTTACCAAAGACCAAATCAAGCTTGAGCAAAAGATTGCCTCTCTGGCCTAGATTCCAAAACTTTTATACAAAAAACGCAGCCAAATGGCTGCGTTTTTTTGTTTTACATTCCAACTACTGATCGAGCATTTTAATGTCGCGTCTTGGAAACGGTATCGTAATACCAGCTCTTTTCACTGCATCATAAATACCCTGATTGACTCGATACTTGGTCTCGAAATAACTCTCCATCGGGACCCAAAATCGCACACCGATATTCACTGAAAAATCACCGAAACCTTCAATACCTACTTGGGGCTTCGGTTCATCAGCCACCCCTTCAGCAGCGCTCAAGACTGCAACAATCGCATCAATAGCCGTTTGTGGTTCATCAGCGTAATCTATACCTACAACCACTTCAGCCAACTTATAGCTGAAAGAATTATGAATTACTTCACCAATGATCTTTTTATTAGGGATGGTAATGATCTCTCCATCCTCCGTAGCCAGCTGTGTATTGGCTAACTTTACTTCTTTCACTACGCCAGAATATTCAGTGATGGTCACAGTATCCCCGACCTTAAATGGACGAGAAAGAATAATCGCCAACCCTGCACCGTAGTTTGAAACCGGCCCTTGCAATGCCAAACCAACACCAAAAGTAAGTGCGCCCAAAGCAGCCACAAACGGCGCAATACTGATACCAAACTTTCCTAAACTGATAATGATAAAACAGCCAAAAATTAGGATATGAATGGCATTGGACAGAAACTTACTTAACGTGACATCTATTCCCCTGGAACGGCAGAATTTATCTATCACTCGGGAAATAGATCTCGAAACAAAAAAGCCAACAACCAAAATAACAATGGCCCCTACTACCTGAAATGAGTAGGTCACCAAAAACTCTGTTATTAAGTCATACGCTTTTTCAATCTGTTGTAATTCTTCATCCATTGCTAATGATTCCTACCACTGCTGATTCCTGACACTACTTTAAAACGAAAGGCATAAAAAAAGGAGCATAACGCTCCTTTCTTACGATTAGTGTATCTCAGCCTTACAGAGCTGCAAGATAATCTTCACTATTCGGATGCTCAGACAATAGCTGCTTCATGTTTTTGCCTTCAGGACCAACAGCATCAACATCACGACCCGCCTCTTTGAAGAACGTAACAAGTCGCGCAAAGTCATCTGCAACCATATAACGATAAGCAATGTTCAATACATAGAAATCAGGGTTTTCATCACCATAAGGAGTACGCTCCAAGTATGACTTGATATGGTCATCACTCCAGACATCCTTAAAAACCTTTTGCTTATCTTTCTTTAACATATCTCACTCACCTTAATTATTGCTCGATGACTACTGTTAGTGTTCTATGCCATCGACAAACTTATTCATTCATTGCGGCGCATCATATCATAAACAAAACAAATAATGAGTCGCTTACTTACTCGAAAAACTGATATAAAAAGAAGTAAATCTGATAAGGATTAGCGCATAAAAAAGCCCCTGAGGTTAGTCAGAGGCTTTTAGGAATCGGCATCAATCCGATGTTAGAAAATACGATTAAGACCATTCAAAGCAGCGACTCGATACGCCTCAGCCATCGTTGGATAGTTAAACGTCGTATTTACAAAATACTTTATGCTGTTTAACTCACCCGGTTGATTCATAATCGCCTGCCCAATGTGAACGATCTCAGATGCCTGGTCACCAAAGCAATGAACCCCTAAAATCTCCAGCGTTTCTCTATGGAACAAGATCTTAAGCATCCCAATTGTTTCACCCGTAATCTGAGCCCGGGCCGTATGCTGAAACTGCGCCTGCCCTACTTCATAAGGCACTTTTTTCTCTGTAAGCTGCTGTTCAGTTAATCCCACCGAGCTAATTTCCGGAATGGTATAAATACCTGTTGGAACGTCTGTCACCAAATGGAATTCAGGATCTTCAGCAATATCTTTAGAGGCTGCTCGCCCCTGATCATAAGAAGCACTTGCCAAGCTCGGCCAACCAATTACATCACCCGCTGCATAGACATGCTCAACCGACGTACGATAGTGTTCATCAACTTCCAGCTGACCACGAGAATTGGCTTCCAGACCAATATTCTCAAGCCCCATATTTTCAGTATTGCCTGAACGACCATTACACCAAAGGAACGCATCAGCCTTTAAGCGCTTGCCAGACTGAAGGTTTAAAACAACCCCGTTGTCATAGGTCTCAAGCGATTCAAACTGCTCGTTGTGACGAATCATCACGCCATTGCTTCGCAAATGGTAACCCAGAGCATCGGAAATTTCGTTATCGAGGAAAGATAGCAAAATGTCGGCCGGATTAATCAGATCAACCTTTACGCCTAATCCCATAAAGATAGAAGCATACTCAGAACCAATTACACCCGCACCATAGATAATCAACGTGCGCGGCGTGTGTTGAAGCTCCAGTACAGAATCACTGTCATACACACGAGGGTGATTAAAGTTCACACCTGGTGGTTGCCAAGGTCTGGAACCTGTAGCAATAACAAAGTTCTTTGCGTGAAGACGATCAGCTGTATTGGAACCACCAGTCACCGTAATGGTATTTTGATCGATAAAACGAGCATGACCAAAATGAATATCAATTCGATTACGAGCGTAATGTTCCGTTCTCAGCTTCACCTGCTTTTGCATCACACGAGAAGCGCCTTTCAACACTTTAGGGAAGGAAAACCAACGAGGCTCGCCAATATCACGGAACATTGGGTTAGTGTTAAAAGTTATGATCTGCTTTACCGCATGCCTCAACGCCTTTGAAGGAATCGTACCTTTATGGGTACAGTTCCCGCCCACTTGTTGCTGCATTTCAATAACAGCTACACGCTTTCCACTTTTCGCTGCATTAATCGCAGCACCTTCGCCAGCAGGACCAGAACCAATAACTACAACGTCGTAATATAAATCCGCCATTAATATTTCCCTGTGTTTCCTTATGCCTGAACTTTTTTAGTTCATGCCGTATTTCTATGTATTTGTTTTTCTATGAGCGAAACAACACGTTACTTGGAAGCATCGTAAAACTGCCCGTCTTTACCTTGAGCAGCTTCACGTTGCTTTTTATTTTCTTCTTCACATTTGACAGGATTACCACCGCAAATATCGCAAGCTGTATCCATACCCAATGCAGCCATGCCTCCGCATGACCCTTTAATAGGCTCTCGGCCCATAATCACCCCAATGGCCATACCCGCAACAAGAAGCAGCATGACAACAAAAGCAACAATCATTAATTCCATACACTCACCAATATCACATTCAACGAATTAATATGCTCTGTTTGAGATCAAGACAGTGTGGAAGTTCACACCAACTTTATCTGACTAAGAATTGTACTGCTTATCGGACAGTCCAATCCAGTTTGTATCATTCAATTATATACTGGATAAAAGAATCCGTAGCTTTCACTTCAAAGCCGTGAGGCTCTTTCACTAACAAATACACAGGTAGCTGAAGTTTTTCCGCCAAAGCCATTGCTTTATCTGGCCCCATCACATTCATAGCTGTTGCCATGGCATCAGCATACGCCACCGAATCATGTAAAACACTGATCGAGGCCAAGTTATGCTCAATTGGATATCCGCTTTTTGGATCTATTGTATGAGAGAAACGCTTTCCATCAACCTCGTAGTAATTCCGGTAATCACCTGATGTAGCTATGCCCGAATCTTTTAGCTCAAGAACTTTATGAACTGAACGTCCCATTTCCGCCTGAGGGTTCTCAATAGCTATATGCCAAAGTTCTTTGTTTGGTTTGATGCCTTTCGCCTTTAGCTCACCGCCAATCTCAACCAAATAGGACGTAATACCCAGCTTATCCAGATTTTCAGCAACTAAATCAACGGCATACCCTTTCGCAATGGCAGATAAATCAACATAAACATCTTTCTCTTTACAGGCTAGATTATCGCCTTTAAGAATCACATTATGGAATCCGACTTTAGTCGACTTGAGTTCCTGAATTGATTCATCAGACGGTTTTGTGTGATCACTGTAATCCGGCCCAAATCCCCACAAATTCACCAAAGGCCCTATTGTGACATCGAATGCGCCATTAGTGGTTTCACTAATTTCCATCGCCATTTCGAGCACTTTATAGGTGTCAGGAGGAAACTTATAACAAGCACCAGCCGGTTTCTGATTAAAAATAGATAAGTTCGAGTCCGTTTTATAAGTCGACATTTGATCATTAACTAAATTGATAGCCTGATCAATTCGGGCATGGATGACGCCCTCTTCAACCTGTCCATCAGTCACATACACAACACTATAGGTGGTGCCCATAGCTTGCCCTTGATAACTGCTTTTTGCAGGCCCGGTTTGTTGAACTTCATGATTCTTTTGAAAAATACCAAATGAGAGTATCGCTACGATAAAAATAAAGCCGATTAAGAAATGCTTCTGAGACAAGGTGAACCTACACGACCGGAGAAATTAAATGATCAAATTTGAAAAATTGATAAATAAAAAAGGCCGCAAATGCGGCCCTTTTTCTTAACCACCGAAATCATCAAGCAGAATGTTCTCAGGCTCTACACCCAAGTTTTCTAACATGTTGATCACAGCTGCGTTCATCATTGGAGGCCCACACATGTAGAACTCACAATCTTCTGGCGCAGGATGGTCTTTCAAGTACTGCTCATAAAGAACGTTATGAATGAATCCTGTCAGGCCATCCCAGTTGTCCTCTGGCTGAGGATCGGAAAGAGCCAAGTGCCATTCAAAGTTGTCATTCTCAGCAGCCAGCATGTCGTACTCTTCGTTATAGAAGGACTCACGCATAGAACGCGCACCATACCAGAAGCTGATCTTACGCTTGCTCTTCAAACGCTTCAGCTGATCAAAGATATGTGAACGCATTGGTGCCATACCAGCACCACCACCGATGAATACCATTTCCGCATCAGTATCTTTCGCGAAGAACTCACCAAATGGTCCGTACACAGTGATCTTATCACCAGGCTTCAGACTGAATACGTACGAAGACATGATGCCTGGCGGGTGATCTGTTCCTGGAGGCGGTGTAGCAATACGAATATTGAATTTCACCAAACCACGCTCTTCAGGGTAATTTGCCATTGAGTAAGCACGAATTACTGGCTCTTTAACGATTGACTCGTACTTAAAGATGCCGAAGTGATCCCAGTCACCACGATACTCGTCAGGAATATCGAAGTCGCCGTACTTAACATGGTGCGGAGGACATTCAAGCTGAACATAACCACCTGCACGGAAGTCAACGTTTTCACCTTCAGGAAGGCGAAGCGTAAGTTCTTTAATGAAAGTAGCAACGTTCGGGTTAGACTCAACCGTACATTCCCACTTCTTAACACCAAAGACCTCTTCTTCCACTTCAATCTTCATGTCTTGCTTAACAGCAACCTGACACGCAAGACGCCAGCCTTCTTGAGCCTCACGCTTAGTAAAGTGAGATGCTTCAGTTGGCAGCATGTCACCGCCACCTTCAAACACTTTACACTTACACTGAGCACAAGTACCACCGCCACCACAAGCGGATGACAAGAACACGTTTCCACCGGCCAAAGTTTGAAGCAACTTACCACCAGCTGGGGTAGTCATTGCCTTGTCCGGGTCATCATTGATCAGAATAGTGACATCACCTGAGTTCACAAGCTTAGCACGTGCAGACAGAATAACTGCCACAAGCGCCATCACGATAACCGTGAACATCACTACGCCGAGTATTACTTCAGTTTCTAACATTTATATACCCTCGTTATAGCGACACACTATAGTGAAATACCGCCGAAAGACATGAAACCTAAAGACATCAAACCTACACAGAAGAAAGTGATACCAAGACCACGTAGACCTTCTGGAATGTCGCTGTACTTCAGCTTTTCACGAATACCGGCCAGTGCAGTAATAGCAAGTGCCCAACCAATACCAGCACCCACACCATACACAACACTTTCACCGAACTGATAATCACGCTCCACCATGAAAAGAGAAGCACCCATGATCGCACAGTTCACAGTAATCAAAGGAAGGAACACACCCAAGGAGTTATAAAGTGAAGGAATATATTTATCCAACACCATCTCAAGGATCTGAACCATCGCCGCGATAACGCCAATGTAGCTCAATAAGCCCAGGAAGCTTAGATCTACAGTTGCGTATTCAGGGCTAATCCAAGTTAACGCACCTTCTCGAAGAAGGTTGTTATAAATCAGATTATTCACCGGTACGGTAATTGCCAATACAACAACAACCGCTACACCAAGACCAATAGCCGTCTGAATCTTCTTAGAGATTGCAATAAACGTACACATTCCCAAGAAGAATGCTAACGCCATGTTCTCAACGAAAATAGCTCGAATAAGTAAGCTTAAATAATGTTCCATTAGTAAGCCTCCTTAGTCGTGTTTTTAGCAATCTTATACTCGGCACTTTCTAACTGATCTTTTTGATAAGTACGAAGTACCCAGATAATTCCGCCAATCAGGAAGAACGCACTAGGAGGAAGCAACAATAGACCGTTCGGGTTGTACCAACCACCCTCAGTTACCAAAGGTAGAATTTCGATACCGAACAATTTACCTGCACCGAATAGCTCACGGAAGAACGCAACCAGGATAAGGATTGCAGAATAACCCAATCCATTACCGATACCGTCCAGGAAGCTCATTCCCGGACCATTTTTCATTGCATACGCTTCAGCACGTCCCATTACGATACAGTTCGTAATGATCAAACCAACGAATACCGATAGCTGCTTACTCGTTGAATAAGCAAATGCTTTCAGCATTTGGTCTACCACAATTACTAAAGAAGCAATAATGGTCATCTGAACAATAATACGAATACTGTTCGGGATGTGCATACGAATAACTGAAATAGCTAAGCTAGAACACGCTGTAACCAAGGTTACGGCGACGCTCATAACAAGAGCAACATTCAGAGACGTGGTTACAGCAAGTGCTGAACAGATACCCAGAATTTGAAGTGCAATCGGGTTATTTTTTACGACTGGTTCAGTCAATACCTGTTTAATTTCAGACATTGATTAAGCCTCCCCTGCTTTGTAGTTCTTCAGGAATGATGCGAAACCGTTATCACCCAACCAGAACTTAATCAGATTACTTACACCTTTACTGGTAAGTGTTGCGCCTGAAAGGCCATCAACCTGATGCTGTTTTTCAACGGCGACGTCAGGGTTAACCATGCCTTTTTTAACTTTTGCTGCAACGTTACCGCTCTCATCATAGATTTTCTTACCAATCCACATTTTCTTCCAACGAGGATTGTCTACTTCACCACCCAAACCAGGAGTTTCAGAGTGAGAGTAAAAACCTAGACCAGCAACAGTATTCAGATCTGATTCAAGAGCAACGAAGCCATACAGTGTTGACCATAGGCCATAACCACTCACAGGAAGAATCAAACGCCCTGCACTTTCACCGCTAACCACTTTATAAACAGTAGCGACGTTGGCTTTACGCTTCAAAGAAGAAATATCCTGATCAGCAGGAATTACTTCAGAGAATTTAGGATCTTTTGTTGCCTTTACTTGATCGTAATTAGGGAAAGGAGCATCAGTAAATTTACCTGTATTCAGGTCAACATACTTTTGCTCAATCTGACCAAACAACTCTTCAACTTTAGCTTTAGTCAGGCTTTCACCTGGCTGTGCCAAACCACCAATCGCAAGAATATTACGTTGCATATCCAACGCTTTGTTTGCGACTTGTTCTGGTTTAAGAAGAATTGCAGCACCAGAAACCACAACAGAACACACAATACACAAAAGAAGTGCGACTGTGATAGTTTTACCGATCGTATCGTTATTACTGGACACGCGCTAACCTCCTCTTGATGTTTGCTTGTACGACAAAGTGGTCAATCAACGGTGCGAACAAGTTAGCAAATAGAATCGCCAACATCATGCCTTCTGGGAATGCAGGGTTAACCACACGGATCAACACAACCATAAAGCCAATCAGAGCACCAAAATACCACTTACCTTTATTGGTCATTGACGCAGATACAGGGTCTGTCGCCATGAACAACATACCAATAGCAAAGCCACCCAAAGTAAGGTGCCAATACCAAGGTAATGCAAACATATGGTTAGTTTCAGAACCAACACTGTTCAACATCAACGAAGTAGCGACCATACCGATCATTACACCAGCAACGATTCTCCATGATGCGATACCAGTCAGTAGCAATGCACCACCACCGATTAATAGCATCAGAGTCGAAGTTTCGCCTACAGAACCTTGGATGTTACCGAAGAAAGTATCAACCCAAGTTACGCCGCTTGCCAAAATAGCATCAACACCGCCTGTTGCCGCCAAACCTAGAGGCGTAGCACCAGAGAAACCGTCAACTGCAGTCCAGATTGCATCACCTGACATTTGAGCAGGATAAGCGAAGAACAAGAATGCACGACCAGTTAGTGCTGGGTTCAGGAAGTTTTTACCTGTGCCGCCAAATACTTCTTTACCAATTACCACACCAAAGCTGATGCCCAAAGCAACCTGCCATAGAGGAATTGATGGTGGAAGAATCAACGCAAACAAGATAGAAGTAACAAAGAAACCTTCGTTAACTTCATGACCACGAGTCATTGCAAACAACACTTCCCAGAATCCACCTACAGCGAAAGTCACCAGGTAGATAGGAAGGAAATAAGCAGCACCAAACATGAAGTTATCTAACATGCTGGCAGGATCATGACCAGTAAAGAACAGTGCATGCCAATCAGTAGGCCCAGTACCTGTTCCAGCTGCGATAGCAGTATTTGCTTGAAGACCAATGTTCCACATTCCGTAGAACATCGCAGGCCATAAGCAGAACCATACAGTAATCATCATACGCTTAAGGTCAATACCATCACGTACGTGAGCTGTCGTTTTAGTTGTGCTACCAGGTGAATAGAAAATGGTATCTACCGCTTCAAAAAGCGCATACCACTTCTCGTATTTGCCCCCTTTATGGAATTGAGGCTCGATCTTGTCCAGGAATCCTCTAAGACTCACGATTAGCCCTCCTTCTCAATTCGGGTTAAGTTATCACGCAAGATTGGTCCGTACTCATACTTACCAGGGCAAACAAAAGTACATAGTGCCAAATCTTCTTCGTCCAACTCTAATGCACCTAATAATTGCGCTTGCTCAGTATCACCAACGGCTAAAGCACGAAGTAAATGAGTTGGTAGGATATCCAAAGGCATTACTTTCTCGTAAAGGCCGACTGGAACCATCGCGCGCTCACTACCATTAGTATTGGTGTTGAAATTGAACAGACGGCTTGGAGCCAACTTAGACAGGTAAATATTCAACAACGAGAAACGTTTGCTACCAGGAGACAACCATCCCATGAAGTCACGATTAGTGCCTTCTTCAAGTACAGAAACCTGAGTATGGTAACGACCAAGATAGCTAACAGGACCACGAGTCGCACGACCACCAAATATAGAACCAGAGATCACACGGTTATTTGTACCGTCTAATTCACCAGCCGTCAGGTCGAAAACATTGGCACCAACACGCGTACGAACCAAGCCTGGTTTTTTCACTTGAGGACCAGCAAGAGCAACAACACGCTCAACGTCTAAACGACCCGTTGAGAATAAGTTAGCAATCGCAATGACTTCCTGATAGTTAACCGTCCAGACTGTTTTATTCGCGCCCACTGGGTCAAGGAAGTGAACATGAGTTCCCGGTAAACCTGCAGGGTGAGGACCAGCAAAACTAGCCAACTGTACTTGTGCTGTAGAAGGTACAGGTGTATTTGCACCATCAGCCTGACAAACGAACACTTTGCCGTCAGTCAGTTTAGTAAGTAGTTCCAGGCCAGCTTTAAAGGCGTCTGCTTTTTCCTGAATAACCACCTGTGGATCGGCAGCTAACGGGTTTGTATCCATCGCCTGAACAAAAATAGACGCAGGAACAGAGCCTACTTCTGGCACTTTACTGAATGGACGAGTACGCAATGCTGTCCACATGCCAGAGTTCACAAGATTTTCCCGAACCTGTTCACGGGTTAGGCTTGCAAAATCACTGTATTTCGAAAACTCTACAGAATCGTCACCATCAACTTCGATCACAACGGACTGTAGAACTCGTTTCTCCCCACGGTTGATTTCAACCACTTTGCCGGAAGCGGGTGCAGTGTATAGCACTCCTGGAGTCTTCTTGTCAGAGAAAATTACCTGACCACACTTAACTTGATCACCAACCTGGACGTCCATAGTAGGTTTCATGCCGTTGTAGTCGAAACCAACTACAGCAACTGTGCGGACTGCATTTCCTTGACGAATAGACTGCTCTGGACTTCCAGAGATGGGAAGATCAAGGCCACGTTTTAGCTTTATCATTCGATTGCCAAGTCTCTCATCAAAGCTCGCTAGTACTCATTTCTTACGTGAGTATTTAGCACGCTAGTATACTTTTCGGGGTTTCCCCCACCCAAAAATCTGCGAAATTATAGCGAAAGGAAACCAGCATTACACTACCTCCTTTGACTATTTTTGTTATAAATCAATGGCGAAGATCAGTTTTTAAACAACCAACAAAAAAGGCCATAAGCTGCATCCAGCTTATGGCCTTTAAGACTAGCAGAATATAGGGCTTACACTAACTAAGCCCCTTTCATGCTATTGCTTACTTTTTATCCAACGGATATTCAGGGAATTTGCATCCAGCAACTTGCTCAAGAATGCGAACAACCTGACAGCTGTAACCAAACTCGTTGTCATACCAAACATAAAGAACAGCTTTATCACCATTCACGATCGTTGCTTTACCATCAACGATACCTGCCTTACGAGAACCAACGAAATCAGAAGATACAACTTCAGGAGAATCAACATAGTCAATCTGCTGTTGTAATTCAGAGTACAAAGCAGTACGACGTAGATACGCATTGATCTCTTCAGTCGTTGTCTCTTTCTTAAGAGAAAGATTCAGGATTGCCATAGAAACGTTTGGAGTAGGAACACGAATCGCGTTACCAGTCAGCTTACCAGCCATTTCTGGAAGCGCTTTGGATACTGCTTTCGCTGCACCCGTTTCAGTGATAACCATGTTTAGTGGCGCAGAACGACCACGACGATCAGCACTATGGTAGTTATCAATCAAGTTCTGGTCGTTAGTGTATGAGTGAACAGTCTCAACGTGACCATGCTCAATACCGAACTCATCGTTAATTGCTTTCAGAACAGGTGTAATAGCATTGGTTGTACAAGAAGCCGCAGAGATCAACTTATCAGACTCTTCGATAGAGTCACTGTTGATACCATAAACGATGTTCTTCATGTCACCTTTACCAGGTGCAGTCAGAATCGCCTTAGAAGCGCCTTTTGCCTGAAGGTGCAAAGAAAGACCTTCAACATCACGCCACTTACCAGTGTTGTCCACGATGATCGCGTCTTTGATGCCATACGACTCGTAATCAACTGTATCAGGAGCACTTGAGTAGATTACTTTAATGAAGTTGCCGTTTGCGATGATACCGCAGTTTTCTTCATCAACAGTGATCGTACCTTGGAAAGAACCGTGCACAGAGTCACGACGCAACAAGCTCGCACGCTTCTCAAGGTCATTACCTTTACCTTGACGAACTACGATTGCGCGTAGACGGGTGTTCTCACCGCTGCCTGCCTTTTCGATAAGAATACGAGCCAACAAACGACCAATACGACCGAAACCATAAAGAACAACATCACGACCTTCTTGTTTAACATTAGAAGTATCGCCTAACTCAGACAACTCAGCTTTTACATACTCAACCGCATCAGTGCCTTCAGGTTGCTTGCTCAAACGATAGCCAAGCTTACCAATATCAATACGCGCATTACGGATACCAAGTTCAAGAATTGCTTGAACTACTTTCAAACTGTCCGCAACTGACAACTCAGAAGTCTCAATACGACGAGCTGCACGATGTGCTTTTAAGATATGAATTACAGAACGATTTACTAGAGAGCGACCATAAACCGTAGCAATAACGTTACGATCACGGCTTAATTTACCCACAAGCGGGATCATAGTTTCTGCTATTTCTTCACGATTTTTCCAATCAGAAAAATGAGTTTCTGCGATATCAGTCACGACGGCACCTTTTAAACAAGCGACTTAAGCCTAGAATCAAACCCTTTGAGACCAAGCATTTAGGTAAATGAATCCAATCCATCAGAGCTGCTAATTTAGACTAATTTGAACCAACAAACTCGCCTAATATCTGATCGACCGGTAAAAAATCGCGCCTATTATCTTTTTTTAGGTATCAAAACGCAACTTTGTTGGCCTGAATTGCCCCACCTCTTTCAATTAACTTGCGTCAGAGCAAATAATTACGGAATTTTATGAACGACCAAACACTGGAACCAGCCCCTCAATTAGGTAGAATGCAGCTTCCAATGACATAAAGTCAGTCAATAGTGCATCCATTGATCGGAAAAGTAACATCTAACACAAAGGACAATTCAGCTTTCATCATATACATGCTGAATCCATACAAGGCTTAAAAACTCTATGCTGTTTAACTCTGCAGACTTGATAAAAGAACCTCAATCCTCGGACCACAAACGGTATGGCAACGTAGTTGGGTCATCCGCTGCTTTGCTAATTGCTCAAACACTGCAGAAGGTTAACGGCTTTGGATTGGTGATTACAGACAACAACAGCCAAGCCAATATCCTAAGCCAAGAGTTAGAATTCTTTTCTCAGGGAAATCTTCCGGTCTTGAACTTCCCTGACTGGGAGACCTTGCCCTACGATACGTTTTCACCGCATCAAGACATCATTTCCGAGCGCTTAAAGACACTCAACAATCTAGGGCAGACAACTCAGGGCGTGCTTGTTATTTCTGCTCAAACGCTAATGCAGAAGGTTCCGCCAAACTCTTTCATTGGAAAGTTTGTCTTTTCTATCAATGTCGGCAGCTTATTAAAACTCGACCGCCTTAAAGAACGACTAGCTCACGCAGGCTATCAACACGTCGATACCGTATATGAGCATGGTGAATTTTCCATTCGCGGTTCGATCATCGATCTCTTTCCAATGGGGCATGATCTCCCCTACCGAATCGAGCTGTTTGACGATGAAATCGAAAGCGTTCGAAGCTTTGATCCTGAAAGCCAGAGATCGATTGATAAGTTTGACCAAGTCAATCTACTGCCCGCACGGGAATTCCCTTGCAATGAAGAGAGCCTTTCAGCCTTTCGTAAATTATTCCGAGAAACATTTGAACAATCGCATAAAGCACCCTTACTGAAAGACTTACAAAACAACCTCATTCCGTCAGGCATTGAATATTACCAACCTCTGTTTTTTCAGGCATCCGACAATGCAGAAATGAGTTCTTTGGTAGATTATCTGCCAAAAAACACCTGCATCTTCAGTTTCAGCCAACTGAACGAGCATATTGAAAAATTCTGGAACGACATTGATCAACGTTTCGAAAGTTTGCGTTACGATATTGAGCGTCCGATTTTGCCTCCTGCAGAACTGTACCTAAGACCAGGCGACTTGCTTGCTCAAATCAAGAGCTTCCAACGAATTTCTCTATCCGAAAACCCGATCGAGGAACAGCAAGGGCGAATAAACCTACCTGTTTCAACGGCACCAGATCTAAGTGTTGATCATCGACTGACAGAACCCTACAGCCGCATCATTCAATTCTCCAAGGATTATGATGGCACCGTGGTATTAATTCCTGATTCCCCCGGTCGAAGAGAAACACTCGCAGAATCTCTGAAAGCAGCGGGCGTTTCCACTCAGAATATCGACCACTGGAAAGACCTCTCTTTTACTGAAAAGAAAACTGTACAACTGCTTGTTGCACCTTTGGCAAAAGGCGTGCTTTTTGACACCCAACAGTTGGCCATCATCACCGAACAGGAGCTATTTGGTTTCACAGTCAGTCAACGCCGTCGTACCACCAAGACAGAAGATCACAGCGATCAGGTCATCAAGAACCTTACCGAGCTTAAAATGGACGCACCAGTCGTCCACTTGGATCACGGTGTCGGTCGCTACCGAGGTCTGGAAACCATTGAACTGGACGGCCAAGCCAATGAATTCCTGATATTGGAATACGCCGACAACGCCAAACTGTACGTACCTGTAAACAATCTGCATATGATTGCACGTTATACAGGTGCCGATGACGAACACGCGCCAATCAACAAATTAGGCTCCGAACGCTGGAGCCAAGCCAAACGTAAAGCCGCCGAAAAGGCCAGAGACACTGCCGTTCAACTGCTCGACATTTATGCCCGCCGCGCCGCTAAGAAAGGCTTTATGTTTGAATTGCCCGACGAAAGCTATCGCCAGTTTTCAGCAGGCTTCCCATTTGAAGAAACCCCGGATCAGGCACAAGCTATCAACGCCGTTATTCAGGACATGCACAAGCCAAACCCGATGGACCGACTGGTGTGTGGTGACGTAGGGTTTGGTAAAACTGAAGTGGCCATGCGAGCTGCATTCGTTGCTGTTCAATCAGGAAAACAAGTGGCCGTATTGGTTCCTACGACACTGTTGGCGCAACAGCATTATGAAAGCTTCCGGGATCGCTTTGCGGAATGGCCGGTAAAAGTTGATGTACTATCTCGCTTCAAAACCACAAAAGAACAAAACACCGCCCTCCAACAATTAGAGGAAGGTAAAATCGACATTCTTGTGGGCACCCACAAGATCATTCAGGGTGACGTGAAGTTTAAAGATTTAGGGCTACTCATCATTGATGAAGAACACCGATTTGGCGTTCAACAAAAGGAAAAGCTTAAATCACTACGTTCAGATATTGATATTCTGACGCTTACTGCAACGCCTATCCCAAGAACGCTGAACATGTCTATGTCTGGCATTCGCGATTTATCGATTATCGCCACACCACCAGCAAAACGTCTCTCGGTCAAAACCTTCGTTCGACAGAAAGACGATGTCACCATGAGAGAAGCCCTACTCCGTGAACTACTCCGTGGCGGTCAGGCTTATGTACTCCATAACGAAGTAAAGACCATTGAGAAAGTCACTCAAGACATTCGAGACCTGATGCCAGAAGCCCGAGTAGAATTCGCTCATGGGCAAATGCGAGAATCCGAACTTGAACGCATCATGTCTGACTTCTATCACAGACGATTCAACATTCTTGTTTGTACGACCATTATCGAAACCGGTATTGACGTTCCCAATGCCAACACCATCATTATCGAGCGTGCAGACAAATTCGGACTGGCTCAACTCCACCAACTACGTGGTCGTGTCGGGCGCTCTCACCACCAGGCTTACGCCTATTTGATGACACCACCGCCAAGAAGCATTACGAAAGATGCCGTGAAACGTCTTGAAGCCATCAGCGCTGCTGACACCTTAGGTGCCGGCTTCACATTAGCAACCCATGACCTTGAAATTCGTGGTGCTGGTGAACTGCTTGGTGAAGATCAAAGCGGTCAGATCGAAGGGGTTGGTTTCACCCTTTATATGGAGCTACTGGAAGACGCGGTCAAATCCATCAAAGAAGGTAAAGAACCTAACTTAGACAAACCACTTCAGCAATCCACAGAAGTAAACTTAAAGGTTCCGGCATTAATTCCTAATGAATACCTACCAGATATACATGAACGCCTGATCATCTATAAGCGCATTTCTAATGCCAGCGACAAAGAATCGTTGCATGACCTGAAGGTAGAACTGGTTGATCGTTTTGGTCTATTACCTGACGCCACCAAAAATCTATTCCGTCTGACCGAATTACGATTCAAGGCCGAGTCATTAGGTATTACAAAAATTGAAGCAGGCCCCAAATCTGGAAAAATGAACTTCGCATCAGACACAAGTGTAGACACCTTCAAAATTGTCACTATGATGCAATCTCAACCACAGAAGTATCGTTTACAAGGTGGCAATCAGTTGCAATTTACGTTAGATATGGACAAAACTGAACGCCGTTTCCAGGCAGTGGATGCCCTTTTAAACGAATTAGCACCAAAGGAATAACTTTTGAAACTGAACTCACTCACTTCGTTATGCGTGGCAGCCTGCTTGTCTCTCAGCCTTCAGGTCGCGGCAGAAACGTCGAGTCCCGCTGAAAACGACATCAATGCAGAGGACTTAACTCGCGATCTGCAACGCCAACGCACCAACCCTCAAGCGGCCTCCAGTATTCCGTCTGAACTCGACACACAAAACGACGCCACCGAACAAGCAGAGGATAACGCAGCCCCTTGGTTCAAGGTCGAAATCATTGTCTTCAAACAAACAGTTAATAGTGTTACTGAAGAATTCCCGGACACCACAGACTTCACCCCGCCTGCCCCGTTAATTACACTAAAAGGTTATGACTACCCGGAACAACACTATACTCGCGCTCAACATCACAATTTTGTGTATTCCTCGTCATCCGCTTTTAATCAGATATCTAAGCCAGAAGACCCGACAGACCGAAGTAATGAAGATAACGCGCAGGCCCACATCCCGGAAAGTGCAGCACGAAATGAAGCGCAAAAAAACGAACTTCATATCGCTTACCAACAAGAACCTCTGGAACTACTGACTGACGCGCAAACACGCTTAGAAAAAAGCCAGAACTACCAGATACTGCTTGCTACTGCCTGGAAACAACCGACAGTAACTAAAGAAGACTCCCCTACACTGCATTTAGTGGCCGGCAACTGGTTTGATGATCAGCCTGAATTTGAAGCGTTCCTAAAGGTAAGCAAACAAAGATATCTTCATGCCTATGCAGACCTTTTCCTGAACACCTACAGTTTAAAAACCGATCAACCTTTAAACTTGGATCTTTCATCAGGACTGTTACCTAAGACTGAGCAAGCTGAAACGATGGATGATCAAAATGAAGATACCTCGTTCGAAAACCAAGGTATTCAACCGCATCATTTCAAATTATTTAGCCTAAATATCGACGAGGACATTCTGGATCAGGAAGACCAGCATAGCTCTAGCTATATCACCAATGAGGTCTACCACATTAAAGAAGACCGAATAATGAAACACTCGAAAGATCTTTATTATCTGGACCACCCCAAGTTTGGCATGATCATTAAACTTACACCTATAGAGCAACTCGAAGAGAATAAAGATTCCTAATATCTAAGCCGCGATTAAGCGGCTTTTCTTCTCCTGCATTACACGCGCACACAAAACCTAAAAACTCTTCGAAATGGATATCGAAAAAGAGATTAGTCATGACCCCGAAAGACAGCAGTAAACAAACCAGCACCTACTTAATCGCCTCCTCAGCTCAACTTGCTGACTCCAGTTCAGAAAATGAGGTGATACAGGCTCTATCAGTTAAATTTAAACTATCCCCTACCACCGCCAGAACACTCACTATAAGCCCTAAAATTATCAAGCAAGGGTTAACATTAGATAAAGCAAAACACTTTAAATCCGAGTTTCTAAAATGCGGCCTAATATTAGAAATAATTGAAGAGCACTCAGCAGCCCATAAGCTATTTATTCATAACTCCCAACTCACAGAAAAACAACAACATATAACCAATACTTTACAAGGTGCACCTATAAAGTTCAGGCTTTCATTGGGCTATAAAATTGGCTTATTTACGACGCTATTATTTTCATTAATTGCACCATTACTGTATCTAAGTTTAATTGGACTAAGTACCTACTCGACCTATTGGCTCGCCATTAACCTGACCTCTTTCGGGTGGTTCAAGAGCCTTCCAATAATTTTCCAAATATGGTCATACATTACACCGGTCTTTCTAGGAAGTGTCTTTACACTCTTTCTGATTCGACCAATGCTCTTTAAAAACAAGCGACAAAGAGGCCGGCTACTTTTAGATAAAAAGAAGAGCCCTCTTTTTTTTCATTTGGTTGAAACATTATGCGACCGCTTCCAACAGCCATATCCATCAGAAATATATCTTTCTAACGATATCAATGCCTACGTTGCACCTAAGGCAGGTATAAAGTCCCTATTCAAACGAGAGCTGACTCTAACGATTGGAACACCGTTGATTGCCAGTATGAATAGCAGGCAGATTGTTGGAATACTAAGCCATGAATTTGGCCACTTCACCCAAACATCAGCAATGATGACCAATTACATAATCAATTCGGTCTCTATTTGGTTAGCCACCAGAATTTGGCAAGAAGATCCATTGGAAGAACGACTAAAAGAATGGGAAGAAATGGAAAACGCATTTTCCTTCCTATGCTGGTTTACCCTTCTGTTTATTAAGGCGTCCCGCCTGCTACTAAAGCAGTTCTACAAACTGAATCTATTCATCTGCCGATCAATGTCCAGACACATGGAATATGATGCGGATAAATACGAGTGCTTTATTTCAGGCAGCGCATACTTTGAACAAACAGCGCTTGCTTTATGGAAAACAGATTACGGTCACTTTCTTGCCCATGAGATCAATCAAAACACCTGGAATTCAAACAAACTAATTAACAACCTTCCTGAAACTATTGCAGAGGAAACAAAAAAACTCTCCAATGACGCGCTATCCGACATTCAAAAACGCATGTCCGAACTCACAACTAATTGGTGGGATTCACATCCCGCTGATAACGACCGAATTGAACATGCCAAAAGCCACGAATTCGCTCCTATATGGACAGACGAAGGACCTGCTAAAGAGCTGTTTGGTAACTTTGAACAGTTATGCCACGCAACCACGTCAAATGAGTACCGCCTTCGCGGCTTTAACGACCAAAATACAACTTACATAGACTACGAACAGGCCGTTGGCGAACAACAACTTGAAGATGAAGAGTTGAGTGCGCTAGAAGAGTTTCAGTTTGGATTAGCATCCTATCGATGCCTTTACTTACCAGATAAATTTCCGGCTCCAACCAATATAAGTTCAACAATTGAAGCGCTCAAAAAACACCAAGAACTGTGGGAACAAGCTGATACAGACTATTGGGACGGCAGAAGTACAACCACCACAGCAATTTTAGCAAAGATCTACCTCGAAGCTGACCTTCCTCTTCCTTACGATGAACAAAAGACATTTAAAACAATAGCCGATTGCGACCATGTAATATCAAACGCATCTCAACAATGGTACAACGCAAAACAAAAACTAAAACAAGTGGATGTATGCTTGGCACAGCGAATTGCCAACATCATCCCGATAATGACTACTGAAGAGAAATCGCACCTAAAAAGCCAAGTTAAATTCTTCAAATTTCTGGAACGAACAGAAGACTATTGGCTGGATTTAAGACGCTACACGTGGATTCTCGAACAAATGCTTGAGGAAGATGACATTTACGAGGACGATTTAGCCCCCTTCATACAAAGATACAAAACCTTTATTAAAGAACCCTTGGAAAACATTGTGTCTCTTGCCCCCAGAATCGAAATCGTCATCAACAATCACCAAACACAATCCCTGCTGTGGTGGTATAAAGAATGGGTAGAAGACTTCGACCCAAAAGCAGATTACTCAGCAAGCCACCTACACTACCTTGCCAAAAATACAGGACGACTTCTTTTCTATCTAACAAGTCGAATCTCGGCATCTATGGCCTACAATTGCCTACAAGCGGAAAAACGAGCAACCAAGTCAGACAATGCCGTCCATGAAATAACAGAGCATACGCTATAAAAGTTGAAGTGATATTAAAAGCGAATCCCTGGAGATTCGCTTTATTTGAAGAATATGAAGCTTTAGTCTTTGTTAAATAGATCGCGAGTAAATACCTTGTGAGATACATCAGATAACTCGTCAACCTGACGATTTGATATGATCACATCAGCCATCTTTTTGAATTGCTCAAGATCTGTTATAACATCTGAGTGAAAGAACTCTGGCTCATCCAATGCTGGTTCAAAGACGACAACAGTAATCCCTTTTGCCTTTATTCGTTTCATCACACCCTGGACAGCTGAAGCTCTAAAATTATCCGACCCTGTTTTCATAACTAAACGATAAATCCCAACAACTGAAGGATTCATCGAAATGATTGTGTCAGCAATGAAATCTTTTCGGGTAGAATTTGAATCTACAATAGCTCCAATAATATCACTTGGAACATCTTGATAATTTGCCCGTAGTTGCTTTGTATCTTTTGGAAGACAATAACCACCATAACCAAACGAAGGGTTATTATAATGATTTCCTATTCTAGGATCTAAACAAACTCCCTCAATAATTTGACGAGAATCTAAACCATGAACTTGAGCATAAGTATCCAGTTCATTGAAATATGATACACGCATTGCCAGATACGTATTTGCAAAGAGCTTAACAGCTTCTGCTTCCGTCGACTCCAAAAATAAAGTATCTATATTTTCTTTCAATGCACCCTGTACAAGAAGATCGGCAAAAACCTTTGCTCGTGCAGACTGCTCTCCAACCAAAATTCTTGACGGATACAAATTATCGTAGAGCGCTTTTCCTTCCCTTAGGAACTCAGGTGAAAAAATAATGTTATCACTATTAAACTTTTCCCTGATATTTCTTGTATAACCAACAGGTACCGTAGATTTTATTACCATCGTAGTATCGGGATTTACATCCAGTACCTGCTGAATAACCGCTTCAACTGAAGAGGTGTTGAAATAGTTAGTTACAGGATCATAATCCGTAGGCGTGGCAATAATCACAAAATCGGCGTCTTTGTAGGCAGCCTTAGAGTCCGTTGTAGCCAGCAGATCTAAATCGTGATTAGCTAAAAAATGTTCAATCTCAACATCTGATATTGGAGATATTTTGTCATTAATCATATCTACTCGCTGTTGTACTAAGTCAACAGCAACAACTTCATTATGTTGAGCCAGAAGTACAGCATTTGACAAACCAACATAGCCAATCCCTGCCACAGCAATCTTCATCATCTACTACTCCCTAAATCCAGATAAGAAAAAACAAGCCGAGGTAAAAACCTCGACTTGAATTACAAAGATTCCAAAATCAATGACAATTTACTTAACTGCCTTGTTTAAAAACGCTTTAAATTCACCATTTAAATCTGGGTGTCTCAAGCCATACTCAACATTAGCCATCATATACCCCAATTTACTACCACAATCATGGCTCTTTCCTATGATTCGGTAAGATTCGACTGTTTCGATATCCATTAACATAGCGATAGCATCAGTTAATTGAATTTCGTCACCAGCCCCTAAAGGCGTCTTACGGAGCAAAGGCCAAATAAATTTTGACAACACATAACGACCAACCACAGCTTGATTTGATGGTGCATCTTCAAGTTCTGGCTTCTCAACTATACTGCTCATAGGTTTGCTCTCACCAGGCTCAAGAGACTCTCCCCCCAGATCAACAACACCGTACTTACTCACTAGCTCTTCTGGAACCTCTTCAACCATTATCTGGCTTGACCTAGTTTCATTAAAACGCTTGATCATACCTGCTAAGTTGTCTTTCGTGAGATCACTCGCTGCGTCATCAATTAACACATCAGGAAGAATTACAACCACATCATCATCACCAACTACTGACTGAGCACACAAAATAGCATGTCCCAAGCCCTTAGCTTCATTCTGCCTAACTGAAATAATAGTTACATGAGGCGGACAGATTGCTCGTATCTCTTCAAGAAGTTGACGTTTAACACGACGCTCTAACTGCGTTTCAAGCTCGAAACTAGTATCAAAATGATTCTCAATCGAATTTTTGCTGGAGTGAGTTACTAACACTATTTCATTTACACCAGCCGCAATTGCTTCATTCACTACATATTGAATCAGAGGCTTATCAACTACAGGCAACATTTCTTTAGGAATCGCCTTAGTTGCAGGCAACATACGCGTCCCCAGTCCTGCTACAGGAATAACTGCTTTCATTCTTAATCCTTTTATCCTTTTATCCTTAAAAGAGTGGTTTCTATGATCTCAAAATCTCAAGAATCTCTTTGGTTTTTTCTTCCATTAACAACTGATCTGAACGAGCTTCAACATTCAAGCGAACGACCAGCTCAGTATTTGAAGTTCGTAGATTAAATCGCCAATCATTAAATGAAAGACCAATACCATCTGTATAATCGATATTTACAGCTTCATGCTTGTAGAAGTCTAATACTCTTTCAATCGCTATTTCAGGGGCTTCCAGTTTTGAATTTATTTCTCCAGAGGATGGGAATTTAGCTATCCTCTCTTTAACCATGTCAGATAGCGATATTTTTTTGTTCGATATTAATTCAGAAACCAATAACCATGGAATCATCCCACTGTCACAGTAAGCAAAGTCTCGAAAGTAGTGGTGTGCACTCATCTCACCGCCATAAAGAGCGTCCTCTTTTCGCATTCGCTCTTTGATAAAAGCATGACCCGTTTTCGACATAATAGGGGTCCCCCCATTGGAAGAGACAATTTCTTCAGTATTCCAGGTGAGCCGGGGATCATAGATAATTTTCGCCCCTCTATTTTTTTGTAAAAAGGCCTCTGCCAGCAAGCCAACAATATAATACCCTTCAATAAATTGACCTTTCTCATCAAATAGAAAACAACGATCAAAATCACCATCCCAAGCAATTCCCATATCTGCTTGATGCTCAAGAACAGCTTGCTGAGTAACGCCCCGATTTTCAGGTAATAGCGGATTAGGAATGCCATTAGGGAAAGAGGCATCAGGCTCATGATGAATTTTAATAAATTTAATAGGGATATCTTTTTCGATAAACGCCGCTTCAAGAGCATCAACTACATGACCTGCAGCTCCATTGCCGGCATTGACGACAAGCTTCAACGGCCTAATGGTGGTTAAATCAACATACGTCAAAAGATGTTCGATATACTCTGATAATATTGACTTTTCCACTAATGAGCCTTTTACTGGCACCTCAGAAAACAGATTACCTTCGGCCAATTTCTTGATTTCAAGTAAACCAGTATCCCCCGATATCGGTTTAGCCCCCTTTGTAACCAGCTTCATGCCATTAAAGTCGATAGGATTGTGTGATGCGGTAACCTCAATTCCACCATCAACATCCAAGCTAAATGCAGCAAAATAGATTTCTTCGGTGCCGACCATACCTATATCAATGACATCAACACCCGAATCCATCAAACCCTGAGCGATAGCAAACTTTAAAGCCTCACTGGTTGAACGAACATCGCCCCCTACAACAATCCTTTGTGGCTTTATAAACTCACCATAAGCACGGCCAATACGATAAGCTATATCCTCATTCAGCTCTTCGCCCAAACGGCCTCTAATATCATAGGCTTTGAAACATGTTAACTCTGACATTTCCAGTTACATCCTGTACTTATTGATTTATGATCGGCCATATCTATCTGAAAAACGAACAATATCATCCTCTCCCAAATAGCTTCCTGATTGAACTTCAATAAGTTCCAGAGGAATGCTTCCAGGATTTTCAAGCGCATGTACAGAACCAACAGGAATATAAGTTGATTCATTCTCTGTAACCAAGAAAGAGTCATCAGCCAGTGTTACTTTGGCTGTTCCAGAGACGACAATCCAATGCTCTGCTCGATGATAATGCATTTGTACGCTAAGCTTCGCTCCTGGTTTTACTGTAATTCGTTTAACCTGGTAACGTTCACCACTATCCACGGAGTCATAAATTCCCCACGGACGATAAACCTCTCGACTTTGATACCATTCATTACGCCCCTGATCTTTCAATTCCTGAATGATTGCCTTCACATCCTGCACTGAATCTTTTTGAGCAACGAGTACAGCGTCTTTGGTTTCAACAACCACCAAATTCTGTACGCCCAATGTCGTTACCAACCGCCCTTCAGAATGTATATAACTATCCTCTGTTTTATGAGCTACGACGTCACCATTCAGGACATTTCCACAATCATCTTTTGCTTTTACATCCCACAAAGAAGACCAGGAACCAACATCATTCCATTCTGCATTCATAGGAACAACTACTGCGTGTTTAGTTTTCTCCATGACAGCATAATCAATAGAATCATCAGGACACTGCAGAAAAGCTTCTTTGTTAAGCCTTAGAAAATCTAAATCCTCAGTTGCAGTTCTCAAAGATTCTTCACAACACTCAAGCATTTCAGGGTTAAAACGTTTTAACTCTTCTAAATAACGACTAGCCCGGAACATAAACATACCGCTATTCCAGTAATACTCGCCGCTATCTAGATAAGCCTGTGCCGTTTCTCTGTCAGGCTTTTCTACAAAACGCATCACGGAATAACCCAATGACTCATTATTTCCTTGAGCATCACTTAAGCTATCTCCGCGCTGAATATATCCATAACCAGTTTCAGGCGAACTCGGTTCAATGCCAAAAGTTACCAATTTATCTTCAAGAGCATGAACAAGCGCATTTGCAATGGACTCATGAAACCCTGAAATATTTTGAATTAAGTGATCCGCAGCTAGAATCAATAAAATAGGGTCCTCTCCATTTCTTTGAGCCTGTAGAGCCGCCAATGCAATAGCAGGAGCTGTGTTACGCCCTACTGGCTCCAGGATAATTGATTCAGAATTCAAAGATGCCGCTCTCAGTTGCTCTGCAACTATGAATCTATGCTCTTCATTACAAATCAAGATTGAATCCTTGCAATGAATTGAGTACTCATCCATTCCAGATAGACGGGTCAAAGTCTGCTGAAGCATGGTTTGTTTTCCATCTAAAGATAAGAACTGCTTGGGATATAAAGCACGAGACAAAGGCCAAAGTCTGGTTCCAGACCCTCCAGCCATTACTATAGGAACAATTGCTGTCATTATTACTTATTCTCCATTAGTACCAAATTGTACTGAATATTAGTCTGCGTTCGATTCAGAAGTCTTAATTATGGGCAAGTGATCCATATAAACCCACAGTCTTTCAAAGTACTTAAAATTAGTAACATCTCATTGAAATAATCACAGACAAACAAAAACCAAAGAAACGAGTCTTTTAATGAAACCCTAAATTCAGCCAATAGACATAAATCAAAAAAATACTTAACACTAGAGTCAATTAGTAAGCATTCTTACCGGTAAAGCCTTTAAAAACCGTTTTTATAATAATTTTAACGTCCCACCAAATCGTCCAATGATGTATATAGTGAAGATCATGTTCGATACGTTTTTCCATTTTCTCTAGTGTGTCAGTCTCCCCTCGCCAACCATTAACTTGGGCCCATCCAGTAATTCCCGGCTTAATTTTATGTCGCCGCATGTAACCAGGTATTAAAACTCTATATTCCTCATTATGTGCAACAGCATGAGGCCTTGGTCCTACGATTGACATTCGACCTTGCAGAACGTTTATAAACTGCGGTAACTCATCTAAAGAGGTTTTTCTTAAAAAACCTCCAAACGCTGTAATTCGAGCATCATTTTTACTAGCTTGAGTTACGACATCACTGTTTTCACAAACAGTCATAGATCTAAATTTATATACTTGAATTGGGCGGCCATCCAGGCCATAACGGTGTTGTTTAAAAATCACAGGACCTCGTGACGTCAACTTGACCCCTAATGCGATTAACAACATGGGAATTGCAATTAAACTAAGGATCAACGAGGCTCCGATAATATCTTCAACTCGCTTGACCCAAGAGTTCAAGCCACTCATAGGCTCGCCAATCAATCCAAAAGCAGGTAAACCATTTAAATTAATGGTTCGAGCATGGAGCAACTCAAAAACAAATAAATCAGGCACAACATAAACAGAAGCAGTAGAATTCGATAGACGCTCTAATAACTCTTGAATTCTCTTCTCTGCACGCATTGGTAAAGCAATAAAAATACTATCTAACTCGCCAGACTCAGCTTGCTCAACTAAACAATCAAATCCTCCAACCCGATCATTTATCATTGAGTCAGAACCTGAAGCTCTTCTACATTCTTCATCAATAGGTAAATTCTTATTACGATCATCATAGAAACCTGTAACTCGGTACCCTCCCCAAGTACAGTGCTTAATACGACTTGCGACTTGCTGAGCTAATCCGCCTGTACCAACAATCGCGACACTCCTTGTGTTATAGCCTCTTATACGCAACTGACGAAGAATGATGCGGGTTATCAAGCGCCAAAGAAGCAACATTGAAAGTGTAAATACATACCACTGAAAGAATTGTGGCCAAGAAAATAAAGAAGTTTCTAAAACTGAAAAACGGCCGATACAAAACGCCACAGCAAAACAAGTGGTCCAACACAGTATTACTTGCTTAGCTTCAGCCCATAAACTCTCTGAACGCCAGGAACGAAAGATTTCAGTAAATTCCGCCGAAACCTGATAAATCAGAGCAGCTAGCAAACCAGCTACCCAATATTCAATGGGGGTTTTACCTGATGCTCCAAAATTAATTAGACCAACTAGTCCTAAAGCAATAATAACTATTGATGAATCAAGGGCCCTAGATATAAAAACAAACTTAGAAGCATAAGGCTTAATCATGCCCGCCTTCGTTTGAGAATCCATTGTGTTAGTGCTTTTACTCACAGCCATATGAGTATCTCCTTTTCACAGATCATTCCTGACCCGTAGACTTATCATTCCTCGTTATGTGTACCAGCCACATAATGAATCCATAATCAAAGTTATTTAGAAACCTTTAGAGTTTTTATTCGCGGTTATCTGTAACAACTAATGATCACCAACTTACATAGAGTCGGCTTTATATTTAAGAGTTTAAAGTTTGCAAAGCTTTGTAAAAGAATTTGGTACTTCATCAGTCAGTTTATAAAAGTCACATACGACCTTACTATAAGCAGATTTAGTCAAGACTTTTAATGCTACTCGTTCAATCAAAGGATTTTTCTTAACACTGGCCTTAAGTAAATCGACCGTCTTCTTTTTTAATCGCCAACTAGAAGTTGACCAGTTTCCGAAGCCAATCGCCAATAGATTACGGATTATTTCGGGTTCATTCTTCCCATACTGCAAAGCCTTTCCCCATAACCCAATCACTTTGCTCTCTAAGTGGTTGCGCTCTGTTTGAGATAGTTCTCGCAAAGATAGCCAAACAGATACTAAGCTCGCATATTCACTGTATGCATATGGCCAATAAGGTCGTAACTTTATTGCCTTCTCATAATCAGAAGCTGCTAAATCATAAATATATTTTTGGTACTCATGTATTGCAGAGGCTTCACCCAAAGACCAGATCTTGATTCGACCTGACAACTGAAGAAGATCCGGATTATAAGACTCAAGCGTTAAAGAACGATCTACAAAATCATTTGCTCTTAAGATGGCCTCCTGATCAACCAAGCCATTATTGTTTATCCACCTGTTCTCTATACGTTCTGACTGATGAGACAAAATGTATGAATACGCAGACAAGCCTGACTCTATTAATAGCCCTAAAAATAGAACCGACACAACTAAAATTACATAGTCACGTAAGCCCAGCTCAATTCGATCAACCATCATCTAAATTTAACTATAAGGAACTAAATAACAGTAAACTTGGAAGCAGCAATTTTAAGAGGAGTTTCTTTAACCAAGGTTATTGCCTCTTCTTCACCTACCAACACAGCTGCTGCATCATACCCCTCAAACAAGTTTGGAGGCCTTCTCTTAGTATCGTGAGCATCGCTGGCCAGAATAGTTACTAATCCAGCTAACAACATTCTCTCAGCAATTTCCTGTGCTGCTCGACCAAACTGACCAACTAACGAACCTGCTGTAACTTGAAATAAACATCCTAGCTCTACCAATGGAGCTAATTTTTCATAACGACGTATCACATCCTTATTTCGTTCTGGGTGTGCAATCATGGGAATAATATTCTGTTTTAACAACCATTGAATAATTTGCTCTGTTCCCAACGGGATGTTTTCATGCGGTAACTCCAACAAAAGCACATTTTTGCCATTAAACTCACCGAGAAACGGGATATTACCTTTTGAAATAGCAGACAATATATCTACATCTATCCGAACTTCAGCAGAATAACTCAATGTAAGCGGAATATTTTGGTCTCTAATTCCAGACTGCAAAGAAGCCAAAGCCTTCTGAATAATTTCAGGGGTATTATTCCAACGACCAAAATGAATATGAGGTGTCACAACAGCGTGCGTCACCCCACCTTTCGCCATTTGAGACGCAAGTTCTAAAGCTTCCTTTAGAGTAGATGGACCATCATCAATTCCAGGTAACAGATGACAATGAAGATCAATCATAGGTCAAGCCACATCCTTGCTATCTGCATCCATTAGTCGATCTTCTTCCATACCCTTTTCATAGTTATAGCTGTAGTAGTCATCATAAATAGAGTGCTTATCCATATCGACTTGATTCAAAACAACACCAAGAATAGGTGCATTATGTTCACGGAAACGTTTTAAAACAGATAAAGCATGTGATGCATCAGTAGAGTCAGCCTTGACAACGTAGATAAGTGCATCCGCATAAGAAGCTAATACAAGAGCATCACTAACCGCACTACCCGGTGCAGAATCGATAATAATTCGATCATATTGAGCTGACAGTTCGTTTATCACTTGCGTAAATCGTTTTGAAGATATCAACTCAAGAGGGTTTGGAGGTATAACACCAGAAGGAAGAACATCAATATCAAGAGAATCTATCCTATGAATACATGCACTGGCCTCTTCTGATCCAGCAACCAAATTCGACAACCCGAGGGATCTTCGCTCTAAACCTATACTTGCTGCAACTGTTGGACGTCTCATATCTGCATCGATAATCAAAACCTTTTCCATTTGCCCCATCGCCGCAGCCAAATTCAATGCCACAGTCGACTTACCTTCATTAGGCTGAGTAGATGAAATCACTATTACCTTATGAGGATCGTCAATACCGGATAACATTACACTTGTACGAATAGTTTTCATCGCTTCGGTAAAGCCTGGATGATTTCCAGAACTGAAAGAGTCAATAGCTACTTTAGACTTATTACCTTTAATAAGAGGTAGGGCTCCAATAAAGTTAGCTTTTAACTTTTGCTCGATATCTTCAGATGTCCGAATGCCTTTATCGAGGGCATCCATAACTAGAACCAAAACGACTCCAGATAAGAAACTTAATATCAGAGCAGCTATTAATATTAGTTTTTTCTTAGGCTTTATTGGGAGACGAGGTGCAACGGCTGTATCAATAACCCTTGCATGAGCAGTCTGCAAGCCCTCAGTTTCACCAGTTTCTTTAGCCCTGTTTAAGAAAAGTTCATATAGATGTCGATTACTCTCAACCTCTCTCTGATACTCTCGCATCTTAACTTCTTTTTGATTAACTCTTTGAAGCTCTTTTCTTGCCTCAGCTAACTGCCGACTCAACTCTTCAGAGTTTTTCTTCGCCGTCATATAATCGACTTCAATACCCTTAGTTACCGCTATAACTTGTTTTCTGAGCTGTGACAAAGCAACTGCTTCTTCCGACTGTGCTGCAATCATTTTCGGATGTTTAGGACCGTAGCGTTTACTCAGCTCGGCCAATCTAATGGCTGTTTCAGCATGTTTCTCTTTTAGAGAGTGTATTAAACGATGACGTAAAATATTAGGCTGAGCCATCAACTGCTCAAAGCTTGGAGTGTCCCCCAAAGACTGAACCTGAAGATAAATAGACTCTGCCTCAGACATTGCTTTTCGAGCTTCAATGAATCGGCGGGTAACCTGTTCAACCTCTTCGGTTCGCAAATCTTGAATACCACTAACATCAACCAGGCCTTCTTGAACCAAATACCTTTGAAGAGCATCTTCAGATTGAAGTAATTTGTGCTTAAGGCCATCCAAGCGCTCTGTTAACCAGAAAACAGCTTTCTTATTAGCAAGAAGCCTTGCCTCTAGGTGGCTCTCAATAAATACATCAGCCATAGTGTTTGCTACAAGAGCAGCCATATCAGAATCCGAAGACTCAAAACTAATATGAACCAATTGAGTTTTACGAACAGGCTCTACAGTTAGTGACTTTCTGAACGCCTCCACTACGACTTGAAATACTTCAGCATCATCAGGCTCTTTCAAATCCTGAGCTTCAATTTCAACAGGTAGATAAGCTTTCCAGTCGAACGATTTATCTTGTTGGCGAGGATCAAATAATGGGTGATGATCTAAAGACAATCGTTCGACTACCCTCTCGGCGAGTTCTCTGGATTTCAATATTTCAAATTGTGTGAGGAAATACTCTTTACTCGAAGTATTTAATCCATATACATCCTGTATCGAAAGTACCTTAGACTCTTTATTTTCAATCAGTACAATCGAGGTAGCCTTATAAGTAGGACTAATCGACATGACCAACAATGCCGAAAATAAGGTAATCACAAGAGAAAAACTGAATATTTTCCAAAAATGCCTAGTGATTAACTTATAGTATGCTCGAAGGTCTATTACCCTTGCCTCTATGTTATCCGAAGTATCTTTTAGTTCTGACATAACATCTAATTCCTATCCATCAGCCCTAAAAAAAGCTCTGCTCAACGGTGATAATGTCTCCAGGCTTCAGAGCCTCCCCTAAGGAAACACTGCGAGGAGTTCTCAACACATCATTTTCAGAAATTATAAAAATATTTCTTTTGTTTGCTCGTTCCGTAAAACCGCCAGCCAAAGATACAGCCTTGCGTACAGTTAACCCTGGCTGAAATGAGAATCCACCTGGTTTTTTTACCTCTCCATTAATAAAGAATTGGCGATACTCAAGAATTGACACAGTAACCCTAGGATCAACCAAATAATCTCCTCGTAACCCATCTGAGATACGCGTCTGAAGCTGATTTACAGTCATACCAAGCACTTTAAATTCGCCAAGAAACGGAAAGGACAGGGTTCCTGCATCTCTTATACGAGTCTCAACAGTTAAATCTTCTTCACCATAAACCAAGATTTTAATGAGGTCGCCTGAACCTAATGTATACTCCGAGAAACCTCTTGTGCTGCTGGCTTCCTGACTTTCGGCATGAGCAGGCGACATAAAAAGGCTCATCACTACCAATACAAACAAGACAACACAAAACAAAGCATATTTCATATCTTGAGCAGCTTCAGCATCCTGATAGAAAGATAGTAATCGTTTCATAAATACTCCGAACGACAAAAAAAGGTTAGATTACTACTCACAAAGATACTTCTGCATTTAAGGCAATAACATTACGGTCATAGTCTTTGCTAGACTGATTAGAATTTCTGGTCTCGTGAAGGTAAGACGCACCCAATGTCAACCAACGTCGCATTTCATAATTTGCACTAAATTCCATATCAAACAGATTATCTTCTTGATCACTTGGATCACCTTTATAATCTTCATTGGAATAATTAATGGCTAATTGAGTACTAAAACGCTCTTTCCAATCATGTTTCCAAGCAACACCTATATCTTTACCGTCAATGTAATCTCCTGAACCATAAGCCTCATCCTGTCGGCGCCCCATAGTAAAAGTAACTACAGAATATGACTTTGGAAGCCAAGTAACTGAAGCTTCCCAACTCAAACCACTAAAGTCATCACGATCTCTATCATCGAACGCTTTATCTGCATAACCAATTTTCACTGTCCCTTCAGTTTTACCTGATAACTCCCAAGTAGCACCTGTGTATGCTTTTATCACCCTGCTATCTAAAGAACCTTCAGCAGATCCAGAAGAAGGATCGTTATCATAATCAACATCTACATAAACAAGCTCAAACAAAGCATCTGTAGATCCACTCACAGCCCAGAAAAAAGTTTCTCCCAACGAGATATCAACACGATCCCTACCAACAGTTAGATCACGATGATTGGTATAACGTTTATCATAATACTCAAGCTCAGTTTCTAAACGGCCTTTAGTTTTTATACCGCCAAAGGTATACACCCCAGATAGAGTAGTCTCTACATACTTATCAGGAGAATCAGACGTCAATGCGCCTCCACCTTGACTGAAGCCAGTCCCTCGATCTTCATGAGTTGAAAAGAGTGAGAATTCTGCTGCTAACTGGTGAGTCTGATTAAGGAACCAGTCACCTTGTGCAAATAGAGAATGATCTAAGTAATTATCGTCGGTACTGTTCTCGTACCAACCTGCATCAAAGCTATAGCCTAATGTATACTTTTGAAAACCGTCGTCCGCGACAGCTTCTACACTTGGATTTAGAATGGAGACTAACGAAGCCTTTTCCTTAGACTCCTGAGAAAAAATATTATCATCATACATGCTCTCTAGCGTAGCCTGAGGAGTCACGGTGAAAATACCAGCATTAAACGTAGCTGGTTCGGCGGCTTGAACGTCAAGAGCTAAAAGTAAGCTCAATGAAAGAGGGGCACGAGAAAATTTTACATTGCTAAATGTAGGCATAAATCAATCCCTTGATTAGAGTAGTCATTTTTCAGGGATTATATGGGAACAATTGTAACAAATCACTATCTAGTCGAAAATAAAACAAAAAACAAGCCTTAGCTCACACTATTTCATGAACACAGCTTCCCAAAAATAACACAAACAGTAACAACCTATCTCTTTGCCCCCCTAGCTATGTATCACAATATCTCAGCTACTGCTTAATCTTCTATCATTATAAAGGCGGTTCAACTCAGCAACTGAAACATCCTTCCAGCTTTCTGGAAGTAGATCCTCTAGACATCTTTCAAGTTCAACTGAAAGAAAAACAAAAGAAAGAGAGTCGCACTCCATTTCTGAAAGACTTAGTGAAGAATCAATACGATCAACACCCAAAGCTTCACAGAACAAACATTCGATACTTTCCCATTGATTTTCGTTCAACCCAAGAGCGGTAAAACAATAATCTAAAAAACGTTTAAACAATGATTTTTTAGATTCATCCTGCTCCTCAAGAAGCACCTTGTAATTGTATTTCCCGCTAGGTAGAAGCGGTAATGAGTCAACCTGCTTGCAGTGAATTTTTGATTGAGGAATAGAATACACAGTAGAAATCTGTTCTCTTATATTTTTACAACACGCTTTTTTGTTAGTCTCAACAGCAATCAAAAGGTACTGATCCGTACCAGTAACTACACTATTAGGCTCAATAGTTTTTACAAAGCTTTGAATCTCATCAAGATTCAACCTTAATCCAAACAACTTCACAAAGCGCTTGGCTCGACCAGTAATATAAAACAAGTCATTTTCAGTTTTACACGCAATATCACCCGTAAACAAAACATCAGGAGATTTATCTTCTATAAAGTCACCCGGTTGCTCCGCATACCCCATCATTACATTATCGCCACAATATGCTAGCTCACCGGGCTCATCATAACCTGTAATTTCGATACCGTTTTCATCAACAAGAAATAGAGTTCCTCCTGGGATAGCCTTCCCGATAGAGTGAGGGTAAAGAGACACAAGATCAGGAGGTAGATACGATATCCTTGGAGCAGCCTCAGTTTGACCATACATAACGTAGAACTCAATATTTAAAGGCGCTGCCAAGTTAGCAAATGCCTCTACTAACGAGGCATCAAGCTTTCCTCCAGCCTGAGTAATGTATCTAAGTGAAGGGTATGTAGAAAGGTCAAAGCCCTGTTTGAACATCATCTCAAAAGTGTATGGAACTCCAGAAAAACTCGTGGCAGAAAACTTCCTTAAAGACGACCAAAACTGTGAATCAAGCACACCAAAACAGGTATAAGATATTGTTGCACCTACCTCTAGATGTGAGTGTAAAATAGAAAGCCCGTACGAATAATGCAATTTCAAATAAGATAAAGCATTATCTATCGAAGACAACTTGAGATATTCAGCTATAGACTCCGCATTACTCTGTATATTCTTCTTACTTAATTTAACAAACTTAGGAGATCCAGTACTTCCAGAAGTCGATAACAAAAGCGCCAAATCAGTATGAAAGTTCATATCATCTGAAGAAAGCCTTTTAACCGAACCATCCTGGATGATAAGGTTTGGCTTATAGAGCTCACATAAAAATAAACTCTTATCATCATCCAAACTCTCAAGAAGATATACGACTTTATCAGACCTAAGTGCTGCCAGGTAATATACCGTCGATACGATATCATTTTTTGCTACTATAAAAACAAGTTCACGCTTACTACCAAGTAAACATACGGCCTCTTGAACTCGTTCTTCCAATTCCGAATAAGTTAAGTGCTCTCCAGACTCACAATCAATAAGTGCCAACTGATTATCAAAGCAAGAGAAGTCTTCAAAGAAAAAACGTTTACCCATAGTAGCTATTTCCTAGGCACCGATAAAAGTTTTAGTCTTATTTTTTAGGAGTAACTTTAAAAAAACAAAAACCGATAACGATAAAAAAACAGTTACTAAGAAAGCAAACAAAACCAATAAAACTTCAAATCCGGAGTAATCAATTTTTTTGTATCCAGCCCTAAACAGCCCAGAGAAGTAGCCATGTATAAAAAAAATAAAAAAGCTTAATCTAGCAAATAGATCAAGCCATCTTAGCCGATAATTATAATATCGATAAAAAACAGCTAAAAGCAGAAACGAAAATACAACTTGATAAAAAACACTAACATGATTATCTACAACTGAAAAATAAATACTCAGAGCCAGATTCATAAAAAGCACTAAAAACAATAATAAAACACTTTTCTTTGAAAACCAAACCAAAACCTCATGATAATAAAATATTACAAATCCCAATATATAAGCAGGTAAAAAATATAAAAAAGAAAGAAAAGGGCTATTATCAAACTGGGGACGCCCAATAATAAATGAAACAATAACAGAAAAAACAAATACAGGTAACACTAGACTTTTATTGCATATTTCAAAAAATACAGGGCTAAATAAATAAAACATAACCATCATAGGAATAAACCACAATGGCCCAAGATGAGCACCCGTCATCAACAAATATGTGTACTGCTCAATACTACTAAGCGAACCAAACCAGGACATATCCATCCATGTATGCGAAGACTTGAAACCTAAGACATAGATCATGGCAGCAGGAAACGACAAAACAACATAAGGCACGAGAACGAATGCCAGCTTATCTTTAAGATAACTAAAATACTTAAATCCATCAGAGAATCTGGCAAAAAAATAGCCAGATATCATAACAAATAAGAAGGTTGCACCACTTAAGGTTTTGGACAATACAGAAAGAAAAAGAGAATCACCTATAGAAATAGTTGATATTGAGTGTATAAATAATATAGCTAATATCGCGCCTCCTCTGAAGTTATTTAGATATTGCAAGGGAACCTCTTATCCTAAAAAACTGACTTAGCAACAAATATTTGAATATGTTATTCCGCCAGACAGCGAATTTGATTCGATGACAACTCGATCAAAGCTATTAGAAAGTAGTGACTTATAATACTTAACAAAAAGCCCATCTTTATTAATCACTACATTCCCACTGATCAATGCGCTGCCGTTACCAACTGCAACTGCAACAGCTTTGTATCCATTCCTATTAGAAAAATTCGAAATCCTATTTGAAATAACTTGATAACGACCATCCACCTTTGGAAAATCCGAGGTTGATAAAGTTATAACTCCATTAAAAGCCAAGTCAACATCAGAAATATCATTATTCTTAATCAAAACATCGCTAACATTATACTTAATGTCAATAGCTTCGTTTGTTGTATGCGAAATAGAATTACCTTCGATTGCAACGTTTTTTACTCCGCAGTTTGACTCCTTACCTGAACCTACATAGATTCCCTCTCCATATTGAGAATTTTTTCTTCCGGTACTCAAAATTTTGTTCTTAGCAATAAGATAGTTTTCACTTGAACTTCGACACCGATCAACAGTCAGTAATATCCCTTCTTGCCCTACACTCTCTATCCAGTTATTTCGTATAAACAAGTCATGACTATCAACACTTCGTATTCCATAAAGCCCCCCTGATATCATAAATCCTTCAATCACAACAAAACTACTTTCGCGAATACCTATACCTGTACCTTTAAAATCAGAAAGTTCAATATGAGCCTCCCTCTCTGTTATTGATTTCAAAACAATTGGCTTCAATTTAGTTCCGTTGACCCCCTTCAAGTGTACACTTGAGTATTCACCCGACTCAAAGCAAACAACATCACCCGGATTTAAAGATTCCTTAACATCTTCAAACGAAAGAAATTCATTAAGAAATGGAATATAAGGAAAAAATGATGAGCTAACATGATGCGTGCACTCAGAAACGCCTTTTGAATGAGCAACAACAAAAAACGTCGAAAGGGAAACGCAAAAGCAGAGAAAGGGAAACAATAGACGCTTCATCCAAAAAGCCTTTTGCTAAGAAAGAAAAAAATCATGGAGAAAACTAGAGAGACTAAGGATATCAATGAGACATCAAAAAGTGACTCAATAACACTTTCTGAGAATACACTTGAGATAGTAAAAAATAATAAATTAGTGTACGGAATCAAACATAACACCAAAAGAAACAAGAACTTAACCAACTGAAAATCAGTAAATACAGATTTTCGCATCTGCCAAAAACATTGAATAAAATTTAATATAAAAGCGCTTATTAGCAAATAGCATAACCAAAGAACATCATCCAACATCACGCCGAAAATAATGGCAGAGACATTAATAAAGGAAGAGAATACGCCACAGAAAAATAAACTCTTAGTATCGCCAAATGCCTGGTATATCCCACCTGTAGAGCTAAGTACCATCTGCAGAGGGATCGACACAGCAAGGACCCTTAGGATATCAGTTGCACCAAACCATTGATCTCCAAACATAATCAACAAAATGTCCGAAGCCCCCCAATAGAGAACATTAGATGCAAAGATCCCAACAATTGCCAGTTTGAAAGCAATATGGTAAAACTCTTCTTGCACCACTCCGGGTTCATTCTTATATTTAGTTAAAACTGGTTGCAAGGCTGGCGTAATAGCAAAAGTAAACAACTGAAGAGGATAACGCATTAACTGATAAGACTTGTCATAGAAACCAACAACAGCTGTTCCGAAGTACTTAGTAACGAGCAATGTATCCAAATTTCTGGAAAAGAAATTTAAAAAATTAAATAACACCTGAAACTTAGCAAATTGAAATAGCTCACTAAAAGCCGTAATTTTCACTCCTATTCCCGGCCTTCCTAATTGAGTATCTTTAGAAAAGTAATAATAACAGATAAATCGAAATAAAGGCGTCAACAAAATTTTAACTGCTAAAGCCTCAAACCCAAATTTACAATAAAAATAGAGAAAAAAGCATAACAGTAGCAATACTAGTTCAGCTACCACTTCAGCTGTGGAAATTTTTATGAACATTGCATCCTTTTGCAGTGCTGCCATTGGGAGCATAGAGATACAGGCAAAGAAAATATTAATTAAAAGAAATACTGCTAGAATTAGACTTTCAGTAATACCTAACCATATAAACAATGCTTCATAACTAACTAAAAAGACTATTACTAAAGATATACCGATTAAAATCGAGGCACTAAATATACCATCACGCTTTTCTTTCGTTAAATTTTCATGGAAAACCACAGCTGGAGCAATGCCCGAAGTCGCCACTACCTGAAAAAATAAGGCAATCACCTGAAAAGCTGCCAAAACTCCAAATTCTTCAGGTGTAAATACTCTTGAAAGAATGATAAGCGATAGTAACTGTATGACGTACAGAGCATACTTTCCTGTAATACTTCTTATAATTGCGGAATTCAGTTCATGAGAAGCACTCATCTACCTATAGGCTCCTAACAATGGACCGGTTTTTTCTTTTAAGATAAACCTAAAGAAATAAAAACTTAGAACAGATAAAAAGATGACCACAAAAAACACTATAATAAAGGCAACTACACCTTGAGGTAAAAAATCATACCTAGAAAAAATCCCTCTGAAAACAGCTATAAAATAACCATGAATAAAAAATAAATAAAATGACAAATCAGCCATCACACCTAAAAACCTATTAGGCTTGTTTAAAAAATTACTAAATCCAGAAAACAAAAGGTAACCAGCAACAATCTTTAGAATTAGATCAACCCTTGAATCCCAATCAAATAATGAATAAATAGCAAGCAAGGCCAAAAAAAACAAAGTTACTAAGGAAAAAAAACATTTTCCTTTCCACTGATAGGTATCTCTATGTTGAAAGAGAAACATCCCAATTAACCAAACAGGCAAAAAATAAATAAATGATTGTAAAGTATCATCGTTAGCATCGGGCCTTCCTAGAAAAACAGCAGGAAACAATGAAAACAAGAGCATATAAATTAGCAATCGGCTTTGAGATAGTGATTTAAAAACAGGGAAAAGAAGATAAAAAATGAATATCATTGGCATAAACCATAACGGCCCTAAGTGAGCACCTGTGGATAGATAAAATATTACCTGTCCGAAATATCCGTAGGTCTCTTTCAAAGTTGCCAAATCTACCCAAGGATGAGTATCTTTAAGCCCAAGAAGATAAACAGTTAAAGCAGGAATCGAGATAACAACATAAGGTACTACTACTTTCTTTAGCTTACTAACAAGGTAAGATTTATAGGAATACTTAGAGGCCAAATATGAGAATAACCAACCACCTATCAAAACAAATATAACCGTACAGTTCTTCAAAACACTACGAACCATATCGGCAACCAGAGAATGATCAAACGGTACTACAGATATAACATGAGCCGAAATAACAAGCAGAATGGCTAGTCCACGCAAGTTGTGTACGTACTGATAAAACATCATGATGCCTTATTACAAGCGGTATAGATTTGTCTTGAAAATTCTCTGTTGGTGATATCACGAGGCAGATCATATCTTGGCTGCTTTATTAAACCTTCCACACTAAATGAAGGCAGAGAATTGCCGGGATGCACAACCGTCATTAGCGGATGATTAATTTCTTCAGCAATCTGGAGCTGATGATCGTCAGAAAATTCACCATACTTTTCGACTCGAGGAACAAAAATCACACGCTTTTGATAACTAAGCATCAAATTTATACTACCAATACCACAGTGACTTATAACCAAACTGGCTTGTTTGACATAGTTTTCCATTTCCTGACGAGAAACTAGACCAATGACCTCCCCATTTTCTGGAAGCACACTCACAGAGTTATCACCCACCTGAAGAATCCAGCGAACATTAGGACTTTTATATAAAGGGTGAGTTGAGACTAATTCAATAAAGCGATCAAATGGATAATCACATGTACCTAGCGTTACTAGAACCATTGGAATAGCAGGAGGATCAACAGGTGTTATTTTCTTAACATCTGAATTTTCATCAAGGATATCAAAACACTTCCCAATATAACGGACACCATTAGCCTTAGCGACCGTTTCCCACTGAGCAAAAAAGACATCGTAAAGTTTATATTTTCTTAACAACTTCCCAGTATTTGATAGTTCTACTACTCTTGAAAGAGTGTCAATGAAAACAAAATTAAAGCATAGAAGCTTTGATAAAAGCGCAAATGGAAGAACAATAGGCCCACCTGTACTAACAATTAAACTTGGTCGATGTCTAATTAGAATATACAACGCGATAAATATATTAAAAAAATGGATAATCGCATTAAACTGAGTATCCGGTATCATATATGAAAACCTTATGCGCGAGTCTTTAATATTAATTTTATTACTAACAAGAACAATATCATCAAACAGACTTGTAGCACACATAGCCTGAGTTAAATGCCCACCTGCCGAAGCTATCACCAAAATTTTTCCGTTCATAGACTAAGCTCCAACAACTGAAAGATATTCTTTAACAATATTATTTGTATAAAACAAATCAAAATCGTTAGACGAGATTAACAAGTTAACTTGGTTTGAGAAAAACTCATTTGACAGCACCAACTCTTTGACTCTGTCTTTAATCTCAAATACATCCTGGCTTGCCACTTTAGTTCCTATATCATTATCATCAAAATAACCATCAACCCCTGTGTTTTGATGATATAAAATAGGAACACCAGCCATAAGGGCTTCTATATATACCATACCGAAGGTCTCATTAGCCGCAGGTAGCAACAAGCCTTTCGATTTTTTGAGGGCTGAGACTAAATCATCCCTAGGAACTTCTCCTTTTAGATCTATCTGATCCTGACAACCCAGCTCTTCAATATAGTCACTTATTACCTTACGGTATGCAGCATTTCCTGTACCATAGACATCCAGACACACATAAAATCCTTCATCCCTTAGAAGAGAAATGGACTTTATTAATGGAAGAATTCCCTTTCTTTTATATTGATGGAAACTTAGGACACTTATGTACTTATTATTTCGATTATCAATATTGGAGACTGACTTACTATATTCGCAAATATTAGGGAGCTTAGTATTACTTTCATTTAAGAAATAATCAGGATACCTATTCTTCATCCAAGGACTAACAAAAAAAATATGAAATGCGTTTTCAGCTATTCTTTTAAAAACTTTTCTACAGCAAGGTAACCGATTAATATTATGAGAATCCGACCCACCACGAACAGATATCACATAAGGGATACCACGTTTTCTTGCTATATATTCACCAACTAGACCTTCAGTAGTTAACTTATGAGCATGCACTAAGTCAAAGTTAGAGCTTTTTAATAACCTTAAAAAAATCAATGACCAAAGCCACATAACAGGCAAATATATATAAGGCAGAGGTATTGCCCAATAGACAACAGAAAGCCCTTGATCAAATTTTTTAATAGATATATTCAGAGGATTAGAAGTACGATTAATCGACAATACGAAGTGTTCTATTGACCGTGTTTCGTTCTCTACAGCATCAATTAAATTAGCAACGGCCCGAGTACAGGGGTACACTCTACCATCTGGATAATCTTGATGAATATGTAAGATCCTTTTACTCACCATTAATTCCTCTAGCTCTCAACTTGCTCTAGCGCACTGATTCGGCCTACGTTGGAATTTGCAAAACTTGCGCCACTGCTCAGAAATTGAATATTTCGAGTAACAACTGAGTGTATATTTTTTCTAAATGTTGTATTTGAAAAACGTTCAGCATTCTCCCTAATATTCTCTACATTGAGATCAGAAGAAATCTTTTCAAACTGATGAACTGCCAATTCTATTGAAGAAGCCTTCTGTTCACCGAAGTGTAGTCCCGTAATGCCATTTCGAACGGTCTCAAGACAACCACCTTTACCATAAGCAATTACAGGAGTACCACAAGCCTGAGCCTCTACTGGTACAATGCCAAAGTCTTCCTCCGCCGCAAATACAAAAGCCTTAGCTTTTTGCATATAACTAACCATAGATTCATTCGATTGATAACCAAGAATTTCTATGTTTGCAGCACCTTTAGCAATAGCCCTAATTTTATTCATATCAGGACCATCACCTATAACCTTCAAATTCCGATCAGGCATATTAGTAAAAGCTTCAACAATAAGATCAATACGCTTGTATGGTACAAGTCGAGAAGCAGCCAGATAAAAATCCTCTTTCTCTTCACACACCTGAAAACGTTCAACATCCACAGGTGGATATACTAAAGCGGCCTCTCTTCGATAACACTTATAAATTCGTTTTCTAATAAAATTCGAATTAGCAATAAACTCATCAACACCGTTCGACGTTCTAACATCCCAGATTCTGAATTTATGTAAGAAGTACCGAGCAATAATAGATTTAATGCCTTGCTCCATGGAACTCTCTTTGAGATATTGAGCCTGCAGATCCCACGCATAACGAGCCGGCGAATGACAATAACTCACATGCGTTTGATCAGGACCAGTAATAACCCCTTTAGCTACCGAATAGCTTGAAGAGATAATCAATTCATATTCAGAAAGATCAAACTGTTCAATAGCAATAGGAAACAAAGGGAAGTAATTGCGATATTTATTTTTAGCAAATGGTAACCTTTGAATAAACGACGTTGTGACCTTTGCATCCTTTAACCATTCACGCTCGTGCTCTGGTAAAAAATCTACAAGTGTAAATATATCGGCATTAGGGTACTGAATAAGTATTTGCTCTAATACTTTCTCTGCCCCACCATTAACAACCAACCAGTCATGTATAATCGCAACTTTCATTCTGATACCCACTAACCTTCTAAAAGATGTAATTCCATAAGATTATCAACAATTAATCTTGCCCCACTTAACGATGGGTGATCATCATCAAAATACAGCGCTACATTGTTTTTAAATGAAAAGCAATTCAAAGTATCGCAATAGGTATCTCTAGGATCTACAAAATGAACATTAGAAGGAAAATCACCTCCTAATAGATACTCTCTAACTAAAGCATTTCTTTTCATGTAATACTCAACACTAGTGCCAGATATACTTCCATACTCTTCATTATACAGATTATTTCTAAAAGCCAATCTATTTACATTTTCATATAATTCAGGAATCGGCAATACTACGTACACTTTATCTTTTACAGCTGCTAAGTCTTCTAACATATATGAAAAAGATTTCAGTATTTCAAGCCTAGCATCGTCCTTATTCATAAAATTCAAAACAGAGGGATGGTTATCAGGCAAATTAGGGTAATCTGATATGTTATCTCCAAATAATGAAGAGGTGATGCGATAACTCACTAAAACATTTTTAATATCTCCATCTGAAATCAATGAAGTAACAGATCTTCTCTCCCATTTAGAACAATCATTAAGCTCATTAATATTGTAAGCAGTAGTACAACCAACTTTAGTATATTGTTTAACTCCGTCACCATACTTACTCACCCTTTCAGCCAGAGCATAAGAGAGTTCAACTGCATGACTATTACCAATGACAGCCCAGCTACCATTTTCATTAAACAACTCACATGGATCTTCCCACTTAGAATTACATTCATATGCCATAGGAGATCTTTCAATAGTAGAGGCGGGGTGAGATTGAAATCTCGACTTCAATCCATCAGAAACATAAACAGATACCCCAAAAGAAAAAATTAGAATTGCGATAATTAAAGGCGGGTAAAATATTAAACTCACAAAACTGTATTTAGGTGCATTTATCCATCTAAAATTTTCAACACAGCGATACGATATATCACCCAATAAAATAGAGATCATTAAACCTAAAAAAATAGAGTAATAAGACTCAAAATTCAGGTAAGAAAACAAAACAACAACCGGCCAATGCCATAAATATATAGAATAAGAGCGATATCCTATAAATTGCATAAATTTGTTTGTAATAAAAGAGTTATTAGACTTTGCAACTATAATAAAAAAAGCACCTAAACAAGGCACTACGGATAAATACCCAGGCCACGGACTGCTCTCATCAAACAAAAAATACGACAATGAAATAAGCAATAAACCGAAAAAGAAAAAACAATTCGAAAACCTTGAGTAATCCCTATTAAAATATAAATAGGCCAGAGCACCTACACCCATTTGCCATATCCTACAAGGCAATGAATAATATGAATCTAAACTCCAAAAGTATGACGAGCAAATAGAAAAGATGAGACTTATAATAGTAAGAATTAGAACCGCTGTTTTAATACTATATTTCGAGAAGAGCGATACCACAGAAAGGACAAAAACAGGATAAACCAAATAAAACTGCCATTCTACAGATAATGACCAAGTATGTAGAAGCCACTTATATTTTGAATCAACGTCAAAATACCCAGATTCAGACATATAGATAATATTTGAAACAAAACCAATACTGCTTGCTACATGTTTCGCCAACTGCGTGTAATCTAAAGGCGTGAGATATAACCAGCCAAACAGCATCATGACAAAGCATAAAACCATTAAAGCTGGAAAAATTCTTCGTACTCTAGAACCATAAAAATAAATCAAACTAAAAGTATTCTTTTCTATTCCAGAACACACTATCAAAGTCATAAGATAGCCTGAAATAACAAAGAAGATATCAACTCCTGCAAAACCTCCACTTAGCAACAAATTATCAAAATGGAATATTAAAACACCAAGTACAGCAATAGCTCTCAAACCATTAATATCAAGACGATAATTCTTGTTCATTATCCCCCCGACACTTAACACAAACACTCATAACCACAACAATAAACAACATCCAAATTAAGTTTTGATCTCTATATATAGATGACTCAGTAATATTATGAATCAATGGAACAAAGATCGCAGTCACCTGCCAACGGCTACCAATATCTTTAAGCAACAATAAAAATACTAATAGCACAAACAAACTAAGCCAGAAACCAAATTGCATAATCAACCCAATATATCCATTATGAGCTGACGTTATGTACTGGATAAAACTATAACCATCATCAAAAAAATAAGGAATCACACCAACATTAAAATAGCTCCCATAGCCATATCCAAAAGCTACTTTTTCATAAAACCCAAGATCATAATATAAAGTATCCCATATAAATCCTCTTCCCGTTAAAGCATCAGGATCCAGGACCAAACCTAAATGCCACATCCCCTCAAAAAAATAACTAACAGACGGAATAAAAATAAACAACATACACAAAGAAAAATAAGAAAGAACCAAAGCTGTTTTAATTTTATTCACAGAAAACATAAGGGAAAAAAACAAAGCAAAACAGATCGCTATATTAGTTTTACTCATAGTCATAATTAAAAGAGAAGTTATTAAAAACAATAAAAATCCATACTTCCTTATTTCAATTCCTAACTGACCAACAAGAAACATAATAAGAATAACTAAGACACATAAGTTTGCTGCAAGAATATTCTTCCCTTTCGTGAATCCAACTAAAGCCCCATCACCAGCAAAAGCCACACCTAAAACCACGGTCACTCCAATAAGAAGCACTACAGCATACGAGCTAAAGCGCACTACTTTTTCAATCCCGTTATTTACAACTGAATAGTAAAATGACAGAGCTACGGTTAGCATAAATATCAATTGAAACAATGATCGCTTAATTACGTAGGATGGGTATTCAGACCATAAGACTGTAACTAGGGATATTCCAACAAGAACAAGGAAGTAGTGAATCTTCACTTCTAACTTAAAGTTTCGCCTACCACTAAAAAAATCGCTTAAGAAGCATGCAAAGTAGAAAGAAAACATACCCAACCAAAAAACCTGCTTGGTAAAATTACTCCCAGATTTATTCAGAGATTGAACATCTAAATCCAGATCCATCATTGCAACTTTACTAGACAAAACAGGATGAAAAACCCCTAAACAGAAAAGCAAAACGAACCCGAAGCCAAACTTCTTAAAGTAATCAATAGCTATCATAAAACTATCTTACTATAAAAAGATTTAAGGCTTTTCGCTATATTACTCCAACTCAAAGAGTCAAGATTTAAGCTATCAGAATTTCTGTTACCATCCAAAACATCCGCTATCAGTTCATTTGAAATATTACCGGAATACGTATATATCATCCCATTGATAATGCGGCTATACTCCTCAAAATTTTCTGTATATGGAATCAACACGGGAGTTTTAAAAGTAACACTCAGAAGAGCACTACCAGAATTGAATATATTATTAAATGGTAAAACACTTACATCAGCAGCGGAAAAATATACTTGCATATCTTGAGTATCTACAAACCCATCAAAAATCAGTATATTTTCACTTTTAGCCTGCGCTTTTATCTCTTCAAAATACGCCTGACTTTCAAACTTACCTGCTATTACCAAGTAATCATTTTTTAAAGTACAATTTGAATTAAAGACCGAAATCAATGCTTCAACGTTCTTATATTTTTTTACCTGACCTAAAAATAGAACAACTCTATCACCCTCTTTCAGTCCAAGTTTTTTTAAAGCATCGTTTTTAAGAATTCCAGAAGGATAGCAGCCATCATATAAGCCATGATATACGACTGAACTTTCCACGCCTTTCAGCTCAGGGTATGCCGAAAATAAGATTTTTTCATTGGATTTAGACAGAGATACAACTCCATCAATCAACTTTAAAAACAAAAGCCAGAATATTGAGTTCGTCTTTTTATATTTTATGTGATGAGGAACTAGGTTATGTACAGTCCACACAACTTTCTTATTGAATAACTTTGCAATGAACAGCCCAAGTAAAAGAAGAGATGAACAAACCAAAGCTTTAAGATAATAATTACTATTTAGGTAAAACTCTGGCCAATGTATATGGACTACATTGTACCTGAACAAAAAAAGCTTCTTTAAGGAAAACTCTATGACATCCAAATCTTTGTCTACAACTGCCCTGTATAGGAGAGCATTATAAGGATTTGATTTTTCATTCTTATACGCAGGAAAAGCTAAAACTTTCATATAACACCTAGTCTGAACATCCAGTTTCAAACGATTCGCAACCCAACATTTTATGGGACATCTGAACATGCTCTCCATAGTTCAGTCTGCACCATAAGCCTCACTCGCCGAATGAATGAACAAATATGACAAGTAAAGCAATTCGGTTTATAGGACTATAAAGCCTGATTTTTAGTGCCTTTGAGAGGAATTCTTAATTGCATTCACTACTCTAATAGTCCAACGCCCCTGATCAGGTTGACCACGCCACAACTAAAGTAGTAATTTCTCCTATAAATTCGCTCCAATAAAGCTAAATTTAAAAACAGCTTTAAAACCATTTCACGAACACTGTGTTCCAATATACCACACAATAACACTACTTAAACACCCAATTTTGTCACTTTCAAACACACTTCTCGTGATAGGTAATTTCTCCAGAAGAATAGCCCACGCCTGCTTTTTTCCACTTCAAAATTCAGGTAGGATTCACCATAAGTAGATCTACTCGCTTTCTCATTTAAGTAAAAGGAATTACCAATGAATCCCTTTATAAAGTACACACTTGCAGTGGCCATGGGGGCCTCTACTACTCAAGCATTAGCTGAAGCTCAAGACGCAACCACTTCAGAAACACCTACTGAACAAACTACCGAAGCTCCTGCAGATCAAGTATCTGAAGCCCCTGCAGAACAACCAGCTGAAACACCTGCTGATCAAGTAGCTGAAGCCCCTGCAGAACAACCAGCTGAAACACCTTCTGATCAAGCCGCTGAAGCGCCTACAGAACAACCAGCTGAAACACCTGCTGATCAAGTAGCTGAAGCCCCTGCAGAACAACCAGCTGAAGCCCCTGCAGCACAACCAGCTGAGACACCTGCTGATCAAGTAGCTGAAGCGCCTACCGAACAACCAGCTGAAACATCTGTTGATCAAGTAGCTGAAGCCCCTGCAGAACAACCGGCCGAAACACCTGCTGATCAAGTCGCTGAAGCACCTGCAGAACAACCAGCCGAAACACCTGTTGATCAAGTAGCTGAAGCCCCTGCAGAACAACCGGCCGAAACACCTGCTGATCAAGTCACTGAAGCACCTGCAGAACAACCAGCCGAAACACCTGTTGATCAAGTAGCTGAAGCCCCTGCAGAACAACCGGCCGAAACGCCTACCGACCTATCACCAGAAGAATTATCTGAATTAAGTAGCCTACAAATAGCTCTGGAACAAGCAATTAGCCAGGGCAAAACAGATGAAGAAATTGCAGCATTAATCGCGGAAGCTGTTAGCCAAAACCCGGATCTTGCAGCATCAATTCGAGTACTAGCTAATAATATTACAGGCATCAGCAACTCCATTGTTGATACTGCTATTATTCAAGGACTTGCAGAAGCACCATCAACAGCAGCTGGCCCTACCAACCAAGTTGCAAGAGCAGCACTTAATCGAGCTTCCCCTTCACCAAGAAGTGGCGGTGGTGGAGTAAACTCTGCTAGCGGCGGTTAACCTACGATAATCACCCCAACCTAAAAATCCCGCTACAGCTACAACTTTAGCGGGATTTTTATTTCTATCTGACCCATCTATATCTGAGCACCATCAATGAAACCTTCCAACCAAGTTTTTGACCAGAAACTGTTCTACATATTTTTGATTTTAATCTTTTGGTTACCTCTTCCCCTAGGCAGTAATCGACCTTGGGCCTGGCACTTAATGGAAATAGTTTCATACGGTTTAACTGCTTGGTGGCTTATCCTCTATACCTATAAAAAGGTAACCATCACTCAACCCCTTGCCAAAAGTCACTGGTTGTTTATACCCCTACTCAGCTTCAGCGGAATTATTTTAATTCAACTTGCGCCACTACCTTCATCACTTATCCAAGCACTTCGCCCAGTTGATTTATCTTTGGAACCCAGCCCTTACATCACACTCTCTATTGATTCTTTTGTCAGCTGGATACATTTCAAACAAACATTAGCGTTTATATGCCTCGCTTTTCTGACTCTAGCCCTCACAAACACTCGAGATCGCTTGAGAAAATTAGCATTAACGTTTGTCATTACAGGTGTCATACAAGCTCTGTATGGTGCCTTGATGACACTATCCAATCTCGAGTATGGTTTTTTTATCAAAAAAGAAGCCTTTCACGGTGTTGCTACAGGCACCTTTTGGAATCGAAACCACATGGCAAATTTCTTAACCTTATGCTTATCCGTTGGAATCGGTTTATTACTATCAGAGCTCTATGAAAAGTCATCTTCTAACTGGCGAGAAAGAGGACGCCGACTAATAACGTCATTAATGGGCAATAAAGCCAGAGTAAGGATCTGCTTGGCCATCATGGTTATTGCACTTGTATTAACCCACTCCCGCATGGGTAATACAGCGTTCTTTTTCAGTCTAGTAGCCGCAGGATTAATTTGGCTCTTCATGACCAAGAGAGTGACTAAAGGAAGCCTGATTTTACTCATAAGCCTGCTTATTATCGATACACTAATCGTCGGCGCTTGGTTCGGAATTGATAAAGTTGCTGAAAGACTTGAAGGAACTGCACTTACAAAAGAAAGTCGTGATGAAGTAAACCGGGATACCCTGACACTGATTACAAATCAGCCACTATTAGGCAGCGGAGCAGGTACTTTCTATACAGCTTTTCCCCAGTACAGAGGAGATGACATCACACTTTATTATGATCATGCTCATAATGACTATCTTCAATTGGTTGCAGAGCACGGCTTTATCGGGGTAACACCTCTAGCCCTGCTGCTCCTAACATCATTTACCACGGCTATTAGCACAATGCGAAATCGACGAACCTTACTGTTCCAAGCATTAGCATTTGCTCCAATAATGGCCATCTCAGCAATACTGTTACACAGCACGGTAGACTTCAATCTACAAATACCCGCAAATGCCGCATTTTTTGTCATCATATTATCAATGAGCTGGGTTGTAAGATATCTACCCAGAAAAACCTATCGCCGCAGAGAAAGATCTTCAAGGTAGAGCTATTGTAAAAATCAATCACAGCTCGAAACACTGCCATACTCCGATGAGAAAATAGCGCAATTACCATCACTGACGTAAGACGCGCCATCTGAGTAGTACGAGCTACCACCACCGCCAGATGAAGAGCCTCCACCTGAGTTCATGCCCAAAGCTTGAGCTGCTGCTCGTTCGCCATAAGCAATCGATAATACGGAGTAAGCGAAGTCTTTCTGTTCCTGCAAACCTATGTAATTCCAGGAAGACTGATATTCATTCAGTATTTGCCTCGCTTGTGACAAGTCTGTTTGCGTATCAAAAGGCAGAGAGGCGTAACTGTTTGCCAGGTTACTGACTATGGTCTGACGTTCTGCAGCACTGAAATTTCTCGGCTGCCCCATTTGGGCATGAACAAAGATCAACGCATCCACGTAGGCATTAGCAGCATCAGACGTTAACTGCCCACCAGTGCCTTGAGCAATCACACCACCAGACATACCTTGCTGACCAGCAGAGTAATTCGTTGTTCCAGAAGGATAAGCAGGCTGATTACCCGAGTCTGCGTCGCCCATTTCAGTGACCGCATCAGACGCCGGAATAACGTTAAATACAACCGAATCAATGACCCGGCCATCATCCTTCACAACAATTTTATATTCACCAATCGGCCAACCATTATCAGGCTTGGAAAAAGTAAAGGTTGACGCTCGATTCGACTGGGAAATGAGTTCCGCGCTAGCAACTTCAAAGCCGGCTGGCGCCACATCTCCAACATCAACCACCAACAAAGTTGCAGACACAATGCTTTTACTATTGGTCGTCACTTGATAATGGATTTCAGGCGTATTGGTAAGATAAGAAAACCGGGATTGAATTAATGAGCCAGCATTTGCCAGCGGAGCAACACACAGAACAAATAAAGAAACAGGTACCCATGCCTTAAAAGATTTCATGGCAACCTCCACATAATTAACTATCTACCCTAACTATAGATTCAATTATGTGGAGCGTTAAAACATTAGATAACCGGCGAAACTTATTTCAGAACAACAAGTTAGAAAGCCAAAATAGATTTAAAACGCCAAAGTTTGATAATACTGTTCAAACTCCGACTTAGTCACCTCTCCCACAATGCGACCGATTTGCTCTCCTTTCGCATCGTAAAAGAGAAACGCTGGCGGCCCGAAAAGTCGATGCTGTTGAAGAAATATAGCATTGGCATCAGCCACTTCAGTGATATCGACTTTTACAACATCCACACCACGCATCATTTCTTTAACGTCTGCCTTTGAAAGAATTTCTTTCTCCATAACAAAACAGGATACGCACCAGTCAGCAAACACATCCAGCATGATAGGTTTTTCCTGGCGTTTAGACTGCGCCAAAAGCTTATCCAGCTCAGCGCCCGGCGTGACAGTAATAGCATCCAGCTTCATTTCTTTTGCCTGAACAACAGAGCCAGAAGCAATGAAAGATAAAGGAGCATCAAAGCTGGCCTTACCAGACAATCCAGAGGCCAACAACGCGACCGAATAGATGAAAATAACCAGAAGCACACCGCGATACAGTGCATGAGTTACAGCATCCAGCACGCCAGCCCATATAGTGAATACCAATAAAATAACGGCCACGGCAATTGCCAATATCTCAACCGGGAACAGGTGTTTCACAAGATACAGAGCCATCATCAAAAGCAGCAAACCAAACACCACCTTCACCTGCTCCATCCAAACACCGGCTTTAGGCAACACATTGCGACCACCCAGCACAACCGCCATTAACGGCAAGCCCATTCCCAATGCCATAGCAAATAACGCTGCACCACCCAAGAACATATCCTGAGTGGTACTAATGTAGATAAGCACTCCCGCTAAAGGGCCGGAAACACACGGAGAAACCACCAACGCAGAAATAGCACCAAGTACTACACAACCAACCAAACCATGATTTTTGGACTCATCGCCAACACCGCTCAGACGATTACGAACCACTTCCGGCAGTTGCAGTTCATACACACCAAACATAGCCAATGCCAACGCAACAAAGATGGCCGCAAACACACCAACCACCCAAGGCTGTTGCAGCCAGGCTTGCATTTGTACCGCATCACCGAATCCGGCCATAACCACACCTAACGCACTGTAGGTCACAGCCATACCCAAAACATAGGAAAGCGATGCAAGAAATGCAGAATGTTTATGAGAGCCCTGATGATTCACAACCACTGAACTCAAGATTGGCAGCATTGGTAGCACACAAGGCGTAAACGCCAAACCTAATCCCAATCCTAAAAACATCAGAATGGTGAGAAAGAACCCGGAAGACCTAAGAGTTTCTGTAATTGAACTGGGCGAGCCAGAGGGTGAAGATGAAGAAGGGCTCAACACATCAGAACCAGCATCCTGAGCATTAGAATCAGAGACCTGCGCTACTGATTCATTTTGTAGATCACCGTCCCAAAAGGCCGTTTTACGAGTCGGAGGATAACACAAACCTGCATCCGCACAGCCCTGATAGCGAACCTTAACCTCGCCCTCCACCACCGGCTTTACTGAAACACCCCAACTACCGTAATAGACATTAACCAAGCCAAATGCAGGATCATCCTTTTCTTTGGCTTTACCTTCCACCGTCTCGAACGTCAGCTTGTTACCAGCAGCGTCTTTAACAGTCAGACGATCTTCATAAAGATAATATCCGTCGGTAATATTCCAGCGAAGAATCAATCGATTGTCATCACCAACTTTAGACTCAAATTGAAATGCCTCATCAACCGGCAAGAACTCAGGCTCTTGCTCTGCAAACAAGCCAGTTTCACTCGATGCACTGCTCCATAAGCTTCCATTCGCGGAGAACGATGTATTAGCCCCTATCAACAAACCAAACGCAATCATCGCTAAAAACAGCCAGATGACATTGTGTTTTATTTCATCGTTCGTGGTTCTACATCGCTCAACAGAAGCCATAAATACATCTCTAAAAACAATAATAAATTAACGCTAAAACGTTTTTCTGGTAGGAGTTAACTAATGGACTCAGGGAAACCCTATTAGTTCCCCTGTAGCCCTTAGTCGATAAGACATACGACCTTATGAACGCCCTGACATTTGATTCAGAAGATCACCTTCCAAATGCAAAGTTTGTGTTGGAAATGCCATATCTGCGCCATGCTTATGAACAATTTCCATCACTTGCAACAACACCTTTTCTTTCACTTGGTGATACTCAATCCAATCTGTTGTCTTGGTAAAGGTATAGATAAAGAAATCCATAGAGTGAGCACCAAACGAATTGAAGTTCACAATCAATGTCTGTTTGGTATCGATATCAGGATGGTGCTTCAACATTTCCTTCACTTCCTGAACGACATGAGGAACAACCTTCGCGTCCTGATAACGCAAACCAATGGTTTCATAAATCCGGCGATTCAACATGCGCGACGGATTCTCAACCGAGATATTGGCGAACGTTGAATTCGGCACATATAAAGGACGCTTATCAAACGTACGAATTCTTGTTAAACGCCAACCGATGTCCTCAACCGTCCCTTCAATATTCTTATCCGGAGAACGAATCCAGTCACCCACTTTGAACGGACGATCCAAGTAGATCATCAAGCCACCAAAGAAATTAGCCAGCAAATCTTTGGCTGCAAAACCAACGGCAATACCACCAACACCACCAAAAGCCAACAAGCCCGAAACACTAATCCCCAAGGTTTGAAGAATAACCAGAGCACCAATGATGAATACAACCGCTTTCATCGCCTTACCCAGCGCATGAACCGTGGTTAAATCCATTGGCTTGCTTAATCGTGAAGGATCAACCAACACCTTCTCAGCTTGCTTAATAAAACGCAGAGCAAACCAACATATAAACACAACAACAAATAAGGCATAACGCTCAGGCTGAATGTAGTCCAATACAGAGCTTACAGCCTTACTTTCAGAGCTTTTCTCAACAATATCGACAGAAAGAATAACCGCAACAACCCAAACCGAAACTCGCACCGGCTTGCGAAGCGCGTAAATCAGAGAATCATCCCATAGGTTTACTGTCTTTTCAGCCTGCCTCTCTGCCACATCCAAGGTATGAGCTACCACCACATTTGTTATAGCTGCCAATATCAAAACAGCCAAAACCAACCAAACCCACACATAGCCTTCAGACCAGCTAAGCCAACCTTGCGCCATAATCCAATCTTCCATGCTTAACTCATTCATTACATAGACCTTTAAGATAAAAATACGAATTTCAGGCTCATTTCTGCCGAAAGCACAAAATGTATAAGAGAACGCAGTCTACATCAAAGGGTTTTACCAGAAATACCCACAGACATCAGGAAGAGAACTAAAAAACAAAGAATTCCAAACGAAAAGCAACGAGTTAACGCAACGAGTTAAAGCAACAAGAGCAACCCCTGAATCAAAATTACCTAAACGCCCACACACCATTAAGAGTATTTGATTCAGAAGAGACAAACAGAAGAAGGAAAGAGAGAACAACAACTAAAGAGATAAAATCCCGGTCAATATAAGCAAGGCAGCCGCCACTGTTAACAGGGATGAGCTGGCACCATCCTTGATAATGAATCTATACACTTTCGACTTTGTCATTCATCAATCCTTTGTTTGAAATGAAAGACCATGACCATACGCACCCAAAACAACCAAAGCTAGAGCACCTAACAGCATCCTATGTAGGAAAATTGCCACAACATTTTAAGGACACCTGTAATTAAGCCAAATTAACTCAACTACACTTTTAAATAGAATGCGTTAATACAAAAGAACAGCCTGATAGCGGACCATCAGCGCAAATCAACAAAGGAGTAAAGTTCACCCAAACCAAAGGAGATCAGAATTATGTCCATCGCTCATAATCTGGCCACCTACCTAAATGATCAGGCCATTCATTACCAGACCATCACACATGATGAAAGCCACACAGCATCAGACAGCGCTCGTTCGGCCAACATCCCAATGCACAACATGATCAAAGCCATCCTTCTCAAGAATGGGGACAATTACCTGATCGCCCTCATCCCGGCAGATCACAGACTCGACATTCACAACGTCAATAAAACCTTATCATCCCACTGGTCCATTGCTTCGGAATCTGAATTAACCAAGGTATTCCAGGACTGCATCCCCGGCTCCATCCCCGCCGTGCCAGCAGCCTATCACCTAAGCGCCATTTGGAGTTCCTGCATCGCGGACATTGATCGAATTTATATGGAATCCGGTGATGATCACGCCTTGATTGGCATGAGCAATCGACAATTCATGTCACTCATTGCAACACAAACTCATGGAGACATCAGTCACTCAAGCATGAGTTACCCACCTTCCAGCGCACAGTTCGACGCTGAAGATAACGGTGCCGAATACTAACCCAACCTCTTAAGCTCAGCCAGAAACCTATGATTCTGACTGAGCTTTCTAATACTTCGACTTCATAAAAAACAATCAAATCTATTGAACTCCTTCCAATTTAAGAGTACAAATGTACGCTGAAACAAGGAGATAAATATGAGCCAAAGCAGCGAATTTAATTTTTCCACTAAAAATCAAAGAGTTAAAAGAAAGATCAAAACATTGCTTAATGAATCTTTAGTGAACAGCTCGTCGCTGAGATCATATTACGAGCCACTAATCCAACCGTTTGTGCCGTCCTGGAGCGTTAAAAAGTTTCGGGCAAAAGTCATCGATTTAGAGCGCATAACCCAGAACGTCATTCGGGTTACACTCAAGCCGAGCAAGAAGTGGGCTGGATTTGAATCGGGTCAGTTCATCGAATTGAGTGTCGTACAAGACGGGGCTTTGGTAAGTAGATGTTTCAGTATTTCCAGCTCTAGACAGCACTGGCTTAAAACCGGAAAGATCGAACTAACGATTCGCGAGCAGGAACAAGGGCGTATTACCCCCTGGCTTCTTCAAGGCCTGAAAAAATATCAACACGTTCAGATTTCCAAAGCCAAAGGCCACTTCACATTCAATGCTTCGACAACGTCATCTGTACCTGCATCTTCGCCAGTATTAATGCTTGCAGGCGGAACAGGCATCACGCCGATTTTGAGCATGCTAAGTGACATCGCCCATTACCAGCAGAAAGTCGACCTGATCTTCTTTTCACGTGATTCGCATCTGTATAAAGAAGAACTGAGTCGCCTTGCCACAAGCCATGAGAAGTTATCCGTTCACTACATTAATACACAAGAACAAGGCCATTGCTCAGAAGCCCTATTAAATACACTCTGCCCTGATTTCTTGAATCGTGACATCTATCTCTGCGGGCCATCCCAGATGTCCGAGGATGTGACTCACCTTTTGGAATCATTAGAATTCGATTCAAATCGACTTCATCAGGAACATTTTCTGCCCATCAGAAAAAAAGCAACCAGCGGTCAAAACATCTCGGCGAGCATTCGATTCAATAAAGCCGGACTCACCACAGAGATTGAAGCTACTAACGAACAAACCTTATTAGAAGCAGCAGAAGCCGCAAAACTCTCACCCAACTACGGATGCCGAATGGGCATTTGCCACCAATGCAAATGCAATAAAACCAAAGGCGTGGTTCTAAATACAGTCACTGGCGAAGTGTCGGATACCTCGGAAGAAGTAATCCAATTGTGTGTCTCTGTGCCACTCAGTGACCTGGAGGTTCAGCTCTGAGACGGCTCTAGCCACGTAGCAACAGTGGTATTCAAAGACGGATATTCAAAGACGGATATTCAAAGACGGATATTCAAAGACAGATATTCAAAGACAGCCACTAATGGAAATAAGACGTTAATCCATAGCAAACATTAGTGAAAAACAAACACTAGCGCATAAGAAACAAGTACGGACAACAAGATGAACTCATCGACATTAATTAATGATCAAAAGACAGCAACCAAACTGTCACCTGAGGACTATTCAGGGCTAGAAAAGGAATTGGATGCCCTAAGAGAACGAACCCTGGCTAAAGTCGGTCAGGTGGATGCTGACTACATTCGCAAAATCATCCGCATTGAACGCTGGAGCGGCATAGCCGGGCGAATCGTGATGGTCCTAGGTTTTTTCAACCCACTGCTCTGGGTGGCCGGTGTCGCATTACTTGCTCTTTCCAAAATCCTTAACAATATGGAAGTAGGCCATAATGTGCTTCACGGTCAATACGACTGGATGAACGACCCCTACATCAACTCGAAAACCTTTGACTGGAATATCGTTGGGGACACAGAGTCCTGGAAACAGGTGCACAATTACGAGCACCACACCTACACCAATATTATCGGTAAAGACCGTGACTTTGGTTACGGCCTTCTTAGACTAAGCAATGACTTGCCTTGGCGACTAAAAAACACCTGGCAGATTTTTACCTATGCATTGTTAAGCCTGTTGTTTGAGTGGGGTGTCGCCTATCACGAGCTGGCAGGGGATCGAGCTTTTAGCAAAAAAGTCCCGCCGAAAAACCGTAGACCGCGCCTTTCAAAAGAAAATCTAAGACGCGCTTTCTTCAGTAAAGCCGGAAAACAATTGTTTAAGGATTATGTATTCTTCCCCCTCATCTCTGGCCCAATGTTCCTGCCGGTTCTGTTGGGTAACCTAACGGCCAACTTGATTCGAAACCTGTGGACTTCAACCATTATCTTCTGCGGACACTTCACCGAAGACATTCATACCTTCAAAGAAGAAGATTGCCAAAATGAAACCAAAGGCGAATGGTATTACCGACAAATGCTGGGTTCATCAAACTTTGAAGGCAAACGCTGGTTCCACATTCTGTCAGGTCATCTAAGTTGTCAGATTGAACACCATCTGTTCCCGGATGTTCCGGCACATCGCTACATCGACATGGCGCCTGAAGTTCGTCAAATTGCAGAGAAATACGGCATTCCGTACAACACAGGCAGCTTTACCACCCAGTATTTGACGGTACTGAAACGAATCATGAAATACTCATTCCCCCAGAAAGAAACACACAATCCAACGTCTCTTGCCTAACACATTTCTCTCCAACGACTTCACGGGAGCCTTTTTGGCTCCCAGCTTTCATCGAATAAAGACGCTTTTAACGGAATTTCCCCATCCCGTTGAATAGCATTGGATATCCCCTGCCCCCTCACATAGACTTAAACAATCTATTGAGAGAGACATCGGACTGTACTAATGAGAAAAAAACTTCTGTTCTGGCCCTGCATTGGTTTGCTAATGCTGACGGTTTTGGCTGGCGTGATAATGGAGCGTGCCTTTCAAAGCTGGTTTATAGAACATACCGATGAAGAGCTGTTGTCCGTTTCTTCTGCGGTTAAAGTGATGCTCAATAAAACCTATCACGACAACCAGATCATTCGATTGGATCGAATCACCGATGACACCAACCAACTGAAACCCGATATTCGAATCACCCTATTGCAGAAAGATGGCACAGTCGTCGGCGACTCGGAACTCACGCCCTCTCAAATCACCAACACAACGAATCACAGCAACCGGGAAGAGATCCAGCAAGCACTATCGGACGGCCAGGGTTATGCAACTCGCTTTAGCGAAACCCTTCAGGAAAACCTGATTTATTTCGCTGAGTATTACCACGATGATAACTTTGACGGCATTATTCGTGTCTCTACCTCCACCAAGCATATGACGGAAGCACTCTGGGGCCTGAGAACCATCATGGCCTTCATCATTATTGGCATGAGTGTTCTGATTGCCCTGATCATTATTGCGTCTCAAAAACAACTCAACCATTACATAGAATCGTCCCAGCATGACCTTGAAAGCAAGGTCGCCGAACGCACCAAAGAAATCGAATTATTACACCGACTCGCCAATATGCTGGCCGCCTGCAATACCATGACAGAAGCACAACAGGTGGTTGAAGACATTGTGCCTCGCCTGATTGGTAACCTGAACGGCTCCATTGCCCTAATTCGATCCTCTCGCAACCAGCTCGAAGTAAAGCTGGATTGGGGAGGAAAATGGCCGGGAGAATCAACCTACGCACCTCATGAATGCTGGGCATTACGCAAAGGTAAATACCACCTTTCCAATGACGAACACACCTCTCTGCCCTGCAAACATATGGCAAAGGTAGGAAACGACCAAACACTGTGTGTTCCTCTGATTGCTCATGGCAACACCATCGGAATCTTACATTTATACCTTGCCGACCACGAACTCAGCCATGAAAAATTGCAGGTAGCATTCACGATTGGCGAACACTTAGGTTTGGCATTAGCGAATCTCAACCTTCAAGACAAACTTCGAGAACAAGCCATCAGAGACCCACTAACCGGACTCTACAATCGCCGTTATCTGGAAGAAAGTTTGGAACATGAAATCATGCGTGCCCGCCGACGAAATCAGTGTCTCTCGGTACTCATGCTGGACGTAGATCACTTCAAACGCTTTAACGACACCTTTGGCCATGATGCAGGCGATTACGTTTTGAAATCACTCGGTAATACATTGTCGGAAAGCGTTCGGGGTGAAGACATTATCTGCCGTTTTGGCGGTGAAGAACTGGCTATTATTCTTCCTGAAACAGGCGGAGAGAACGCTGGTATCGTTGCGGCAAAACTCTGCGAAACCGTGCGTCAGAAGCATTTGGAACTCAATGGGCAATCTTTGGGGCAAGTGACCGTATCCATTGGTATTGCGTGCTATCCAATGCAAGGTGATAAGGGTGAAAGCCTGCTTAAAGCCGCAGACCTCGCGTTATACGAAGCCAAAGAGTCCGGCCGCGATCAATTCTGTTTTTCCCAGATACAAACCGAGCCAATGATGTCCAATACCAAACATCTGGTTGAGAAAATCATGGAGGGTACTGTCGGCACCATTACACCCAAGGATTCACAAGACGAAATTACCAGAAATTAAGGGCCCGAAGACCTACTCGGGTATGCTCGTTGATAATCCATCTTTTCGTCGATTTGAAAAATGCCATTTCGGGTAAACAAGCACAGCCAATCGAAGTAACACAGCGGTTGGCACGCAAAATACAATCACGATCAGTCCCAGAATTGCCCTGAAGAAGTCACTGCCCTGTTGGAATAGCTCGTCTTCATCGGCACGGTAGGAGTCAAAGCAATGGTTAGGGCCATCAACTGGCTGGAACGCATAGTCAATGATCTTCTCCAAAACCTTCCAATACCAAACATAAGGCTTCCTGGCATGAACGGAAAAATAACCTACTCGTGCTGACACCGTTGCATCCGGATTGCCTCCTGCAATGGCATTCCCCAATTGATCCACTGCGACCATAACCGAGTTCGGCCAGGACATCCCTTTTTTAGATGTCCGTTTATCACTGCGACCAGGCTTCACTTCGTCTTTGGTGGAAGTCTCGCCATCGTTGAGTAAATTCATTCCTCGCTCCTCCTTGAAGACAAGGTTTTATAAAATCTATATGATAGATCGTCTTTCTATTTCCTATCTATCATTTAAGAATTCATTCAATTGCATGTCACTAACTACTGGTCAGGCGTTTCTTCTTACTCGTCATCAAAAAGATCTACGCCGATCTGGGAAACAGCCAACGTCGAATGGTATTGCACCGGAAGAAAATAATGATCCAGGAGCACCATCAAAACCAGTAAAACCTCAAGCACCTTTCAAACCCAAAGCACAGTTCAAACCCAAAGCACAGTTCAAACCCAAAGCAGACAGCGAACTCGTTTATTGGGGTTGGACAGAACATGGCCCGGCAAGATTCGTTATTCATCACGAAACACCCCTACTGTTTGTTGAACAAAAGCATGCGCTCCAAGTCGAACAAATTCTGAATACTCTGGCAATTCGTTACCAATCCCAACCATTAGATCATCAAACGTTTCATCATCAACCAGTCACTATCTTTTATTTCTATACGCTGGATGAGCTTTACCGTGCACAGCAAGCCATTAAACATCGAGATATAGAAACCTTCGAACACGACTTGAGATTGCAGGATAAGTACCTCATCGAACGCAGTATTCGTGGCGGCGTCGAGTTTATAGGTACGGCACACCCACAACCGGGCTACACAGAATATCGAGATGTTCGTCTCAAACCCGCAAAACTCCACCCGAAATTCCGGATTCTGTCTTTGGATATCGAATGTTCGATGGAAGGCGACCTCTACTCCGTTGGCTTATACGGCCATAATCTAAGTACCCCAGAGCCTGGAATGGTAGACAAAACCGTCATTATGATTGGCGAGCCGATGGCTGAGATACAAAGCGAAGAAGCCACACTTGATCTCAACATGGTTTGGGTAAAAGACGAGTACCAACTCTTGCTCGCCTTAGAACATCACGTTCAACGCCATGATCCCGATGTCATCATTGGTTGGAACGTCATTAACTTTGACTTCAAACTGCTTATCGAGCGGGCCAAAAAACAGGACATCAGTTTACGGCTAGGCCGTGGCCTAACCCTGGCCCATTGGCGAGATTCCCGTACCGAAGCCAATCAAGGGTTTATCACCCTTCCCGGCCGAGTCGTGATTGATGGGATCGATGCACTCAGAACCGCCACCTACTTTTTTGAAAGTTTCAGTTTGGAAAACGTCGCGCAGGAGTTATTACAACGCGGTAAGAAAACCGATCATGTAGATCAACGGGCCGAGCAAATCACTTACGACTTTCATCACAACAAGCTAAAGCTGGCTCAATACAACCTGGAAGACTGTAAGTTGGTTTGGGACATTTTCGAACACACCCAAATCATGGACTTCATGATTCTGAGAAGTCAGCTCACAGGCTTAGAACTGGACAAAGTTGGCGGTTCCGTTGCAGCCTTCACCAACCTCTATCTGCCAAAACTCCACAGAGCCGGTTACATTGCACCGAACTTGCCCCCCGACGGTGGCTTAGCCTCCCCTGGCGGCTATGTCATGAATTCCAAACCCGGCTTCTATAAAAACGTCTTGGTATTAGATTTTAAGTCTCTTTACCCTTCCATCATTCGAACCTTCAAAATCGACCCGATGGGTTTGATTGAAGGGCTGAAAGATCCGGACTCAGCCATCCCCGGTTTCAAAGGCGCATGGTTTTCCCGAGATAAGCATTTCCTACCGGACATAATTACAGAACTCTGGCAGCAACGAGATCAAGCCAAGCGAGACAAAGACGCCCCGCGCTCACAGGCCATCAAGATCATCATGAACTCATTTTATGGTGTCTTGGGCTCAGGTGGTTGTCGTTTCTACGATACTCGCTTAGCCAGCTCTATTACCATGCGCGGTCACCAAATCATGCAACAAACCGCCGCATGGATTGAAGAGCACAGTTTCTTCGACCGCCCATGCGAAGTGATTTATGGCGATACCGACTCAACGTTTGTGCTGTTGGATGAAGCCTTCACCAATGAACAATGTCAGCAAATAGGTAATCGCTTAGCAAACATCATCAACCAAGCCTGGACGGACAAGCTAGCGCATGACCATCAGTTAGAAAGTCATCTGGAAATTGAGTTTGAAACCCATTTCCAACGTTTCTTAATGCCAACCATTCGAGGTTCGGAAGCCGGCAGCAAGAAACGCTACGCTGGGTTAACCTATCTCAATGGCAAACCGGAAATGGTGTTCAAAGGCTTGGAAACCGTTCGTACCGACTGGACTGAACTCGCCAGAGAATTTCAGCATACACTCTACAAAATCATCTTTGATGACATAGACCCTACCAGCTACATCCAAACCACCGTCGCCGCCACGCTAAACGGTGAACTGAACCATAAGCTCATCTATCGTAAACGCCTGAGAAGGCCGCTCAGAGAATACGTTAAGAATATCCCGCCCCATGTCAGAGCCGCCAAAATAGCCGACGAGAAAAACAAAGCATTAGGCAAGCCGCTACAATACCAAAACAAAGGCTGGATCAACTATGTGATGACCTTAGTTGGCCCAGAGCCAATCGATTATTTAACCTCGGAACCCGATTATCAGCTGTACATTGAGAAACAACTCAAACCCATTGCCGACGCTATTCTGCCATTTATTGGAATGGACTTTGACAGCTTGGTCGATAACCAGATGAGTTTGTTTTGACCCTTCAAATATTCTTTTCAAAATGACAAAAATGTCATTTTCATGACCAAGGTTTATCACCCACCGGACAGTACATTAGGTATGAGATTACTAATGAACACTACATTTTGAGGTGATTTATGAAACTATTTAAAACCACAGTAACTGCATTAGCGCTTTCTATCGTGAGCCTGGCCGCAACTGCCGAGCCTTTAAAAAACTCTGCTAATGAAACCGTTCGTAATCAAAGCAAAGTAATTGAAGTGCTTGTTTCCAGCTCCAGGCAAGCAGCGTATCAAGGCGCGTTAAGCAAATTAGACGCTCTCACAAAAAGTGCACCAGAGAGCCTAACCAGCGCTTTGCATGTTGGAGGCGGTAACGACATTGACCAAAACTCATTGCACTTGAAAGAAGACAACTTTGTCACCGTCACTGAACGTATAGGACAGGATGGCAATGTGCAGTACGTTGGACTTGTCCACGTCAACTACCACTACATAGAAGACAAGAGTCGCAACTAAGTAGATTTAACCGAATCGATCCCCCTTGGGCAGCCAATTTGGTTGCCCGTTTGTCGTTCTAATGACACTGGCTTTAACCTGAATCTATCCACTCACCTATCCACCCGGACATCCATCCCGAGGACCTTTCAATTAGGTCATTAAATTGGCGGATCAATTGACGGGTCTATTGGCCTAGGCTATGGAACATTACTGAAAAATGACTTACGTTTAACGGATGAAAATTTTAATTATTGAAGATGAAATCAAAGCCGGACAGTACCTACAAAAAGGGCTCACCGAGTCTGGCTATGCCGTCGATTTAAGCCATGATGGCGTCGATGGACTCTACCACGCCACCAGCGCACTCTATGACCTGATTATTCTCGACATCATGCTGCCCAAGCTTGATGGCTGGCAAATTCTTAACACCTTACGCAGCAGTAACATTACCACCCCGGTGATTATGCTGACGGCAAAAGAACAGGTCGACGATCGGGTAAAAGGCTTCGAGCTTGGAGCCAACGATTACGTGACCAAACCCTATGCCTTTGCTGAGTTACTGGCGCGGGTTAAAAACATCTTCAGACATCACACACCTCAACCACAAGTGTCGAGCAGCCCGAACAGCCTCAAAGTTGCTGATCTGGAATTAGATGTATTAAAGCGAACCGCCACCCGAGGCGGCACATCCATTCAGCTCACGGCCAAAGAATATTTGCTGCTTGAACTCTTTATGCGAAAGCAAGGACAAGTCCTTTCAAGAACCACCATTGCCTCATTGATTTGGGACATGAACTTTGACAGCGACACCAACGTTATTGATGTGGCGGTCAAACGTTTACGATCTAAGATTGATAAACCGTTTGATACTCCGCTAATTCATACCGTCAGAGGTATGGGGTACAAACTGGATGAGGACGACCAGTGATACAGAAGCACACTCAGTCAATGAAGACCCACCTGATTCTGATGTTTGTTGGTACCACCATTTTTATCTATTTCTCGCTCACTCTGGTGTTGCAACACCTCATCGAACGACATTTTTTTGAGCAAGACTACCAACATATCTCTGAGAAATTTCAATCGATCAACCTCAGAACCTTACAAAAGCCAGAAGACATCCTGGAGATACTTAGCCACAACTCGGCCTACTTATGGTTGCTGCGTGAAAGCTCAATCATTGGTCAAAATTCAGAGATACCCTTGCCTGCTGAGCAATTAGCCGCCCTCTCTCACTCCCCGAACACGCAAGACGACGCGTTAGAGTGGCAAACTAACGGTATGACCCTTCGGGCCTTTGACTTCCCGATTGATGATCAGCACCTATTGGTTATTGGTATTAATATTCGTCATCACCTTATTTTTTTAGATAACTTAAACCGGGTGCTGCTCTCATCTACTCTGCTGGCAATCTTAATCTCATCCCTTTATGGCTTTTTCATTGTGAGAAGCGGTTTGAAGCCCATTAAAGTTCTGGGAAGTCATATTCGTGAAATCACGCCGGACAGTCTCAGCAAACGCATTCCCTCGGAAAATCTACCCATCGAGTTACAAGAGCTTTCAGAAATTCAAAATAAAATGCTCGATCGCATTGAGCAGGGCTTTCATCGTTTAGGTGAGTTCTCATCCGACATTGCCCATGAGCTTAGAACCCCGCTGTCCAACATGAACACACAAATTCAGGTCATGCTCTCCGCACAACGAAGTAAAGAGGAGTATCAAGATGCTTTGGAATCCAACCTTGAAGAACTGAACCGAATCATTAAAACCATGAACGATGTGCTGTACATCGCCCGTGCAGAGAACTCTCTGGCGCGAAGAAACGATCAGACCATCCAACTGGCCGAAGAGCTTCATCGAATCATCGAGTTTTTTAGCATCATTGCAGAAGAGAAAGACATCACCATTGTACAGTCCGGCGATGCATCGCTATGGATTGATAAAGTGATGTTTGAACGAGCCATCAACAACCTACTCTCGAATGCGATTCGTCATGCTGACAATGACTCAACCATCAAGATTGACGTTGATCAGACAACCTATTCAGCGAACACAAACACGGTAAATATTCGTATCACCAATCAGGGGGAAACCATCCCTTCAGATTCACTTCCGTATTTATTTGACCGATTCTACCGGGTCGATAAATCACGACAGCATAAGAACAGTATCGGCGCAGGTTTAGGGTTATCAATCACACAATCCATCGTACATGCCTATCAAGGTCAGATTGACGTCACCTCTGAAAACGGGACAACCACCTTTGCCCTGCATTTCAATCAACATCATTCGTAACGTCTTGCAATAAAAACGAGTTAAAAGAGAAAAACACCAAAGAAGAAATACTAATTTAGGGACGAAAAAAATGGCTCGCTAGGAGCCATTTAACGTAAAAGAAAACACTTCAGGAAATTAATGAACCATAATCTCGCCAGTCATCCCGGCTTCCAAATGGCCAGGAACAAGACAGGCAAAATCAACCGTCCCGGCCTGTGTGAACTTCCAGACAATCGCTGATTTTTGACCAGGCTGTAAGCTCACCATATTCGATTCATCGTGCTTCATGTTCGGCATGTCTCGCATCATTTTGGCGTGCGCCTGCATCGATTTTTTATCCCCGATCACAAATTCGTGAGGGATCTGCCCCGTGTTTGAGATAAAGAAACGTACAGTCTCTCCTGAATTGACCATAATTTTGGACGGTGCAAACTTCATCGCATCCGACAAAACCATATAAATGGTTCTGTTCACCTCTTCCGGATCACCTTTAACACCAACAGCCGATATATTAGCTGCCTGATACTTACTGTCATCGGAGTCATGGTGTGACATAGGTTGCGACATATGGCCTTGGCCAGCCATTACCGTTCCTGAAAAGCCAGAAATAAGAAGCAGACTAGCCAAAGTAAACTGTTTTTTTATCATGAATTATCCTCTCTTTTTTATAACCAAAAACGAACCCCAACGGTTGCCAAGGTATCGCCTGTTGCTTCACCCTCATCGCGTAATAACGATCGGGTATTTCCTGGCACTTTACAAGCAGCGGACTTTCAGCAATCTGACACCTAAATGACATTTTTGTCATCTTCCTCTTTTGAGCCATTTGGAGCGTTATACTCAAGTTAGAACAGTGCTAATCGGTTCGATTCGGCTCAAAAAAACGGATGATTGCTGAATAAAACTACTGACTTGACCCAAGTGCTACACACAGGTTTAGGCTAAAAGAAGATCCCTTTAAAGCGCCACGCCAAACAGTGCAATATTTAAAGAGCTTTACACCTAAGCGCTATATTTAAGAAAGGTAAGGAGTGTCACTTATGACTCATGAATTGAACCTACCGAATCAACCTGTTCCTTCTCAAAAAGGAACGGGCCATCATGAACCAGAGCGCCATGAAACAGAGCACAAAGCTCAGCAGCAAAACAACCAAACCACCCTTATGATCGAAGGCGCCGGTTGTGTCAGTTGTGTGGGTAAAATTGAAGGCGCGCTGAAGCAAGTGCCCGGTGTACAAAGTGCCAATATGAACTTTGCTGATCGTACCGTTTTGGTAGAAGGCGCCGTATCCCCTGATCAACTCATTCAAGCCGTACAGAAAGCGGGTTATCAAGCCAAAGCCAGTGCCAATAATGGAGTTGATACGCTCGAAGAGAAAGAAGAGGAAGACTTCAAGTACTACAAGCGACTGTTGCGTGACATGGCCATTGCCCTTTCACTAGGGATACCGCTTATGGCCTACGGTTTAATTACCGGAGAAATGTCGGTGAACACACCCACCGAGCGGGTAGTTTGGCTGATTGTCGGGTTACTTACCCTCTCAGTCATGATTTTCTCAGGAAAGCATTTTTATACCGGCGCCTGGAAATCCTTCAAGAACCACTCCGCCAACATGGATACCCTGATCGCCTTGGGAACCGGCACTGCCTGGCTGTATTCGATGGTCGTTGTGCTTTTCCCTGAGATTATGCCGAGCGTTGCCCGTCACGTGTACTTTGAAGCCACAGCGATGATCATTGGCCTGATTAATCTTGGCTTAGCCTTGGAACTCAAAGCCCGTGGCCGAACCTCCGAAGCCATCAAACGACTGATCGGCTTGCAGCCTAAAACTGCGCGCGTTGTACGCAACGGGCAGGAGATTGATATCCCCATCGAAGACGTAGTCATTGGCGATAACGTCCGGGTTCGCCCTGGCGAAAAAATCTCAGTTGATGGTGTGGTGATTGAGGGCCACACGGCCATTGATGAGTCCATGCTCACAGGTGAGCCCATTCCGGTTGAAAAACAACTGGGCGATGAAGTGATTGCAGGCACCATCAACAAAACCGGCAGCCTGATATTTGAAGCAACCCGTGTCGGTAAAGACACCGCGCTCGCTCACATCATCAACATGGTGAAACACGCGCAGAACTCAAAACCCCCGATTGGTCGTCTGGCCGATGTCATATCAACCTACTTTGTACCGGTGATCATGATCATCGCCGTACTTAGTGCCTTGGCCTGGTTGAACTTTGGCCCAGAACCATCGCTAGCCTTTGCTATTGTCTCTGCCACCACAGTACTGATCATCGCCTGCCCTTGCGCGCTAGGTCTTGCTACACCCATGTCGGTCATGGTGGGGGTCGGTAAAGCGGCTGAAGCTGGCGTTCTGATCCGAAATGGCGAGGCGTTACAGACCGCTTCAAAAATCACCGCGATGGTTCTGGATAAAACCGGCACCATTACACTTGGCGAGCCGAAAGTCACAGACATTGTGCTCACTTCGGATGAAAGCAAAGACACCGTTCTGCAACTGGCTGCCAGTTTGGAATCAGGATCAGAACACCCGCTGGCATTGGCGATTACTGAATCCGCCAAAGAAAAACAACTCGACCTGCTGACTGTCGACACCTTCAATACCATTGCTGGCCACGGCGTGGAAGCGACCATCACCGGCAAGCAACTGTTGTTCGGTAATGAGAAATTGATGATCTCCAAACACATCGAGATCGCGGCGTTTGTTGATCAAGCCCAATCATTGGCGGCAGAAGCCAAAACACCGATGTATTTTGCGGTCGATGGCAAATTATCCGCCATCATCGCCGTTGCAGACCCAATCAAAGAGGATTCCATTGCAGCCATTCAACGATTGCAGGCAAACGGAGTTCGCGTGGTGATGCTCACAGGCGACAACCGCAACACCGCCAAGGCTGTGGCAGAGAAAGTGGGTATCACCGAGTTTTATGCGGAAGTATTGCCCGAGGACAAAACCCAAAAAGTCCAAGCACTTCAAATGGAAGGCGAAATTGTCGGCATGACCGGCGATGGCATCAACGATGCTCCGGCACTGGCGATGGCTAATGTTGGATTTGCCATCGGAACAGGCACCGACGTCGCCATTGAAAGTGCCGACATTACGTTGATGCGCGGCTCCCTGCATGGTTTGGCCGATGCCATTGCGATCAGTAAAGCAACGCTCTCCAACATTAAGCAGAATTTATTTGGTGCGTTTGTCTATAACGCAGCGGGCGTCCCTATTGCTGCCGGCATACTCTACCCGGTGTTTGGCGTGTTAATGAGCCCGATCATTGCCGGTGCGGCGATGGCCTTCTCTTCGGTCACCGTCGTTTCAAACGCTAACCGTTTGCGCTTTTTTAAAGCAAACAAGAGTTAAAGCAAACAAACATTAAGGCCAACAGACACAGAAAATATGGGTATAGGAGTTAAAACCATGATGATTATCAATTTACTCGGCCTTGCACTGATAGCACTGATCATTTGGTGGTTTTGGATCTATCAGCCAAAGAACGAGTCCTTAGAGGCAGTTCAACATCAACCAATTAAAGTAGCAAACGGCGTCTACCAACCGGCGTTTGTCACGGTGCCAGCGAATCAAGAAGCCACGCTTTCGTTCATTCGTACCGACGAATCACCCTGTGCTGAAACACTGGTATTCCCTGAACTCAATATCAGTGAAACGTTGCCGCTGAATCACGTTATTGAAATCAAGTTACCTGCCCTCACACCTGGCAGTTATACATTTCACTGCCAAATGCAGATGTATCGTGGTCAGATTCGAGTTGAAGGAGAAAGCTAATGTCTCTCAAAAAAGTCACGGCAATTTTTGATGAGCTCCGTCTGCATGACGTTGAAACCGCCTTGCTTGATCTAGGAGTCGCTGGTTATACCGTTTACCCTGTAAAAGGCAGAGGAAAATATTACGATCACTTTAATGAAGGCCGCTTGGTCCCACATCTTCAAATGGATTTATACACCAACACAGAAAATGCAGAGACCATTGCGAAGTTAATCATGAACACAGCCCATGTCAATGCAGACAGTGAAGGGTTAGTCTGCATTAGCCCTGTGGACGAATTGTATTGGATTCACGGGCTTCGACCATCTTCCGAACAAGATTTCGATTTGAAGGGCTCAAGCACCCGCAATGACGTGGTATCACCCGATGAAAACTAAAAAATCGTTTTGGTTCTCACCAATGGGCCTGTTGGCTATTGCTTTATTGATCGCACTTGGAGGATTCCTACTCTTGGAGCACAGGCTACATGTCTATGAGTGGCTGCCAATCTTAGTGCTTCTGGCCTGCCCGCTTATGCATGTATTTATGCATAGAGGCCATCACAAACATAAATCGAATGATCAAGAAGAATAGCCAAGATTAATAACAGATTGTTGTTATTTGCTTAACTCTCGCGCCACTTTATAACGGCTTCTGTTGCTTCATTTGACGGCCTAGTAGACTTCGCATTACCAAGAGACACTTTCTTTATCAGCGATTTCTCTCATCTTACTTGAGAACTCAAGAATCTCTTCTTTGTTAAACCCACAATAGGTAGTTAAAGCATTCTCAGAAATGTTGGTAATTAATGCCGAACCACTTTGTATCAAATAAATTAGTTCACGTTCAGACAAAGTAATTTGTATTCTTTTCTCACTCATAAACAAAAAACTCTTCAATGATCATCAAGGTCATTATCTTTTAAGGTATTTTCAGGAAGGCTACTTATCATCCTCAGACTCATACGTCTCAATCTTGAGCGTCGCAGTGGCTACGCTCACCTCACAGAAAAACGACAGCAAACCGCCAGTAATTCCAAACATCGTCAGCATGAATAAGATGATGATTTCAGAACGTAAGTCATAGTCGATCAAGCCATTTAACAGTAACAACACGACGTCCAGACAGATAATCACCGCAGCGCCCGTTAAAAACGTAATGGACCAGTTAGCGAAACTCATGCGGCGCTTTAATGACGATAGTTCTCGCCTCACCGTTTTATTAGCGGTCAATTCTTTGGCCGTTAATTTCTGATCAATATGACGAGCCCGATCAATGATTCGAGCCAAGCGTCCTGTCACCGCATTCAAAATCTGGCCAATGCCCACAATCAAAAAAACCGGCGCTAACGCTAATTGGATCAGTTCAACAACGTTATCGGTTTGGACCAGCTCAATCGCCATGAAGAAGTGCCTTTTGGAATAAAGAAGAAGGAAGTGAGCATGATATGCGCTCTTCAAACATTTACCAATGATTGTTCACTAGCAAGGTGACAGCTATTCAAACGGTCCGCATCACTGCTCACAAAAGATATCTTCTTGGAAGTAAAGAGCAGACATTAGTTCAATGTCTGTCCCTTTTTCTGTCTTCTGGATTGACGCAACTGCGAGTGAGCTTGCTCTTCTTGAAGCAAACGAGAGGAATCAACCAATTCCAATGGTTCATTAAGATCTCGTTGCAACAGTCCATCGGACGTCATCGACAGATAACGCCCGCAACAGACACGTAAAAAGGAAGAGAAGTTGCTGATGTCGTGTTCTGCATCCATCGATTCCAAATAGAGTTTGGAAATCATCTGAGTCACGGTCATGCCATCTCGGCTCGCTAATTCTTCCAAAACATCCCAGAAGAAGTTTTCAAGACGTACCGAGGTGACCACCCCATCCACTCGTAACGAACGGGTTTTACTCACCCACAATGACTCATCGGCATTAATGAACAACTGACACACAGTCTCTTCCTTTTTGCAGTAAAACGATTAAAACAGCGCCGTGAATTGCTTCAAGAATTCAGGATGCGCCGGCCAAGCAGGAGCCGTCACCAACTGACCGTCGGTGATAGCTTGATCCATTTCCAGTGAAGCGTACTCGCCACCGGCCAAGGTCACCTCAGGCGCACACGCAGGATACGCGGAGACTTTCTTACCTTCAATCACCCCTGCTGCGGTTAATAGCTGAGCACCATGACAAATCGCCGCAATCGGTTTGTTATTGGTTGAAAACGTTTGAATGATTTCAATAACTTTTGAATTTAGGCGTAAGTATTCTGGTGCACGACCACCTGGAAGATAAAGGGCATCGTAGTCAGAAAGGTTGATAGAAGAAAAATCTGCGTTAAGCACAAAGTTGTGCCCGCGCTTTTCGGTGTAGGTTTGATCGCCTTCAAAATCATGAATGGCAGTTGCGATGGATTCACCGGCTTTCTTATCAGGACATACTGCATCCACTTCATGCCCCATTGCGATGAGCGCCTGGAACGGCACCATGTTTTCGTAATCTTCAACAAAATCGCCAGTGATCATTAATACCCGTGCCATTGTTTGCTCCTGTTGTTAACTGATTTAACTTGACTGATTCAATGTTCGGCCAGTCTAACAAGCCACCAATGGCAACGGGTCACAGCATAGTACTACATGAATGAATACTCAGCGCTGAACGGTAAATAATTAAGGTTCAACGATATTGAAAATCCCTTTTGGTTTATCGAAGAGGCGGAAGAAGTTAACCAAATCCAATTTACTGCCTTCGACTTCCAGATCATCAGAGAACAAGGTGTCTTTGATACCTGCTTCACCAATAGCCATATTTAAGAACAGTTCATGGGTCACTTTCAGAGTCGCATTGGCATCACTCACAGCAGGCGCCTGTTTATGATGAAGCACTGCATTCTCAATCCATAACACATAGTTCTCGTTCAGATCCGTAAAGGTGATGTTGATCTTGTAGTCTTCGTCGAAGGCCTCTGGTCCTATTAAACGCGCTGCCATAGAAATGAAGAAGTTTTCAACAGGCGCTTCTCGCAATACCCCTTTCATCATCGCAATGTTTACGCCTTGATCAGGTGCGCCATGACGCAACTCATAAGCTCCGGTTAGATAGACATCACGCCACGGGCCAGACTCCGACTGATAGCCCAGTTGATCATAGCTTTTGGCCAGCAATTCTTTTGCTTGCTCATTATTTGGTTCGGCAAAGACCAGGTGATTCAGTAGTTCTGCAACCCAACGATACTCGCCCTGATCGAATGCTGTCTGAGCCTTGGTTATGACTTGTTCTGCACCGCCCATTAACTCAACATATTTCACTGCAGACTGTTCTGGCGGAAGCGGGTCAAGGTGAGCCGGATTACCGTCATACCACCCCAGATAGCCTTGATAAACAGCCTTTGCATTATGTTTAACGGTGCCATAGTAGCCACGGTTAGAGAAGTTCTTCGCCAGAGTCGGAGGTAACTCTAATTCTTCCGCAATTTCATTAGGGGTGTAGCCCGCATTCAACATACGAACGCTTTGATCGTGAATGTATTTGTAGGTATCACGCTGGGATTTTAAGAAATCAACAATCATCTCTGATCCCCAGATTGGCCAATGATGGCTGCCAAAATAGAGATCACTTTGCTTGGCAATTGTTATCGCATCGTTGATGTAACCACTCCATTTGAGCGCATCGCGAACTTTGGCACCACGTAAGGTATAGAGGTTATGCATGTTACGAGACACCATCTCGGCACCACACCATGCCTTAAACTGCGGCAAATAGAAGGTAAACTCGGAAGGAGCCTCTGACCCCGACACCACTTGGAACTCAAAATCAACGCCATCAATAACGTGCTTTTCCGTGGCCTCTGAAATCACCAAGTTTGGTTCGAGAATACTGAAGGAACCAAATGCAGGCTCTTTCCCTAGCCCTGAGCCCACATGTCCACGTTCTGATTTAGGCAGTCGCTTACCGTACATAAACATTGAACGACGACCCATGGCCATACCCGCTACCACGTTTTCACTGGTCGCTTCTTCCATAAAGCCCGCAGGCGCAACAATCGGAATGGGCCGTTGTGCCAATTCATCGTGGGAAACAATGCCCAAGGCACCACCAAAGTGATCAATATGGGAATGCGTGAATAAAATTGCTGACACCGGACGTTTGCCCAGCTTCTCATTGACGAGATTGATAGCAACTTTTGCAGTTTCTTCCGTCGTTAACGGATCGACAATAATCCACCCCGTCTTTCCTTTGATGATGGTCATATTTGCCAGATCAAAACCACGAATCTGATAAATGTTTTCTGAAATTTGGTAAAGGCCGTGCAAATTATTTAGCTTTGTCTGACGCCATAAACTCGGATTCACCGTCGAAGGTGCAGCATCACTTATGAATTCGTAAGCCTGAGTATCCCATATCACATTGCCTTCCTTGTTCTTAACTTGAAGACCAGGAATCTTTGCGATGAAACCTCGTTTCGACTGGTCAAAGTCTTCGGTATCTTCGAACGGTAAGAACTCCAAAACGGATGCCTGTTTCGCTTTCGTAAACGATGACGCTGGAGTGAACCCAAGAGCATCCACCTCGTTACTCGCCACTGACTGAGGAGCACGCTCTACAGTATCCTGGCCACATCCCAACAGAGATGAGATCAAACCTAACGTTAAAACTGTTTTACTGACTGAATTCAAAACTTACCTCACTATCTGAAGCTACTGCTAATCACCTTATAGTATGTAAGTTCAATAGCCTTCACTGGTCATAACCTGCCAATGAGTTGTCATTTGAGGATGTTATAAGCGGTTTTGGAAGAAATCAGGACGTTTTACGATAAACCGAGGGTGCACAATCAAACCACCCCTGACATGCGCGAGTAAAATTGCTGACATCACTGAACCCAAGTTTATACGCAATTTCAGTGACTGGAAGTTCGCTGTTCTTTAGATAGAACTGCGCCAACTCTTTTCGCTTCTCACTCAAAAGGGCACGAAAGCTGGTCTGTTCTTCTTTCAAGCGACGACTGAGAGAACGTTCGCTCACTTCAAGCTGGGCGGCTATGTCTGCGAGACTCGGTTCCCCGTGGGTGAAAGCGGCATGAATGGCCTGCATCACACGATCTCGCCATGCCCCCTGCTTCATCGTTTCAAGATAATCCTGAATCACGGATTCCGAATACACCGCCATTCGGGAATCACTAAAGGCCGAGCTGGCTTCCAAAATGTCCCGTTTCATCCAAAGGCAGTTGGTGTCCGCATTAAACTTCACAGAGCACTGAAAAAACGTCTGCCAAGCCGTTTTGTTTTTGGGTTCCGGTTTGATTAGCTCAACGGAGTGGATGAAAGATCGACTGTTCAATACCTGCTCACAAAGCACCACCACACTGGCAAAAAACGCATCGATGGCTAAGGTGCTGATGACTACCCCTTCCAACGGTTGAATCTTAAAGCCTAAAAGATCGGGCGTGTGTTCTAACTCCACCAGCCCGGTATTGCTGATTAAGGAATAGTACTTCACTACTTTTTCAAAGGTTTCGGCAATGCTGTGACTTGTCATCATCAACATACCTAATGCTCTGAAATGTAAGGGGTTTACACAACTGCTTACGGTCAAACCAAATGCAGGATTTTGAGTTGCAACCTCAGCTAACAGCCACACCTGTGTCATCTGTTCGATAGGAATTCTGGCTTCCGGATTCAGCTGAATTGCCTCGTAATCCAACCCTGCTTTTGCTAACAACTCAATACCATCGATTCCAGATTTATCCAACGCTTTAACAATTGCTAAAGACCAAGAAGCCAGAGTCGAGTAATGCATATTCACCAAAATCCTAAAAAGATAACCAATCCAACAACTTAAAAACTCGTATTAAACAAACAAGCTACATATATTTTTTGAGCTAAATTGTAATTCTTCATCTACACTTTCAGAAATATAACACCTTTCAGCAACTAATTATCTAAAGGAAAACTTAAACAACAGGCGTTTGTTGGTCTAAGTACAAGGAGCTTAAAAGTTTGCAGAACATTAAACGCTTTCTCCCTTCGAAATTAAGCATCCGGCTGTTGCTTATTGTTTTAGTTATTAGTACCTGTATTACGCTGATTACATCGTGTTTTCTGCTCTATATTGATTACCAAAAAGATCTCAAAGCAATTCGTGAACACCAAGCCAGAATCCAGGAAGTTGACTTAAAAGAGTTAACCCTTGATCTATGGGAGTTTGACTGGCCCAAGGTCGAACTGAAACTCAAAGGCTTACTCAATTATCCAGAAATTAACTATGCGTATGTGGTGCTCAATGGCGGGGAACGGGTGTCCAAAGGCAACCCCAAGCGTCACGATTATTCTGAATTAATCGATTATCCCCTACTTTATAAGCAGAAGGAGCTGGGCACACTTTTTGTGCAAGTTGATTACAACTACGTCTACCAGCGTATTCTCGAAAAAGCCTTCAACATTCTGATGATTCAGTTTTTTAACACCTTTATGGTGTCCATTCTGATCATGATCCTGGTACACAGGTTGATTACCCGACACCTGATTACCTTGGCAAGTTACACCAGAAACCTTTCCTTTGACTCCCTCGACAGCGAACCCTTTGAACTTCACCGCACTCACCGGGAAGATGAACTCGAAGCCGTGACTACAGCCCTGAATAAAATGAAAGCTAATCTGAAGATGGAGTTTGAAAACCGGAAACAGATTGAAGTAGAACTGATCTCGGAGCGTTCACAACTGGCCGCCCTGAACAAAGCGCTGGAAACCAAAGTAACGGAACGAACGGCGGAATTACAACGTTCCAACAATGAGCTTTCTATCGCGCTCTCCAACGTAAACGCAATGATCGAACAACTTCAGAACACTCAAAAAGAATTAATCGTCAAAGAGAAAATGCTTGCCACCGGAGGCATGGTGGTTGGGCTCGCTCACGAACTGAATACACCATTGGGCGTGTGTAAAACCTCGGTCAGCGCCATTTCCGATTTCGTTGCTCAAATCCAGTCAGCCATTGATAACCAGCAACTCACCAAAGAGAATCTACAAACGCATTTAGGCAGTATTCAATCCCTGTCTGAAATGAGTGAAGATAATATTGATCGCATCAGCGCCATGATCAATACCTTCAAAGAACTTTCGGTCAAAGAAGATGTTATCGAAAGTATTGTGAAAGTGACCTTGCAAGAATGCTTTATGGACATCAATAAGTGGGCAGGTAGTAACTTACGCGGCGGGCTGACAATGCACATTGAATGTCCGGCTAATCTGGTCATAGAAACTTTTGAAAGCTCCCTGATGAAAGTACTGCAATCTTTACTTGAGAATGCCTCGCTCCACGCCTTTAGCCAGGATCAGGCAGGGAATATTTATCTCAAAGCTCGTCTTGGTGAAGACCAACATTCCATCATTCTCACTGTCAGCGATGATGGCATTGGGATCAAGCACGACGAACAATCAAGAATCTTTGAACCTTTCTACACCACCAAGCGAAACAAAGGTGGTCTTGGATTAGGGTTAAACATCGTTTACAACCTGGTCACCCAGGCACTCTCTGGCAGCATCCGCTGTATAGACTCCAAATATGGCGGGACATGCTTCGAAGTCACACTGCCTAAATCCCTATCCAAATCAGAAATGGGCAGCTATAAACAGAAAGTATCGAACGCCACTGAAGTATCAGGCCCCGAGATATAACGCCGAACGATCAACCGTCTGACCTGTCCAATATGTATACCACCGAAACTTAGACTGGGAGTTATCTCTCTATAAACAGCCCAATCTCTGTGTGATTCATGTTTTATAAGCTCTCGTGAGGCTCGTCATGTGCAGCATACCCAAACACCATCGAAGTCCTTTCTCCTCTCAGCGTTTCAATCAGGATGAATTGCCAACTCTGAGTGTTGAAGCCATGAAGCGATTTACAGAAACCGCCAATAAGGCCCAAGCGCAGAAGGAAGAAAGAGAAAAGGATAAACAACAGAGCATGCCCCCTTTGCCCCGATCCCAGTCATAATCGGACCTTTCTAAAAAGTCGTGCGGAAAGAGCTCACAAATGGCCATATTTGCCACTCTCGTGTCATCGATTTCATGTAACCATTACGGTTCAGGCCATTTAGGGCTAGATACTAAGCCGCCAAAGGCTCTCAGTAGAATAATTATAAAAATAACAGGACAACACTATGTCGAAATTGACCCGTTCAAAGAAATCGCTTGCCTTGATTTCCCTAGGGACACTTTGCAGTTCCTTCGCGATGGCAGATGCTGCAATCGAAACGTATCTCAACAGCTGGCAATACAAAGCACTTACGCTGCAAGCTGAAATCGATAAACACACACCGATGTCTGAAGCTACAATGCTGATGACTCACAATTCCTACAACTCAGATCATTACTCCAATCTGGGCAGTTACTACGATCCAAACCACATCCATTCCCTGACAGAGCAATTGGATATGGGCGTGCGCTTATTGGAATTGGATACCCACTGGTTCAGCAGTGAACTGATTGCATGTCACGGTACTGACGACCACACCGGCTGTAGTGAATTTGATGGCCGTACCGAAGAGCGCATCGGTGAAGTTAACACCTGGATTCGCAATCCGGCGCACAAAGATCAGGTAGTCTTCCTATACATCGAAGATCACATGGACAACCACTTCGCTGAAATGTCTACCATTCTGGATAAATACTTCGCGGATAAAATTTATCAGCCAAGCCAATGTGGCGAGAGTTTCCCGATGAATGTTAGCAAGGCTGACATCCTCAATGCAGGAAAACAAATCGTGATCTATGGCGATGGCAGTTGCTCTGGTTCTGAAGGAACCTCTTGGGCCAACTATGCATTCGGCCACTTGTTTACAACCAACAACAGTGAGCTTTCCCCTGCACCTGATTGTCAAAACGATCGCTTCAACCCGGACTTATTAAGCTCAACCTTTACCCGTGTATTTGAAGATTCAACAACACTGAGCGATTGGTTTGGTGATCCGCCAAAAGCCGTTGATGCCAACTACATGAAGACACTAACCGACTGTGCGGTTGGCGTTGTGGGCTTGGATCAACTGGATCATGATGACGCCCGTCACGGCGCTGCGATTTGGAGCTGGAACACCAACGAACCAAACAACGTTGGTAATGAAGACTGTGCAGAGCACAATGGTAATGGGCGTTTCAACGACCTGAGCTGTGATCAAACACGTCCGTATGTGTGTCTGGACTCTGCTGGTCAATGGCAAGTTTCATCGGCTTCTGGCCCGTGGGCTGAAGGTTTCAACGTGTGTTCCTCAGAGTTCAATGGCAGCTATGGTTTACCGAAGAACGGCTATCAGAACTATCTACTGAAACAAGCCAAAGGCAATCAATCAGCCTGGATCAACTACACAGACCAGGCAACCGAAGGCAAATGGGTTCAGGGTGACGCGCCTGCGATTAACCTGCCAACCGAAAGTTCACAAGTGGTGTATCGCCAACTTCGTAACGGTAAAGGCAAATGTTTGGATCTAGAAGGCCGTAGCACTTCAGTGGGTACACCAGTACACCAATGGAGCTGCCATACCGATCCTGCGGATATTGATAGTCAACTTTGGTATCAAGACGATTCTGGTCGTCTTCACAGCAAGCTCTACCCTAGCCGTTGTGTTGAAGCAGAAAACTCAGGCACCGGCGAAGGTACCGACATCATTCTTGCTGACTGCGACAGTGGCGCTAACCAGCAATGGCTTCGCAGCACCAACAACTCTTTGCGCCCTGCTCACGCAACAAACCGTGCCATGGACATCAGCGGTGGTGACAACAGTAACGATGGCAGCAACAGCCACCTTTGGACTTACCACGGCGGTAAAACCCAAATGTGGTACTGGTGGACGCCGGCTACTTATGACCGCTGGATTCCGGAAGAAGAACCAGCCGCAGGCACCTTGGTTCAAGGCAGCTGGAGCAACTCTGGTGGTCGTAGTATCAGCAGCAAAAACAACCCTCTGGTTGAGCTGATCATAGACCAGTCAGGCCCGGTTACGTTGGATCTGCGTTCTTCTCAGGATGCGTATCTTTACCTGCTTGACGTCAACGGCCAACAAATTGCTGCCGATGATGATGGCGGTGAAGGCTCTAACGCTCGCATCACCCTAAGCCTTGATGCAGGCATGTACATGTTAGTTGCAGCGACAGACAGCTCAGGTAAATCGGGTAACTTTGACGTACAAACCTCCTCAGGTCAGGTTAAAGCTTTTAACTATCAGCGTCTGAAAAACGGCAAAGGTTACTGTCTTGATCTTGAAGACGAAGGAACCTCTAACGGCACCGACGTACACCAGTGGAGCTGCCAGGGTGACGACTACCAAAAATGGTATCAGGACAGCCTGGGCCGTATTCACAGCAAAGCCGCTCGCTTTAAATGTGTAGACGTGTCTGGCGCAGGCACCAGCAATGGTTCAGACGTTCACCTATGGAGCTGTCATACCGGTAACAACCAGCGCTGGGATCGTGGCAACAGCAACTCCTTCCGCCCGAAACATGCGACCAGCAAAGCGTTGGACATCGACGGTGGAGACACCTGGAGCTACCGTGGTAGTGATGCTCATATCTGGGGTTATCACGGCGGAAAAACCCAACAATGGGTTTGGATTCAGTAAGATTCTCTGACGTTAAAACATAGAGACTATTGAACGAAAAGCACCTATTTGAAGTGATTCAGATAGGTGCTTTTTTTCTTTTCGCATTCGCTGTTGAAAATTAACAGACTATACTCAATAGCATCTAAAGGACGGATTCAAACAAGGATAAAGGACGGATGTTGATAGACAGGCGGTTGGTAAAGGATAAGCCAACAAAGCAGTATCTATGCTGCTTTTTTATATTGTCTGTACTGCTTTACTGTCAATGTCTACCTTCAGCACAAGCCGACGAAGACACGTGTCTTATTAACTTCGGACAACAACAATGTGGCCCGTTTGAAGCGCTCCCTGGCGTTATCATCAAGGCTGTTCTCTCAAAACAACATCTACAGGAACGTCTCAACCGTCAGGTCACTCAGTTGGCAATGCTAGGTGAAGCCAATCTGTATCTGATGCCATCGGACAATCCTCGTCAGGACGCAGAAGCGCTTTCCCGAGAAGATGGCATACTCTACGCGCAACCAGACATCGTTCAGCCCCGTTCCCTGCATGGCTATTCTTCGGAGACTGATTTTACCGCCACGTTGCCTGCTGCCTTAAGAGCCAATAAAGGGGAAGGAATAAAGGTAGCGGTGATCGACGATGGATTTAATCTGGAACATGAGGATTTGAAGGGAGCGACTGTCGGCTTTAGTTACGATGCGGATCTCAAACAACTTGGCGCGACTCCTCAGGTACGCGGAGACCGGCATGGCACACAGGTTGCCGGTGTTGTGGTGGCCCAGCATAACGGACTAGGTATTGACGGTATTGCCCCGAGGGCAACGTTGATACCAATCCGCCAGGCTAGTACACGAACGTCTGACACAGTCCTTTCTTTCACCGTAGCCAATTTAGCGGGAGCTGACATCATTAACTGCAGTTGGAATTCCCGAGTATTAATGGAACCGGTCAATGATGTTATTCAATACCTCACGCAGCACGGCAGGAACGGTCGCGGTAGCATTATTATCTTTGCGGCAGGAAATGAGGGACAACCTATCAAACCCGGCAGTAAAGAATCAGCGATCAACACAGTCATTACGGTGGGCTCTCAGCTAAAAGGAAAAATAGCCCCTTACAGTAATTACGGCGAGAGGGTTGACCTTTATCTTCCTGGACAGATTCGTACAACTTATCACCAGGGTTATGGTTGGTTTAACGGTACATCGGCATCTGCGGCGATGGCGAGCGGCTTGTCAGCATTACTGTTAGCCAGCAATCCAACGCTGACGCTGAAAGAGTTACAAGAAACACTGGTTGCTCGTTCAAAAGAGATCTGGCCACTGTCTGCCACTCAAGCAGACGCTCAGAAAGATTAGTCATATAAAAAGCCAAAGAATTGGAGAATGGAAATGAGGTATAGATTTTTGGCTTCTTGGGTATGTTTGCTGTGGCATTGCCTGGGGGGACAAATCGCTTTTGCAGAAGGTGCGGTGACGGTGGAAACCTTCAAAGCGCTGCCAAGCATTCGGGAAAATGATATCCAGATTACTGAATATCAAGAAGTCGAAGGGCTATATCTGGTTAACGGACTGCGTCTGAATCAGCGAGGAAAGATGGTACCAGTCAGCTTTTCTGTGAGTAGCGATCTGCGTTATACCTTTCTGGGCAAAGTGATCGATAACCAGTCGGGAAAAGGTGTGTATGTTCGAAAACCCTTAACGACTTACACAGATCAAGCGTCTTTCTCGCAGGGCGACGGAAGCGAAGCCTATTATATCTTTACCGATATTGAATGTGCCTGGTGTACCAAATTGGAAGCAGAACTGATCAAGCGCTCTCTCCCAGAAACAGTCTCTCTTCACTACTTCCTGTATCCACTTCAACAAACTGAAAGTGGAATAGACAAAAGTTACTTTGTACTTGCCCAAAATCGGTCGCAACGTCTGGATGTTATGCGTCGCATAATGCTGAACAAGGATAAGGAATATCAGCACAAAACGTTTGAAGAGAGCGAACGTCGCACCTTTGACTCTCAGAACGCTCAAGTCACTGAAATTGCCAAAGAACTGAGTGTCAGGGGAACACCAACGATTTTTGATAAAGAAGGAAATCGATATACCTATAAACAACTGTTGGCCATGCTATGGAAAGATACGCCGGAGAATGACAAAACGTCCAATAGCAACACATTTAATAGCAAGACATTGAATAGCAAGGAACGGAGTGTCGCTGAAAAATGACTCAACAAACATCAGAGGATCAGTTTGATCTGCGCTCGGTATACAGTGATAACCTTCCCCAGATTTTAAAAGTACTCAACATATCTCTGGTTATCACCAGCTACCAAGCAGGACAGTTAATCCTTATCCGCAGTGACGGTGACACTGTCACCACGTGTTCCAAAGAATTCCCTCGACCAATGGGAGTATATGCAGACCAGCACCACCTTACCTTGGGCACGGCTACTCAGGTCATTGATTTCCAACGCTGTGATGGCCTTCTCGATCAGGTTCGCTCCGGCTATCTGGATAACGAACAGGAGCTCACCAAAAAAATTCTTGAAAAAGATGAGAAGGCTATGGAGGCTTTTTTGAATGAGCGGCGGAAGACAATCAACCAGGTGAAAAAAGCCAATGCGCTTTATCTTCATCGCGCAGCAATCACGACCGGCATGATCAACATTCATGACATTGCCTGGGGCGATGAAGGTCTGTGGGTAGTCAACTCCACCTTTTCCTGCCTTGCCACTCTCGCCCCGGATAGTAGTTTCATCGCTCGCTGGAAACCTCCTTTCATTAGTGAACTGGTACCGGAAGATCGATGTCACCTGAACGGAATGGCAATGCGAGATGGAAAACCACGCTATGTGACAACCTTCAACAAAGAAAACCGTCGGGACTCTTGGGCGGAGGAACAACAATTTGATGATGGTACGCTGATTGATGTCCAAACCAGCAAGATATTGGTCGACGGCATGATAATGCCCCATTCACCTCGCTATCACGAGGGCAAAATCTATGTCTGCGAATCAGGGCGTGGCCTTGTCTGGCGTGTTGATCCTGAAAGTGGTGCCAAAACACAGATGATCCAACTACCAGGCTTTCTCAGAGGTATGACATTTCTGGACGACATCATGCTCGTGGGCCTCTCCCGCGTCAGGGACAGTGACTCTAACAAAGACATGCCCCTTCGTCAGGAAGGAATTGAAACGGTCAGTGGTGTTTGGCTAATCAATCTGAATGACGACAGTGTCATCGCCTACATCAAATTTGAGGACGACGTAGACCAGATCTATGACATAGGAATCATTCCGAACGGAAGCTTTCCCGAGCTGCTCGATGTAAATAACCCGCTTATACGGCACTTATACGATTATGCGGAAGATCTAATGTGAAAAAGCGAACAATGATTATCAAATTCATTTATCGCGCATTAGCTAAGCAGACTCTGAAAATCTGGACTAAACCTATATAAACACCAAAACACTGGTAATGGACATCGATAAGCCAACTCATGGTTATCGCGAGGAGACAGGATGTTGTTCACTCGTTTGGAAACTCAGGTACCGTTGGATGACCTGAAAAAGGACGTTCAGACTTTAACAGATGCCAACTGGATCCCTCACGTTAATCAACGTGATTATTGCGGGAGCTGGGATGTTTTACCCTTGCGTAGTCTGGCGGAACATAAAGATGCTCATCCTATTCTGCAAGGCTTCGCCATCCAATGCGGTGAAGACTGGGTAGACCTCCCTATTCTTGAGCGACTACCGTCGCTCAAAGGACTTCTGAATCGGCTTCAATGCCCTATCAAATCAGCGCGTTTGATGCGTCTTCATGGCGGGTCAGAAATTAAACCTCATCGCGATCATGGGCTGTCTTTAGCATTCGGCGAAGCCCGTCTCCACATTCCTATTGAAAGCAACGAACGACTAGAGTTCTGGATCAATGATCAACAAGTTCCAATGCAAGAGGGAGAAATGTGGTACCTCAATGTTGACCAAACTCATCATGTTATTAACAGAGGGAGCCAGAGCAGAATCAATCTGGTGATCGATTGCGTAGCCAACGACTGGCTCCTTCAAAAAATTCAGGGACATCTACAGGAAGCGTAATGATGAGAATCGAGCCCCGATCAAAAGATGCGGATATTAAGCCCTCTCTGTTGCCCGAGCACCCAGTGATTCAACATAGCAGACCACTGATAGAGTCCTCCCCTGATGCAGGCTTTGCCAAACCACACATAGATGCTCTGGTCCAGGCTCTGGCGAAAATCACCGGTATCTCTGCCAATGATACTCTAGACACGCTGGGAGAGACCTTAGATTCTGGCATTGCTCTGTCGCCAGTTCAGGCAGCCAAATGCCTTCAGGATCTAATGCGAACCCACAGCTTTATGCGAGGCGTTGCAAGGGCCATTCAGGATCAGTTGAAAGAAAAAGAGCAAGTCGAGATTCTCTATGCTGGAACGGGTCCATATGGATTATTGTTGTTACCAGTATTGGCTTGCTTCAAGGATCACCGCATTCAGGCTACCTTGATTGATATTCACAACGAAAACATTGACGCGGTCAAACGTGTCGTAGCAACGCTAGAGCTTGATCAATACATCCGCTCGATTGAACTGGCAGATGCCTCACAATGGCTTCCGCCAGGAGAACAAAAATTCGATATTATTCTTTCGGAGACGATGAACTGGATGTTGAAGAACGAACCTCAGGTTCTGATTTTCAGTCATCTGGTTAAATACCTTCGGGATGAACAAAGTACTCTGATACCCCAGCAAGTGGTGCTGGATGCCTGCGTGTATAACGCAAGGCATGAAACGGATTACAAACAAGGGTTAATGGAAAAAACCGAGGCAACAGACTTGGGCCTATTTGGCTGCCTCAACCGTGAATCCGCCACGGCAATTGCTGCCGGCAATTTAACCTTACTGGATGGAGAAATTCATATTCCCTCTCCCCTACCAGTAGACCATAATCATTTGAAATTACGCACCGAAGTTCAGGTATATCAAGACTTATGGTTACGGGATGGTGAATCCAGCCTCAGTTTGCCTCTGTGCTTCGACCATCGGCATTTCCAGCCCGGTGACACCCTTCGATTAACGTATCAATACGGAACCGTAAATGGCTCGCCGCCTGGGTATTCTGTACTCTTTCCCGAGCGATCCAAAACAGTCGAAGAACCAGTTTCAAGCGATGAGTTGGGCGCACTGGGCATCAGGCATTTAAAACGCCTATGGCATAAAGCCCAATTGGACAAAGTCGGCCGCCTGAATCGAGAAATCAGAAATAATGAGTGGCTACTCGATCGATCACTCATTGATCTCCTGGAAGTAGGATTGGAAGAGTGCCTCTGTTTTCTATACCAAACTGCAAAGGACTACGACAGCTTTGAACGTTGGTTGCTTGAAAAAAATGGCGGGAAGATAGAGCCCCATCGAATTAATGAAATCAATCGCTATTTATCAACAGATTCAACCTCTGAACCCTCCAAAACCTGTCGTTATTTAAGTGAAGAACAAAAATCTTTCTGGCAACAAAACGGTTATCTGGTGGTTGAAAATGTTCTCGACAAAGCTCAATGCCAGGCTTCGGTAGAGGCAATCTATCGTTTTTTAGAGAAACACCCAGAGCAACCGGACACTTGGTATAAACACCATTCAGCCCAACAAAATATTATGGTGCAGCTATTCCGGGATCCGGCACTTGATGCCAACAGGAAATCCGAAAAAATTCGCCAAGTCTTTGCGGATTTATGGCAATCGGAGAATCTACACAGTTCTACAGACAGAGTAGGATTCAACCCTCCGGAAACCCCTACCCACCAATTCAATGGAACCCGCCTGCACTGGGATCTTAACTTTTCAGAGCCACTGGTATTTGGCATTCAAGGAATGATCTACCTGACAGACGTTGCTGAGAATCAAGGCGCATTCCGTTGTGTTCCGGGCTTCCATCATAAGTTAGAGCAATGGTTAGCAGGACTGCCAGAAGGCGCAGATCCAAACCAACAGGATTTATCAGGGCTTGAGGCTCGTTATGTGTCAGCTCCGGCAGGATCTTTAGTGGTATGGCATCAATTTTTGCCTCATGGAGGGAGTCCGAATAACGCTCTGCACCCTCGAATTGTCCAGTATTTGACGATGTATCCGTAAAACCGAATCACCAAAACCGAATCACCAAAATCGGGGCAACCAAAGATAAGGACACCATAAGGCGATACCGTTGTTAGCTTCTATACTTTGAGTTACGCAACATTAATCATCAGCAACACCATTTGATTTTAGTCTGTTGAAACCAAAACAGACGTTTAGGACTTACTGCAACATCAGTTAGCCAAAGGGAGAGTAAGGATTATGGCAATAGAAGGATTGAACTTAAGTAAGGGACTGGGTATTCGTCCCTCCACCCCCTCTGATAAACCATTTCTTGAAAAGTTACACAACAGTACTCGTGATGACTTGAAGATGATCGATGGAGAGAAAGATTTTGTTGAGTCTTTCATCCAAATGCAATACCAGGTTCAGACCGAAGGATACGGTGACAAATTCCCGAATGCGATGTACTTCATCGTTGAAAAGTTACAAGAGCCCATAGGTAAGGTGACAATTGATTTCGGACAGAATGAAATTCGTCTTGTTGATATCGCATTTATACCACTGGCAAGAGGTAAAGGTTATGGTGAAGCGGTATTAAGCTGCCTACAGCAAGCTGCGGCACAGGCCGGAGCGCCGCTGACATTGTCCGTTTTTTCAGGCAATGTGTTTGCAAAAAATCTCTACCTTAAAATGGGGTTTGTTGTCGAACAGGTGACGCCACCCTATGAGTTTCTTGTGTGGTATCCGAAACCTGCACGAGTGATTGTTTAGGGACTGTGAAAATTTCATTTTATAACGGCATGAAATGATCTAAATGATCAATGAAAGCAGAATCAGCGAAGCCATTTTGACATGACAGGATAGCCTCCGGATTGATCAGGAGATTGGGTCAATCCCCAGTAAACAAGCAAAGGGATACCAAACCCCTGGCCGCGCTCAAAAACTTCGATGTAATGCTGAGAAGCTCCCTTGTAGCCATCAGGATGAAACAGGACGTTCGCTGAAATATCCAGCGTTAAATGGGCTGCCCAGGACCAGGCAATAGCGGCCATTTCCTCTCCAGGACCGTGACCGCACTTGTGGACATCCCCTGTTAATTTGCTTCTTTCATCGGGAGCCGTTACTGCAATGTGACCTGCTTCGTGAAGTAAGTCTCCCGGGTACATGAGCTTATCCAGGTCAACAATCAGCTCTCCTTGTCGAATCAGTAGGCCGGGAAGAAAGGTGGTTTCATTCAGTGGAGAGAATTGGATTTTGATTCCGAGATGTTGCAGAAATGTCGTGATTCGGTTGGTGATATCCATTGTCATGAAATTGAGCTCCTTGAGTACTATTTGAATATAGATCGAAAGGATAAATTCAGAAAGTGCACAGACAATTAGATATCAAAGACCTCCACAACAGGTACAGTCAAACAAATGGAAAGAGGCGGTTTTCTCCAGGATGAATCACATTGAATCACGGATGGAAGGCACAAAACATGAACAATCAACTCACTGATCACCAACAACGAACTGTTTATATGGAAGAGCTGTCGAATCCAGGCTGGGTTCCTTTCGATCTGGTGGAGATTGATCATTCCATATGGGTGGATTGGCGTTTCATCGGGGAAACCAGGCTACTTGAACCGAGATTTGAAGTCACTGTTCGCCGCCACGCGCCTACTGTTCACACCCCTACTGTTCACACCCCTACTGTTCACACCCCTACTGTTCACACCCCTACTGTTCATACGCCTTCTATTCATACCCCTTTTAACGCTGCTCCTCGATCATTTCTAACAGGTATCGAGGCTCTGGATGATTCTCCATCCGGAGACATTCTGCCCTTGGCAGGTATCATCTTTCACGCCTCTCGCTGTGGTTCCACGCTTCTGAGTCAGCTGTTTGCAACATCCTCCCGGCTATCTGTACTCTCCGAACCTCCGATTATTGAATCACTGATTGACTGGAGTTCTCGTCAAGGTGGGTACCACTTGAAGCGTCTGACGGCACGCCTGGGAAATGCCATTGCCTATCTCACCCGTTGCCGACGTAAAGGTGAAGAGCGGTCTCTGCTCAAGGTTGAAAGTCAGCAGATTCTTGACCAGCCATTATTCAAATCCTTGTATCCAGAGGTTCCCTGGATATTTCTGTATCGAGAACCCGAGGCCATTTTATTTTCGCAGTTTTGCCAAAGAGGGAGACAGATGGTGCCTGGGATGATCAACCCAACAAGACTTGATCGCCAACCGAGTGAGATTGATCCTGCAAAACTGGATGACTATTGTGCGTTGGTCACTGAAAAGACGTTTTCAGCAGCATTGGACTCACTGGCAGAATCAGGTAAGAACACTGTACATTATAAGCAGTTACCGGATTATGCATGGCAAAAAGCCAATCAGTTATTTTCTGTTGGACTGACCCAAGAAGACATAGAGAGCATGAGGCAACGTTGCCAATTTAATTCAAAGAGTTCTAGCCTGCAGTTTTCTGGCGGAACTTCGCAGAAAGTCATGCCAGAGTTTCTTAAGAAACTGGCTCGTGGGAAGCTGAAAGATATGTATCTGCAGCTAAATTCGGCTAGTAACTAGGGGGCCAAGCCCCCTATCAGTTTAATTTCGTGATGGAAACAGTCCTTCCAGAGCAATACAGAAATTCATCACCAGGAAGGGCTGCCGATTTTCATGGGGTTGACTCTGACCGGCTGGGTCCAAGGCATTCTCCGCCATTGACGTGAGGTTTGAGTCCGGGTTCGCGTATCCTTCGATCGTTCCACCCGGGAAACGCATTGCGGAAGGATAAGACTTGTCACTTGGAGTGGACTGAAGCTTTGGTGGAAGAAAGTCGGTTGATACATAGCCGGTATGATCGTGCTTTGGCGTTGTTAGCTCAGTCAATTCGACCGTATTTGTGCCAACCACATCTCCCAAATTACGACGGTGAAGACCAGGACCGGTCCCTTGGCCCATAGCCGCCCGTCGGGTGAGGTCAGGGAGGCCCATAGTGGTATTTCCGTTGCCACCGTACAAAGTACCGATAATGGCATAAAGTGCCGGGTTTTGGCCGATGGGTAAAATCTGACCGCTACACCAGGCCCAGAACTCGGGTGGGAAAGTGCAGGGAAAGATTCTTATCTCTCCTATAAACGGCTCTGCCATGATTAATATCTCCTTAAAAAATGCATTCAGTTCCGGGACGGAAAAATCCCTTTCAGGGCAATAATGAAGCTAATACACGTAGTCGGCATCATGTTGTAGTGGGCACCTCCTCCACCGGCGTCACTGACTGCTTCATCAGCCAGCTCACTCAAGGTTGGCGATGGAAGGGCGGTTGGATTGGTGTAAAGAAGCGCTCCGTCATTGGGAGTGCCTAATACCATCCCTGCGGGATAGTCATATTCCGGCGCACTGGTTGATGCCTGGATGGCATGTTGATGAGCAGGAATCTGATCAACGGTGAGAGCCACTGTTTCTTGTCCGAATACCTGACCTCTTATTCGTGGAGTCAATCCTGGGCCAGCCCCCTGATGAATGGGGATACGTCCGCGAAAATCAGGTATACCGAAACTTGAACGTCCGTCCCCCCCAAAGGCGGTTCCGATAAGGGAATACAATGCCTGTTGATCTGCGATGGCGAGTAACTGGCCGTAGCAAAATGTCCAATGCAACGGGGCAAAATTGCCCCCGAACATACGGATTTCTCCAATAAATGGTTCTGCCATGATTCTATGCCTCCAGAGTTAGTTGCGTGAGGGGTATGTGCCCAACAGAGCCATAACAAAGCCAACCACAACACTGGGTTGGACATTATTGTGGGACTGACCGCCACCTACCGGGCTGCAAGTATTTGGATTAAGTGGAATTAAGCTCTGCGCCGGACTGTAGATAAATACGTTCCCGACTGCAGCGTCAAACGAAGTCGCGAACGTCTTGCTTTGTGTAGGGAGGGGCCGGTAGGTAGAACCGTTGGTTGTAGTAGCGTTCAGAGCATGGGTGTGATAGCCCATCTCAGCAGAATTCAGTCTTACTGTTTCAACCCCGTATGAAAGGCCCTGAGGGTAGGAGCTATGATCTGAATGCACTGGGGTACGACCGCGCAAATCAGGCAAATTAAAATTACTTCGTCCATCACCACCAAACTGAATCCCGAGAAGAGAAAACAATGCGGTGTTCTGTCCGATTGGTAGTGATTGGCCATCACAGTAGGCCCAATGTTCCGGGGCGAAATTAAAACTGATCAGTTTTACTTCACCCATAAATGGTTCGCTCATGCTGTCCTCCGTAAAAAACATGTCATTTTTTTGGAGCAAAGGGCCAGAGATTGCGGGCCCATTCACTTCCCATAGACAAGATCCATTCTTGTATATTCAGGTGTCCTAACTCTTAAGGCGGTTGAAGACCGCTTCGTAGCGTATGCTGTTCTCAACCTCTCGAACTGGCACCAGAAAGATACTCTGTTCGCCCATAACATCATGTTGCAGTGGATAGCAGCCCTGTCCGACGGCAGTTTCTTTAGGACTGCTAAAAATAAGCGAGAAACGTTCTCCTTGCTCGTTGGTCCTGTCTTCAGCCTTGAGAAGTTCCAGCTCCACGTTAATTGCTTCGATTTCAGCTTCAGGATCAGCGTCACGAATACGTGCGGTGAATGTTGTGTTCAGATGTGCGGCAAAATCCGCACAAGTAAGTGTCTTCATTTTGGCTCTCCTGTCGTGAATGAAACGGTAAGATATGGCGTGAATTGGCTCAGTAGCAGGTATGGACTAAGTCGCAGGTATGAACTAAGTAACTGGTATGAATTATGTGACGGGTATGAATAAAGATTTATAACATCTATACATCTGAGTACATGGGCTGTTAGCAGATGCAAATGTTGGATGATTTCTGACGAAATTATTAAAACGTGTAGCGCGGGAGTGCGTGCCGAACAGAGATCTGGACATACCCATACCCCCAGACAAGCATTCTGTCTCCTGCCCTCTAATTCCATTAGATTCCCTATCCCTTGTTCCATTAATCCCTTATCCCTATCGCCTATCGCGACGCAGATTCATTACGTTGGAAAAAGACATCCGTGATGGAAAAAGATAGTCAGCCCAATGCGAAAGCGCCAATAAAAAATGTTCAAAAAATCATCAGTCACATTTATCAGAATCGCCATCGTTTTATAGACCCCCTTTGAATACAAGGGCTGGACATCGCTAACAGGCCGAAAAGCAAGATACGAAGAGTAACAAACTTGTTCATATTTCAACCTTGCTTAAAAAATTAATGGACTATACTCAGAAGAATTGCGGGATTAGCTTCAAACAAGGAACATGGATCGATGTTGATGAGCAAGCGATGTAATATGAATGGACCATCAAGACAGCCTTCATACGACTCAGTGCGGTCGTATAAATTACTTTTCTGTTCATATTTGCCTTCAATACAGGCCAACCTGTATCCGATATCACATTCAAATATCACCTTAACCAGATTGATGCCATGGGAGTCCCCCCGAACGGGATCTTTCCCGATCTGCTCACGGTAACGCGATGTAAACAGCCCTCACATTCAACACTTATACGACTACACGGAAGATCTAAAATGAAAAAGCGTAATATGGTTGCAGCGGTCATACCTGCAGTAATGATTGGCACTCCGGTATGGGCCAGTGCCAGCCGAGGAAGCCGAAGTCGTGGTAAAGTTGAAGTCGAATATACTCAAGCTGAAGTAAACAAACGCTCCGAAGATGCCAATAACATCAATACCCCGTTTGCCGCATATGGTAGTAAATGGGCGAAAAAAGAAAGCGAGCCAACTTCGAATACGCGAGTCACAGAGTTTCTGGCACAACAAGGTTTATTGGATGGACAGGCAGAAAAGCGTGCTATTGAGCCAGGGGTTCGTAAGGTATTCGCATCTTCATGTTTTGTATCAGGTTTTTGTACTACCGGCCTAAGTATCGTCGAGTGTTCCACTGCGGGTGGCGTTTGGTATCCGAGCACCAACGACTGTACTTCCGCCGGCGATACCACCGCTCCTACCTTTCAAAATTCAACACCGTCTGTCAGTAGTATCACCCTGACGGGTGCCACAGTCTCAGTCGATCTCGATGAAGAAGGGACCGCTTACTACGTTGTTGTGGCCGATGGTGCTGGAGCACCAAGTGCTTCTCAGGTAAAAGCCGGGCAAGACAGTGGCGGTGGGGCTGCATTGAAAAGCGGTAGCTTTGCAACCTCAGGCACTACGGGGAGCCAAGCGTTTTCCGGGCTGTCATCGGGCACAGCCTATGATCTGTATGTGGTTGCTCAAGATGATGAAGGAAGCCCTAACCTTCAGGCCTCTGCGACGTTAGTTAATTTTACAACCAGTTCGCCGGACAATGACGGCACCGTCACCGCTTCAGGAACGGTCAGTGAACCCGTGGGACTCAACACCACCGTCGACACCACTGGGGAAGCTGTGAACGTCTTCGATTTCACTATTACCGATGGTGGCAGTGGCGATACCTTGCCACTTACCATATCGGAGCTCTATGTCAGTGTCAGCGGTACCAGCACCGATGTCGAACGTGGCAATATCACCTGGCGCCTTAACGGTAACGATGCCTCTAATGTTGTGGGGAGTTATGACTCAGGGACCGACCGCATCACCTTTTCCTCGTTAAGTATCTCTGTGGCAGATGGCGGCAATGAGACCTACACCATCAACGCATACTACAATGACCCAACAGGGGTGACCGAAGACCATACCGTCATCTTAAGTGTGGATGGTGATACTACTTTTACGGTTGGTGGTTCCAATTCTCAGATGGCTGGCAGCCAGAGTGCTGTTAATAATGGTACGGGAACCACCCTGGATGTGACGGCCACAAAATTAGTCTTCACAACTCAGCCGTCTGGTTCTACCTCAGGGTCTGTTTTGAGTACCCAACCAGTGGTAAAAGCCACAGACGCCAACAGTAATGTGGACGTGGATTTTTCCAGCGACATCACAGTGTCTGAAGCCAGTAGCGGCACTTTGAGCGGCACGACCACGTTATCACCGACAAGCGGTGTTGCAACGTTTAGTAACCTAACTTATACCGCCACTGCGGATCAGGAGAATTTTACTCTGACGGCTTCGGCCACCGGCCTGACTAACGGCACTTCAAATTCAGTCACCTCCGATGTTCAGGCCACCAAGCTGGTGTTCGATACCCAACCCGTTCCATTAACGGTAGGCAGTGGTCAAGCCACTGCATTCACCACTGTACCTGTTGTTTCAGCTCAGGATGCTAATAATGTGGTGGATACCGGCTACTCCACTGACATTACATTGGCAGAAGTGAATGGTGCAGGCTCGGCCACCATGACAGGCACAGGCGATACCGACGGTAATGGAGCCACAGTATCGATTACTCCGTCATCGGGTGTATCCACCTTTACCAGTCTCAGTATTACCTATACGGCTTCCGGCGGGTCATCGGAAACCTTCAACCTTCAGGCCAGTTCTGGGGGATTATCGACCGTAAATAGCAGCCAGATGACAGGATTAGTACCGGATTCGGACGGAGATTTGACCGCTGCCGGCGGGGTGTCTGAGCCAGTAACACTGAACCTGTCGGCGGACACTGTTGGCGAAGCTGTTGATCTCTTTGACTTCACAATCAGTGATGGCGGCACTGCGGATGGCTCGGCCTTGGCTGTTTCGTCCATTGTCGTCAATGTCACCGGAACCAGCAGTGATACCGAAAGAGGGAATATTACATGGCGGTTAAATGGAAGCGATGCTTCCAATGTAACAGGCGTTTATAACGCAGGCTCTGATACCATTACCTTCAGCAGCCTCAGCATTTCAGTGGCTGACGGAGCCAGTGAAACCTATACCGTCAACGGGTACTACAACACCACCAGTGGCATGACCGACGGCAATACAGTGATATTAAGTGTCGATGGCGACACAGATCTCACCGTCAGTGGTACAGGAAGCCAAATGGGAGCAACCTCTGCGGTAACCAATGGATCAGGTACCGTAATCAATGACGATTTAGCCCCCTCCGTTACATCTGTCAGTGTTCCAGCGAATGCGACTTATACTGCGGGCAGTAATCTGGACTTCACCGTCAATTTCAATGAGAACATCACCGTGAATACCGGCGGTGGTACACCTCGTCTGACTTTAACCATAGGCTCAACCACCCGTTATGCCAGCTACCTATCAGGCAGTGGTTCAAGTGCCTTGGTATTCCGTCATACCGTCGTCTCAGGTGATGAGGATTCCGACGGTATCAGCCTCAGCGCCACACTGGATCCAAATTCAGGCACACTTCAGGATGCTGCTGGCAATAATGCAAACACAACGCTCAACTCGGTTGGCAGCCTTACCGCCGTGTTGGTGGATGCAGTAGCACCGACTGTGGCGGAAGTGACAGCGGTCACGACGCCAGGAAATGACACCACACCAAATCTTACCTTCTCTACCACTGAAGCAGGCACCCTCACCGTTGGTGGCAGCTGTGGCAGTGGTGATGAAGGCGCAGTGTCTTCCGGTAATAACACCATTACGCTTACTCAAACCGATAACAGCACAGCTCTCGCTGCAGGCACATACAGTGATTGTACTGTGACCGTGACAGATAGCGCCGGAAATGCCAGTAACGTTTTGACGGCAACGTCTTTCACAATCGATATTACCGCGCCTACGGGTCACTCAGTCTCCTTCGATGACAGCGCCATTAATAATTCCGAAGCATCCAGTCAAAGCTTCACCTTTGCGGGAGGTGAAGTCGGTGCCAGTTACAGCTATACCATCAGTTCCTCCGGAGGTGGCACCAATGTCACCGGTTCCGGCACCTTAGGCACGGCAACCGATCAAATCACCGGGCTGGATCTGTCTGGCTTAGGGGATGGCACCCTCACCTTGTCTGTCACAGTAACCGACACCGCAGGTAATGCCGCCACGGCCGTGACTGACACAGCCACGCTGGATGCAACCTCGCCAAGCGGCCACAGCGTCAGCTTTGACGACACAACGATCAACAATACCGAAGCCTCCAGCCAAAGCTTCACCTTCGCTGGCGGCGAAGTCGGGGCGGGTTACAGCTACACCATCAGTTCCTCGGGCGGTGGCACCAATGTCACCGGCACCGGAACGCTGGCATCGGCAACCGATCAAATTACCGGCCTTGATCTCAGTGGCTTATCGGATGGTGCTCTCACCTTGTCGGTCACAGTGACAGATACTTCTGGCAATGCTGCCACGGCTGTGACGGATACTGCGACCCTGGATACGACCGCTGAAAATGGTCACAGCGTCGCTTTCGATGACAGCGCCATTAACGAGTCAGAAGCATCGAATCAAAGCTTTACCTTTACGGGTGGCGAAGTGGGTGCAGGTTATAGCTATACCATCAGTTCCTCTGGCGGCGGAACTAATGTCACCGGTTCCGGTACCCTCGCAACGGCTACTGATCAGATTGCCAGCCTCGATTTATCGGGCCTTGGTGATGGAACACTGACACTATCGGTGGTTGTTACCGATGCTGCGGGTAATACGGCAACGGCCGTGACCGATACGTCGACGCTCGATACCACAGCCGCCACGGGGCATAGTGTGAGTTTCGATGACAGCGCTATTAATAATTCAGAAGCATCCAGTCAAAGCTTTACCTTTGCAGGAGGTGAAGTCGGTGCCAGTTACAGCTATACCATCAGTTCGTCAGGTGGCGGCACCAATGTCACCGGTTCCGGCACCTTAGGCACGGCAACCGATCAAATCACCGGGCTGGATCTGTCCGGCTTAGGGGATGGCACCCTCACCTTGTCTGTCACAGTAACCGACACCGCAGGTAATGCCGCCACGGCCGTGACTGACACAGCCACGCTGGATGCAACCTCGCCAAGCGGCCACAGCGTCAGCTTTGACGACACAACGATCAACAATACCGAAGCCTCCAGCCAAAGCTTCACCTTCGCTGGCGGCGAAGTCGGGGCGGGTTACAGCTACACCATCAGTTCCTCGGGCGGTGGCACCAATGTCACCGGCACCGGAACGCTGGCATCGGCAACCGATCAAATTACCGGCCTTGATCTCAGTGGCTTATCGGATGGTACTCTCACCTTGTCGGTCACGGTGACTGATACTTCTGGCAATGCTGCCACGGCAGTCACTGATACTGCGACCCTGGATACGACCGCTGAAAATGGTCACAGCGTCGCTTTCGATGACAGCGCCATTAACGCGTCAGAAGCATCGAATCAAAGCTTTACCTTTACGGATGGCGAAGTGGGTGCAGGTTATAGCTATACCATCAGTTCTTCCGGCGGCGGAACCAATGTCACCGGTTCCGGTACCCTCGCAACGGCCACCGATCAGATTGCCAGCCTCAATTTATCGGGCCTTGGTGATGGAACACTGACACTATCGGTGGTCGTCACGGATGCAGCCGGTAACACAGCCACGGCCGTTACCGATACGTCGACGCTCGATACCACAGCCGCCACGGGTCACTCAGTCTCCTTCGATGACAGCGCCATTAATAATTCTGAAGCATCGAGTCAAAGCTTCACCTTTACGGGTGGTGAAGTCGGTGCCAGTTACAGCTATACCATCAGTTCCTCCGGAGGTGGCACCAATGTCACCGGTTCCGGCACCTTAGGCACGGCAACCGATCAAATCACCGGGCTGGATCTGTCCGGCTTAGGGGATGGCACCCTCACCTTGTCTGTCACAGTAACCGACACCGCAGGTAATGCCGCCACGGCCGTGACTGACACAGCCACGCTGGATGCAACCTCGCCAAGCGGCCACAGCGTCAGCTTTGACGACACAACGATCAACAATACCGAAGCCTCCAGCCAAAGCTTCACCTTCGCTGGCGGCGAAGTCGGGGCGGGTTACAGCTACACCATCAGTTCCTCGGGCGGTGGCACCAATGTCACCGGCACCGGAACGCTGGCATCGGCAACCGATCAAATTACCGGCCTTGATCTCAGTGGCTTATCGGATGGTACTCTCACCTTGTCGGTCACGGTGACTGATACTTCTGGCAATGCTGCCACGGCTGTGACGGATACCTCTACGTTGGATACCAACGGACCTAGTCTAAGCAGTAGTTCACCAGCCGACGGTTCCACCACCGCACGCTACGATACGAATCTGACGTTGACCTTCAATGAAACAGTAACGGCCGGGAGCAGCGGCAATCTAGCGATTGCGGTCTATGATGCAAGTGATGACAGTCTGATTGAAAGCAATGACAGCAATTCTGGACAAGTGAACATCAACAGCGCCGAAGTCACTGTGACCTTAGCGACAAACTTGAACGCATCACACAGCTACTATGTTCAAATTGGTTCGGATGCCTTTGAAGACAGCATAGGTAACAAGTATTCAGGGATATCTGATACAACGACGCTGAACTTCACTACAACCAATCTTCAGCCTACTGCGGTCAATGACACCAGCTCTACCAATGAGGAAGATGCGGTAGCAATCAATGTGTTGAGTAACGATTCGGATGAAGATGGCAGCCTTAATGCTGCAAGCGTTACTGTCACCAGTAATCCTTCAAACGGCAGCACCAGTGTGAATACGGGCACAGGGGTTATTACCTATACGCCGAATAGTGACTTCAATGGCACGGATAGCTTCACTTATACCGTTGAAGACAACAGCAGTCTGGCTTCATCGGCGGCTACGGTTACCATCACCGTGAATGCAGTCAATGACGCGCCGGTGGCCGTTGCAGATCTGGTCAGCACCCCTGAAGACACACCTCTGACCATTGATGTTGCCAGTAACGATACCGATGTGGATAGTGGCGATGCCGTTGATTCATCCACCATCACTATTATTAGCAGTCCAAGCGAAGGATCTGCGGTAGTAAATAGCGGTCAGGTGGACTACACACCAAATACAGACTTCAATGGTTCAGATACCTTTACCTACACCATTGAAGACGGTAATGGCGCAACCTCTAATACCGCAACTGTAACCATCAATGTTACCAGTGTTAATGACCTTCCAACCGCGACAGATGACTCTGCCACCGTTGATGAAGACAGTTCTGTCGTCATAAATGTTCTGACCAATGACAGCGACATAGACGGAACTATTGATGCTACGACTGTGTCAGTTCAAACCAGCCCGACCAATGGCGCCACAAGTGTGGATGCAACGACGGGTGAAATCAGCTATACCCCATCAGCCGATTTTAACGGAAGCGACACCTTCACCTATACCGTTAAAGACGATGCGGATGGCACCTCAAATGCGGCAACAATCACTGTGACCGTTACCAGCATTAATGATGCACCGGTTGCAGTGAACGATACGGCAACACTGCTGGAAGATGTGGCCCATACCATCAATGTGTTAGGTAATGACAGCGATGTCGATGGTACCCTTGATGCCACCAGCGTCGAAGTAGTGACCGCGCCTTCGAGTGGTACAACCGTAGTCAACACCACCAGCGGTGCCATCGAATATACGCCAAACAGTGATTTCAATGGTGAAGACACCCTAACCTATCGCGTTCAGGATAATCAGGGTGAGTGGTCATCTCCAGGAACCGTCACTCTGACCGTTCAAGCGGTCAATGATGCGCCTTTAGCTAACGCTGACAGCTATAGCATCGATGAAGATACGCCATCCGTTCTGGATATCCTCAGTAATGACATGGATGTAGATGGCACGTTAGATGTGACTTCTGTTTCTATCGTAACGAATGTCAGTAACGGGTCCCTTACTGATAACGGTGACGGTACGCAAACCTATACTCCTAATACTGATTTCAACGGCTCTGATAGCTTTACCTACAGCGTATTGGACGACAGCAGTGAAAGTTCAGATACGGTCACTGTGGATATCACCGTCTTGTCAGTGAATGATGCCCCAACCATCAGTGGTACACCTACCACAGACATTGTGCAGGACGAGAGCTACAGCTTTACACCTACACTGGGTGATGTTGAAGCAGATGCATTAACGGTCACTGCAACCAATCTACCAAACTGGCTCACACTTGACGCTGCAACCGGTACGTTAACAGGCTCCACCGCAATCGTAGGCACCTACAGCGACATAGTGCTTACGGTTTCAGATGGCAGCGCCAATACCTCACTGGCTTCATTCAGCATTAACGTTGAAGCAGATACCGACAGAGACGGTGTTTCCGATGCGTTAGATAGCGATGACGACAATGACGGTATGACCGATGAGTTTGAACTGGCAAACAACTTCAATCCTCTGGACAGCAGTGATGCGAATGGGGATGCAGACGGTGACGGTGTTACCAACCTGGAAGAACAAACCCAGAACACTAACCCGCTTGCGGATGACTACCCGCCAGTCTTCAGCGCGCTTGCCGCATTGGATATCAATGCCACTGGCTTGTTTACCGAGTTCCCAACACTGACACCACCTGAAGCAATTGACGGATTGGATGGTGTGGTTACAGCTACCTTGGAGAGTGACCAAACTCCTCTAGCCCCTGGTGTGCATGTACTCAGTTGGAGTGCTACGGATGCGGCGGGTAATAGCGTTCAAGCAGAACAAACGCTAAGAGTGTTCCCTCTCATTTCACTGAGTAAAGATCAGCAAATAGGTGAAGGCGGATCTACTCAATTCAGAATCGTTCTTAATGGCACAGCCCCGGTTTATCCATTCAACGTTGCTTATACAGTTTCAGGTACTGCAACCGAGGCGGATCATGATTTGGTGGCCGATACCGTTGTGTTTGATGATCAAGCCGTCGAACAAACGATCACCTTTACGGTAGTGAAAGACAACATCAACGAAGGTAATGAAACCATTGTTGCTCAACTGAGTGGTGAAGGTAACTTCGGTATTAAAGATACCCATACCGCGACCATCGTCGAACAGAATGTGCCCCCTCAAATAACCATCTCTGTTGAACAAGAGGCAAGCGAGGTCAGAATTGTTGCCCAGGATGGAGGAGACGTCAGCTTCACGGCCAATGTATTTGATCCGAACCCGGATGACACCCATACCTATGACTGGAGCTTCCCACAAGCAAGCGTTACGGGCACGAATGAAAGCCTGGCGACGCTGAACCCAGCCAGCCTCACCCCAGGAGTCTATAAGGCAACGGTGACAGTCACTGACAGCGGTAATCCACCACTCGTCAAATCAAGTCATGTTCAGTTCCTTGTTATTCCAGCGGTACCAGTTCTCTCTGACGATTCGGATTCTGACGGCGACTCAATTCCTGATTCAGAAGAAGGATTCGCCGACAGCGATGGGGATGGTCAGCCTAATTACCTGGATAGCGTCCCTCTTCCGAACGTACTTAACGAAAACATCACCGATGGAAGTGTCTTCCTGATTGAAGCCGATCCTGGTGTCCAACTGGCTATTGGCAGCCTGGCCCTAAATAATGGTGCCGATGGTGCAGGTCTCAGCAACGATGACATTCAAACTGAGTCAACGATTCCGAACGACAATATCAGCAATGTTGGTGGCTATTTTGACTTTGTTGTCAGTGAACTTCCGCAAGAGGGAGACAGCGTTAAAGTCGTTATTCCGCAGCGACAAGCGATACCGGAAAACCCGGTCTATCGTAAGTTCCATCAAGGCAGCTGGTTTACCTTTGTAGAAGATGCCAATAACGCACTGGCTTCTGCTCCGGGTGAATCAGGTTTCTGCCCTCCTCCTGGTAGCAGTGAATACCAGCCAGGATTGACCACAGGTCACTGGTGTGTTGAGTTAACCATCGAAGATGGCGGACCTAACGATTCAGATCAATTGACCAATGGCAGTGTGGAAGATCCGGGCGGTGTTGGAGCTCTTAGCGCGAGTGTAGAAGACAGCAGTCGTTCAATATTCAGCAAAGGAAGCGGCGGCGGTGCCATCGGTAATGGGCTTCTGATATTGCTTGGATTGCTGATTCTGCAATCTAGGCGTCGTTCACAGCTTGAGCTGCAGTCCCGTAAATCAGGAGTGAAAAGATGATGGTCATCTAACCTGAAAGGTCAAAGAAGGATGTGGCTATCCAAGAGATAACCACATCCTTTAAACACTTACCTTCTTCGCTTCAGCTATGATATCCGTAAGCATAACCAATGGGTTCAACTTACGGATATCAGCTATTCATAATTACCGCCAGAGGACATCTATTACCAGATGACTTCCTTCCCCTGCTCCACAACCATGCCAGATACAACGCTTGTGGTAATAACATGAATGTCATTAAGAGGCGTCTGAAAATAACAGGCAAGCGCTTTAGCCAACCCCAGTTGCAGTGACGAAACCTCTTCCGCCGACCACAGTGTCGGTAAGAATAAATGAGCCATGACAGCATACCGGTTGCCATACTGTTCATCGCTATAAACAATATTCATTGTCATGTGTTCAGAGGATTTACTGGATGCGTCTGCCCAAAGTTCAACTAAGCCATAGGTCTCATCGACCTGCTCTATGAAATCCTTATTCACAACACAATTTGCTATTGGCATAACATACATCCAGATTGGCATATCAAGAAAATCTGCCGGTTTTTGAAAAGTAAAAAGACCAGAGATCAGGTAAATATAGTGAAAACATCCAAATGCCGATAAGTTTTCATCTCTTTTATCCGCACTATTCGCTATAACTCTTTATAATCATTGAAGTTTGAATACAGGTAAGGGAGACAACGATATGAAAGCTCTATTCGTAATTGCGGCAGCTGTTGCACTGAGTAGTTGCTCTGATTCCATGCACTCTCATATGACGGACTACAGTAAATCGAGCTATCAAAGCACTGGAGAACGCATTTATCTGACCGGCCAGTCTGACTCTAACAGCCCAATACAAGCCGTCGGTGGCCATCATCACATGCAAATGCACGGAGGCAGTTGTGCTACCTGTCACGGCCCGGATCGGCAAGGAGGCCAACGCATGTGGCCCTGGTTTTGGGAAACAGCCCCGGCATTAACAGCCCATGCGTTGTCAGGTGATCACAGCGGAGATGGCCATCATCATGAAACATACGATGAACGTTCATTGAAACGAGCAATTGTGGAAGGCATTCGTCCTGATGGAGAAGCACTTGATGAGCTAATGCCAAGATGGCAAATGTCTGATCGGGATTTAAATGCGTTGGTACACTATTTACTGGAGAAAACACCCCATCCTCATAACGATACCGATGCTCACCAAGATTGACGCCCAGGAGAAACGACAAATGACTTCCGGCTGGATTAAACCAAAAGCGTTATCCCAATACCCTTGGTATGTTCGTCTGTTTTTCCGGAATCAAAAGCGTCGCTATGGGGAAGTATTAGAGCCTGGAAAACTCTGGGGCAGATCACCCAAGGTATTTACCGCAGTCGCATTACTTTACGGAGCTCTGGATCGAAAAAGCTCCCCTATTTCACCGGCGTTGCGCTCACTGCTTACTGTCCGAATCTCACAAATTAATCACTGCGCTTTTTGTGTCGACATCAATTCAATGATGGTATCGCGTCGGGGCAACAGTGAACAACAATTAGATGAGTTGGAAACCTTTAGGGACAGCAATCAATTCTCAGACAAAGAAAAGGCGGCATTGAATTACGGAGAAGCAATCACCTATTCCGACCGTCAGGTCACTGATCATGACCGACATTGGTTAGAACAGTATTTCTCGGAAGATGAGATCATCGAATTAACGGCAATTATTTCCTTTCAAAACCTATCCAGTAAATTCAATGCTGCACTCGATGTGCCACCTCAAGGATTCTGCCAGATTAAACCTAAACGGCCCTCCAACGAACTCTAGGGAAACTCTGGCTAGATTATCAATACTCAAGACAGTGCCCATCATTGAAAACAGATCCTTATCTGTTTTCAATTTTGTCCAAGATTTCATAAAAACCATGTATAATGTGCGCCTTTCTAATCCATATAAGAGAGAACAGCATGACTTCTACTTTGCCTCCTTGCCCTAAATGTCAGTCTGAATACGTGTATCAAGACCAGGACATGCTGATTTGCCCGGAGTGTGCGAACGAGTGGAACCCGAATGAAGCCGCCGTGGACGAAGATGCGTTGATCCTGAAAGACGCTAATGGAACCCTGCTGAGCGAAGGCGATAAAGTAACGCTGATTAAAGACCTTAAAGTAAAAGGCAGCTCAACCGTTTTGAAGATCGGCACCAAAGCAACTATCAAACGCTTTGTAGATGGCGACCATGACATTGACTGTAAAGTTGATGGTGCCGGCGACATGATGCTGAAATCTCAGTTTGTTAAGAAAGCATAAGACACGCCTGCCTTCGACGAATGAATAAGATCGCAAACCAGCGATCTTATTCAACCTGTCAGCTGCTGTGGTATCCGTGAATTCACCACGCTAATAGACCCTGCCCATCCCCGAACACTAGTGCCAGCCTAATCTCAGCTAGTAAATCCATCACTCAGATTCCTGAATGAAGCGATCCAGAAACCGGACTTTATAAACTGGTCATTCCGACTACACTGAAACCAACGATCAAATGGCCAACAGTAAGACACTCAATTAACAAGACCATGCATGAATAAAACCTGACCGGTGGACGGGAATTATGAAAGGGATTGTATTCACAGAGTTTTTTAACATGGTTGAGGAGCAGTATGACCTCGACATGGTGGATCAGCTCATTGAGTTAACCAACACAGCATCTGGCGGAGCCTATACCTCTGTAGGCACCTATGATTACCAGGAGTTGGTTGAACTGATTACTAAGTTAAGTGAAATAAGTCAGTGCCCTGTTAACGAATGGCTTCATAAATTCGGCCAATACCTTGCCCGAACCTTTTCCGAAAAGTTTTCTGATTTTTATACGAATTGTGATTCTGCGTTGAGCCTTCTTAAAGAAGTCGAAGAACACATTCACGTGGAAGTTCGCAAGCTCTACCCTGATTCTGAACTGCCTACCTTCAAGCATGAATCCTCGCAGAACGGGGAGTCGATCTTTATTTATCAATCCAGCAGAAATCTGGCGGATCTGGCTCAGGGGCTGATTGTAGGAAGCGCTGAATTCTATAATCAAATCCTTGAGATAACCCGGGAAGACAGTGTCGATCAAGGGCTTTATCAAAGCATCTTCAAAATAACGGTATCTTCAAAATAAAAGTGCTCTAACTATGGATGATCAAGACAACAAGTGGCAAAAGCGATACGAAAGGGAAAAACGCGCTCGTTTAATGGCCGAGTCATTACTTGAAAAGAAAAGCCTTGAGTTACATACCATCAATCTCAAGCTGGAGCAGTCGATTGCGTTCATGGAGGAAAGAGTAAAACTTCGTACCCAAGAACTGGAAAATGCGCGCGACGATGCCATCAAAGCGAATAAAGCGAAGTCCCAATTTCTAGCCAATATGAGTCACGAAATCAGAACACCTCTGAATGGCATCATGGGAATGCTTCATCTACTGCGTAAAACAGAACTGAACGAACACCAGATACACTTCATTAAGACCGCGTCCACCTCCAGTGATCTGTTACTCTCCGTTATTAACGACATTCTGGACTTCTCGAAAATTGAAGCGGGTAAACTAACCCTCGAAACCATTGAATTCAACCTGATAGAACTGCTAGAAGAAACGGCCACCTTACTCGTGAATGCAGCGGAAGAAAAAATGCTGCAATTTAACTGTAATTTTGATTCGGCCTTACCCTACCGGGTAGAAGGTGACCCTACCCGACTCAGCCAAGTGCTGATCAATCTTCTAAACAATGCAATAAAATTCACCGATCACGGCGAAGTATCTTTCACAGTTCATCAAGATCCTGATGGCATATGCTTCGAGGTGAAAGACACTGGCATTGGCATCAGTCCCAAACAACAGGAGTATCTCTTCAAACCCTTCTCCCAGGTTGATAGCTCCCACAGTCGGCAGTATGGAGGGTCAGGATTAGGGCTGGTAATTTGCCGACACCTGGTTCATGCGATGGGTGGCACCATAGATGTTACCAGCAAGAAAAATGAAGGTTCCGAGTTCTATTTTAAAGTCGAACTGCCTGTCATTACTAAAGTCGCCCCACAACAGGAAATAATGACTCTAGAAGGCGAACGAATCCTCATTGTCGACGACAGCCCCGTCAGCATTAAAGTCCATTCCAAAATTATCGAGCCCTGGCAGCCAGATAAACTGGACACCACGAATAACGCTATGGAAGCTTTGCGACTACTTGAGAACGCGGCCGAATCTGGTCAGCCATATACAGTTGCACTCATTGATATGCAGATGCCTGAAATGGATGGCTCACAACTGGTCAAAGAAATCAGGAACAACCCAGACATAGCTAACACCAGTCTGATCATTATTTCTTCCATGCAGAGAAAACCAGATATTTCTGATATTCAGGGCTGGCTAAAAAAACCAGTCAGACAAATCGACTTATACAACGCTATTGCCAGCGCGATAGGTAAAGAAACGCTTTCTCCAGACTTGCCTTCCAACATTCAATCCAGAGATAGTGGTTCTTGTTACAGTTTCTCAGGCCAGAAAGTTCTGGTCGTTGAGGATAACCTGATCAATCAGGTAGTGATCAGTGAACTCTTATCCGACTGCGGACTCGACATCCACATTGTCAATAATGGCGCTACCGCGATCAAACGAGTGGAAAATGACCCCTTTGATTTGATTCTTATGGACATTCAAATGCCGGTGATGGACGGCCTTGAAGCGACCCGCCAAATACGTGCAAAGGGAGGCCACTATTCGACCCTTCCTATTCTGGCACTGACCGCTAACGTCTTAAGCGATGATATACAAACCTACATAAATGTCGGAATGAATGGTCATATCAGCAAACCCATTGATCACGAAGAGCTGTTTACCACCCTGGCAGGATGGTTAAACGCTGAAAAAGTCAGTGATAGAACAGCCTCGCTTATCGAGCCACCGCTGTATGAATTATTTGCTGAAACCCTGCCCGGATTAGATTTTTCAGAAGGTATGAAACGCCTAAAAGGAAATCTGTCGGTTTATAAAAACATCCTCACAACCTTTCTGGATTCAAATCGAAACACAGCCGCTCAAATAAAACAGCTGATTCAGCAAGATCAGTGGCTCGAATGCACTGCCATAACCCACGGATTAAAAGGCAGCGGAGGTAATCTGGGCGCCTACGAAGTGTATGAGCAGGCCGCAGACCTTGAGCGTCTTTGCCGCAGCAAAAACAAGCCAGAGGCACTGACGCTCTGTTCTAAACTAGACATCAGCCTCCAAAAGCTAATATCAGGTATGGAGAGTCTCAAGTTGCGTGATTGGTTAGAAGATTCAGCGCCAAGCGTTGAATCAGACTTATTGTCAGAGCTCCCCCCCAAAAAGGTTCTGATTCAAAAGTTTATTGATTATCTGGACTCGGATATTTCTGAAGCACAAAGCACGCTAAAACAGTTAAGAATACAGAACCATACAGAGAGCATCAGCAGCACATTACAAACCTTAGAAGTGACTCTGGATAACTTCGATATTGATCAGGCCAGACATATCGCCACACAAATATTGGCGGAAGAAGTTGAGGATGAAGCATGACGGCAAAGAAAAAACGAATATTGATCGTAGATGACTCAGCATCAGATATTCATTTACTCATGGAAAACCTGAAGCAGGAATATGCCGTCATCGTGGCAAGAAGCGGAGCCAAAGCAATGGAAATGGCAATGAGCGCAGCAAAACCAGACATCATTTTACTGGATGTGGTTATGCCGGAAATGGACGGGTATGAAACCTGTAGGCAGCTCAAGAACAACGCAAAAACACGAGATATTGATGTCATTTTCGTATCAGCTCACGACACCATCGAGGAAAAATTAGCAGGATACGATGCTGGCGGTTGTGATTACCTGATCAAACCCGTTGAACCACTCGCCCTACTCGCCAAAATCAAACTCGCAATAAAAAACAGCGAAACCAAAAAAGAAATCGAAAACGATAAAACCTATGCCGTAAAAACCGCAATGACGGCAATGTCTAACGCTGGGGAGCAAGGCGTTGTTCTTCAATTCCTACGTAACAGCTTTACCGCCAATACAAGATCCAAGCTTTTAGACATGGTCGCAGACGCCTTGAATAACTTCGATCTCGCGTACTCAATATTACTCGGCTCAGATGAACAAGCCATCACCAAAAGTTCCAATGGCGACCTCCCTCCCTTGGAAAAAGAACTGCTAACCCGAATGTCGGCAAAGGAACGGATTAAAGAACATCGTCAACGGTCTATTTTTAAATTTGGTGACGTTGGATTGCTCATTAAAAATATGCCCGAAGACGATGAAAAACGAGGTCGAATACGCGACCACATCGCCATCTTACTTGAAGGGACTGCAGTAAAACTCAACTCCCTCAAGGCAGGTAGCCAACTGGCCGAAATTGTTGAAGATGCGAACACTGCCCTCAGTAACATCGAACAACAGCAACGCCAGCATAAAGAGACAGCCCAAAAAATTATGGATCAGGTTCTCACGGAAATAGAAACGGGGATTCACCAGTGGTCATTGACGTATGAACAAGAAAACCAGTTGATTCAACTGGTTCAAGGAGCGATAGAAAAATCCCTTTCTCATATGGAACAAGGACTAAAAATTGATGAGAACATGCACAGCATTATTTCCAGATTGGCTGAGACTTAAAGCAAACAGCTTGTGTTACAGGCCTCAGCCAATACCAAAAGGTTACTCTCTATCGTCATAAGCTTTGCGAGCACATTTAATTTCTTCATGGTGAGAGTCAGCCCAAGACACCAATTGATATAACGGCTTAACTAAATCCCGGCCCAAATCTGTTAATGCATACTCTACTTTAACAGGTACTTCAGGGTACACCGTTCTGCTGACAAACCCTTCCCTCTCTAAAGAGCGTAAGGTATGAGTTAGCATCCGCTGAGATATGCCTATCACTCTTGATTTCAACGAATTGAATCTGTCCTCACCATCCACCAACGCAAACAAAATAAGCATCGACCATTTATCACCAATTTGTGCAACTACATTACGAATTGGGCATTCATCATTATTCTCAAAGGTTCGCCTTTCCATCTGTTTATTAGCCGCCACTGCGCTCTCCTCTTCATGCCTTCTGTTTTGAATGTGGGTTACTAAAATGTGCCTTAATGACAAACAAGTACCCAAACAACATTTAAGTGCCTAATTGTAATTAAATTACATTTGTTTATTCTAGTATAAATTAGTAACCAACATGAACATTAGAGGATATCATTATGAAGAAAATAACCACTGCCTTAGTATTTCTTATGGCAAGCATGTCGCTATTTGCTCAAGGCAACGACAAGCTGACGATTGATCTTAAAGCACTGCAAAAACCAAACTGGTCAGAGCAAGAACAGAAGAACGCTGAACTAATCACTGATTTCATTCAGAAGCTGATGAACAATCATGACTTCGATTATGTTCTCGAACATTACAACGACGGTGCGTATGTACAGCACAACCGAAATCTTCCTGATAAGGTCACTGGCTTGGTTGGCTTTTTAGAAGAGTTTGTAGAGGATTACCCAGACTATACCTATGACGTAAAACACATCTATGCCGATGGCGAATACATTACCTTCCATTCTCATGCCACATTAAACAAAGAAGATCGAGGTAATGATCAACAAGGTATGAATATTATTGATACCTGGCGTATTAAAGACGGCAAAATTGTCGAGCACTGGGATTCAATTCAAGCACTGGATGGCTTTATGCGATTCTATTCGTTGATGAATGGTGGCGATATTCGTAACGACAATGGCGTGTTTTAAGTTTCAGAAGATGCTTTAAGCCAGCACCATCAATGGCAACCGCTACAAAGCGGTTGCCAACTGGCCGAACTTGCTGAATATGCTGACACTGCCCTCAGTAACATCGAACAACAGCAACGCCAGCATAAAGAAACAGCCACCACCTCCAAAAAAATTATGGATCAGGCTCTCACAGAAACCAAAAACCCGCCTTTTGAGCGGGTTTGAGAAGTGATAAACACTCGACACATTTCATCGTGTTGCAATGATAATTCTTCGAGCCTATCTATGTGTAAACGAGTGATTCATTCCCTAGTCTTTGTCTTAATTGGCGGATTCAGTTTGCATAGATATGACAACCTTGCCTTTTGCCCGGCCTGTGGCCAAATAAGCAAATGCCTCTTTGCTTTGTTCGAAGGAATACGTGCGATCCATCACCGGGTTAATGATCTCATCCTGATACAACTGACTTAATGCACCTAGTTGCAGACCATCCGCTTTCATCAACACCATACGGTATAGCGCAGCCTTTTGTTTAGCTGCTTTAGTAATCGCTCGTGATTTAAAGCCAAGCAGTTTTCGAATTAGCCAATTCAACCCCATTTCCTTGGCTGTTTGCGGGTCTAGTTCTCCAGTAATTGAGACTACACGACCACCGTCTTTAATCACCTTAAATGCGTCGAGAGTGTACTGACCACCTAATGTATCAAACACCACATCAATGCCCGACAGCATGTCTAGGTAGTTCTCTTTCTTATAATCAATGACTTGATCTGCGCCCAACGCTTTTACCCATTGAACATTTTCAGTACTGGTGGTGGTAATGACATAAGCACCGTAAGATTTTGCTAATTGAATCGCCATTGAACCAATGCCACCGGAACCGGCATGAATCAGTATCTTGTCACCTTCCTTGAGTTTGGCAATTTTAATCAGCGCTTGATACGACGTAAGACCAACCAGCGGAATGCCCGCAGCATCCTGATGCGATAAATTTTCAGGTTTTTTGGCAAGATGATCGGCATCCACAGTGACAAATTCAGCAACCGTACCAACATGCTCTTCACCCACACGGGAAAACACCTGATCTCCTTTTTTAAAACCAGCAACCGCATGCCCAACTGCAACCACTTCGCCACTCACATCTCGACCAATTCCCGCAGGAAAATTCACTTTTGAAAAGGCTTTGAAATCACCTCGTAGGATTTTGTTATCAATAGGATTAACACTGGCTGCATGAACCTTAATTAACACTTCATGAGCAGCAGGTTCCGGTTTGTCTTCTTGTTGGAAATTTAGACTGGTCTCAATGTCGCCATATTGAATCATCTTTAATGCTTTCATACGTCGTCTCCATAACAGCATCAGATTAAGAATTAAACTGGCAACAATTTTGGAGATGCCCCAAGTAAAGAAACAGAGGGTACTATGTAGAATAGTTTTGTTTTTAGGACAACAATAAGGCCAATATCAAGGACATTACAGATGAATTTAGGCAGGGCGAATACGCTTAGTCGATGATCATCAACGGACGTCAACTAACAAGAAATACCCGTATAACCAAATAATTTATACTCTTTTAGCGGTCCAATACTCATTTGATGCCAATAACCATGTTTCAGATTCGCTTTCGACATCAGATAACGACTCAAGGGAGTTTCATCATATATCACTAGAGTGCATCATAATTCAGTATACGAAGGGTAAACCAGCTCTCGAACCGGTTCCGATATCCTTTATACTGGTTCGCTATGGTATCTCCACGTCATCCAACTGCGTCAGACAGTGCGGACATTTTCATGACTTGGACAACAAACACTACTCAACAACGTTAATCAGGATATTCAATGATTAAAGCCATTTCCTTGCTGCTCCTTGCGTTTTCAAGCGCTATTGCTCTCGCAGAGTCAAACGTTCACCAATTTAAATACAGTTATGACTCAACTGCTGACGTCAGTGAATTTGGTGAGTGTAGCTATGGCTGCGAAGATGGCGATCTAAAATTGGACGTTCTCTTCGATGTTGAAATCGAAGAAGTTGAGACCTGTGTGTTTGATGCAGACATCGACATCAAGCTCGATTTCAAAGCCCATAAAATTGTTGATGCCAGCGGTTCGACCATCTCTGACGTACAAGATGCCTTGGAGTCCGGCAGGTCTTGGGGGAAGAAAATAAAGATTAAAGATAAAACCATTCGGATTGATATACGAAGTGCTCAGATTTATTCAGTGTGGCGAAATAAAGAGACGCCTGCGATTCACTTTAAAGAAAATGGGCAAGTGGAAATTGACCTTGGTGAGGATGAAGCGAGAAGCATATCAATTAACGGAAAAGCTCAACCCTCCTTAGGAAACGTGTTCTTCAATGACTATTACCCCAAAGATGTTAGCTCGACGCGAGATTACCGCTCGTTTTTAAAGTATTGGAAAGAGAAATCAGCAGAGTGTAGAGCCTCTGTCTGGGAACCAAAGCAATCAAAACAAGAGAAAGCAGAGGCCGAGAAAAAACGGCTTGCGGCTAATGCATTGGCAGCCTCACAACATAAAAAGGAAGAACAAGAGAAATATCAAAATGCGCTTGCTGAATTTCACAAGGTCGTTGCACTGATTGGTGAAAAACAAAACTCCCCTACCGAATCATTTGTTGCAACAAAAGACGTGATGGTTGCCAGAACGAAACGCGACGGCACCATTTACTTGTTTCAGTTGATACAGGAAGGCCAAAGAGATTATTCCTACTACCTCTTTGCAGGTAACTTCGCCCTATTAAACCAAGGTAAGTATAAAACGTTTGAAGGCGACCTTGATCAACTGAAACAAACCGTAGCGCATATACTCTCTCAAAAGCCAATGGATAAAGCGTCAGAAAGCAGCAATGAATTTAATTGGGGACGAGACGCTTGTACTGAACCTCCTATTCTTATCCCGAAAAAGCTTAAAAGTGATTTTTATTTTTACGGGCAAGACAATACGTTGATAAATCGTATGGCATTGTCTGCAACCAGCTTTGAACCGGGTCTATTTCTAACCGATCGTAATGGACAACATGTTTTCAATATGTCCTGGGCTCTTTCCTTTAAGAATACACAAGTGATGTCCGACGCCTTTCCCGAACTTTACGATATGGCGTTTTACACCGGAGCAGCACAACACATCTATTCCGCTTATGATTTAGTGAACCGCGCCACAAAACGTTATCAACAAGGTCAATGCCAAAGTGAAATCACATCCAAACTGGACGGGCAATGGCAACAGCAGGAAGCGTATCTGGCAATACGTTTAGGCTATCAAATCGCCCCCTTTATAATGTACCCCGCCTGGTCTGAATCCTGCGCTGATGAACTGTCGGGAGAATCAGTCAAATACAATGCTCTGTCTAAAAAGTGGATGGATGCACAAACACCTTTGGTTCAGCAGGTTGCCAAAAAACTTGATACAGAAGGCATGTATGAAGACATAAAGAAGGCGGCAAAATTATCCATTGGCATCATTTTGAATAAACACCAAATGTTCGGAGTCACGTCGGCACAAGCGCTTTGTAAAAAAGCAGAAGACATTAATGGCGAGCCAGATCTATTTTTTGGACAACCAGGCGGTATAGCAAGGCCCTCTTTAGATCCAGATCTGGCCAATAAATTTCTTCAATTTTAAAACGGTCGATAAACACTAACCACCTAAAAGGCGATCATAAAATCGCCTTTTGACATTCCCCTCTCAGAGAATGAAGCGCTATGTTAAACATTCAGAGGAAGAGATGATTTCCAGGGCCCTTCAAATTACTGTATATACTGATCAAACAGCTGTTGATACCGACCACTTTCTCTAAGAAATTGGAGCCCTTCATTAAAGTCATCTCTTAGATTTTTGTCTCGAAAGTTAACCTGATAGCTTGTTTCTTTTGGAAAGATCTTATGAAAGACCAAGTCGACGCCAGTGTTATATTGATTAGCCAGTTGCTTGCGATACCAAAGAAATATGAATTTATCGACGATAATTACATTCGCTCTTCCAGCCCAGAAGAAAGCATTCTGTGCTTCTTGATTGCCAAACTCCATGTAATCTTTTAAATAGTCCCCATCAGATTCTGGCCCATAATACTTGACGAACTCTGATCCTAAATTTCGGTAGGCATTCTGCCAAGCCGCAGGCTTATACTTGGTTAAGTCCTGAATGCTGTTGATTACTACACCCTCACCTGCTCGGGAAATGGCATAGTTAATATAAGTAACAAAACTGTTTGAATAGAAAGTTCCATCATCAATATATTGCACGCCTGCTGCGGCATCATAATCCATCTGTGCGACAGCTATTTCCAGCCGCCTATTAACCATATGTGCCGAACTTCTGATCGAATGTCCTTTATAGCTTAAAGCCTCCTGAACAATATCCACCTCCAAACCTTTCCATTTCCCACTTTCCTGAAAAATGAATGGCGGGCGATTTTGCCCGAACGCAACATCTAAATCCTTTGCAAACGCATTCAAGGTGATCGATACACCAACAGCTGACGATAGAAAAAGTCTTAAAAAATTCGCCATTGCTTTTCCGACACCTTTTTTGAATTTAATGCGTAACTGAGTATAGCAAGGATACTTTGTATCCCGCCCTGATACGCCTAGGAGCCATATAATTTCGCGTTGAGTTCACGACTTTTAATGCCGAGTCACACAGGAACAGTCAACTAACGCAATAACCAATTCCAATACCGCAATGACCAATTCCAATACCGTAAAAAGACCCAAATGCGTATCAATCGATAGGCATCCATGACACTTTTTTCTTATAATATGAAAGCACTTGCCTATTTGTTGTATAACTAACATTTAGGTTTTTTGAACTCTTAGATGACGTATTTCATGATGTTAAATGTGATCGTCAGATTAATTCGCATTAGCCTTATTTGCTGGATTGCTCTGTTTACCTCGCTGTTTTCCTCCCGGTTACTTGCTCAAGAACCATTCGCTCCAGAACCATTAGTATTTTCAACGATACCTAACAACCCATACGCACCATTAGGCATCGATGTAATGACGGAAGCCTATCAACAGCTTGGGCGTACCATCACAGTCATCGAATACCCTTCCGCACGCGCATTAGATTTAGCTAACCGAGGAATTGTCGATGGAGAATTAGGGCGGGCAGGCTTAACCCAGGAAAAATATGGGGACCTGGTGAAGATCCCGGTCCCTCTGCTTACACTGAACATGGTGGCGTTTACGAAGTCACTACACTTTGAAGTAAATGGTTGGGAGAGTTTATTGCCCGTCAGTTGATCCAAACCACAAAGAAAGGCTCGTCGGACGCAGCGTGAAACACAGTGGTAATAAGGCGTGGCATCCAAGGAGATCTGAGCTTTGCGTGGCTTGGGCATGAGACTGGCCTTTTAGGAATTCGATACACATAACTGTATATATAAACAGCTAAAAACACTATCAGGCAAAGTTCTTACGTTGGATGTCCCTGTATTTCTACTACCAGTCCTTAGGCCAATTGAAGTGATGGTAAGCTACTAGCTCATCATTGCCATCATAAACTTCAAATCTGTGCTTAAGTCCAGCAGCTGACAACGCTTGTGAAACAATGTGGGATTGCCTAATTAACTCGTCGGCTGATTCTGTTTCGGCTGTAATGCAAGGTGAATTCATATCTCCACCAAACTCTCGGAATACGAAATGATCGAAACCTTTAATTCGAATTGCGTATTCACCAACATTCAGAGACAAATTAGCAGTCTCCAAAATCCGGCACATTTCATCTTTACAAGGCCAGTTTTCAATTTCACCTGACAATACTGCGTATTCTTCACTCATAGCACTCAACACCATTAATCAACTAAGCCGCAATTTGGCATCGGCTGGATTTTATTGTTAGAGCACGTTTGAGAATAAACAATTAATGAAAGTGTTATAGCCAATATAAATTGCCCCAATCCAAACACCAAATTGGTTCGAAAATGCTCTTTATAACTTATATGTTCAGTTGGCGGTGAGATGCTAAAAGGTGAAATAGAGTTTTTACGTTGGATGTCCCTGTATTTCTCCTTCATACTTTCTCCTTTTGCTTAACGCTCGCAGCAAACGCGCTTTTTGCGTTGCTTGCCTTCTCTTGCTAGGTTTGAATCCCTAATTTTTAGGGTGAGCTGGATCAAGGATGCGATTTCCCTCTTCAATTAAGCTGCTTAGAAACTGAATAACACCAGTTACATATCTTTGCAGCTCAAAATCGACTTCCAGTATTAATTTTCCAGAGAGAGGTTGAAAATAGGAAAATGAAAGAATATGCCCCTCAATTGTATGGCCATGTTTAATTCTATTATTTAATGTCCGGCATTCATTTGCATCATCGAAAGTATCTAAGCTTTCCAACGAAATTCCTAGCTGTGAAAATTTCTTCTTAAATTCATCAAAATGGTACGGAATTGAGACGTCGCTCTCCGGTATACCATTTATATCAGCAGCCATCTGTTTATAAACAAACCCCATAGTTTGTTCCGCTATAGCCCATAAGCCCACTACAGTCATTTGGTTGGCAAATTGGTAAGTTTGATAATTTGAAGATGATTGGGCATTTATATTTTCTCTAAAACGAACCAAACCCATGGTTTCGTCAGTTGCATTTCTCATTTCATCTTTATAACGCTCACAAAGCTCATCCATCTCTTGCTCATTCTTACTTATATGTGAATGTGTTATTTGCTGAAGTCTGCAAAAGTCAAACATTTTCCAATCAAGCTCTATTTGGATTTTCCCCAACTTTCCTGTGCAATTATAGATATACCCTTGTGGTGCTTCTTCGTCACCTGGAAATACGCATCTTGATTTTAATGGTTTATAAGGTGGTATTTTTCGATACATATGAAAACCTAACAGCCAAATTCACCAACACGTGCCGAAAATAAGAACACCCTAGTTTTCGACACGCTCGTGTTCTTAACTGCTTATAAAACAATTTAATACTATTTACCAGATATCACATCCCCAAAAGGAACAAGCTTCATCTATACCCTGCACTTTCCAGCACATCATAGATACGGCCTGGGTAATCCCCAATAATGCCATCAACGCCTAGGTTAACCGCACGTTCGATGTCGTCTACGTCGTTCACTGTCCAAAGATCAACGGTGACGCCTTTCTTCTGAAAGAATTGAACGTAAGGTTTGGTGGTGATGGAGAACGGGAGTTGAGCGATATCGAATTTAGGTTTGAACGCCCATCCAAAGCCGGTGCTCCAGGCAATACTGGCTTCGACTAACTCCGCAATGGTGGCACTGGTTTTGACCTCGCCGTGGCTCACGTTACGGAAATGCTTCATGGCTGCGCGGTGTTGGCTGGCAACCACAACACGGTTTTGCAGTTGGTAGTAGGCAATGATTTGCCAAACGCTTTCTGCCAGCGCGTCATCATCCACCTTGATTTCCACATTGAATCGCTCGTAAGGAAACAACTCAAACAGTTCGTTAAGGGTAAGCAGCACTAAGCCTTGATTTCTAAATGGGTAACTCGCGCCGTCATCCACGGTGAATTGATGACCGGCATCAAGCGCTTTAATTTCTGCCAGGGTTAGGTCTTTGATCTTGTCAGAAGTCCCCACGTTTTTCGTTAAGTCAGCATCGTGGTTAATGATGACGTGTTTGTCTTTGGAGAAATGAACGTCTAATTCCAGAATATCCGCCCCTTGTTCCAACGCTTTTTGAAATGCCAGAGCGGTGCTTTGCGGGTATTCACCTGACGCACCACGATGGGCAAGAATTTCGATAGCAAACGCCTGATTTATAGAGGCGATGAGTATCAAGATGGTAAGTAATGGTTTTAATACGGTATTCATCATTTCAATCATCCTTGTGTTTTGTAGCCTGGAAATATCTGAACCTAACTAAGCTTGTTTCGAATGTATTTCATTTGTGTGTATTAAGTTCAGAACACAGAACAAAAAAGGCGACCAACCGGCCGCCTCTTTTTGTATAGCGCTTAGTTCAAGCCTGGGCGCCATTTTTGGTTATCACCGCCGTGATATTCCCACATCACGATGGCTGCACCATTATCAGTACCTGCCGCATCCACAACACGGTTGGTGTTGTGACGAGAACGGAAGGCTTTGTTGCTGCGATCAAATTGTTGATTGAGGTTGCCATCCTGACATTCCCAAATCTGCAGTTGAACACCTTCTGAGACATCACCGTTTGGTACGTCCAGACATAGGTTACCTGCCAACTGACTCTTCAAGGTGCCCTTGATGGAATCGTAATACCATTGTTGAGCCGCAGTGCCGTTACAGTCATGCAACTGAACTTTGGTGCCGTTTGCAGTTTGACTGTTGGTCACATCCAGACATTTACCTGAACGCTTGTCGCGGAAGTCTACCCAGCGATGTACAGGCATGAAAGGTCTTAGCTCCCATTGTTGCCAATCAGCGCCGTGGTATTCCCACTGCCCTACGTTACCGCCATTGCCTGTGCTGTAAGCATCAGCCACGATGTTGCCGTCGTGTTTACTTGCCAAGACATTGCCCGTGTAAGTCCAACGTAGGTTGTCGCTGTCAACACAATCCCAGATTACGATCTCACCGTTGTTGTAGGCTTGACCACGGTTGTCCAGACACTTGGTTGGATCAGCACGATTTACGAACATTTGACGTTCTTTATCGTAAATCCAGTGTTGGTCGTAAGAGTCGTCATCACAATCCCAAAGCTGAACGTTAGTGCCATTATTGAGGTTGTCGTCGTGCCCTGGAACGTCCATGCAACGACCAGCTTTACGGTTGTAGATCGATACATACGGCATCAGCGGGTTAACGTAATCTTCGTTGGTGTTAGCCTCTGCTCGTTCCCACATTTGCAGGTACCCTTCAGCCGAATTCATCACCGCTTCATAGACACGGGAGGACGCTTGTTCACGCAAGTCTTGAATGTGATCAGCCACCATGCCGTAATGAGCGATACCATCAACGTTCAGGTCGAAGGTACGGTTGCCGGAAACCTGCTTGTTGAATACCAAGCCGAATTCAGAGGTGTATGGGTAATTCAGTGGATTGGTGTCCACATCATCACGTGGACCAGGCTGAGAACCTAAACCACTCATATCGGTACCGAAGCTTACTGCATTGAGGTACGGTGTTTTCTCAACTTCTTCAAGATACTGAGAAATGCTGCCGGCGATTGATTTGGCGTTCCAGTTATACGGTGCCACGAAACCACCGGCATGAATCACACGCTTCAGGTTATTTTGCAGACTGCCGTCACGCGAAGGGCTCATCCAGCTGTGCGATGAAATCACACCGCTGTAGTTACGCGCTTCCACAATGTCCATGATCGCTGTAGCACTGTCTGAACTGGTGTGATCCAGCTCGATCAGCATACCTTTATCAATCATGCGGTTCACAAGATACACACCCAACTCGCTCAAGCCATGCTTGTTACAGTGCTGAATGGTTTCATCGTATTGAGGGTTAAGTCCCGCAACGTCAAGAATCTCTTTAATGAACGGCACTTCACCGATGATTGGGAAACCGGACGTAAAGTACTTACCGCCGGTTTCTTCGTCACATTCTTTGGTTTCAAAGAACTTACCGGTTGCAAGCAACTGACCAACGTTAATGAAGCCATGCTCAACACGAGAACCACTGATTTGGTTATCGAACTTATGCGCTGGGTAAATGGTACGAACACCCAAATCGTAAAGCTCGTTTAGCTGAGCCTCAACGGAATTACGATTACACGAGTCTTTCTTACCGCAGTTGAAAGTTTCAGACGCTTCAACGCCCATCAACACGGCCATTTGACCATTAGCAATCACTTCACGCGCTTGCTCAGGTGAATTGACTAGCTGGAAGAAGCCCTTGCCCGGACCGCCCGATTGAGCATCAATGTATGCTTGCATTTCATTCAATCGCTGAACCTGCAAACGAATACTGTCCATAGTGTTACAGCTGTTCGGGTTAATCCAGCTGCCAGGGTTCACAGTGGACTGCACTTTACACAGCACTTCGTTTTCTACGAGATCGGTCACCATCAGACGTAAGCCCGACAAATACGCACGCTCGATCCACTTGTAGTAATAACCGGAGTGGCTCATTTGTTCATGGTTTGGCCACCAAGGGAAATCCGGCCAACCGCGCGTGTCATAGCGTTTGTTCACATCACCAAAGGTATAGAGGTTACCAATGATATCCAACGAGCCGTCTGGCCCGTGAACCGAGCTACTGTCACTCAATGCAGTCTCAACACCCCAACGATGGAATGGTTTACCGTGCATCATCTTACCGCCCATAAATTCATAGGAGGTAATGTGCGTATGCGGATCAACAAAGCCACGAATAGGAAGACTCGCATCGCCTTTTAATGCCGAAGTATCACCCGACACATTGGTCGTCACTTCAGGGAACGGCGTACAGTCAGATTGAGCCACCAGATTAAACTGGGTTTCACTGGTGTTGTTGGTTGGATTCAGAAGGTCAAAGAAGTAGAGACCACCATCACTGTAGTTATGGCGTAAGCCCATGTTCAAGGCATTACCACGGAAGCTGAATTTGAAGCCGTTCGCCGCGTCGCCATGTGCGTCCATCTTCCACTCAGCAAACACGCCCGCATAGCGTCCAGCACTGATCTCTGCTGGCAGGTGGCTGGCAAAATAACGGCCATCCCGGTCGGTCATTAAATAGTTAGCGTAGGAGGTTGGTTTAAAGAAGAAGTGTGTTGCCTCTTCGATCGACCCGGATTCAAATCGGTAACTTAAACCGTTATCGACCGGCCCGCCTTTGTAGTATTTCTTCAGGTAATATCCGGTTGTTGGCGATTGAATGGCATAACAGCCCTGAGCCAGTTCATACACCGCATCGTCTTGCTCACTTGCGTGTAACACGTCGGCATCTAACTGTGCACCCACCACCACGGCGCACGCCAGAAAGCCTTTCGCAGCACTTTGGATTTTCATGTGATTCCCGTCTTTATTATTTTTATGGAAAGGAATAAGCAACCCAATGCGAAAATCGCATGAGTTTGCTCAGACTTTACCCAGACTAGAGAAAAGATGGAATCAATCAATAAATACCCATTTGCAAATACTTAAATGCGCTTCTCAAAACGTTCAAGAACAAAATTCCGGTAAATTTTGTCCCTGTAAAAACAATTCAGTAGCGCATAAAAGCAATAGAAATGACTATAAAGATGAATACAGAAGAACAGATCAAAAACGAAAGCAACTGCTCAAAACTTAAAATCCGGATTGCTCAAATTTTAAAAACAAATAATAAATCAAAGAGTTGCCTTTCGAATTTCGATCTCTCGTTGAATCGCGTTAACATCGTCTAATTCAAAGACATAAGGAGGAATCAGGAACTTCTCATCACTGTGGGTATACACAAATAGCTCTTCAATCAAGGGCACAAATTTAGTATCGGAATGATTCAACTTCTCAGCGCCTATATGCGATAAATTTTCATAAGGCAGAGTCCATAAAACGGCCTCCCCTTGCTGAAACATCAAAAAATCATCTTTGAAAATCAATTGATAATCAGAGCGAAACAAAGGCACGAGGTACTTAAAACCATAGAGAAGCGTTGATGCAAAGGCCCAACCAAAAAACACAACTTCTGCTTGGGGGAAAAAGGCTTTCGACACACCCCAAACAACCCACATCGCGACAATCAAATAGCCATTGATAAACTCAAAACCATCTGCGATGCCTGCGCGTGCTTTAAAAACCGAATCATCCATAACTGCAATCATACCTATACCCATATGGTAAACATCGGGCTGTTCATCGAGCCGCAAGTATAAAGAAGTCGTTCGGTTGAAATTCCTAACTCGTTCACAAGATTACGTTTTGTTTCAAACACTTGCTTTATGTACATATTCTTCACGTTGCTGTATCGAATGACTCAGCTAAGCTCATAGATACCAGTAAGAAATGATTTGGAGAATCCGCCGGACATGATTTCAGCTCCGCACACTCTGGATGAAAGTTCCCGCTTACAAGCTCTGTATGACTATGACGTGCTGGACACCGAAGCCGAGCAAGTGTTCGATGACCTGACTCAGCTCGCTTCTGAAATTTGCGATACACCCATTGCGCTCATTTCTCTTATTGATCCTGATCGTCAGTGGTTTAAGTCCAAAGTAGGCATAGATGCCTCAGAAACCAGCCGGGACATCGCTTTCTGCGCTCACGCCATCCATCAACATGATATTTTTGAGATTCCAGACGCCACCAAAGATGAACGCTTTCATGACAACCCATTGGTCACTCAAGCCCCGGACATTCGGTTTTACGCAGGTACGCCACTCATCAGTCACTCAGGCCATGCCATAGGAACACTCTGCACCATCGATCGAGTGCCCAAACAACTGTCACAACACCAACGCAATGCATTAGAGATTCTCGGCCGTTCAGTCATTGCTCAATTGGAGCTTCGATTAAAGGTCAAACAGCTCCGGCAGGCCGATCAACAAAAGACCGATTTTTTGGCCAACATCAGTCATGAATTACGAACGCCATTGAATGCAATCATCGGCTTCAGCAATATTCTCAGCCAAAAGGCAGAGTCTTTGAATGTGGCGGAAAAGTACAAACAATACATTCGAAACATCCAAATCAGTGGCGATCGACTTCTTAAATTAGTGAACTCGGTGTTGGATATTACCAAGATTGAAGAAGGCAAGATGGAAGTTGAAAACCGGGTCATTCACACGCGGGAGTTCTTTCAAAGCATCAACGATATTTTGATGATTAAAGCCAAAGAACGAGGTGTAAAACTGAAGCTCTTTGTGGATGTAAATGTTCCGCCCAACCTTTATTTAGACGATTACAAACTTGCGCAGATCATGATCAACTTGATCAACAACAGCATTAAGTTCACCGAGGCGGGTAAGTTTGTGTGTGTGGAAGTGAATTACAACGACCAATTCCACATTAAAGTGATTGATCAAGGCATCGGTATTTCTGACGCCGATCAGCAAAAACTCTTTAATAAGTTTCTGCAAGTAGGCAGGAACAAATGTAGAGAAGGAACAGGGCTTGGCCTTTCGATTACCAAAGGATTGGTGGATTTGCTGGAAGGCAGCATTCAGGTCAGTAGTACCTTAGGGCAAGGCACCACATTCCAGGTATCATTCCCCGTTCTACCCTTACCCGATGAATCCGAACCACCGGTTATATCAGACTCCAAACTGCAATTTACCCCATCCAAACGACGCATACTTCTGGTGGAAGACACAGTATTGAATCAAGAAGTGGCTAAAGCGATTTTCGAATCCATGAATTGCCCTCTGGAAGTTGTCGGCACAGGCGAAGATGCCATTGAGGTGGCGAAACAGCACCACTACGACCTAATTATGATGGATTTACAGTTACCTGATCTCTCCGGTGACGAAGTGGCTGATCGCATCAAACACATTCAACCGAAAACGCCGATCATAGCGTTCAGCGCAAACGTCTTTGGTAATTCCGCGATGGAGCTGCAAGAGCGAGGCTATTCCGGTTATCTGACGAAACCCATCGAACTGAACAAGCTCATTCAAACACTGAACGCTCACCTGAGTTATCGATAAACAGCGGTCGATGAATGAGCCGTCGGAAACAACTATTTGAGTCTAAGCGCCCTGCCTCTAAGTCTAAGCGCCCTGCCCCAAAGTCTAAGCTTCCGATTTCGCCAGTGATTTGGGGGTTGAATTAAAGTGCCGTTTAAATTCACGACTGAACTGAGACGGGCTGGTATAGCCGACGAGCAGTGCAGCATCGTTCGCGCGCTTGCCTTCTGCCACAATCAGTTCTTTAGCCTTGGTGAGTCGGACCTTCTTCAAGTACTGTAAAGGGGATTCTGTCGTCACCTGCCGAAAGGCACGATGGAAGCCGGACAAACTCATATTGGCCTTTTCCGCCAAGCTTTCCACCGTAATGGGTTCAGCGTACTCACGATGCATCAAATTCAGAACCCGGGCGATTCGTGCGTAGTGCCCATCATGCTTAGCTAAGTCAAACAAGACATGACCGTTTGGCCCGGTCAAAATACGATAGATGATTTCCTCAACAATCGCTGGTCCAAGAATGCGGGCATCGGTATCCGAGAGCAGCGCATTCAACAAACGATCGAAAGCTTCCGTCAACTCAGAGCTCATGCTTTCAGAAGTTAAACCAAGATCTAGATTCGGATCATGTTTGGAATAATGAGGGTTCCCTAACGAGTCTTTAGAAAGTTCACTGACTAAACGGTGCAACAGCTGGCTGTCTACGTTGATAGATAACCCAAGAATGGGTTTATCGTCTTCGGCAAAGGCTTCACATTCCAATGGCAAAGGCACGCCAATCACCAGATAGTCGCCTGGGCCATAACGAACGTTTTGTTCCCCCAGATGGATTTGTTTATGTCCCTGCCCCATGAAGATAATCCCGGACTGATAGACCAAAGGCACGCGGCCACTGCCTTCGCTTGCACGATAAAAACACACCCCCGGAATGATGGTCTCACAATGACCTTCCAGCGTATTTAAGCCTTTAAAATCAGCATAAGACTGCATTCTCATCCCGAAACTAACCATAATCACCCCGATAAACCTTGCTGGAAAAAATACATTCCTAACCATCGATTCCAGTTAAGCATAAACGAGAACCAAGCACCCGCAGGACGCAACCGCTATTATTTGCAGGAATAGGCAATATTTATCAAGAAATATGCAACATTCTAGGAAATTTTGTCAGGAATGGACCACACAAAATGGACACGAGAATGGACAGACAGCCATTTTTATAGAGAGAGCAAGGAGCACTTAAGCCAGATGCTTTTCCATAGAAAAGTTAGTCAGGCTAACACCTTGTCGAACGACCTGATTCTCTTTAATTACGGTAAAGCCCTGACGTTCAAATACCGGCCTTGCCACAAGTGAAGCATCCACATACAAGGTAGACAATTGGTGCTCATGAGCGCGAGACAAGATAGCCTCAAACATCGTTTTCCCGATGCCCTGCCCCTGAAACTGAGAGTGCACGTAAAAACAATCGATATAGCCGGTTCGATCTAACTCATTAATCTCAAGTTCCATGAAACCAGCAAGTCTATTTTCCTTAAAAGCCAGTAAAGTCTTTGACGGTTTTAAGTGTGTGGCCCAATAGTCGTACTTCGGTGGTTCAGGCGCCCAAACCGCCTTTTGTTGTGGCGAGTAAATTGCGTCATCTATGGCGTGAATACTCTCAAAAAACAAATCCGCAATGGCGATAACGTCATCGCCTTCTTGATAGGTACGAAGCTCAATTTCATTACTCACAAACCATCCTTATTCATCTATTTCTAAACTCAACCAATTCTTTACAGTGGGGTAAATACCACAAAGGGCTTTTAATCCCAAGCCCAGACATTAATATACCCCCAATCATTGTCCTCAAACTGTTTATCAATCTATGTCTATACCGCGAATCGAATTACCCGCCATAGATCTATCTAACATTGATCTACCTATTAGCACCTTGTTGCCAGCCATAAAAGATGCACTGACTTCACACGATCAACTCATCATCGAAGCGGCACCTGGGGCAGGTAAAACGACAGTGGTTCCTTTGGCATTACTGGATACGAAAGGCACGGAACGCGCTTGGATAGAGACAGGCAAGATCTTGATGCTCGAACCTCGACGGATTGCAGCTCGGCAGGCCGCAGAGCGTATGGCGCAGCTGTTGAATGAAACCGTAGGGGAAACGGTCGGCTATCGTGTTCGAATGGATAAGAAGGTCTCAGACAAAACCCGCATCGAGGTCATCACCGAAGGGGTACTCAATCGAATGCTGCTAGATGACCCATCGTTGGATGGCGTTGCCGCTGTCATTTTCGATGAATTTCACGAACGCAGTCTCGATGGCGACTTGGGTTTGGCTTTAACACTTCAAGGCCGACAACTCTTCGGTGAATTGAGAGAACATCCTCTGAAAGTCGTTGTAATGTCCGCAACCCTGGATGGCACACAGATACAAAGCTACATCGAAAGCACCAGTGAAGACACCTGCCCCATTCTGTCCAGTGAAGGTCGAGCTTATCCGGTAGATATTATCTGGAATGCCTCCTCTTCCAAAGCGCCTTTACAGACAAATCAAAGCCGCTTTCAATACAGCAATCATGCGAAACATCAAGCCTTGATCGATCAGGTAAGCCAATGTGTCGAGCAAGCACTAGCCGATCAAACCGGCAGCATTCTGGTATTTTTACCTGGCCAACGGGAAATTATCTCGGTTCAGCAACAACTGTCTCAAATTCTAGGCAATGATCAACACCTAACCATTACCCCTTTGTATGGTGCACTGTCGCTCAGCGAACAACGTAAAGCCATTGAACCCGCACCACAAGGCACACGAAAAATCGTACTGACTACCAGCATTGCCGAAACCAGTTTAACCATTGAAGGCGTCCGGGTGGTCATTGATTCGGGGCTTGCTCGTGTACCGGAGTACGATCCAAAAAACGCCATGACTCGCCTTAAAACCGAACGAGTCTCCAAAGCCTCCGCCAAACAAAGGGCTGGTCGTGCAGGACGTCTGGAACCTGGCGTTTGCTATCGACTCTGGGGTGAAGAACAACATCAAAGTCTGGCAAATTTTGCTGCGCCGGAAATTGATCAGGCCGATCTTGCACCTGTGGCATTGCAACTCATTCAATGGGGCATCAATGACCCAAGTGAACTGGATTGGCTCACACCTCCTAAAACCTCTGCATACAACCAAGCCACAGACCTGTTGATCCAACTGGAAGCCATTACCCCGGAAGCATCCGCATTAACCGACCACGGCACGGCAATGACACAACTTGCAATGCATCCCCGATTGGCGCACATGTTGATTAAAAGCCAATCGCTAAGCAGTGACTCAGCAAAATCGCCCACTGAAACCGCTTGCCGTTTAGCCGCTTTATTATCAGAACGAGATCCTATCAAAGGTAATTGTGAATTAACCCAACGGTTGGTTTTGCTAAACGGTGAAACAGGTCAAGCCAATTCGCCTTTGATAAAACGTATAAAACAGCTCTCTCACCAATTTGAACAACAGCTAAAGCGCGTGCAATCATCCGACGCTTCCAAGATCCAAGTAGATTCAAACGACCTGGCTGGAATGTTAACGGCATTAGCCTACCCTGATCGCATTGCTCAAAGAACCCAAGAACACCAGCTGACCGACAAGCTTTCGCCTTCCAACCTGACCTCTTATAAATTAAGCAATGGCCGACAGGCACAGATTCCGACTTCCGATCCTTTAACCAAGGAAACGTATCTTGCGGTTGCTCAGTTAGGGGGGCAATCCGGCCAAACCTCTGACCGAATATTCTTGGCCTCACCATTGAATCTCGAAGCGCTAAAACTCGTAGAGCCGTCCCTGTTTAACGAGACGGTAGCTGTGGAATGGTCGAACAAAGATGAACGCTTGTTAGCTGAACAAAGAGAAACCATAGGCAAATTGGTCTGCGAAACAAAGCCTCTTTCCACGATTCCGCAAGAACAAAAACAGACCGCGCTATTAAACTTCGTAAAAGCCAAGGGCTTGAATCTATTAACCTGGACGCCTGAAATAAAAAGCTGGTGCCAGCGCATTGAACTGCTTCGTTCTATCTCTATCGATCAAGAAATAAATCAGGAAACCAGTTGGCCTGATATGTCCGAGCAAGGGTTGTTAGACTCTCTACAAGACTGGTTAGCGCCTTATCTCTCTGACGTCAGCCATATCAATCACTTTAAAAAATTAGACCTGAAAAACATCCTCACCGCTCGACTGCCGTGGCCTCTGCCGAAAGAGCTGGACGAACAGGCCCCAGAGCGAATTCGTGTGCCATCCGGCTCAAACATCAAAATTGATTACTCACAGAACCCGCCAGTACTCGCGGTAAAGCTTCAAGAAATGTTCGGCCAAACCGACACGCCCAGCATCGCCAACGGCAAAATCAAACTGCAGGTGCATTTGCTCTCACCGGCACAACGACCACTACAAGTAACCCAGGATTTAGCCGGTTTTTGGAACTCAAGTTATGAATTGGTGAAGAAGGATATGAAAGGTCGTTATCCGAAACATCATTGGCCGGATAATCCACTGGAGGCAGAAGCGACGGCCAGAGCGAAGCCGAGGAAGGGCTAATTGAAATAAAAACAGAAGTAATTAACTTCATTGGGAAAGGCATTAAAACAAGCGAGCAGTCAATGTGGCTAACTCATTGGGTTAAGGACTAGCTTTTAGGACTGAGGGTCTTGGGCGAAGTTGGTGAATCTTTAGCCAGCTCACGTGTGTGCTCATCAGCAGCATCTGCAGCTTCCACATCCAATGTCGGAGCATCCTCTTGATTGAGAAACAGTTTGCAGAACACGGTCAAAGCCAAAGCAAAAATCACTAAACGAATCAATGAAGTAATACCTAAGTATGCGAAAATGTACGGAGCCGCATTATACGTTGAAAACTCAAAGAGTCTATTGATCTGTAAAGGCTTTACGCATTCTTTACTAAATTATGAGAAATAGGTGACACTTGTTCACTAAAAAAGCCTCAGTTTGAGGCTTTTTTAGTATGAGAAGCATGAGTTATAGAATCCTATCAACCAGGCTCTAAATCACAGCAACGGAGCGATGTGTCATATTCACACATCATTTGATGATTTTAACGTTTCGATGATCAGAGAAATCAGTCGGCAGTATACGTCAGCTTCTTACCATTGTTACAAGTGATATAGGTCTTGTTCCCTTTCTTGTGGTATTCCTTCAAGCCATCGTGTTTACGACAAGCGACAGAGAAATTGGTTAACCCTGCACCCACTTCGCCATAACTACCGCTGCCCGAAGGGTCTGAACATGCACTCAGTAACAGTGCACAGCACACACCAACTAGAACTCTCATCCAAAACATCCTCTATTCGTTGTATTTATTTTGATTAGCATAGCAACTCTAATAGCCGTGTCATACCCTCATTCACATACATAGACATTTTATTTAAATATTAAACAATTAAAATATTTTACTTATAGTTATTCCTCTCTCATGCTGTTATCTCAAATAAGTTGTTATCTCAATTAAGCTATTAGCTCAAATAATAAGAAAAGGACTCATTCATGAAGCATTTCACCTTGATCATCGGCCTATTAGCATCGCTCTCCGTATGGAGTGAAGAAGTGAAATTCAGCAGTATTATCACGGGCTACAGCAGTGGTGCATTGGAAAGCACCATTGTGGAAAATGGCAGTTGGTTTAATGTGCGTTATCCGGTTCATCAAGCCATTTACATTAAGCACCCGAAGGGAGATTTGCTATTCGATACTGGATTAGGCCGCCAGACCGCCGGAGCACTTCAACAACAGTCCTGGCTTGATCGACAATTGTTCGCCATTTCAGAGGTTCAGGGTGTAAAGGATCAACTAGAGCAACAAGGCATGTCTATTGATCAGATCAAAGCCATTATTCCATCTCACCTACACTGGGATCATACCGGCGGGCTTCCTGATCTGCTGGGTATCCCGGTTTGGGCGCAGCAAGCAGGCATCGATTTCGCGCTGAACGAAGGCACTGAACCCGGTTTTCTTAAAGCCCATCTTGTAGATGAGATTCTATGGCAACCTCTGGTGTTGGAAACTCAAAGCTACATGGGCTTCGCAAAGTCTCTGGATATCTATAAAGACGGTACGTTAGTGCTGGTCGGTCTGGAAGGACACACACCCGGTCAGGTTGGTTTATTTATTAATCTGAACAATGGTCAACGCTATTTCTTCATCGGTGATACCACATGGACGCTTACCGGGGTTATGGAGAATCTGCCTCGCCCGGCAATTACACAATGGTTGCTAAACATTGATCAGAATCTTGAGAAAAATAACGCGCAGGTACAGAAGATTCACGACCTGAAACAGCAATATCCCGAACTGATCATTGTTCCTGCCCACGATCAATTTGTGGCAAAAACACTCCCGCACTTCCCAGACTTTAACATTCCTACAGACTTTACTATTCCTGAAAACAAAGGCAGCTAACGAATGGATTTACGAGCATTACGTTACTATGTTCAGTCAGTAGAGCTGGGCTCCATTACAGCAGCGGCGGAGGCGTGCCACGTTGCACAGCCTTCCATTACGCATGCCATTGCTCAACTGGAACAGGAATTCGACACCACCTTTCTGATTCGAAGCAGAAAGGGGGTAACGCCGACGGAGGAAGGCGCCTTATTCTTTGGCAAGGCCAGAGCGCTGCTCCAACATGCGCAGTTTGTTCAAGAAGAGATGCGCCAGCACCAACAAGAGAGTGAATTCCTTTATGTCAGCCCGGCCATCAACGCAAAAGCCCTGACACTCAGCATGACGGCGTTAAGAAACAATACGTCAGATGTGCAGTGGCAGCTCACTCAAGATTCATCCAAGGCCAACTATTGGCTGATCAACGATCATGAGTTATCCAATCCGCCACCCTCGCCTCATCAATGGCAACCCTTAGTCACTGAAGAGTATTATTTATTGGTGCCGGTTGGTCATGAAGCGGCCAACCTGATTATGCATAAACAAACGCTAACCATAGAACATTTAATCCAATACGATTGGATTGAACGAACGCATTGCCCGTTTAAAGAAGCCTTCGATCATTTGCTTCATCAGCTGAAACTGTTTGAGCAGATCAAGATTCAAGCGTCCGTCAGTAACGACGATTGGGCATTGAGCTTGGTAGCTTCGGGGTATGGCATCACCATTTCACCGGTGACACCAAGCACTCTCGATTCAGGAATCTATCCTATCCCCCTGTCTCTGATTGAGGGGGCGCCTCAACCCAACCGCACCATTGGCTTACTGAAAAATAAAAGGCGCTGAGGAATCGAGGGCATGACGAATCGAGGCCATGACTAATCGAGAGAGCAAAACAATTAAGAATAGAATTAAGGAGTGAGTACGCCTACCGCAGCCCAATTACATCAGCGGAACATCAAACAACATACCGTGAGACTTGGCCACCAGCACATATATCAATGCCCCGGAGGTAATAACCAAGCCATCTTTCCAGACCAGCTGCTTAGGCAGCTGACACCGCTTCCCTCTGACAAATTCCGAAACCAGAGAAAACAGCGAATACACCGCAAAACCGCCGAAGAATAAGGTCGAGCCCAGATCACCGTTCACCAACAGATGCCCTACCGACCACATTAAGAATCCCAGCAACATAGGGTGATGAACCCATCTGCGTAAGTTGCAGGGAATAAAGACAGCCATCAACAAAATAAAGAATGCCAATACCATGAAATAGGTAAGGTGGCGCAATGACATAAAGCCATTCCAAAGATGTACATACTCGACAGTCGACTTCCCGTACACCATCAAACTCAGTCCCACCGCCGACCAGAGAATGAATGCAGTATGGTACGTCTTAAAGCCAAGTTGATTTGTTAACTGCCCTCTTACGCTCCTCAAATGAGGCACCAAATGAATGCTGTAAAACACTAACATCCCGGTCAATAAAAAAGTCATGAAATGTCCTTATTATTTGCTGAAGTGGAATCTTTCCCACATTTTTACACTAACTTGTTGTTTTCTTTAGCAATTAATGGCAAGTTGTCCCAGCCTAATACAAAAGAACTAATACAAGCGCACTGATACAAGTGCATTAATACAAGCGCACTAAATACAAACGCACCGATACCAGAACACAAATGCACAAAAGCACTAACAATAAAGTGCTGGCAAAAAACTCCTAATACTCAACGCACGAGAAGCAGATACAAAAAGCATCCCGGCCTGGGTAGTCATAAAGGTGCAGCAAGAAAATAAACGCTCTCTAACAATTAAGATCGAATGGCCTAACTATGTACGGTAACTTTCCAAAAGAAACGGACCGAAAAATCTATCGCCCACTACTGCCAGAAAATCATGGCTACCAAGTCAGCCTGATTTTTGCTGATATTGAGATTCAGGCTCAACTGAACAACTTTACCAGTTTTGGATTCAGCCTCAAGGTGCCAGAGAACTATGACGAGCTATGCTTTCCTGGACAAGTCACCATCCTGAGATTTACACCATCCATTTCTCAAACCTATCATATCCGTGCTCAAATCATTGAAATGGAGCGTATTGACGAAGAACTTCGTTTATCACTGCGTATCATCAGCGATGGCTTCATTCGTGAACCTAAATTTAACGCCATAGAATTAAACTGCGTTCATTTACTTTCAGGGTTGATGACACACCCTTTCTTTTATAAAACCAGCTCTTTCTTTGAAGTCATTGAGATCAGTCGTGAAAAATTAGTGGTCTCAGGGATTCAACCTGATTTTACCTTGTTTGAAGACATGGAAATCTCCTTTACTCTGGGGATGTTCCAGCCTACTCGCCCTATTACAGGGCTGATATCCCAGGTCTCTTTGCGTCTGGATGGCAAAGTACAGTGCACTATTAAGCTGACGAGAAATCTCCCTAAACTGTTGATCGATCAACTCAACAAGTTTTTGATGCAATACACCTCATCAACTCCGGAACAAATTCGTCAGGCCGGTTTTAAGGTACTGTCTGTAAAAGAGTTTATTCATTATCGATTTGCCGAAACGCAAGCCGACTATGAAGCGGTATTGAGAACCCGACGCTTCGCATACTCAGGTGTGAAGAAAATTGATTCCGAAGCCGACCTTGAGCGAGTGTCGTATTTCTTTGATGATTACAGTCACATTCTGATGGTAATGCACAATGAAGAAATCATAGGCAGCGCGACTATGATTGTCGGCGATGGTGACAATGCGCCTTTCGAGATTCAAACCTTCTTTGATGACGACAACCCGATTGAGCTGCCACCGGCTAATAAAACCATTGAGGTTGCAGCGCTCTGCCTACATCCTGACTATCGGGATACCGATATCCTTCATGGTATTTTTGAGCAGATTTACATGCTGACCATGATGCTCAACAAAGAGTACATCATTGCCAGTTCAGACAAGTATTTGCTCAAACTCTATCAATCCATTGGATTCAAACTGACCCCCTACTCATTTGTTCAGCCCAAATATAACGATCTGCAGATGTCGGTTCTGGTTATCCATCAAGACGCCGCCCAATCGGCCATGGGTGTGAAGAAAATGATTTGGTGGCCATTGTGGGGAGTCATCAACAAGCACCTGAACGACCGACGTATTATTCGCTTTCATCCACTTCAGAAGATACGCTCTAGCTTGTTAAAGTGGGGGTTCAAAGCCGCCTACTATCTTAAATATCGCCAACCCTGGAGAGACTGACTTGTAGACACAAAGTCGGTCACCCATAGTTAAAGAGGATAGCGTTAGTTTATTCCGTCACAAGCCACTAACGCTATGCCTACTCTTTCAGCAGGTGCTTCGCTATGACGTCTACAGCATCGTCCAAATTAATCGTTTTCTACGACGCCCTTTGCCCTTCCTGCGTTAAAGATCGTGAAAACTATGAGCGGTGGGCAGGAACACGAGCCTCTCACATTGTATGGAAAGACGCTTCCAGACATGAAGCTCTGCTCAAGTCTTATGGCGTCTCTCTTGAAGAAGCCCTGCTGGAACTTCATGTTTTCGATGAAGCCAAACAATGTATGTACAAAGAAATGGATGCCTACATTCACCTGATGAAACCGATCCCACGATTATGGGTGTTTTCAGTCCTTATCCGGCTCCCTATTGTGAGGCCAGCCCTTTCCTTTCTTTACCGGCGCTGTGTTACAAACCGACTGAAAAAGCAAGGCCGAGTTTGTAAGCTACCTAAGTAGACAAGTTTAAAACCCACCGCTTTAATAAACTGCGCCAAGTGACTGTAACTACCGGACAAACAAACAATTCTCGCTCGTATTGTCTCATTATTCAAAACAAACCAAATGGTCAAAGTTTCACAAATTACTCCGTTTTCTCTCACACACCATACGCAATTTCTCTTATCTCAGAATTGAACATCCCCTTCTATATTTCATAACTTACTTCCTCAAATGGTAGGTTACCCTCATGTCTCTGAAACTGCCAAAGCTGCTAAACAATCAACCGGTCACCGTAAAGCTGTCGATGTTCACGGTGCTGCTCGGTATCCCTATTTTCATTCTGCTCATTTTTTTGATTGATTCAGAAAATTACCGAATTCAATTCGCAGAAAAGGAAATCGTTGGTAATCAGTATCTTGAGTACCTATTCCCACTTCAGGAAAGTTTTGCAAAACACAGAGGCACGATGGCAGCCTATCTTCAGGGGAATAAGAACTTCGAAGCAAAAATAAATAAGATAGAAACACTGGCTAATCGCCAATTAGAGGAGCTCACTAATATTGCAGAGTCCATCGACTCGACGATACCTACCAGCCAATTTGTCAGCGAAATCAAAACTCACTGGAATAGGCTAAAAGGCCAAAGACAGTTAGCCCCTGCGACATCCTTTCAAGAACACACAAAGCTCATTTCTAAAGTACTGGATCTGACCACCTACGTTGCAGATCACTCGAACCTGACACTGGACCCGGATCTGGATTCCTATTACCTGATGGATTTAACCAGCATTACGTTACCAAACTTGATGGAAGTACTCGGTCAAACCCGAGGCATGGTTGCAGGCATCGCAATGCAACAAGAGCTGTCCAGAGATCAAGCACTAACGTTAAGCGTTAACCTGGATAAGATTCACACGCTCCTCCAAAAAACCCAAAGCTCACTGGATACCAGCATTAAGCAAACTCAAAACGCATCGCTAAAAACGCTGCTTCCTAAGGATTATCAGTCGCTAGTTACTCACGTTGATCGTTTTCTAGCACTGGTCAGGGAAGAGATTCTTTCAAAGGAATCAATGTCAGTCTCAAGTGAAACTGTATTTGAATCAGGAACATCTGCCATTAGCGCTACCAGTAAATTACTGGGCAATGCCTCACCAATTTTAACCGAACTATTAGAAAGCAGAATTTCTCAGGTCGAATACCATCGGAACAAAGATCTCAGTGTGATTGCCTCACTTTGTTTGCTCTCTTTGCTCTTTATTCACCTCATCACCAAGAGCATACGCCAACAAACCCAATCCATTTTGTCTTCCATCTCTTTGGTGACACAGGAAAGGAAACTCACCGCAGAAGCTGAGGTCCACAGCAAAGATGAACTTGGCAAAATAGCCTCTAACTTTAATCAGATGCTTACCACCTTTCGGGACATCGTAAACAAGATTAATGTATCGAGCATGGAGCTTGCGGCCGCTGCAGAGCAAACCGCAACCACATCGGAGCAAAGTACAGTCAGCCTGACAGAGCAACAACATGAAACCTCACAACTGGCGACCGCCATCCATGAAATGGCCACCACCGCCGAGGAAGTGGCAAACAGTACCGTACGAGCTTCTGAAGCTGCGGGTAATGTGGACTCACAAGCCACCGAAGGCAACACTCTGGTAAATGAAGCCGTAGAATCGATTAATGTGCTGAATAATGAAATTCTGAAAGTGGAAAGTACGCTCAGCAAATTGAAAGCCAGTAGTGAGAACATTACCGGTGTCCTGGATGTCATTAAAAGTGTCGCTGAACAAACCAATTTACTGGCGCTAAACGCGGCCATTGAAGCGGCACGAGCGGGAGATCAAGGCAGAGGATTCTCTGTTGTTGCTGACGAAGTAAGAGCCCTGGCCAGACGTACTTATGAATCCGTTGGAGAAATTGAGAGCATTCTTCTGACCTTTCAAAACCATTCTGAAGATGCTTACTCAGCCGTCGGTTCATCGAAGGTTCAAGTGCAGGAATCCACAGCTAAAGTAAAAGCGGTCGAAAAAGCGCTGATTCAAATTGGGATTGCCATCAGCACCATACGAGATATGAATCATCAAATTGCCTGTGCATCAGAAGAATACACGTCGGTGAACCATGAAATTAATCGGAATGTGGTCCGAATTGATGAAATGTCTCATCAAACGGTCACAGGCGCTAATGAGATTTCTGACTCAAGCAAGAAGCAAGCGGAACTGGTACACCAACTCAAAACGCTGGCATGCTCCTTCTCCGTTTAGCCTGTTGACTATACCGCTTGAATTAACCGCTTGAACCACGGAGTGTGATTCAAGCGGTTTGTCTTCGCCTCAAAGGAGGTGTTTGATATGCATTACTCTACAACTTCGATAATGAATTCATTGTCACTGTCGTAGCCTCGATCCCAAAGGAACATAGCATTCTTCCAGCTGCCACTTGGCCAAACCGTAACGTAGTACCAAAAGACACCGCCAAAATCACCGAACACCACACGATCGCCATTCTGGATACAACCGTCTGTGGTTGGCCCTGTTTTTCTTATATACAGTTTGTCGGAAGGCTCACTTGCAGCATAGTACCCATAATCGCCGTCGCCACCGCGCCAATATTTCATATAGCGTCCATTGTGCTTGGACTTCAGTTTAACGAACACACCCGGCCAGCCGTTGATCGACTTGTAATTATTGGTCGCTAAGCAGTAGGTATCTGCGTAGTCCAATCCCCAGGTTTCAATCTCAAACTCGGTTCTCCAACTCGGGGACGTCTGATCCGCCATTAACCAACCATCGCTCTCATTGCTTAATGACACATAACCACCGCTGCTCACCGATTTCAGTCGTATCTTTTTATAGCTCTCTTTACGAGGTGTTAAATCTGGCGCATCGGTCACAGTCGCAGCGTAGCCGACCACAGGAAAATGATCTGAAAATTCATCGCTTTCATAATGAAAAAAGTTGGGAATATTCACCGTGTCTTGCCAGGTATTATTAGCACCACTGGAAGGAACCAGCGTCGCATTTCCCCAACCGGGAATTTGCTTGTGGCCGGCTTCCAACAGCACATAATCCAAGTGTTCAGGCTGATAGCCCGGATACTGTTTGGCCGCTAAGTCGTTCTGCGCCGGATTCCAGCTTTCCGTCGTATTGTGATAGAGAGGATCTGCCGCCTTCAAGGTAGACAACATGCCTGAATATTCAGGACCGCCACGCTTAATGTTTAAATCTCCAGCGATGATCACAACTTCGTCTTCCGGGATATTCTTTGAATCAATAAAGGCAGCAATCTTCTGTAATTGCGCCGTACGTACATCCGCACCTTTTGGCTCACCGCCACAGTTACTGGATTCCGATTGGGTATGCGTACCAATCACATGGATACGTTCGTTGTGACGATTGATCCTGGCGTAGACGAACCCTTTATTATCGAGAGAGTCATCCCCACAGGAGGTTCCGTACATCACCTGAATCTGCTCTTCAATGGGCCACTGACTCAAAATCGCAACACCACCGTTTTTCTTCACCGAATCAATGGAGCCAATGGTTTGATCCCATAGGTGATCATTCAAATTACTGGCAATGATCGGCGTCTGATACGGGTATTGCGAATATAAACCGTCCAGGACGATATTGGCTGGCCCCGAGCCGTCGTATGCCACTTCAAATAACTCATTCAGAACAACCACATCATAACCACGAATGTAGTCTGCTTGCTTGATCAGGGCGGCACGCTGTGCATTACCCGGCCCCTCGCCTAAGCCCCAGCCGAAGACAGGAAAAAATACGTTATGGGTCAGAACTTTTAAATCACTTACATCAGCCCTTACCGACATCGGTAACAACAAGGCTGGTAACAGCAACACTGGCAGTAACAACGTTAACCATTTTCTTATTATCATTTTTGGTTCACCTTTTGATTGAACTTGATAAAAATTTATCCGACCCAGTTTTAAACCAAAGCGTTTTGACCATTCAATGACATAACGGTGAAAGCCGTTGTAGAGGTCGACAGCAGCTATTCTCCTGATAGCAATCTAACCTCCCAGCCAGGGTTGAGGCGCCGCACCGCAGTACACATCGTAAAGAGAGCAAAGCGGTTTTGGTCTAGACTGGATTAAGGAAAGTCGATTACTGTTAATTCAACATCTATAGGTTACTAATGCATACAGAGCTATGTAAGCCATGGACGTTTGTAGTTCTACTCATAACCTGTGTTGGTATGGTAAATCCAGCGGAAGGAAATGGGGTCCACGCCTCTCATGACGCCACCGAAGACTTTGAAAGTTTATTGGACTTACCCATTGAAGAGCTGATGCAGGTAGAGATCACCGGAGCCTCACTGACCCCCAAGTCAGTCATTACCGCCCCATCCTCAGTGACCGTGTTTGACCGGGAACGTATTCAGGAATTGGGGGTCGACAAACTTCATGAGCTCATCAACTACATTCCGGGCTTTCAATCCTATCTTTCCTCATCATGGAGTCACAGCTACCCCATTTCAGTCCGTGGTCGACGTATCTCGTCAGGCACCTCAGAAATTCTGCTACTGATTGACGGACAACGCATCAATAACCCCCGAACCGGCGGTTCAGGTGTTGTGCTCCCAACGTTTCCTCTGTCTCAAATAGAGCGGGTGGAATTCATCCGAGGCCCAGGTGCCTCCATTTACGGATCGAATGCCATGATGGGGGTGATCAACATCATTACCCGAAAAGAAGCAAATGAAGTCCAAGTTGGCTATGGCACCTACGAAAGAAAAACAGCGGATCTGGCACTGAGTAAACGAATTGGGAATCTGGACGTCAGTGTCCTTGCACACCATGATTCAGACGATGGCGAAGACTATACGGTTTTGTCCAATAATAAACGTCTGCCGGTGGCAATGAAGGATCAAAAATCTTACAAAGACATCATCGTGAATGTACAGTTGAATGACACGAGATTTAATCTTCAATACTACGATTTAAACTCAACCGGCTACTTCGCAGAAGGCTCGACGCCGAATCAGGACAACGTCAGGGATGGTGACTTACTCACCTTACAACTTACTCAAGGCTTCGAGTGGTTTTCCGTCAAATCCGACATAACCATCGAATACCAAACCTCTGACGCAACGATTCATGGCCAGGTAGAAGAAGCTGGCGTCTTCAATTTCATAAGTAACCCGCCCAGCAATGATCCGTTAATGTCGGATGTACAATTCAACAATGTGGAAGGCTATCGAGCTTTTTGGCTCAACGACTGGCAGGTCTCAGATACTCAAAGTGTCCAGTTTGGCAGTGAATACCGATATTTACATATACCAAGCGCGTATACATTGAGTAATTTCGACATTGCAGCACTGGCCATACAAGATTTCCCAATTGAGTCTTCCGACACCTTATCCATTAGGACGGAAGTGCAGGAAGACACGGATCGAGACATTTTCGGCGTATTTGGCCAGTATCAACTCGAATTAGGAGACGCGACACAGTTAACCTTAGGTGCCCGCTATGACAACTATGCCAGCATTGGTTCTGAACTTAGCCCAAGAATCAGCCTGATTCACGCACTCAACAACAATCACTCCCTCAAACTACTGTATGGACAGGCGTTCAGAGCCCCGTCTGAAAATGAGTTATTTCTGGTAAATAATCCGGTCATGATTGGAAACCCGGACCTGGAGTCGGAAACAGTAACTACCTGGGAAGCCATTTGGCTAGCCCAATGGGAACGGACATTTCTGAGTTTTGGATATTTTAAAAATCAGTTTAAAGATTCCATCATGTTGACTCAGATCCTCAACAACCGGATACAGTTTCAGAATGTTCATCTAGACGATACGCACGGTGTTGAGTTTGAACTCCACCACCATCTAAACAACCAATGGTCAGCCAGAACGGCGTTGATGCACTTGTTTAATAATGCAGAACAATCGTTCAGAGAAGCCAGAACGATGGGCTCAGTGACCATAAACTACGCGTCAAACCAATGGTCAAGTAGCTTATCCTCGGTGTACCACGGAACCAGAGAAACACAACTTAGGGCTGCCACCGAACGGACACAATTAGACAGTTATTGGTTGATGAACGGGAAATTAGCTTATCAGTGGAATGACCAATGGACTTACGATCTTCAAGTCAAAAATCTATTGGATAAAGAGTACGATACCCCAAACAGCCACGTAGCCATGAATAACCCTGTCCCCAATCGAGGACGAGAGTTTCTGGCAAGCCTGACTTTTCAGTTTTGATCACAAGTCGTGTTGCCGCGAACACGCTCGAAAGAAGATTAAGATACTTCCTGATTAAAATCGCGAATGGCTTGCTGGGCTTGAGCCAATTCAGTCTGACTGATGTCTGTTTCGGATCGGGTTGGGATGAACGCCTGACCGCCGCTGAATGGCTGAACTGCCTTTTCAGTGAGTGTATCCAATACCGAACGTGCGGCCTCCTGGTCATTACAAACCAGTAACAGGTTACAACCCGCTGCCATCGCCGCCAGTGCGCGACCACCTGCTGTAGGTTCTGCTTTAACCGCCCCTTGCATACTTAAATCATCACTAAAAATGACACCCTTGAAGCCTAAACCTTCGCGTAGCTCTTGTTGTAACCAACGGGCTGAAAAACCCGCCGGGCGTTCAGGGTCAACCTGATCGTAAATTACATGCGCCGGCATAATGCCCTGCAAACCCGACTCGATAAGCAAACGGAACGGGAACACATCTTTATTGATGATTTCCTCATAGCATCGAGCGTCATGAGGCAGCTCATGATGAGAATCGCAATCTACATGACCGTGCCCCGGAAAGTGTTTTCCAACACCGACCATGCCGGCGTGCTCAATGCCATTAAGCAGGCACACAGCCAAATCTGCCACTATGTCCGGACGATCTGAAAACGCACGATCACCGATCACGTCATTTAGCCCAAGGTTTAAATCCAGCACCGGTGCATAGCTTAAATCGACACCACACAATCTCAGTTCGGCCGCCATCACAAAACCGGCAAGCTCTGCAATTCGCATCGCGTAGCGTTGATGATCATGATACAAGCGACCAATAGCGCCCATTGAAGGAATACGGGTAAAGCCATCCCGAAAGCGTTGAACACGACCGCCTTCATGATCCACAGAGATAAACAGATCGGGATTAATCGACTTTATTTCAGAGCATAAAGAGATCAGCTGTTCTTTGGACTCAAAGTTCCGAGTAAATAAAATCACACCAGCCGTCAATGGATGCTGTAATAACGAAATCTCATCATCAGCAACCGATAATCCTTTCAGGTCTAGTACTACAGAGGCTTCCATAATAATTTACTCTTACAATTTACTCTTGGGTGTGAATTAATTTTCAAAGTACTGGGTTACTCATAGAGCATTGCCCAGTGTATAAGGCGTTGGTTATTCCAGTATTTCAACTGAAATGCCAACCGGCACCAAATCAAACAACTCAATCACATCTTTGTTCCGCATCCGAATACAACCATGAGACATGGGCACGCCCATTGGTTCAGAATCCGGGGTTCCATGAATGTAAATATAACGCCGCATGGAATCTTGTGAGCCCAGTCGATTAATACCGACCTCTTTTCCTGATAACCATAAAATTCGACTCAAGATCCAATCCCGTTCCGGGAAGGCTTCAGCCAACGTCGACGAATAGATCTCTCCGGTAGGACGACGCCCGACAAACACCGCATTTTCAAGCTGGCCATCACCAATTTTGGCGCGAATGATATGCAAACCACGCGGCGTTTGACCTGAGCCATTGATCTCCCCAGCGCCATTTTTAGCCGTCGAAATGGAATAGTGACGTAACACCTGTCCCTGCTCTATCAGTTCCAGGGTCTGATCTGTAAGAGAAACGCGAATCCTATTTCCTTTCAAAATCGGAATGTCCTTATACGGGGCTTGTCAGTTGAAGTTCATCCTACGTGAAAGCCATTGTGTTTAAAACTGATGGTATTAAAACAAACGGGGTTTAAAACCAGCAATGGTTGAATGGTTGAATGGTTGAAACCGGTTCCGATTGAATCCCATGTTGAGCTGTCATGCTAACCGACTGACATTTATAAACTCATCCGCTAAGTATAGAAGTGCATTCAACGTAATTCTGTCTATTCTGTACCTATCTACTTCAACACTCGTTTTCTTTGAACCTTGTTACGTTTACTTTGTATAGCGGTCACCTGTTTTATGGAAATTTATAACCAAATTGTAAAAAAACGCCACCGATTACAGAAAGCCTATGTTAAAAACAAGTGAAATAAGTAGAATGACGACCTGATTTTGCTCACGCCCTCTGGCCATTGTTGTAACCCTGTATGCCTCAAACCCTTAGTATTTATCGTCTTGATTACCATCGAAATTCCTTTGACGCATTTCGGGCAATACGTCACCTTCCTTTTCCTGTGATGTTGGAAAGTGGTCGTGGCCAGTACAAAGAGCACATGGGGCGATTCGATATCCTCACGGCCGACCCGATCGAAGTACTCCAGGTAACGCAGGAATGTCAGGGTGAAGCACTTCTGAATCAACTGAATGAACGTATAAAAACGCTCTCCGTTGATATAGAAAATATGGCTGAGCGTCACGCTCACCTACCGTTTTTAGGCGGTGCAATTGGTTTTCTGACGTACGATTTTGGTCGTCAATTAGAAGTACTGCCGGCTACTGCAACACAGGACATCAGCCTTCCTACAGCGTGGTTTGGTCTCTTCGGCTGGGCTTTGGTTACCGACCATTTAGAGGAAGAATCCTGGTTGGTTTACGATTCGGCGCTCACCGACCAATCCAGTTCCGACATCATGGATTTGTTCGAAATGAACGAGGCTGTATATAGCAATCAACCGGCCACGCCTTTTGTCCTGACAACGCCTTTTAAGAGCAACTTATCGCACCAGAATTACCTCGACAAGTTTGAGCACCTTCAACACTACATTCACTCGGGCGATTGCTACCAGGTGAATTTTGCTCAGCGCTTTTCTGCCGACTGTGAAGGCGATGCCTTTTCTGCATTCGAAACCATTTCCAAGAAAATTCCGACGCCCTTCTCTGGTTTTTTCCAGCTGGGACAATGGGATATTTTAAGCCATTCGCCAGAACGCTTTCTGGAATTGGATGCCGGCCAGGTGACCACAAAACCCATTAAAGGCACACGCCGTAGAGGGGGAAATGGCCACGACGATCAAGAGCTCAGAGAAGAACTGTCTCAAAGCACCAAAGATAAAGCTGAAAACCTGATGATTGTGGATTTATTGAGAAATGATCTCAGCCGGGTCTGCAAACCTTTCTCCGTCAAGGTTCCCAAGCTCTTTGATATCGAAACCTACCCGAACGTTCATCACTTGGTCAGTACCGTTACGGGCGACCTGGAAGAGAGTGAAACCGCCACCAGTTTGCTGGCCCATAGTTTCCCTGGCGGTTCTATCACTGGCGCCCCGAAAATTCGGGCAATGGAGATCATCGACGAACTGGAGCCTCACCACAGATCACTCTATTGCGGTTCCATCGTATACATCAGCCGACACGGAAGAATGGACAGCAGCATCACCATTCGGACGTTAATTCGAGATGGAGAGAAGATTCACGCCTGGGGCGGTGGTGGCATCGTTGCCGACTCCGATGCTGAATCGGAATACCAGGAAACGCTCACCAAGATTACGCCGCTATTGCGGGCTATTGACAGTTAATGACTGATTAGTGATTAGTGATTAGTGATTGTTAAAAGTACTTTCAGACCCTACGGCTCCAACCATCAACTTATTGAATCGCAGTAATCAACTCATACTCTGAAGACAAAGACGGCACATGCCAGGTTTCCTGGCGGTTCAATTCTTGAGAGCTAATGTAATCCCTGCCATAGAAGATGTGATTGAGAATACCACCGGCCTTCATTTTCTTTACCACCGCGCTTAGCTCATCCTTTTTATGAACAAATGCCGATTGCTTGGACAAATACAAATTGGCTGTAGCGGTAGAAATCACCAACAGCTTTTTCAGCCATTTTGATTGTATGCCCAAGCTATCAATCCCGTAGTAGATCGATTGATCGGTACTGACCACCACATCCACATGGTTCTGCATCAGCATCTTTAAACCTTGGTTCATATTATTAACAGGCACCTTCTTGAAGCCCTTATGTTGATCAAATTGATGACCGTATTTTGAACCACGAACATAGGCAACCCGTTCACCATCCAAGTCTGAGAGACTCCATATTTGCCTATGGGAGCTTTTACTTACAGCAATGACATCAACGCTCGTCACTTCTCCGAGAGAGTACGCGATACGCTCTGATTCGGGACTTTCAAACAGCACAGCCAGATCAGCATGCCCCAGTCGAATGTCATTAATGACACGAGGATACGGCTTCAAGCGGTTCTTATAACGAATGCCTGAAGAATCTCCAAACGCCTTGGCGAACTCAACCAATAAGCCTTCATTAGGCGCATCGGACTTTTCAATTCCCCAAGGCATAACATTACTGGTTGAAATCAATAAGGTGGACTCAGCCTGTGCTGAGAGGGGGTAAGAGAACAACAAGATCAAACAAGCAAAAAAACTGGATCGCACGGTGATTAACTCTGTAAAACAATTCAAATAAGCAACTTCAAGGAAGTGATCTTGCACGTATGATAACGCCGCAATAATTCCATTACAAAATGTACGGATAATTATTTTGCATAATGTTTGATTAAAGTCTCAACAGGAATTGGTTTACAGTAGTAATAGCCTTGAGCAAAGTCACAGCCAAATTCCTTCAGTACATCATTGTGAGCCATAGTCTCAACCCCTTCCGCAAGCACGTTAAGGTCGAGCTGTTTTGCCATCGCAATGATGGCCGTCACAATGGCCTTGTCACTGTCATCACTGAGAATATCGCGAATAAAGCTCTGATCAATCTTCAATACATCGATGGGGAACGTTTTCAAATAACTTAGCGAAGAATAACCCGTCCCAAAGTCATCAATCGCCAAGGTAATGTTCAGCCCTTTCAAATCATTGAGCGACTGAATCGTTTCATTGATGTCTTCGATCAGAATGCTTTCTGTTAATTCCAGAGACAGATATTTAGGGTCCAGCTTATGAGTCTCTAAGGCATTTTGAATGACTCGGCATAAGTGTTGGCCATTCCTGAACTGATGCGCTGACACATTCACCGCAACCTTGATGTCCTCTAATCCGGCAAGATGCATTTGCTGAACATCTTTACAGGCGGTTTCAATAACCCAATCACCAATACGGCCGATCATGCCGGTATCTTCCGCCAGCGGAATAAATTCCGCCGGAGAAATCACCCCGCGATCCGGGTCAACCCAACGAATCAAGGCTTCCAGTCCAACGACATTACCTGACGCCAAATGGATCTGCGGCTGATAATACAGCTGGAAATGTTCATTTTCGATGGCCGTACGAATTCGATTTTCCAACAACAGTCTGTCGTGAGCTTTTGTATTTAACTCATCACGGAAGAACTGGAAATTATTTTTTCCTTCTGACTTAGCATGATACATAGCCAAATCCGCGTTCTTCATTAAATCTTCACTGGTCTGCGCGTCTTGGGGATACAGTGAAATACCCACGCTGGCGCCTACCTGCACCAAATTACCTTCCAACTCAACAGGGGCACTTAATGCATGAATGATGGAGTCTGCAATACCTGTAACACGCTCAACCGATGCCCCACCTACCAAAATGGCAAATTCATCACCGCCCAATCTGGACACCGTATCTTCAGAGCGAACACAGCCCTGAAGAACAGCAGCGACATGCACCAACAAACTGTCGCCAACACTGTGACCTAATGAATCGTTTACCGTTTTAAAGTTATCCAAATCCAACATCATCACAGCCAAAGAGGCTTCATCATTACGTCCCTGGCGACGAAATTCCTGCTTGAAACGATCCCCAAGTAACCGTCGATTAGGCAATTGGGTTAGCGGATCAAAAAACGCCAGCTGTTTGATGGTCTCCTGCGCTTCATGCAGCTCGGTGTGGTCTTCCGAGGTAGAAGCGTACTGAATGATGTTACCCATTTCGTCACGAATGCAGAAAATGGATTGGCGTGACCAATAAATAGAGCCGTCTTTACGACGATTTTGAATCTTACCGTGCCATTCACGTCCCATTTCCAGAGCTTCACGAATCTCTTGTAATGTTTCGTCAGAGGTGTACTCACTGCGTAAAATATTGGGTTTCAAACCAATGACTTCTTCCGGCAGATAACCGGTCAGCACGGTAAAGGAGCGATTCACGTACTCAATACGGGATGCTGTATCAGTGATGATAATGGCGTTGGCACTCTGTTCGACGGCTTGAGATAAATTATGCAGTTTCTTCTCTGCGTCCAGGCGTCTGCGCTCTTTGGATATCATAACCATCGCAGCACTTAGGTCATCGCTGATGCTCGACAACAAAGAGACCATTTCTTTGCCAAACACTTCAGGTAACTGGGAGTAAATGGTGAAGATACCCACCACCTGGTTATCAACTTTAATCGGTACAGCGGCCACCGCCTGGAAGCCTCGTTCAACGGCAGCGTCCCGCCAAGGGACGAAGGTTGGATCGCTCGACGTATCATTAACGTATTGAACCATCCCTGTCTTAGCCGCTCGACCCACAGGCCCTTTGGCCAGAGCCGAGTCATCCACCGTCATTTTCATTTCTTTCAGGTAATCTTTTCCTTCACCGGAAAAACAAGAAGGCACAACGGTATCGTGCTTAACCAGCCCGACCCAAGCCAGTAGAAACTCCCCTTCTTTCACCGCAATATCACAAATACGCTGAAACAGATCTTCTCTATCAACTGCACCTATAATGGCTTTATTGGTATGGGTTTGAACCGTATACAAACGATTCATGGTATTCAGCCGATCCTGAGCCACTTTTTCTTCGGTGACATTACGGCGTACATGAACCATCCCTGCCTGATGCGAGCTAAAGGCAATCGGGCTTAGTGACACTTCATACCATTGTTCATCCTTGGGATGATAAAAGCGGTACTGTTCAAGGCTTTGATGAGACAAAATAGCCCGACATATCTCACACTCTTCGACAGATTCTTCGACGTTATGCTGTAACTCATGACAAGACTGTTCCAGACAATCCTGTTGAGTCTTATTCAGTTGAAGACAGATGGCTTTGTTAACCTGGCGTACTCGCCCTTCCCGATCGACTAACGATATTTCTTCAGGAATCGCATCGTAGGTGTTCGCTCCACGAGATAAGTTTTTAAACGGTTCACGAAGGCTGGATTCAATCAACGCCACATAAATAGCCCAAAACGAAAACAGCTTAAAGAAGTGCCCCATAATGATGGTAAAGCCATAAAGATTGGCGTACAGGGTAAATAACACTTCGGCAATGATGGTAAACCCGATAGAAATCAAAATGAGCTGAACCGTTTTCGGCTCCAGGTGATCTCTGGCGTTGTAATTCAAATACCCGGCAACCACCAACAACCCAATAATGATCCATTCGTTCATGACCTTAATAGGCGTCAATCCGGTTTGTGTATGAAACATCTCAGGAAACACACCCAGAGGCACCATCATGATAAGCACCGTAACCAACCCAATGATCACAGCAAACACGCTGTATCGGTTGACCAGTGGCTTGATATAGAAAGGAGCTGCGATCAATACAATCGCTTCAAAATACCGGGCAATAATCCAGTATTGCAGTGTCGTATCACTGTCCAGAAAGTGGACGAAAGGCATTCCCTTAAACGTCAACGCATGAGCGCCATCCAGAATACCTACCCCTAAATAGCCAATCCCCAGCCACATCAAATAATGATTGTGCGAAAGCACAAACGTATTCCAGGCAACCACCAAGGTGATCACTGCTACCGAAATAGAGAAGAACTCCGCTAAGGTATGAAATAGAAGTGGAGAGTTAGCCCAGACACCAACCAAACCTAAACAAAGCAAGGTCGGGAACCACCAGGTTTTCAGGCTAAATAGTCGAAGGTATGATACTTGCGAGGCAGACAACTTAATTCCTAATTCTTTATAAGGTTACATCAAATATAGCCAAAGGTAAGAATACTTACAGGCGAATCTTTTACAATAAAAACAACGCACTTCATTCAAAAAAAAACCTATATACAACAATACGATAGAGCACTGTTCCCACTCTTAACGCTTGTCCAGGTCATCACTGAAAATCAAAAATAGATAACTTTTCGACTTTTCCCATGATATATCGCTTTAAAAACGCCTTATGTTCAGGATGGTTAACATAGGCCTTCATATCTGCCACTGAATCAAAGGTCATAGTCACCCCCAAATCAAAGGAATCATCCACCATTGGTCGATCACTGGGGATTGCCTGCCCGGCATTTACAGTGATGACACCGGGTATATGTGTCAATTGTTTAGTTTCGTCCGTGACCTTCTTAATGTACTGCTCAGACACATCAGACTTAAACCAAATCAACACCACATGCTGAACTCTGCCTTTCATTTCTTCTTTTGGCGCTCGCTCAACTGAGGTTTGATTCAGGGCTTGATTTGAAGCTTCCGGCCAGTTTGCACATCCGGCACCAAAACACGACATCACTAAAATAAGCATGAGCTTCTTCATTAATACTTCCTTTCTAATCAAGTACCTATGACCCCTTGGCCAGATTGAACATTGTTGGCTACCAGACAACCGACTATCTATTAAAGCAGCTATTAGAACAGCAATGAAAACTGCAGTTAAAGCTACTGACACAAGAACCCAAAACGAACAATAACAATAACAACCCGTTGAGGGCAGTGTTTATCAGACAATCTGACCATACATTCACTGCCGCAGTCCCATCCGGGTCGATGACTTATCGATAACGATAAGGGAAGGAGTGTATATGCGTTCTATGACTCGATTATCACAGCCAACAAAATCCATCAAAACCCTAATGCAAAGAGTGATTGCCACAACCGCTTGTTTGGTTTCATGGAATATCACACTGGCCTATGAAAACAACTACCTGATTGGACAGGGCATTCACGATGTCACCGGCCCCGCAGCTGAAGTTGGCATGATGGGCTATGCAAACCCGGATCAAAAAAGTTCAGGCATTCATTTTCGACAGTGGGCTCGTTCTTTCATTGTGGTTGATCCTCAAACCGGAAAACGGGTTGTGTTCAGTAGTATTGATGCGGGCATTCTTCCTCAATCCGTTTTTCAGGGCGTGATGAGCAAACTACACAGTAAATATGGAGATCTGTACCATGAAAGTAATGTGGTATTAAGTGCTACCCATACTCATGCCGCTGTGGGAGGCCAATCACACTACGCCCTGTATGACATCACCGTGCTTGGCTTCATCGAGCAAGCATACGATGCGCTCGTAGATGGCATTGTGGCCTCTATTGAAGAAGCCCATTACAACTTAAAACCAGGTCATATCCTGATTAATCGAGGGGATCTGACCAATGCCAGCTACAACCGCTCGTTGGAAGCCTATAACAACAACCCGGATAGCGAATTACAGCGCTATGCTTCCAACATTGAAAAACCAATGACAGTGTTGAAGTTCATTCAACAAGGCAACCGGGAAATCGGCATGATCAGCTGGTTCGCCACCCACCCTAACGCGATGGGTAAAGACGAAACCCTATTGAGCGGGGACAACAAAGGCCACGCCTCCTATCTCTTTGAGAAAAAGTTAAAAGGCTCCGATTATCAGAGCAGCAACAGCTTTGTGGCTGCCTTTGCCATCAGCAACGCGGGAGACATGTCTCCTAATGTGAATCCAGATGACGAGGGAAGAGGCCCAACCGCCGATCGGTTTGAAAACGTAAGAATCATCGGTGAGCGTCAATACCAGAAAGCGTTGGAGCTCTATAACTCAGCCTCTGAACAACTTATGGGCTCCATCGATTTTAGACACCGTTATGTCGACTTCTCGCAAACTCAAATTTCTGGCGACTTTACCAACGGTACGGCACAAACCACCTGTGTAGCGGCCCTGGGCGAGTCATTCGCGGCCGGTACTGAAGATGGCCGTGGCCCCGATATATTTAGCGAAGGATCTACAGAATCTAACCCATTCTTCCAATTCATCGGCAGCATGATCGTTGCTCCCAGCCAGGAAGATTTGGACTGCCATGCCCCAAAGGCGGTACTCATAGCACAAGGTAAAACGTCTCCCTACCCTTGGTCGCCGGAGGTATTGTCATTAACGCTACAGAAGATTGGGCAGCTTGGTATTCTCGCCGTGCCAGCTGAGTTCACCATCATGTCTGGTCGCCGATTAATGGATACCGTGAATAATGTATTGGCGGATGAACTGGACTATTCCGTAGTTGCAGCACTGTCTAATGCCTACAGTGGTTATGTCACCACTAAAGAGGAATATGACCTGCAACACTACGAAGGCGGTTCAACACACTTTGGCCCTTGGACTCTGGCGGCATATCAACAGTCCTTCTATCAGTTAGCTGAAGACATGCTTCCACCCGATCAAGTACTGGAAGACAACATCACCCCTATCCCCTTCCCGGCTCAAGAGCCCATCCCAAGAGATTTGACCGGTGAGACAGTGAACTTCCAAACCGGTGTAGTTCACGATCAAGCCCCTATTTTCAAATCTATTGGTGATGTGGTTCAGAATGCCAACAGCAGCTATCAGAAAGGCCAAACGGTTACAGTGAAATTCTGGTCTGGTCATCCTAAAAATAACCTGAGAACACAAGGCACCTTTATGGAGGTTCAGCGCCTAGTCAACGGACAATGGCAAACCGTCGCCAACGATAACGACTGGGAGACCAAATTCCAGTGGCAACGAATCGACGGGTTCTGGGGCACCTCTCACGCCATCCTGTACTGGACTATTCCGCAAGATACACCAGCAGGGACTTATCGTTTGAAGCATTTCGGCGATCAGAAAAAACCGTGGACGGGCAACATTGTGGGCTACACAGGTACCAGCCGCAGCTTTACGGTGAATTAACATCTCTACTAAGAGATCTACCTGCAAAACACAGAAAAGCCCGTATTTACGGGCTTTTCTATGTTTCACTAATGGTAAACAAGGGATTAATAAATAGAAGAAGCTGTTAACGTATCACTACTAACATCATAAAGAATAAACGATGAATAACTGCGATAGTTCCCTACTTTAGCTTCATCTGAAAGCTGAACAAGCCAATCCTGATCCGAATTATCGTTTATATTCAGAACCGCAACGACACGCAGTGTATACACCCAATCTTCTGCATCGTAAACCACATTAGTTCCTGAAAACTTCGTATCTTCAGGAAATAACGAAGCCAAAGTAAATGAATCTTCAGTGGCTAGTCGCTTAAGGGAACTAGGGAATGATCGCAAATCCAGCTTAGATCGAAGAACAGCTCCGATTTCAGTTCTATCCACCACTTCAGGAAACAGCTCAACCTCAGAAAGTATAAATAAACCATCACAGATTAAATATTCACTTTTAATAAGCTGATTTTCTATTGTCTCCAAAAGATCATGAGTCTTTACCAATGTCCAATAAGATTCACATGTATTAGCTTGTTGATCATTATCAAATAAAAGCGCTGATCTACTTCTCTGCGTCGACTCATTAAACTCAGAATAAGCAGCCAATAACTGTTCATCCAAGATATTTTGTTCTAATCCAGATACCTGGTTCTGACAGCCAAGTAGAAAACCGACGATCAATAACCCACTTAGCTTTCTAATCACTTAATTTTCTCCAGCAATGCTGCTTCTTTTTTCCTTCTTGTAGGGTAAGCATCTCCAAAGGCTTTCAATAGTTTGATTGTTTCTTTCCAATCTTGAGAAGTAACAGCTTTCCAAAACTTGGGAGCACGAGCATTGAGACCAACTCCATACTGGAAGGAGACTGAAGCAATAACCGTTTGTGCCTGTGAAGGGATATCTGAAAACTTCTTGGTATTACCTGATGCTGAATTATATTTCAATTTCAGCTGAGCAATATGAGCAGACTTTACTGCCTTATCAATAGCTTGCGCTTGATCTTTAGTGATAACAAGAGGTGTCTTTTTAAGTAGCTTTTGAGCAGAATCTGATTTAAGCCCTAGGTATGGCTTTAATTTAGCGACTAGGACCGCATTCAAATTTAACTTCTTTAAGTCAGCTTCACTCCGCTGCCCCAAGTCAAAACCTGTTGCTATCGTTACACCACTCTTACTAACACCTGCAGCTGGGACATAGCCATTTATTTTACTGCCGCCTTCTAAATCACTTAAAAACTGATAGTCAATATTTTCTGGCATAACATTTCCTTGTTTATCCAAATTTTTCTATGAGCACGCTTCCTGGCACTCCTTAATCCACAGCATATTAACTAGCCTGTAAGAATTGTCTCCTAATTATTTGTTCTTTTGATCAATACTGTGAAATATTAAGCAAATAACGTTTTTTATATCGCAATTAGTTCAGTCGTTGGAATAAGTACACCTTCTTACACGAAGGAAAACCATACAACCCTTATCCTCTCTCCATCTCACCTATAAGCGTTCAAAATCTGCTCCAACCTGCCGGACTCTTTAATGACTTTAAACGCATCAATAAGCAGGGTAGCTTTTTGATAATGCCCGGATGAAATTGCGCAACCGGTGTAATCCGTTGAATCAGAAAACCTACTCAATTTGAACGGATACTGCTCCGGATGCTCTTTAAGAATAAAGCGAATAAGAATATCCGACCCCAACATGGTATCTATACGCTGATGTTTCAACCGCTCAAGACTCTGAATCAGAGTTGTGCTGTCTTCCCGAATAGCATCACCAGCATTAAACATTTTCGTGAGTATTGAGGAATAGCGAAAACCCCGAATCGTTCCTATATGTTTCCCTTGTAGTTCCAGATAATTTTTGAAATCAGGGGCTCCGTTCTGCAAGACAAATATGGCGGTCTCGGTAAGTAATGGAGGACTCCAGAGAAAGCGTCCAGAATCGGGAATCCACTCTGGTTTCACAAAGCAATATAAATCAATGTCACCTTCAGAAAGTAATTGCACCAGACGGGGACGAGGAATGCCGACAAACTTAACCGGCATTGCGACTTGATCTGCCAACGCTCTTCCTAACTCCAGTGTAATACCTTGTGTGACCTCACCTTGATCATTACGAAACACAAAAGGAGGTGTGGTGTGATCACCATAGCCAAATTTAATTGACTGATCACTCCCCATAGCCCAAGCAGAGAAACAAAGCCAAGCTAAGCTGAACACCATCATATGCTTTCGCTGTTTCACTGAACTCTCTCTCATTCTCTGGAGTGCTCTTTCTTAAATACATTTAAATGATTTAGGAAAGTATAGCCCGAACATCCAGGCTATCTGAGTCATAGCTCAAGACGATAGATCCAGAGAACCTCCGCTTGCCAATATCAATTGCTCGACAACTTGTTTCATACACACGCAAACGATGTACAACCGTCATGTTTAGATCACAGCCCAATAACAAATAAATGACACATCCTGAATTTATTTCATCTCGCATCAACCACTCGTCAGTTAAATGGCGAAACCCTTTGGCTTTATTTTGAACTTTGTCCAGAACTTAGCCCAGTCACACTAACCTAACAGGCTCCTATTCTCCCCCTTGTTCACTAATGCAACGCTTCAAATGTATTGCATAAGCCTATGTGTTAGTTGAGCTTTCAAGCCTCCATTATGAGCTGGGCATTTATCAGAGTTCCCGTCTACATTGATGTTCGAGTTAAGGCTCATTCGCTATATATAGCATTACCTTCTTAGTCTTATAAGAAATCGATATAACCCCATCCCCTTTACATTTTTCGAGCACACTATACTTGATACACATCAGGTTCCGACCTGAAACCCCGACGAGCACACGCTTATGGATAAACCAATTGGTCTATCAATAAGCTGGATTTAAGCAGTAAGTACAGTTGTGTTAGTTGGGATCAGCATAACTACCGAAAACTGACCCCGACTTCAGCTCCAGCCTTAAAAACAAGACTGCTACACCCTGCTTCCTGCTTTTTTTCAACACTACCCGCCGAGGTCCTTTTTCTCTGAAATTGGAGGGTAGACAAATGAAACACGGACTATTTAGCTGGCGAAACTTTAGTCTCGCCTCATTATGGATATGCCTTTGTAGTTTCTCGATGTTAACCTACGCAGTCGATCTAGACTTTGAACTTGACGCAAATGCCGTTGACTCAAACGTTGCAGCAATGCCGGATGACTGGGATCATTTAACAACGCCATTAACTACAGGCATCCTAAGCGATCCAGCACCTCACACCATCTTTACCACCGGTGGCTCAAAAGACATTAGAGATGTCAGTGAATGGAAACATACGGAAGGTTCCGTTCCCGATAAAGACGATATCAGCAATGCCTATGCAGCTGCCTATGTAGTGGATGGCGACCTCATTGTATATTTCGGAGCCGATCGGTTTGCCAATAACGGTGATGCCCAAATCGGCTTTTGGTTCTTCCAAAATGAAGTAGGTACCATGAACGATGGAACCTTCTCAGGCACCCATGCAATCGGTGACATTCTCGTGATCAGTGATTTCAGTAATGGTGGTGACGTCAGCACCATTAAAGTACTGGAATGGGTTGGTGACAGAAACGGCGACAGCGATGGTGATGGTCGACTTGACGGGCCCCTACAGTTGGTTGATCAAAGCAACGGACACGTTGATGCAGGAACCGTATTCTGTACTGACTCAGACTATGCCTGTGCTGTTGCCAACGTCGATGAAACACCATCCCCTTGGCCTTACATCCCTAAATTTGGTACTTCTGGCTTCTTCCCTCAAGGCAGTTTTTTTGAGGGCGGTGTCAACATCACCAAACTTGTGGGAAACGAAGTATGCTTATCAAGCTACTTAGCCGAGACCCGCTCTTCGACTTCACCCAGTGCACAGTTGAAGGACTTCGTGTTGGGCAGCTTTAACACGTGTAAAATCTCTGTTGAAAAATCTTGCCCAAGCGGACAGTACGATCCTAATACCGACACTATTTTGTATCGTGTAGAAGGTAAAGTTACTAATGAAGGCTTTGGTTCTGTAACTAATATTTATGTTGAAGATGATGTAAATATTATTTCTAACGACCCAGCTGACATTGTTGTCATCAGCGATTACTTCGCAACTCTTGGGGATGGCACTTGTGACTTTGATACAGCCGCAAGCCCTAACGATGCCTTGCCTCCTGGTGAGTCCATCTGCTTCAGACATTTCTTCAATTCTGAGGTAGCCATGCCTACGGATGAAGTCACTGCATCAGCAACCACCTTAGGTGGAACTGCAATTGATCCTGCGACTGACCAGGCAACCTGCCCTGATCTCGGTATTTCTGCCGGCATCATGGTTACACCTCAGTGCAACACTGAGTTGGTTGTTGACCCTATGGGCACAGGAAAACTTGTTGTTCAGGTAGAAATATCAGGCAGCGTCTGTAACACCAGTGAAAGCCCATTATCAGATGTAACCGTCTGGGGTAATCAAGCTGACGTCTTATACGGTGACGGTAGTAGCACCTTCCTATCAGGAGGAAGCTTAGCGCCTATGGGTGCTCCAGGTGAATGCCTCAACTTAACCAGCAAGTACTTCTATCCAGATACATTACCAGGATTCCCTTATGTGTTTGGTGACATGCTAACCGCAAGTGGTATCGCTTCTAAATTCGCAGATCCGAATGCGACCTGCCAATTGAACGATAACAATGATATTGAGTGCCGAGACATGCAATCTACTCAAGCATGTCCACTCTGTCCTCAAGACTAAATGGAGCAAAAAAAACGGTGACATCCTGTCACCGTTTTTTATTTAGAGTGTGTAATGTTGAGAGAGAATTATCTTAGCGATTCTTACCTCCTTTACCACCGTTGGTAGTCGTTGTTGTGTCACCTGAAGTTGTAGTGTCTGCCTGTAGAGTAATGCTTACTGTTGCAATCGCTACCTTGTCACCGTCTGTGATGGTGTAGCTGAAGCTGTCTACATCTTTGAAGCGCTTACCAGGAACATAAGTCACAGTACCGTCGTTATTGATGCTTACTGAACCTTTTGCTGCACCGCTTACTTCGATTACCGTCAATGCATCACCTTCTGCGTCATAATCGTTTGCCAATACTGCGATGGTTACGGCTTGTTTGCTGGTGATGGTTACTGCGTCGTTTACTGCTACAGGTGCACTGTTCGCAGCTGCTGTTGCTTCTACTGTGTAGTATGCCGCTGAGTTTGATTGACCTTCTGCGCTGTCTGCGATCAAACCAATCACGTAGTCACCTGCGTTTGCGCTGCTTGCTGATGCAATGCTTAGAGTTACTGTCTTGGTGGTACCTGCCGCTACCGTTACGCTGTTGTTCGCCCATGCTGCGTTCCAGCCTGCAGGTACTGCTGCCTGAAGGCTAATGGTGCTGTCTGCACACGCATCGCTGCTGTTGTTAGTTACCGCTACCTGGTAGTTTGCTGTGTCACCCGCCGCTGCCGTTACTGAACCAGAGATTACCGCAATGCCAGGCGCAGATGGTGTACATACCGGAGCTGGAGCCGCTGCCGCACCGTCGAAGGTGATGGTCACGCCCGCGCCGAACGCATCAACGTAATCGGTGATGAAGCTTACGCCAGTATCTGTGTCAGTGAAGCTGTTACCTGCAGTTAGTGCAGCGTCATCGAAATCACCCCAGCTGGTGCTGTTCGGCGTCATATCCAATTGGAATGCTTCGTTTGCATAGCTGTCGTGGGTTACGCTGAAAGAGATACCCTCTTTCGCATTACCTTGGGTTGCCAGGAAAGCATCATGACCTTGTGCCTTACGCGCTTCCAGATAGTAATAAGTCGGTTGACCCGCTGCGTCTGTACCACGACGCACTTTCAATGCTTTCACACCGTACGTTGATTCAACGTCGTCCATGCTGTAGCTGCCGCTTTCTTCAACCGTGGTCATGTTACCGTTGTGCAACCAACCTAGACGTTCTTTTGCGTGTGCATTGAAGTGACCGGCGTCAAGGTTACCCATGATGTCCAACATGTGTGTTTTTAAAGACACAGCACAGTCTGCACCAAGTGCCAATTCACCACAGTTCAAAGAACCTGCGTGAGTCAGACCAAAGTTATGACCCATTTCGTGAGCAATCAATTTGTAGTCGATAGAACCATTGATCCATGAGTTTGAAGGATAGGTACCGATGTCACCCAAACCACTGAAACCACAAGCGCTGTTCTGAGGCATGATGAACACAAAACGGTCATACGCAGAGATATCAACACCACTGTCCGCTGCTGCTTGTTTGCCCAACGCTTGAATTTGGTAAGTGTCACATGAGCTAGAGCTCATCGCGATGGTGTGCCAGCCGGTCACATCACCCGCTAACCAGGTTTGTTGATAAGAGTTCTCGTAGAAAAAATCGCTTGCTTGATTGAATACGGCGTTTGCTACGTCTGCTTCGTTGAACGGCATGTTGCTTGGCGCGTCCTGGAAGTTAACCATCACAACCAAGGTGTTTTGTTGACCGATTGTATTGGTAAGTGTGGTTGCTGATGCGCCCATTGTTGCCAGTGATACAGCAGACGTTAGAGCAAGGGTTTTAACAGACGAAGGAATAGTGTGCGCGAACGCAGATACAGCATTTTTCATTTGAGGACTCTCTATACAACATATGAAAGCCCTCAACGGTCATCACTCCTTCGGCAATCCGGATATCCACGTGGGACCAGGACTTTGCTTGCCACAATTGCTTGTGGGTCGCCTTTTCGGGAGGACTTTCTAAATCTTTACACTCTTGCAGCTGTGATCTTCCACTTGCTTACCCATCCGAGGTAAGCTCCAAACTGTTCACCAGCTGACGAAACGAATAATAGGTCATTTAATGACCAAAATATGTGAATCAGTTACCACAATTGATCACTTTTTAATCAAATTAGCAAAATAATACGAAATTAGTCTGATACCGGATGAACGGTTGTTGAATCCACGCTGCTATTTAGATCTCTGCTTCTTTAAGCCATTCAGCTCAACCGCAGCACGTACCAGAGTCTTAAACGCATCCTCATTAATATCGTCGCCTTCACTGATGTCTATGGCTCTTCGAGTGTTGCCTTCCAGACCCGAATTAAAAAGCTGGTCTGGATCAGGTAATGCAGCACCTTTCATGAAGGTTAACTTTACTTTCGCTTTATAGGTCTCCCCCGTACAAATGATTCCATTGTGAGACCACACTGGTACACCAGTAGGATTACTTGGTTTACACCACTTTCGCTCTTCAACAGCCTCAGGCTCAGCGGTTGTAATCAAAGCTCGCATCCGATTCAACGTATCTACTCGCCAATCGCGTACTTCAAAATCCGTCATTTTTATCTCCTTCTTCCCTGCCAATGAATTCACATAACTTACTTTATAAAGTGATTATTATTGATAAATGTTCATTAGAGATCCCCAGCGAGGGACTTATTCAGAGGTTCCCTAGAACGCGCTTTATTTAAGCAGACTTACTCTAATAACCTGCCAATGCCAAACCGGAACCAACAACAAGAAGCACTACTCCAACTTGCATCAGATATTTTGCCATAACAGCCTTCTTGTGAGCTTCAATACAAAGCGACTTAACCTCTTGGCTCTCACAGGTGTTATAACCTTCATTCAATAGCCAACTGTAGAGGCTAAGAGTATTACCTAAATCAGAGAAAGAATAACCGGCGGGAGACCCGAGGCGATGCCACTGCACCGAATCATAGTTTGACAATGCTTTGCTAATGTCTGGGAAACGAATAGACAAAACACCAAGGATAAGCAGACAACTTCCTAGTAGTAAAATGATCATAAACCCTCTCCATACGATTTACATTGTAAGTATAAATATAACGGAGAAAACGATACCGTCCACGTCAAATTATTAAACTAAAGTCGCCTACTGACAAAATTGATAACAAAGCATTAATGCCTAAAAAAACAAAGCCCGCATATGCGGGCTTCGATGATTCTTAGCTGAGTTCAGGTTCAGACTCGGATTCCGCCCCGGATTCAGAAATAGTGTCTTGAGCCTTCTTCAAGAACAGCTCGGCCAAAACAAAGGCAAAAGGAACAATGGAGGCCAAAAACATTGCTAACCAAATCACCACAGACCATTGCTGTTCCTGTGCAACCGTTAGAGAGAAGACCAAATACAGCAAAAAGAGAACACCGTGGGTCATACCAAGATAAAACACAAACTCTCGGCTAATGAAGCCCAAGGAAACACTCAAAATCAATAAGTAAGACAGCCCTTCAAGAAAACTGACGGCACGAAATGCGTTAATCACTGGTCATCCCCAACTAAAAAAGAGAGAGGATCCAGGAATCGCCACCGTCAATCAAGCTCCTGCGTATAAAGAACTGTAGTGATTTGTATAAATGAGATCTAAATTTATTAAGGCAGTTTAATTACTCATGGCTTCTTGTCGTTCTCTCTCATATTCCTCATAAGACTTTTTTAGACTGTCCATGCACTGTTCGTATTCGGTTTGAGGGAGTCTTTCACATTCAATGCGGTTGCTTTCCTGAATGCTTTCGTACGTTCCTTTTGAATTACAACCAACGCATATAAAAGCAATGGTTAGTAGCGCGATTCCTTGCTTGATCATTTTTGAGCACTCATCATAAATTCATTTACGTTGTAGGAAAGATAGCAAATCCACGCTCGGTTCCCTACCGTCTATAAAACGAAGGCGTTTTTCCAGTCCATTTCTTAAAGGCATGTTGGAAATTGGCCGAATCCGAAAAGCCCAACCTGTCAGCAATTTGCTCGTTGGTTAAATTACTTTGCAAAATCAGTTTAATCGCCGCCTGACAACGTACCTTGTTCATCAATGCACTGTAGCTGGTGCCAAGTTCTTTCAGTCGCCGTCTAAGAGTTCGCCCACTCACCCCCAGTGCATGAGCGATCATGTCCGGATCAGGATAGTCGCCGGTGGAACACGATAAGATCTCATCAATGTCATCCACCAGCCCTTTATGACTGCTTAACTCTGCTTCCAGAATTTCCAGATCTTTGATTAAGAGATCAGAGTTATTGTGGGACGAGGTCGGGATTAAGTAGGAGCCAAACGAGAGATCGAGATCCCACTCATCAAACCGTTGATTCCCTTTTACTAAACAACCAAATTTCTGTTGATAGAGTGCTATTTCTTCAACCGTTAAGTCCGCCTGAAAGCGTACTTCACGAATGGGAATCTGCCGCCCCGACAACTCCTCACCAATGGTAATGAGCCCTTTTACCGTGAGTTCGAATAAAAACTGTAGGATACGACTTGGTAAATTCGCTACGTTCACTAGCCGATTCGTTAAAACTCCATCGCCAAGCACATTAGTAATGTCCGTAAAACTGCCTAGCAACTGGTAGTAATCCACAGTAATATCGAGTGCTTCCCCCAAAGTACCGCAGTGAGTCAGACAGCGACCAATCGACCCTAATTCGGCACAGGTGTACTTTGCCGCAATATCACAGCCCAACCCTGACTGATAAAGATCATTAACAAAATGCTCCAAAGCCTGTTTCGCCTGACAAGCACTGATAAAAGAAGCATTAAGGTCATTTGAAGTTAACTGAATCCTATCGAGCAATTGCTCGTTCCAATCCGACAGCCCTAAAGTCTTTAAGTGACGAAGCATGATCCTCAACTCAAAACTGGGATAGATCTGATCACCAGCAACAGTGACGTGTCTAACCACTAATGGATCACTACTCCTCTTGATTTGAGTCTTATAAAAGGAATTCATCCTCTACCCTCCAATGTTTTTATTGTTATAGGAATAGAGGAAAACACCCCGAAAAAAATCTCAAGGTTGAAATTGGCCAGATACCTTTGTTTATGAAATTTTTAGGCGATATGAACCCACGCGCAGAAATCCATGACCTTTACCGCGCCCCAAATCTTGTCAATGTAAAGATTGAAGCACATGATACGAGGACATCAGAAGACTGATGAGAAGAATAAAAATAACAACACCCAGAGGATGCAACCTATGTCATTCAAGACCAAGCTAGTTGCGATCACCGCAACAGTCATCACAACCTTTCCATTAACACTTTGGGCAGAAACCCAAGAAAGCTGGGGTGAACGCGCCCTCGCCATTCAAAACAGCATCGACCACGATGCACCGTTGGCCGAAGCCACTTTTCCCGGTACCCACAACTCCTTCGCCAACAACACTGATGATGATTACATCAATGATGCATTAAACCAGGCACGAGGCATCATTGATCAACAGAACCGAGGCATTCGCTCCATCGGGCTGGATCTGCATTGGTCCAGCGATAAAGTGCGTATGTGTCATAACAATCTATCCTGGTCGCCTTGTGTTGAGAACTTCACTGGTCAACGTCGTTTCAGAGCTTACCTCAAGGATTTAGCCAACTGGGCAAATGCTAACCCGGATCAAGTGGTCTTGATTCATATTGACGATGTTGACGACAAAGCCGGAAAAATTGATGACGAAATCGTTAGTTACATTGCCAGCCATACTCTTAGTACCGACTCAGGTGTAACCAGCCATGGCGACTATGGCAGCAATGGTTGTACAAAGCTTCCAGTGAACACCCTAACCAAAAGCAAAGTCGTTGCCTCAGGAAAGAATGTAATTTTCTGGAGCAACAACAAGTGTAAAGACAAAACCACCTTTAATGATTACGTCTTTTACGCTGCCAATGGGGTTGAAGATGTAAACGCTCCTGACAAGCTCGATACTTACGGCACAGCACAAACCACACTTCATAGGACCAAAGACGCCACCACCAAAGGCACGAACGATTCAAACAAACCCAAGTTAAAACCATCAACGGTCGATGGATTTTTAAGTGCGGGTTTAAACATTTTTGAAGTCTATGGCTACAGTGCGACCGGCAGCGACTGGAAAAGCAGTGGTGAATATCCTATTGCCGCCGCAGACATGGTATGGACCTGGGATTTCAATGACAGCGATGGCAATGGCACCTACGAACCAGACGGTTCAGGCAACTGTGCATTCCTTTCCCCAACCACTCAACGTTTCCGAGACGCCAGTTGCAGCGATACCAAATACGCCGCTTGCCGTCGCTTGGTCACCGATTCCAACGGAACCCGAGCCTACAACGATTACATCATCACGAGCATTCCAACTAGCTTTGCCAATGCTGAGGCACAATGCCTAAGTGACGGGGCGGACGAATACTACTTCGCGACACCACGCAATAAAGTTGAAAGGGATGCACTTGTGAACGCAATTTCAGCACAGGGTCTTAGCCAGGAAGACGTTTGGATTAACTACTCAAAAAATAGCGGTCGCTGGGTTGCTGATATTGGCGAAGCAGACGATGCTATGAAAGCACTTTGCAATGGTGGCAGTACCGCCAACGTGTGCAGCGTAATCGATACCTATCTAAACAGGGTTCAGTAACTATTTAGAAAGCGCTAAACAGAATAGAAAAGACAAAATAGAATGAGAAGAGTGTGGAGGCCATTTCGTGTCTGGATCAGGCACATTGGCCTCCCACAGTTTGATACAGTTAAATACAGTCTCGCTATATCAAATCAGATCCCCCACTCGACGCCAAAGACCCATCGATCATTGTGATCAAACTGACCATACAGACCGTCGGTATCTCCATAAAACACATCCAGCCCCATCCAAAGTTCCAGATTACTTTCAAGCATATGACTCACCTTGGTTTGAACAACACCGTCATCCTGCTCAACGGCATGAATGTCCAGCACTTCCAATTCCCAGGTTTCGTTCTCAAAATTATGCCGATAAAGGAAGGTCACGGTATTTTTGGTTTCCCGGCGAACCATACTTTGATCATGCTGTAATAAATGGCTTTGAAACCACTGGGCACTCAAAAAGACGTCACTGATTCCCTGATAATCCAACCCCACCACATAAGCTAATTCGGCACTTTTCTTAATTCCTCGCGAATCTGAACTTAAAGAATTTGCGTCATCCGCTACATGAAAGGTATCAGAGTTGTAACCTACTTCGGTGCGAACGGTAACCTCACCAAAGGCATTAGAGGCGGTTGCGCCCAGCAAGTGATTTCGCTCATATGTTGGCGTAACCTCCACCGTTACCTCGGTAGGCGTTATACCCACCACGTTTTGGTAAAGCACCGGGTTATCTTGATAGTGATACAGATAATTCGCCGTTAAATCCCAACCACCCGCAAAGAGGCTGTATTTCACGCCCCACTCACCATCACTAAATCCATCACTGAATCCATCACTGAACCCATCATTAGGTTTATCCGTCGATAGTAATCGTACCTTCACATTACCAGAGGCTTTCGGAATGATTTCCGCTGAGGAGAAGGCAAAGGCTTTATCCCGTTCGGCCAGCTCATTAAAGGTGAGATCGGGTATCCACAGCAATTGCAGACTGGAATCGTCCGTCAGACCAACCTCATAATTCACCGTCCATAACGGAATACGGGAATCTTCATAATCTTCCAGTATGAACTCACGATAGCTTTGCGGATTCACCACATCCAGCAGTTTGATCCCATCGGCCTGCCCCCAGACCACTTGTTGCTTACCAATGCGCCAAAAGCCCTTGAGAAATTCCGTATCCAGATAAAATTCCCGCAACTGAAATTCCGCATGCTCTGAGTTATACCAAGGCATCGAAAGCTCGCTGTAGTTTTCCGGCGTATGCACAGAAGGTGAAATGTGATCGTACACATCCGCGCGAAAACGACCGATGGCCGTCAGTTCAAGGGACTCGGTCAAATGACCAGCCCACTGTGGCTGTATCCGGGTCTCCAACTTTTGCGCGTGACCATGTGTGTCCACCGCCCATTGTTGTTCCAGCAAAGACGACCACTCCCCTTCCACCTCGGCCATAACGGCCGAAGTAGGAAGTGAGCAAGACAGAGAGACGCCTAAGAGATAACCATAAGCTCTCATCTTACTTACCTCGTATCATGGATCGCTTGGTGAAAAGGTTGTCTTTCACTTGTGTTTGGTAGTCCACCTGACTGAAGGTGAATTCGGTTCGGTGTCCTGTTTTATGATTGTCGACGTTCATCTCATGGCGGGTTACGTAACCATCCACCAAGCGAATGTCGGTAACTTCAAGGCTTTTCAAAGGCTTACCTTTAATGCCCCAATACTCCGCCTTGAGGACCACCCAGAACTCAGCATCCACCCAAAATTCCGTTCTGCCATAACCCAGTTCTCGGGCAATGTCTGTAGTTTTGGGGGTTCCTTCCATGTGGTAAGCGGCTCGATCTCCGAGGTATTTGTCCTTGATAACGGCTTCGCCCAACAAGGTGTAGTTGTAATCCGTTTCCTCAAGCTTGCCTTCCTGTTTGATGTCTTCGTAAGTGAAATCCGTCCCGAGGAAATAATCCCCACGATCAGACGCTGAAATACGACGGACTTTTCTCAAGGCAGGAAGATACAACCACTGATCGTCGTCCACATCCGGGTTTGGGTAGTCAAAGGTTAAGAACGAAGTGCCTTTCACGTTCGTTGGCGAGCGATAAAACAGCACCGTTTTCTTTTCGTCACCAAAATATTTGCGGAAAGATTGAGTATTGCGCTCCCGCACTTTTCCTTTGCGATCAATCAACTTCATATCCATATTGCGGATTTGATGCTCACCCTCATCAACGGCGTTCACTCGATCGACAATGGTCTGAGTGTCTATCGCGTTCTCATCCTGTGCCCAAGTTTTCTCGACGCTGAACAGACTCAACGCGCCCGCCGTCAACACGGCAAAACCTAAACTCCTGACCACGCCTGTCGCCAATCCGGTGTCAGCGGCTTGTTCATTATCTGAATGTTTTTCACCTGCGTTCTCTTTACCTGTATGTTCTTTACCGGTGCTCTCTTTACCGGTGCTCTCTTTACCTGTGATAAAGCTCGGACGAACCAATTTAATTAACGCAGGTAGGAAGGTCATGCTGGCAATAAAGCTAGTGGTCACGGCAATCACTACAATGGTTCCGAAGTTATTCAATGGCACCACTTTGCTGGAAATCAGCACGCCAAAGCCGCAGGCAATGGCCAGGAAGTTAAAGAACAACGCTCGGCCCGTGGATGGATACAAGGCGATTAAAGCTTTATCCAAATCCTGATGATGAAGTTGATAGAGACTCCGTAGACGATCGATAGTGTGAATGGCAAAGTCCACGCCCAAACCAATCGCCACCGACGCAAACATCGACGTACCGATGCCAAGATTTATGTCCATCAACACCATGGTTGAATACACCAGCAGAATCGAACCACCCACGGGTATCAAGGTATAGAAGCCAGCCAAGACGGATCTAAACAACAGAGACGACACCAACCACACCAGCAACAAAGAAATAAACAGTCCGGTAAAGTGGCTTTGGCCCAGATCTTTAATCCAGTGGTAATTGAGAGACACTCGCCCACTGAGCGTTGCTTTCAACTCATCGGACGCCAGGTGTTGATCAATGTACTGTTGAAGAGCTTCCACCACAGGTTTGGTGGTGGTAAAGGCACCGTGATTCACTGTCAGTCTGACGTTTGCCAAGCGGTAATCGTAATCAACTTCTTCCTCAAAGTCGGTGGGCTCTGCCGACGCGGAATAAATCAGGAAATACTGAGCAGCAAGTTCCTTGGTGTCTGGTAAGCGATATTCACTCGCCCGACCTTCGTTCAAAGAACGGTTCATTTGCTTCAGGTAATCAACAATCGACGTTGCCCCCTCAACGTTGGGTAACGACAATGCATATTGCTGGAAGGCGTCCATCGCCTTTAAGCTTTCAGGCTTGAACAATCCCTCGTTCTCATTCGTTTCAAACACAACATCAATGTTGTTGGTGCCATCAAAGAAACGATTAATTACCTGATCTGCCTGATAAATGGGTTCTGAATGATTAAAGGCGTCAATGCGGTTTTCATCGACCGTCAATTCTGTTGCAGCCTTTACACCGGCCAACACAATCACAGCCCCCAGGGCAACGGTAATTGCAGGTTTTGCCAGACTGATACGGCCAACGACGACCATCACACGAGAAAACAAATCGTGCTTGCCTGATTTATGTAACGCAACAAACTGGGCACTGGCCGAAGGTTTGACAATGGCAATCGCAGCCGGAAGGAAGATCAACGAGTAAATCCATGCGACACCGACACCGACCGCCGTAAACAGACCGAAGTATTTGAACGGTGGCATATAGGCCGCGAAGTATAAGCCTAAGAAACCAGCAATCGTGGTCAGTGAGGTTAAGGTGATCGGACGCCAGATCTCCATCATGGTTTTCACCACCAAGGCTCGTCGATCTTCTTCAGGATTCGCAGCCTGTAATTCAAAATAATGACTGTAAATATGAATAGCATCAGCCACTGAGATACCAATCAAGATCACCGGTAAGGCATTAGTGATCACAAAGAAGGCAACATCGCTGGCGGCCATGATCGATAGGGTCATCAACACCGAGGCCGCAATGATTACATTACCCAAAATCGCAGGGCTGACGCGTCGAAATGCCAGACCAATCATGATAGTAATCACCAGTCCGGCCAAAGGATTCAAACGAGATGCATCGGCATCAATGTAACTGCCCATGAACCCGGCAATGGCCCCTTCCCCCGCAACATAGACGGTTACCCCATCAGGCAGCGCATCACTCTCAGCCGCATTGGTCGCCACCTCCAATACCTGCTGATAAGTCGCTTCCACCTGGGTTTCATCCAGCACTTCGGCCACTATCATGGTCGCTTTGCCGGATTCAGACACTAACGTACCGAGATACAATGGGAAGTCGTTCACCGCCGATCGCATACGATCAGCATCAATCTGTGTCGCTGGGTACGGATCAAAGAACGGCGTGACATCCATGCCATCCTCTGTCCCGGTGATGTTGTTTTCGGTGGATAGACTCACCACCCGATCCGAATCAATGTTTTCCAGTTCAATAATGGCATCGGTCATTTGCTCGATCGCCTTGAGCGTCGCAGGCTCAAATATCCCTTGTCGCCCTTCATTCACAACCGCTATTACAATCGGGTCCGCCAAGCCAAACTGCTCTTTTACTTTATTGCGATACAACAACGCAGGATTATCATCGGCCAGAAAAGCATCCGACCTTGTGTCTTTATAGAGTTTGGGAATTTGACTTAACGTTGCCACCATTAGCATCAAACTGAGCAAAACAGCGGTTTTTGGGTAGCGGACAAGAACGCTAAACAACGTTTCTATCCCCTTCGAGCTTGTGGTTTTCATGAGATTCACCTCTTTATTATTTAATGCATATACATGTATTTAACAAGGTCACAACCACCTAAATTAAGGAACCCTCTAGATTAAGGAACCATACAAAATAAATGCATATACATACTTATACTCAAAATTTTGATTTATTTGATGCCGACAACCGCATCACTGACTGCCAGCAAACTTGCTACGCAGGAATCGCCCAGTTCCAATGTGATTTTATCCTGAGCTTCTTGCCAGACAGGTAACGCCTGTTGATATAGAGTCTCGCCTTCATTTGAAAGGGACAACTCTTTTAGGCGTTTATCTTCATCGCTGGGTCGAACGGTAATGTAACCGTCTCTGATCAAGGGTTTTAAGTTTCGGGTTAACGTTGTTTGATCAAGTACGAGCACCTCCTGTAAAGCGCTGTTAGTGGTCGGCTGAGTAAAATGAGTCGCCCTCAAGATTGAAAACTGCCCTACCCTTAGCCCCACCGATGATAGATAGTCATCGTAAATCTGAGTCATGACACGACTGGCTTTTCTAAGCGATAAATTTAAACATTCGTCCATGCCGACACCTCAAAGTTAGTTTCTTTATTCATTAAACATGCATATGCATTGTTTTGTCAAATAGTAATCAAACCTACGACAAATCAATCAGCACAACTGGGCAAAGTATAAAGACGAAGTGACTTACTGACGCCTCTTAGGGAAACATCGCCAACAAGCGACATTCGGTCTTTGGGTAAATGGGATTGGAAGGCTTCCGTTGCCAAAAGTGGGGCATAATCCTTACACAACGCCTCTACCCTTGCGGCTTCATTCACCGCTGCGCCAATTACGGTAAAGTCCAGACGCGAACTGCCTCCGATGTTGCCATAGGTGACGGTTCCAATATGCAACGCAATACCGGCACTTAAGGTCAGCGCTTCCTTCGTATGACCACACCATGATTTAGAGGCCACATTCGCCAAAGCCTCTTCAGCAGCAGCCAACGCATTCAGGCAAACCGTCTGTTTATGTGCTTCGCTTGCACCTGATGACAAAGGAAAAATCGCCAGGATGGCATCACCAATGAATTTAAGAATTTCTCCACCGGCAGCTTCAATCGGCTCAGACACACATTCGAAGTAATGATCTAGCAACGCCACCAATTCTGTACAAGGTAAAGTATCCCCGAGTGAGGTAAAGCCCCTGAGATCGCAAAACCAAATCACCGCATCAATCGCTTCTCCAGTTCCCCGCTTAAACTGCCCATTCATGACTCGGTTCGATGCGTTTTCCCCCAAATAGACACTGAGTAATGACTTAGTGGCCATTTCAGCCATAGTGACACGAGCTTTCCAGCTGAGCGGTTCGCACAGCTCTTTCAGTGTGCTGAGTTCTAATCGAGAAAAGCCGCTTTCTCTTTTCGTCGCAAAGGTAATCCAGGGTTGCTCTTTTTCATGATCGGTGTGAAACGGCACAATCAGATAGTCCGTTCCCCCTTCTTGTTTAACGTCGTCCAGTAAAGGATAAGGCAGAGGATCTTCACCTGTTAATTGCCAGCGTAATGGCTGGCGCTCTTTGTGAACGGCTTCGCCCGGCGTGTTCAGATAGATAGGAGTATCAGTAATATCATGACCGCGACGAAATTCCTGAACCGGCTGCCCACGACACCACACGAGTTGAGTTCCCCAGAGTTCAGGGTGAGAGGTTGGGAGCCACATACTGGCACGATAGACATCAATCCCCAACTCGTTAACGCCCGACATGAAACGTTCCAGCAAGGCATCCGGTGCCTTATCCGAGGGATCGTATTGATACAGCCATTGATGGAAAGCAGAATCCTTCATAAGCACCTTGGATACTTTTCAATAATCAAACAGTGATATTCAAAGTAAAGCTCAAGACGAAGGATTCTTCTTTAAAAACAATCCGAGTTCTTAATCCATTAACTCAACAAATCACGACTGATAATGACTTTTTGGATCTCACTGGTGCCTTCATAAATACTGGTAACCCGGACATCTCGTACCAAACGTTCAATTGGTGAGTCTTTCAAATACCCTTGCCCACCGAACAGTTGCTGGGAGGTGTAACACGCTTTATTGGCTTTTTCGGTAGCAAACCATTTCGCCATCGACGCTTGCGGCCCAAACGGACGACCTTGTTCCTTCTCAAACGCTGCCTTCAAGAGCAGCAATCGAGCGGCTTCCATATCGGTTTTGGCTTCCGCCAACATCCACTGGACGCCTTGGAAATCGGCAATGCTCTGACCAAACTGTTGTCGTTCTTTGACATGCTCCACTGCCAGTTCAATCGCTTTCTCACCTAAACCAAGCGCTAACGAACCGATGCCAATCCGACCACCCGCCAATTCAGACACGGCGATTTTGAAGCCTTGATTAATCTCACCCAAAATAGCGGATTCATCCACTTCGCAATCGGTAAACACCACTTCATTGGTAGCAGAGGCTAATTGCCCCATTTTTTGTTCTTCTTTACTGATGCTGACACCCGAGTTATCTGCATCCACGAGAAAACAGGTGATCCCCTTTCCTTTCGGTGCTTGAGAGTCCGTCACAGCCCACACCACAAACACACCAGCATAGGCCGCGCTGGTTATGTAGAGTTTGGTGCCATTAATCAACCATTTACCGCTTCCACCCTCCTTCTTGATGAAAACAGCTTTGGTGGCCATACCAGCAGGATCAGAGCCTGCCCCCGCTTCGGTTAAACAAAACGCACCAGCAGAAAACTCCCCACTGCAGATCTTGGGAAGATAACGCTGCTTTTGCGCTTCCAACCCAATGGACTGAATCACCTCCGCCACCATATTGTTCACCGACATGGTCACAGCCGTTGAAGCACAGCCCTTTGCGATCTCGGTCATGGCTAGGCTAAAGGCGATCGTGCCTGCTTCTGTACCACCGTATTGGCTTTCAATGTTTAAGCCCATAAAGCCCAGTTCAGCCAACTTTTTCAGGTTCGCCAGAAACAAGGGGCGTTGGGCTTTATCTTCAATTTCAGAAGCCACAGGAAAGAGTTCAGATTCAGCAAATTTCTTGGCCGTTTGCTGAATCATCAATTGCGTATCGGAGAGATCAAAATTCATGAAATGAGAACGCTCTATAAGGTCTTATTATTTAACTAATAACCTAACAAAGTGCTCTGCGCCAGATAATGGCAGGAACGCGCTTAAAAGATGGGATTTAAGCGCTCAAAGTAAACCTGATTAATTGACGATAGCATTAATCACAGGGATGGTTATTTCTATATCTTGTTCTGGTTTGAAAAAGCCAGTTTCAGCATTCTTAGGAGCCAGATTAATTAGATGATTAAGATCCAGATTGGGATACAAACCAGAAAGCGCTTTGATATCACGCTCGGATTTATCGGTGTGAATAGTGATCGCCAGAGGAGCGTTAGCTTCCGATCTCGAAAACGGGTTATTTTGCTTGAAGAAGGCATTCCCTAGATAAGTAATTTTCCCTGCTTCCACATGGAAACGGTATTCTTTTACAGCATTAGGCTCTACCTTTCCTACCGACCAAGAAGACAAACGATACACACCCGGCTCAAATTCAACGACTTTTAACTCACCGTACAAATCATTTTCTTTGAAGTCATATTTCTTGAACGCAAGTTCCCATGTGGAAGAAGCCCCAGCTTTTAAGACTTCTAAGCCTCCAAACGCACCACTTTCTTCGTTCTTGAATCTCAAAATGAATGGCCCGGTTTGGCCTCGTGGAAAATCCATCGATAAAACTACGATACCCTTTTTAGAGACACTGTTAAGGTGAGTATCAGGCGCAATATTTGACTTAATACAAGCAGTTAACATTAAACCGAGGGCTCCGACCATCAGAGCCTTTAAAACCAACTTCACAACGACTTCCTTGTTGAAAACAGATAATTGGATAATTCTAGGGGGACTTAACTTTTAATCGCCAAACTCAACGCATTGCGCGCTAACTCGTCCAGATCCATATCGCCATCCTGGTCATACCAGTTGACTGTCCAACTCAAGGCACCGGTCAACAATCGACGTAAGATGAACGGATCAATGACCACCAAGCCTTCGTCCTTGGCTTCAGTCAACGCATCCAACCACATTTGTTCATAGATATCGCGAAGTTCAAGGATAATTTTTTGGCTGTCTTCATTGAGACTGCGCCATTCAAAGACAAGCACCGTCATCGCTGCACCGGTATCGCCAAGAATGGATTTAAGCTCGCATTTGATCAGTGCCAGCACACGTTCTTCAGCAGAACTTGCCTCAGCCAACGCCGCTTTCATAGATTCGGTATTAAGGAGAATCGCTTCTTCCATCACAGCCCGAAGAATGCGTTCTTTGTTTTTGAAATGATGGAACAGACTTCCAGAGAGAATGCCCACTTCTGCGGCTAAATCACGAACGGTCGTTCGTTCATAGCCTTTATCGCGAAATAAACGCGCAGCCGCCTGAATCAATCGGCCCTTAGGGCTTTTTGGGTCAGTAATGGTTCCTTCAGCAACTAACTTCTCTAACACGTACTTCATCTCCTGTTCCAGCGAAGGAATTATGCACCATCCCCTACGTTGGGTCATCTTTCTGTTTTCGCTTTTGTCTTTTTTATATCGATCCATTTTATATCGAACCGCTTATATCCATACATCGACGCATAATCGCCAAAGAATGGGGCGTAATGCCTTACCTGAGATTCCATTATCAGATCATTGAAATCAAACAGGCACCAAACACTATTTACAAACCAAGCGCTTGCTTGGTATTGTAAGCACATTACGATTTATTACACAAAGAAAGATTAGACAAACCCTCTCAGAGAGGACGGTACAGAACCATGACCTCACCAAAAACAATACGCATAGGATGTGCATCCGCCTTTTGGGGCGATACCGCAGCAGCTGCTCAACAACTGGTACGCGGCGGAAAGCTGGACTACTTAGTATTCGACTATCTGGCTGAAGTAACCATGTCCATTCTGGCGGGTGCTCAAATAAAGAACCCAGAGTTAGGCTACGCAACCGACTTTGTTGATACCCTTACCCGAATTCTTCCTCAGCTGGCAGAACAAAATACCAAAGTCATCAGTAACGCTGGTGGTGTAAACCCAAAAGCCTGTGCAGAAGCCATTCAGACAGCCATCGAGAAGTCCGGACTCTCACTAAAAGTGGCGTTGATTGAAGGTGATAACCTCACTTTGGTTCAATCTAAATTCCTGGATCAAAACATCACTGAAATGTTTTCCGGTGAGCCACTGCCCGATCGCTGCTTAAGCATGAACGCTTACCTTGGCGCAACTCCGATTAAAGAAGCCTTAGCGCAAGGAGCTGACATCGTCATTACAGGCCGAGTGGTTGATAGCGCTGTCGTGCTTGGCCCGTTAATGCACGAATTTGGATGGAAAGAAACAGACTATGACCGTCTCGCTCAGGGTTCTTTGGCTGGTCACATCATCGAATGCGGCACGCAATGCACCGGCGGTAACTTCACCGATTGGGAAAGCGTTCCCGGCTACGAGAACATGGGTTTTCCTATTATTGAATGTCAGGCCGATGGTGCGTTCGAAGTATCAAAGCCTGAACACACTGGCGGTTTGATCAACCGCTTCACGGTAGGTGAACAGTTGCTCTATGAAATTGGTGATCCGCAAGATTACTTATTGCCAGATGTTCGTTGTGACTTCTCCAATGTGCAACTCGATGACTTAGGCAATAACCTGGTTAAAGTCACGGGTGCAAAAGGCAATCCTCCTACCGACAAATACAAAGTTGCGGCCACCTATATGGATGGTAACCGCTGCACAGTGAGCTTCTTAATGGCGGGCATCGACGCCGATAAAAAAGCCAAGCGTGTATCTCAAGCTATCATGAATCGAGTGTCTGGCCTTTATAAGATGCTGGGCTGGGACGATTTCACCGATTACGACATCGAAATCCTCGGTACAGAAACTACCTACGGCGCTCACGCACGAATCCAAAGTCCGCGCGAAGTGGTCGTAAAAATTGCCGCGCGACATCAAGACAAGCGCGCTCTTGGGTTATTCGGCAAAGAAATCGCACCCGCAGCAACCTCTATGGCACCGGGAATTACCGGTTTGGTCGGTGGACGCCCGAAAGTCAGTCCTGTGATCAAGCTGTTTTCCTTTTTGATTGATAAAACAGACATCAAACCTGTATGGCAGTTGGGTGCGGAGTCGTCTGAAGTGGAGATTCAGATTCCTGAACAATCTGACATTCATTTAGAGAAAAACGTTTTCACCCTGCCACCGGAATTAGATCAGAACGAAGACTTCATTGAAGTACCTTTGATTGAATTAGCCGTTGCCCGCAGTGGTGACAAAGGCGACAGCTGCAATATCGGCGTAATGGCACGCAAACCAGAATTTCTGCCTTTTATCCAAGCGAGTCTGACCGAAGCCAAAGTGTCGGAATACATGCAACATGTATTGTCGGATCGCAGTGAAGTGAAACGCTATTCATTGCCGGGTATTGATGCCATGAACTTCTTGCTGACCTTTGCACTGGGTGGTGGCGGCATTGCCAGTTTACGAACTGATCCTCAAGGCAAAGCCCAGGCTCAACAGCTACTGGATATGCCCATTCGCATTCCCAAACGTCTCATAAACGAAACCGATCAACATAACGAAGGTTAGGAAGAAACATGGCTATTTTAGAAACCCAAATAGATAACCAAGCTTCCGGCTTTCAGGATAACTACCAAGCCTTTAAGGAAGTGATCACCGAACTTCGGGACATCGAAAAAGGCATTCGAGATAACGAAGAAAGCGCCCGAGCCAAGTTTGAAAAGCGAGGAAAGCTACTCCCGCGTGAACGCCTGAATTTGCTGCTCGACCAAGACAGTCCGTTCGTTGAACTGTGCGGCCTTGCAGGCTACAAGATGTACGACGATAAGAAAGGCAACACCGCCGGTGGTGGCTTCATTGCAGGTATCGGGTATGTGGCTGGTGTTCGTTGCATCGTTCAGTTGAACAACAGCGCTATCAAGGGGGGTACCATCTCTCCTTCCGGTTTGGAAAAAACCCTTCGCGTTCAACAAATTGCCCTGGAGAATCGCCTGCCTTTAATAACGCTGGCCGAGTCCGGCGGTGCCAACCTCAATTACGCCACCGATGTATTTGTGCCGGGTGCCAGAGCCTTTGCTAACCAAGCCCGTTTATCGGCTGCGGGCATTCCGCAAATCACAGTTGTTCACGGTAACGCTACCGCTGGCGGTGCTTATCAGCCTGGGCTTTCTGATTATGTGATTGTGGTGCGTAACCAAGCCAAAATGTTCCTCGCTGGCCCGCCGTTATTGAAGGCTGCGACAGGTGAAATTGCTACGGATGAAGAACTAGGCGGCGCTGAACTTCACGCTTTTGAAGCAGGAACCGCAGAGTATTTAGCTGAAAACGACGCAGATGGCATTCGTATCGCCCGTGAAGTTATGTCGTCCCTTCCTTGGAAGGACAACCAAACCAACACGTCAGGATCTAATCATCCAGAAACCGATTACGATGAGCCGATCTACCCAATTGACGAACTGTTAGGCGTCGTGCCATGTGATCTTAAAAAGCCCTACGACGTTCGTGAAATCTTAGCTCGAATTGCCGACGGTTCTGAATTTCAGGAGTTCAAACCTCAGTTCGATCAACAGACCATTTGTGGCTTCGTCCGCTTTGGTGGCTTCGCTTGCGGAATTATTGGCAACAACGGTCCGATCACACCGAAGGGTGCAAACAAAGCCGCGCAATTTATTCAGTTGTGTGATCAGAGCAATACCCCGCTTCTTTTCATTCACAACACCACAGGTTTCATGGTCGGCACCGATGCTGAAACCAACGGCATCATCAAACACGGTTCAAAAATGCTACAGGCGGTTGCCAACGCGCGCGTCCCTAAGTTGTCTATTGTAGTAGGTGGTTCGTACGGAGCAGGCAATTACGCCATGTGCGGTCGAGGCCTTGATCCAAGATTTATCTTCGCCTGGCCGAACAGCAAAACCGCCGTCATGGGTGGTGCTCAGGCCGGAAAGGTACTTCGCATCGTTACTGAAGAAAAACACAAAAAGATGGGCATGGAGCCTAACGAAAAGATGCTGGATGCCATCGAACAAGCCACCGCTGAAAAGCTGGAAGCCGGTTCAACCGCCCTCTTTGGCACCGCACGTCTGTGGGACGATGGCCTGATTGACCCTCGTGACACGCGTCGATTATTGATAGAACTACTGGATGTCTGCAAGCAAGCCGAATCCACCACCTTAAACGCAAACCAGTTCGGCATTGCCCGTTTCTAACGACAAAGATAATAAGGAGCATAAAATGCGATTCACTCAAGAACACAAAGAACTATCAAGAACCATCCGTAACTTTGTCGAGAACGAGATCAACCCGCACGTCAATGACTGGGAAAAAGAAGGCATCTTCCCGGCAAAAGAACTGTTCAAAAAAATGGGCGACCTTGGCCTGTTGGGCATCAGTAAGCCAGAAGATTGTGGTGGTATGGGCTTAGACTATAGCTATGAAATGGTGGCTGCTGAAGAGTTTGGCGGCATCGACTGTGGTGGCGTACCTATGGCCATTGGTGTTCAAACCAACATGGCGACCCCTGCTCTGGCTCGTTTTGGTAGTGATGAACTGAAAGACGAATTCCTAAAACCAGCCATTGCCGGTGAAAAAGTGGCTTGTATCGCAGTGAGTGAAACAGGTGCTGGATCGGACGTGGCTGGTTTGAAAACCACCGCCAAAAAAGACGGCGATGATTACGTCATTTCTGGCAGCAAAATGTGGATTACCAACTCCACTCAAGCCGACTTCGCTTGCCTGTTAGCCAACACCAGCGACGGCAAAGTCCATCAAAACAAATCCATGATTGTAGTGCCATTAGACCTGCCGGGCGTGAGCTTCTCAGAAAAGCTCGACAAGCTAGGCATGCGCTCTTCCGACACAGCACAGATTTTCTTGGATGAAGTCCGTGTACCTCAACGCTATCGTATCGGTGGCGAAGGCATGGGCTTCATGATGCAAATGCTGCAGTTCCAGGAAGAACGTTTGTACGTAGCTGCCATGAGCTTACGTCACATGGACAAGTGCATCGAGAAAACCATCGAATACTGCCGCGAACGCGAAACCTTCGGCCAGCCATTGATCAATAACCAAGTGATTCACTTCCGTCTTGCGGAACTGCAATCGGAAGTCGAAGCGCTACGTGCCTTGGTCTATCAGGCAGTGGAAGGCTACATCAACGGCGAAGACGTGACCAAACTGGCGTCCATGGCGAAACTGAAATCCGGCCGTTTGGCTCGTGAAGTCTCTGATTCTTGCCTGCAATACTGGGGCGGTATTGGCTTCATGTGGGACAACTTCCTTGCTCGTTCTTACCGCGATAACCGTCTTGGTTCAATTGGCGGCGGTGCCGATGAAATCATGCTCGGCATCATCTGTAAGTTCATGGGTACGCTTCCTTCTAAGAAGAAGTAGTAAAAAAGAAAGGAGTCGAACAATGTCATTCTCAAATTATGAAACCCTGATCGTCCTTGATCGCGGCCCAGTCCTGGAAGTTCAACTCAATCGTCCGAAGCTGGCGAACGCCATGAACTTGAAAATGGTTCACGAACTGATGGACGTAATGAACACCTGCGCTGCGAACGCACATGATTCACAAATACAAGACGATCAAAAAAGTCATCGTATTCTGTTAATCAAAGGCAATGGTGGTAATTTCTGCGCTGGTGGCGACATCAAAGATATGCAAGCCGCTCACAGTGCCGAAACCCAAGAACAAAAAGTAGCGGCTTTGGCTGAACTCAACCGTGCCTTTGGTCACATGATTCAATTGGCTGATAAGCTTCCGTTAGTCACCATCTGCGCCTTACAAGGCGCCGTGTTAGGCGGTGGCTTTGGTTTGGCTTGCGTATCCGACTACGCCTTGTGTGATGAAACCGCTGTGTTTGGTTTACCTGAGACCACGCTGGGGATTCTTCCTGCTCAAATCGCTCCGTTCGTAGTAAAACGCATTGGCCTGACTCAAACCCGCCGTTTGGCACTAATGAGTCAACGTTTCAAAGCCGACGAAGCCATTTCACTGGGTATCGCTCACAAACAAGTCGCCTCAGACAATTGGGACGAAGAGTTGAATAAAGCGCTGAAACAAGTACTCAAGTGCGGCCCACAAGCTAACCAAGCAACGAAAGCCTTACTGCACTCAGTGAACGAATGTGGTTCGGAAGAAGCGCTGAACTCGATTCTCGATCAAGCAGCTAAGGACTTTGCCAATGCCGTTCTGAATGGTGAAGGTCGTGAAGGCGCTATGGCCTTTATGCAGAAACGACCAGCGGCTTGGAGTGATGTTCAAGTCAAAGATGTAGAAGATGTAACAGCAGCTGCCGATGCCAAAACGGCCGTAGCCAATGCAGGCCAGGAGTGATTGAGATGAAAACCACATCAAACACTTCCATCAATAAACTGCTGATCGCTAACCGTGGCGAAATTGCTTGTCGTGTCATTAAAACAGCCCAGGCAATGGGCATCAAAACCGTTGCTGTGTATTCGGAAGCGGATCAAGATGCACCGCATGTCAGCCTGGCCGATCAAGCCATTCATATTGGTCCTGCTCCGGTATCAGAAAGCTATCTGGTAATCGACAAAATCATCGAAGCTGCAAAAACATCCGGTGCCGACGCCATTCACCCCGGTTACGGTTTCCTATCCGAAAACTCTAACTTTGCCAAAGCCTGTGACGTAGCCAACCTTATTTTCGTTGGCCCACCAGCGTCTGCCATCGAGTTGATGGGTTCCAAACGCCAATCCAAGTTGGCCATGCTGGACTCCGGCGTGCCTTGTATTCCCGGCTATCAAGGGGAAGATCAAAGCGACCAAGCCCTAAAAAATGCCGCCTTGGACATTGGTTTACCCGTGATGCTGAAAGCCTCCGCCGGTGGTGGTGGCCGGGGTATGCGTTTAGTGGATGATGCCAATGCCTTAGAAGAAGCCATTCGCGGTGCTCGTTCCGAAGCCATGAATGCCTTTGGCAGCGATGAACTCATCATCGAAAAAGCGGTGATCGCACCGCGTCATATCGAAATTCAAGTCTTCGCTGATCAAGACGGCAACACCGTTTACCTGGGTGAGCGTGATTGCTCCATTCAGCGTCGCCATCAAAAGGTGGTCGAAGAAGCACCCTCACCTGCGGTATCGCCAGAACTGCGTCAACGCATGGGTGAAGCCGCTGTAAACGCGGCCAAATCCTGTAATTATGTGGGTGCGGGCACGGTTGAGTTTCTTCTGGATAAAGACGAGAACTTCTACTTCCTTGAGATGAATACGCGTCTTCAAGTAGAGCATCCGGTGACTGAATTGATTACCGGAGAGGACTTGGTGGAATGGCAGTTACGTGTGGCGTCTGGTGAACCTTTACCGAAAACGCAGGACGAAATTCAATTACACGGTCATGCCATTGAAGTGCGCCTCTACGCCGAAGATCCGGCGCAGGATTTCTGCCCTCAAACCGGCGACATCGTGTTGTGGCAACCGGCGGAATTTGAAGGTTTCCGCGTAGACGATGGCATTCAAACAGGCCAAACCATCAGCCCGTTTTATGATTCCATGCTGGCCAAGCTTATTGCCTATGGTGATAACCGCGAACAAGCACGACACCGTTTGATTGAAGGCCTACATCACAGTCATTTGGTCGGGCCGAAAGACAACCGTTATTTTCTGTCTGAGATTCTCTCAACGGACTGCTTCCGTTTGGGTGAAGCCACCACTGCGTTTATTGATCAGGACTTTGCTGACAACCCTTCCATGGACAGCGAAACACCAAGCGCTGAAGTCACCGCTATTGCTGCTTACTTGCTGTCAGGGCAAAGCGAATGGAGCACGACCTCGTTGGGTGCCAAACCCTGCCTGCTGCACGCAGCTGTTGGGCCGGACAACAACTGGCAACAAAGAGTCTTAATCCAGCACGAGATTAATGCCGATCATCAAATCCAAACCAGCGTACAAATCAATGAACAAATCGCTGCGGTGGAAATGATATCCCAGCGTTCAGAGGGTGACCTTGAACATTGTGAAATCGTGGTGGGTGACAAAACCTATGCGCTGACCTACCAGCTGTATCAACGTGGTCGACTCAATCCAGAAAAACATCTCTACCTATCGATCGATGGGCAATCCTGGATGTTCGAAGACATCATGCTGAAACCGGTTTCTTCAGAGGATCAGATATCTGGCGATGATTTGAAAGCCTCAATGGACGGTTTGATTATCGAAACCTTTGTTCAGCCAGGCGATCAAGTCACCAAAGGCCAGCCGTTGATAATTCTGGAAGCGATGAAAATGGAACACAGCCTGACTGCACCGCGAGACGGCACAATCGCAGAACTCTTGGTTGAATCCGGTCAGCAAGTGAAAGCAAGGCAACTGCTGGTTGCTTTAGAAAAACAATCTCCAGAAAAACAAGCTTTAGACGAGCAAGCGCCAGTAGCAGAACAAACAGCTTAGAAAAACCAGCACCGCTATTAGAAAAATAAGAGATAACACAATGTCAGAACTAGCAAACAAAACCATTATTATTACCGGTGCCAGTCGCGGAATTGGTCGCGAAATGGCGATTAAATTCGCCGAACAAGGCGCTAACGTAGTCGTAGCTGCAAAAACAGCCGAGCCACACCCCAAATTGCCTGGAACGATTTTTTCGGTCGCTGAAGAAGTCGAAGCCGCAGGTGGACAAGCCCTGGCTATTCAAGTGGATGTTCGTGACGAAGCTTCCGTAGAAAGCATGATCGCCGCAACGGTCGATCGTTTCGGCGGCATCGATATCTTAATCAACAATGCCGGCGCTATTGCGTTGGCGGGTGTTGAATCCACGCCATTGAAAAAATTTGATCTGATGATGCAGGTGAACTTCCGCGCGACCTTCTTATGCGCGCAGAAAGCCTTACCCCATTTGAAGAAGTCGGCAAAAGAAGGGAGAAACCCGCAGATTCTTAGTCTGTGCCCGCCTCTGGATTTTGACCCACGCTGGATGAAGAACCACTCACCATACACGTTAACGAAATATGGTATGTCGATGTTAACGCTTGGGATGTCCGAAGAGTTTAAGCGCTACGGTATTCGCGCCAATGCACTCTGGCCGCGCACGGTGATCGCAACTTCAGCGGTAGCCTTTGGCGGTCAACACGCGGTCAATGGTGCTCGTACGCCTGCAATCATGGCCGACGCTGCGCTGACGTTACTGTCATCCACTGATATGGAATTAACCGGCAAACTCATCATTGATGAAGAGTTCTTACGTGAAAACGGCGTCACTGAGTTTGATCAATATCGAGCAAATCCTGAAAAAGTGGATTCGCCGTTGATGCCGGATTTATTTGTACAAGAACCCGAAGCCTATGTGGTCGGCAAGCAGCCGCCATTGAAGGGGTATTAAGGCGGGAGACGCTAGAAAAGCATCAAGTGAAGTGCGAACCGTTTCGATAAAGCGGTTCGTACTGAAACCTTAGATGCAGAGACGCCAGAAGTTAACGGAAGAATAAATACAATGACCAATCTGATTCATCTTACCCTCGATGGTAAAGTCGCCACCTTAGCCATGAACGATGGTCAGGCCATCAGTAAGAATGCACACAACCTTGCCTTCGCAACAGAGCTGTTAGCCAAGCTGGAAGAAGTCGAAGCGAATAAAGACATCAAATCACTGATCATCACTTCCGACGATGAGAAGAACTGGTCACAAGGCATTGATGTTCCTTGGTTCTTAGGCTTGATCCAGAAACAGGACTTTGCACCGCTTCAAGCCTTCTTAAGGACCATGGATCAGGTCTACGCCAAGCTGATGAGTTTCCCGATTCCTGTCATCGCTGCCATCAACGGTCATACCTTTGGCAACGGCTGTGTCTTAGCGGCGGCCTGTGATTTCCGTTTTATGCGACGCGATAAAGGTTATGTTTGCTTTCCAGAAGTGGATCTGGGCATTCCCTTCCTACCCGGGCTAGTGGATGTCATCTTAAAGGCTTTCCCTCACAAAACCTTTAATCAAATGATCTTGACCGGTAAGAAATATACCGCAGAAGAGATGCATCGGCTGGACGTCATTGAGTTTCTTTCAGACAACAAGGACACACTTAAATCAGATGCAATCGCTTTCGCCAAAGGCTTCAATAAAAACAAGAAAATCTTCGAAGATCATAAAAAGAAATTAAATGAAGAAATTACACAAGTGATGTTCGAGAAGAATCACCCAATGATTGAAAACAATCGCTTTTTCCTGAGCTGATGACAAAATACCGACAGCAACCAACAAGCTAGCACAACAATAAATGTAAGCTACTGATTTAAATACAGTTCACTAAAGAACGCTTGTTTTATACGACTTTCTCACTATTATGAAGGATTAATGTCGTAAAAATAATAAAACTGAACCTAATGTATATCGCGAACCGTGTTTTAGCCGTTGTTATAAGTTTAGTAACCACCTCCCTTGTTTTTGCTGATCAACCTGAAAGCGTAGATGAAAGCTTTGATGACTTTCTGGAATTAAGTCTTGAAGACTTAATGGACATCAAGGTTACCGTCGCCTCTTTATTTGAAGAAAGTGCACTTGATGTTGCTTCTTCTGTGTCCGTCATAACCCAAGAAGATTGGGAAGCCCGTGGCAGCCGACGCATTAGCGATGTACTCGAAGCGGTCCCATCGGTTCACACAACAACAACCTGGGGTGGTGGCGAAACCATTGCTATTCGTGGTTACGCGACTGAACTGTCCGTCCGTGGCGTGGCGTTTTCTCTGGATGGCGTACCGTTAAACTCCTACGTCTATGCAGCCACCGCTTATGATAAAGCCATCATGGAACTGGACTTCATGGATCGAATAGAAATGATTCGAGGCCCAGGTTCTGCACTCTATGGCACAGATGCCTTTCATGGTGTGGTTTCCTATAACCTGGAAAAAGACCAGGGTGATTACCTGAAAACACGCACCGCCTTGGGTGATCCGCTCTATCAACAAGGCTCCATGACCTCGGGCTGGCAATCCGGACTGACCCAAGTTAACTTCGGCCTGGCCTATCGAAAAGAAGATAACCATCAACTGGCATTCCAATACACAGATCCGATTGATGGCAGCGAAAACGAAAGCGCTCGGGATCAGGGCTATGAAAATAGCTCCGCCTATTTAAGTTTGACGAATGGAGAGCTTGAGCAAGGCATTTTCACCTTTAAAGCCTTTGCCAATCAGTTCAATGCAAATGAATATCAAGGCATCGGAACACAGTTCTTTCAAACCATTCCCGATTACTTCGATGTCGAAAGCACCAGCCTTGCACGGCAGGGAGACATCACCAATAACGATTCAGATTTCATCCTGGCGACGACCTCCTATGAACAAAGCCTAAGCAATGATGTGATCGTTCACGCTCAAGCGTATTACTGGGAAAGTCATCAGGATTGGGAATACGATTCAAACCACTACCCAACAGAGCTGACCACATTGAACGGCGTCGTGTACCCTTGTAAATCTACTTTAGACACTGACACACGAAATCCAGTATTTTGCCCACACACCATCTATCAATCAGCTGATGAAGACCGTCTTGGAGCCAATCTACGCGTCAAACAAGACAATCAGCATCTGAATACCCAGTGGTTGGTCGGATTGGGTTACGATCGACAGTCCGTTAATGATTCACGGGTACACCGAATCACACCCGACGGCTTCACTCGTAACCGTTACGACAACCCATATCAAGGGGATTCCCGAAACATCAGGCACCTAATTTTTCAAGCCAAGACAGGCTTTATGGACGATGCATTGCATTTGGTTTATGGCGTTCGCTGGGATGATTACTCCGATGTCGGGTCACATACATCCCCGCGCTTAGGGGCGATCTATACTATTTCCCCATCATTAACGACCAAACTCATGTACGGCCATGCCTTTAGAGCACCGACGGCCATTGAACGCGATGGATCACAAACCACCGTGCTTCAGAACGAGAATCTCAAACCAGAAACCATAGACACCTATGAATGGGCTTTAATCCATAGCACCAAACACCATCAAACCGAACTGGTTGTCTTCACCAGTGATTGGGATAAAGCCATTGCCCTGATTCCAAGTGGTCAGGGCACATCCAATATCTACAAGAACGTTAACAACAACAAAGCCTGGGGGGTTGAGTTAACCCATACCTGGCTGATCAATCAGTGGAGCACCACACTCAACGCATCTTACGTTGAAAGTGAGAATGAGACTGACGGTTTGGACTATGAAGGCTTTCCAAGCGTCATCACCAATCTGGGCGTGCAGTATCAATTCACTGCGTTTGATGGAAAAGTCGGACTCTGGCAGCGTGCCATGTGGAACTACACTGAGGGCGATCCTACTGAAAATTGTTCACCCGACGATGCCCGTGATTACTATCGAACCGACTTACATTATCAACATCGCTTAAACGATCAAATTGAAATATTCACCGATGTATCAAATCTGTTTGATCGGGATAACACACTACCGTCGTACTATGGTTCTGAGAATGGACTGCTCGATTATGGACGCGTATTCAACATTGGCGCTGAAATCTCGTGGTTTTAGAGTGTAGAGGGTGATGCTTTCCGTCTTGAGACATAAAAGAGAAAACGGAAACAGAATAGAAAGAAGTAAGAAAAGTTGTCAGTAGACAGGAATTAGAAGAACTTCAGGAAAGAACGGGAAAGCTCCGCAAGTTGCTTGCGGAGCAAGTTTTTAGATGATTTACGTTTTGCTTTAACTGTTTTGTCGTGCGCCCCACCCTTTTTCATTAATGGATCCAGAGCAAATGGGTTTCTTGCTTTGATGACAGTTTTCGTCATCGCGTTTGGTGACTTTTTCTTAGCACCTTTGTTCTTAGACATATAACCTCTGTATTTATTAGGTTCGTTTAGTAAATGCTATTCGTTAAAAATAGCGAATTAAAAGAGCCACATAACCCAATGATTTTGTGACTCTTCAAGAGAGCGAAGTTTAGTTCAAACTCAGGTCACTCTCCATAGGAACTTCATCCAAAGAAAGATTTCTTGGCTGGTAAGTTTTCAATTTTTCACGAAGGTTCTCAAACGATGTAAAGGGTACATCCAAAGAAAACGCATTAATCACCCACTTAGGCCCTTCCCCACCCGGAGATACCAAACTGGTATAAACGACCTTGGTTTGATGATTTTCTAGCGGAATGAATTCCCAGGCACCATCAATATAGTCCATACGAATATAGTCATCCGATTGAGCCTTACCCTCGTCAGCCAACAAGAACTTCACAACCACAGAACCATTGTCTTTTTTGTAAACCAACGTTCGACTTAACGAGTCACGATCTTGATATGGAAACGGGAAATCATAAGTGACATACAGCACATAGTCGTACCAGGCGTCTTGCTTAACAACTTCGACTTCATCGAAGCTTTCCATCCATTGGTTCAGGCCATCTGCATCGGTATTGATCGACACTAAAGATTCAACCGGTGCATCGACCACCATCTCTAACTTCACCCGGTTATAACCCAATTCTTGAGAAAACTGGGTATAAGCACTGATGCCATTGTCTTCTTTTTCCAGTGTCCAGCCAGCTGCAAATGCTGAGCTCATACCCGCTATTAATCCCGAGCCCGCCAGAACAACGGATGCTAAGATGTGTTTATACATAATTCACCTTTTGAAATGTCTCTCTTTTCCTTGAGAGTGTTTATTATAATGTGTGCAATGCTAACATAGGCCGTATTGTGAATATCCGACAGAAAACATACTCTCACGGCAAGTGTATGACTCCATCAAATCAGCAACCCAGGTTTCTCGATCATTCCAGGAATCAGCAGTTGAAAAAACAGGCTGTCGAGGTCAAAGCTAACGCCTCACAACCGCAAGAACAGCATGTGGATCCGAAGCGCGATTTTATTATCTGTTGCAAAGCCTGCCAGCAAATCATCACAAAGGATGAATTTTCCATTGCCGTGGATGGCAATAATGAACACATACAATGTAACCCGTATGGGTTCACATTCATCTTTCGCTGTTTTAATCAGGTATGGCATTGCATGGAAGTAGGAGACGCTCAATCTGCCCACTCCTGGTTCCCTGGATTTGATTGGACGCTAATCCTCTGTGAAAGTTGCACAACGCATCTGGGATGGGTGTTCAATAACCATGACGGAATGCGTTTCTGGGGGTTAATATCCGATCGGCTGTCCACTCACAGCCAATCAAGTTAGCCCCTAGGCCAGGTAAAAATTGATAGGAATGTCCTAATTAGTCACTGTAAAGCATCGACAAACAAGCTAGTATTTTCGTAGCCACAGCCAGGGACTTAAACGCCCAATAACAATAAGGAAGCACGTAAGCAGCATGTCTTTTTCATTAACAAACCTCGATATCATCCGAAAATCATTCCATCTTTCAAAGACGGATTTTGATCTCTCTCAAATCACCCACATCATGCCAGATGAAGAATTTGGTGAGCAGGTAGGCATCGATGAGACGTCAAAAGATCGAATCTGGCACGCTGTTGAGCAACTTTATAAAACAGGCACCCAACCCGCCATCACCGTCTGCTTGAGAAAGAACGGTCGCATTCTGCTGCATCGATCCATCGGCCACGCACAGGGCAACGGCCCAGACGACCAGCCCCACACTTATAAAGAAGTGGCTACGGCGGATATGCCGGTTTGTTTGTATTCTGCATCCAAAGCGGTTACCGCACTGATCATGCACAAAATGGCTGAACAAGGCGCGGTGAATTTGTTGGACCCGGTCAGTTTTTATCTGCCAGAATTTGCCAAACACGGCAAAGCCAACATCACCCTACATCAGATTCTTTCCCACCGAGGTGGCATTCCCGGTCTTCCGAAAGGCTTGCCTCTGGATACCATCTACGATGAAGCCCGCGTCTGGGAACTGCTGTGTGATTCAAAACCAATCACCGTCGATGGCAGTAAACTTGCTTACCACGCCATCAGTGGCGGCTTTGTTTTCCAGCAAGTCGTTAAGAAAGTCATGGGTACAACCATTGACGACTATTTAGACGAACACTTCCGCCGACCAATGGACATGAAATACTTCACCTTTGGTTTGGACGAAGAGCACCGCGATCAGGTAGCTAAAAACTACGCCACCGGGCCTAATGCGCCCTTCCCTATGTCCTGGTTAGTGAAGCGAGCTCTTGGCGCCTCGTTCCCGGAAGCAGCGACAGTTTCTAACGACTATCGCTGGATGGATTGCACCATCCCCGCCGCCAATCTCTACTCTTCAGCGGAAGAGATCTCCCGTTTCTATCAAATGCTGTTGAACAAAGGGGAATGGAATGGCAAACAAATCCTTGAACCTGAAACCGTGATTCGTGCGACGCAACCGTTTGGTGAATGCAGCTTCGACCGAACCATGATGATCCCAATGCGCTACAGTGCTGGCCTTATGCTAGGCGGAAAGCCATTTGGCATGTGGGGCCAGAATACTGAAAACGCTTATGGCCACATTGGTTTGATCAATAAGATGTGCTGGGCAGATCCAGACAAAGACATTTCTGTAGCCATCCTGACTACCGGATTAGCCTTGGCTTCGCACCATATCCCTTATTTAGTAAAACTAATGAACACTATTAACCAAGAGTGTGCCTAATCGCTAAAACGAGCACAAAAAAGCAAGCACTAAACACAAGATCATAGTACAAGCCCTAAGGACAGGAAGATGACTCAGCAAAGAAGGATTTGGAAAACGCCAAGAGCCGGTAATATTGAACGTCTGACGCTTCAAACCGAAGATATGCCAGCATTAGCGTCAGACCATATTCGTGTATCGGTTAAATCCGTCGGTTTGAACTTTGCCGACATCTTTGCGATCACCGGTCTTTATTCTGCAACGCCAAAAGGCGCCTTCATTCCTGGGCTTGAATATGCTGGTATCGTTGAGAAAGTAGGCGAAGAAGTTACTGACTTTTCCGTCGGTGACCGAGTCATGGGCGTTACCCGTTTTGGTGGCTATGTTGACACCATTGATGTGGATGTAGATCAGTTACAGCCGCTTCCGGAAGACTGGAGTTTTGATCAAGGTGCAGCTTATCTGGTTCAAACGCTTACGGCTTGGTATGCCCTCAAAGAATTGGGCAACCTGAAACCTCAGCAAGAAGTATTGATTCAAAGCGCAGGTGGAGGCGTTGGTCTTCAGGCCATGAAGTTATGTGAAGCACTGGATGCCTGCCCGATCGGTTTTGTCTCGTCTCAAAACAAAGTTGAGTTCCTGAAATCGATGGGCTTTGAACACAGTTTTGTTCGAGAAGAGAACTTCCACCGCCAACTTCGGAACCTCGATCTACATCCCGATCTGATTCTGGACGCTATCGGCGGTGATATTCAAACCGCCAGCTATAAAGCGATGAAGCCTATGGGCCGTTTGGTTGTGTTTGGCGCCGCCGAATTCACACCGGGTAAAAAACGCCCCAATTACCTGAAGGCTGCGAAACAATATCTGTTGCGTCCAAGATACGATGTGATGGATATGATCAGCGAAAACAAATCCGTTATGGCGTTTAATCTGATTTGGTTGTGGGATCAAATGCCACTCATGCGCGCTTTGGTGAAAGACATGATGGCCGTCGAAATCTCACCGCCACATGTAGGTCATCAATTCCCATTTGAAAAGCCTCATGAGGCCATCGAATGCTTACGCTCTGGTAAGACATTAGGCAAGGTCGTCTTACAGATTCAATAGCAATAACCAGCAAGCAATCAGCGTAAGCAACAAACCTTGAAGGACCGGACACTTCTACTCCGGCCTCCACTAAAGTGACACATTAAATACAGAAACCCGGGTTTATTAAGACATCTGCTCAAGAGGTCTAACTAAACTCCGGCCGCCATCCTTGATCAGGTTCTCATGCAACACATCCACCAGTTGTTCAGACTGCTTGATCACCTGCTGCCACTGCTTAATGCGTGTCGGACCATCGTAAGCGGTAAAATCCTTTCGATCAGGAATGTGCGAATCAGGTAAGGATTGGATAAATGAATGCGAAGGACACATGACCACCACATTATCGTAATGATCCGGCTTCACTCGTCGCCACGGCAAGGCTTTATCCAACCAACCTGGGATTAAGGTTGGAAAGAAATGAGGATACAACACCAGATCCTGTTCCGTCTTAAACGGCCCTTCGAAGTGATAATCCACTAATCCACCATCCCAATGCCAACGAGCTTTTGACCCCGGAACCTTGATGGGTTCCAACACAAACGGAATGGCCCCGGACGCCATCAATGCCGGCGCCAGATTATCAGCATTCAACTGAATCTGTTCCTTCACATTAACATGTCGGTACGGCGATGACTCGGTTGACTGGGAAAATACCACGCGGGGAAACAAACGCTCCACCACTCGACTCGACATCGGGTTGCCCACAGCCGCCAAGCCAATGGAAACCCCTTGCACAAGGTGAGAATGGTGATTAAATAATCGACGGTTTCGAACCGTTACGACGTGCAATGGTCGTTGTTTGTTAGCCACAATATACGAATGATGACTGTGGCTGTCGCCTTGTTTACCTAAAGCATGATCCAGGATTTTCTGAGCACTCTCGGTCACGTCTTTTGGGCTTGGTTTGCCTGGATAATCCGTGGTTGAGTACGCATCTCGTAAACGTTCAATCGCTTGTGATGGATGCTCTTGGGCGTAACAAGACATACGCCACGACCCAATGGACGAACCAATCAATTCAATGGGTTGTTGAGTTTCTTTTAAGAACTCATCATTGAGATACTGATCCAGCTTACTCAGTACTAGCCACTTAGGCCCACCAGACGCCCCCACAATAAGCTTGACCTGTTGAGCTGACAGCCCCTCTTCCTTGATACGTTGATAAGCCAATTTACCTGCAAAAAGCTCAAGACTCATAAAATTCTCCATGAATAAGGCTAAATGTTAACCGCCTGAATGTGCACACGCACTATACATTTATCATCTCAAAGAGGCTAAACTAAATGAAAACGCTGAATACATTATGAAACCAACTCAATTTGAATTATTCCCCGTTCCCAGTCCATGCATTGGAGTCTGCACGACAAACTCCAAGGGCTACTGCCTTGGTTGTTATCGCAGTCGTAATGAGCGCTTCAACTGGAATGATATGACGCCAGTACAAAAAATGCGGGTAATTGATTTGTGTAAAAAGCGCAAAGAAATTGTCGAGCAAAAACGTCGGGAAAAAGCACAGGCAAATCCAACCGAAGACTAATATCGATTAGTTGAAATAGCTGTAGTAGTTCAGGCCAGATATGCCATTCGAGGTGATAACCCACATCTAACTTATCATTGCTTCATTCTGTTCAAAGACGGTTGGTACGCTCAATATAAACTTAGCCCCCATCGTATAAGTCTTATCCAGACTGATCGACCCTCTCAAATCTTTTTCCACAATATTTTTAATCAGATACAAGCCCATTCCACTGCCAACATCTTCTGCACGTGTTGTAAAGAAAGGTTCGAAGATACGATCCTGAATGTCTGACGGAACACCAGCACCATCGTCCATAAATTCGAGAATCATCATCTCTCTTCCCTCAACCAGCTCTACATGAGCCGTAATAATAATCTTTCCGGCAGTGATGTCCCTAAACCCATGAATCACCGAGTTATTGATGAGATTCGTTATGACCTGATCAAACGGACCTGGATAGTTATCAATATGAAGTGCTTGTGAAATCTGAACAGAGATGGAGTGATCATGTTTCTTCAAGACACTGTGCAAGGTTGTGATCACCTCATGAACCGATCGTTCAACCGCAAAGGTTCTACGACGCATACTGGTCTGATCCACCGCGACCTGCTTAAAGCTGCCCATTAATTCATTGGCGCGGGCACAATTCTTCTGAAGTACATCACAGGCAAATTCACAGCCTTTAAGAAATTCATTCAAATCCGATTTCTTGACCGCCCCTGTTTCCAGAAGCTTTCTAAATTGTTCGAGATTCTCTTGCAGAGTGGAAGCCACGGTTACGTTGTTTCCAAGCGGAGTACTAACTTCATGAGTCACACCAGCAACCAGTTCTCCCAATTCCACCATTTTCTGAGAATTTACCAACTGCTCCATAGCCTCGCCTTTTTCTTTGTTGGCCATCAGCAATTCCTGAGTACGCTCTTCTACACGCCGCTCCAGGTCTTCATTAAGATCTCTCAGATCTTGTTCGACCTTTTCTTTTTCTTGGTGCTTAACCTCTAGCTCAGTCAAGTTTGCCAGGATGGTATCTTTCATGCGGGTAATGGCTTCGGCCATTCGCCGTGTTTCAAGACTCCCGACTATAGGCACTTCACTCTCGGTTTTTCCGGCTGCAATACGCTCTGTCGCTCGTTCAACTTTACGAATTGGGATCACCATATAAGTCGCCAACCCAACAGAACCGACAAGAGTGATCAAGAAGATAATGCTGATGTCTCTCAACCATTGATAAAAGTTCTGCTCCAGATATGCGGTATAAGCAGCTGAAGGAAGGGTAATCTCAACCATCCAGGGAATACTGGACAATTGGGTTCTGATAACCCTAACCCGACTGTTCTCCTCATTCAGAACCCAAGCAGGAGACTCCACCGGCGACAAGTTTGCCGCTGACTGAACCGACCCGATTAAATGAGGCCGATTTAAATTCGCTAAGATATTATTTTTTGAATCAAACACCTTTGCCTGAAAGGTAGACTTCTTCAAGGCTTTACTAAGCATTAACTGAATTCGACTTGGATCAATTCGAAGCCGTAGTAAGCCAATCAACTCCCCTTCCCGATTCTTAATCGGTGTGGACGCATAGAGCGCGTACCCTTGAACATCCTGAATGAGATAATGGCTGAAATAACCGTTGTAGGTCTTTATTCCCTGAATGTAATACTCATAGTAACTTTCCACATCCTGGTAAAGCGTAGCGGAAGTATCAATCAGATTATTGCCTTTCTTATCAAGCAGCGCGGCAGAATTAACAAAGATGGAATCCTTGATGATAACGTTCCGAAGCATTTCATGTACGTTATTTAACTGAGCCTGACGATAAGCCTCATCGCCATTTAAAAACCGTCGAAAGCTGGGAATATGACTGTCCGCCCACAACACTTCCAAGGTGGTCTGTATATAGTTATCAAACACGTTCTGAAGGTTATTTTTAGCCAGAATCAAAGAGTTATCTTTAGTCGTTATAAACTCCCGCGATGCCTGCTCCTGAATTTGATAGGTCATAATGGCTATTGGTGTAAAAGTGACCAACAAAAGTAAAAGAGTCAGTTGTGATCTCAGAGTCATTCCAGAAACTCCGAAACCAGAACATCATTAGGCGCAGGCACCCGAATAACCCCAGATCGAATATAGAAGTCATTGTAAGACTTTAATACCTGAGGTAAGCCATGCTCCGTCGTGGAGTCATGGAAGGAGGCAAGATTATCTTCTCGACTCATCAGTCGGATACCATCTAATGAAATATTTTCGGGCCTCTGTCCTGTGGATTCAGCAATGAGTAGATTGCCTTCAATGAAATGATCCAGCCACCATTGCTGTGCTTTAAACCAAACCTTCAGAAAAATTTTAACCGCCTCAGGGTGTGTCCGACGGAACTCTCCAGAGATGGCAATAATGTCAGGAATTAAGCCTGGCGTATCGGCGCTTGAAAACACCACCTGAGCACCCTGCTCTTTTGCCAAACCTACGTATGGATTCCAGGTATGTCCTAAATCCAGTTTCCCGGAAGACAATAGATGAGGAACCTTAGAAGCATCGACATTAACAAGATTCACATCCTGAGCAGACATATTGTGATGCTGTAGCAACTTCCGAATTAATAACTCCCCAAACCCGCCAAGGTTGGTACCAATCCGTTTCCCTTTTAAGTTATTCATGACCTGTGAATCCATCGCTAACACCGCATCCCCACCGGCAGACTCATCGGTCACAAGAATCACTGAGAGATCCGACATTTGACTGCTTACTAAAATTGCATCACCGAAAGCAACAGCAATAGCATCTATGGTTCCCGCAGAAAATCGAGCCAACATTTTATCGGTATTGCCCGGCATGTTCAGTACCAGATCTAATCCCTCCTCTTTAAACCACCCCTTTTGATCCGCAATGACCGCTGGGTAGTAACCAGGCCAGAGATCAATAGATAAACGCATTTTGGGTAACGCTCTATCAGCGCTTTGGGAAGAATCCGAAGGTATGGAGCTTGAACCTTTAAGAGACTCTTCCTTAGCTGGTTTTGAGCAAGCTGACAGTAGCGAAATAAGTAAGGAAAAGACGACAAGGACGACACTATTTACTGCAAACCTAACATTGTTGGTGTTTACGAAATCCAACATTACTGACTTCCCATAAAGTGCAATCAAAACAAAAAGAAAACCATGCCACTTCACTTAGACTAGTACAAAGTCAGGAAGTCTGAACTTGAATATCCGGGCTCTGTGAAACAAGCATAAAAAAACCCGGCCTGTGCCGGGTTTTTCGTGAAGAAAGCAAATCTTAAAGCGATAAATCACGCTCACTTGCTTTAATGAATTCTTTCTTCAAATCTTCGTATGTGTGAACCGCCGGGAACTGAGGAAACTCATCAATCACATTTTGCGGTGCATGGAATAAAATACCTGCGTCCGCTTGCGCCAGCATAGTGGTGTCATTGTAAGAATCGCCCGCCGCAATCGTACGATAATAAATGGTCTTAAGCGCAAAGATAGACTGACGCTTAGGATCTTTCTGACGTAAGTGGTAATTCACAACACGACCGTTTTCATCTGTTTCCAACTTATGACAGAACAAAGTTGGGAAACCTAGTTGACGCATCAACGGCTGAGCGAATTCATAGAAGGTATCAGAAAGAATGATTACCTGGAAACGCTCACGCAACCAATCAACAAACTCAATTGCACCTGGAAGTGGTTCAAGTGTCGCAATCACTTCCTGAATGTCAGGCAAACCATAACCATGCTCATCCAAGATACGCAAACGCTGCTTCATCAACACGTCATAATCCGGAATATCACGAGTCGTCGCTTTTAACTCTTCGATTCCAGTCTTTTCAGCAAACGCAATCCAAATTTCAGGAATCAATACCCCTTCCAGGTCAAGACATGCGATTTCCACGTAATACTCCTATTTGAAACTCATCAGTTGATGTTGAATTTAACGGCTAAATTGCCCTAAGGGACTTACTCTGAGGCGCCCTCATAAATAATGGCGAAACTGTAACGAGTTATTCCATAAAGAGCAATGCTAATTCATAACCGTTATTTCGACTTGTTATATCGATCTGCTATTCTAGGCAAAAATTGTGATAACAAAGAAAACATTGACCGTAAATCGGTCCGTTTTCATAAGAAAAATCGGATTAGATGATGAGTGAATTAAACGTTCAGCAGTTAGCGCTTGAGTACGATAATGCCTCCCCACGTAAAGTATTAGAGTTGGCATTGGAAAATATCGACAACATTGCGATTTCGTTCAGCGGTGCCGAAGATGTCGTTCTTATCGATATCGCACGTAAAGTCAAAAAAGACATTCAGGTTTTCTCGCTCGACACCGGACGCTTACACCCTGAAACCTATGAGTTTATGGAACGCGTTCGTAAGCATTACGATTTAGACATCGAAGTGATGACACCGGATTCTGAATTGCTGCAACCTTTCGTTAAAGAAAAAGGATTGTTCAGTTTCTTTGAAGATGGTCATCAGGAGTGCTGTGGCATTCGTAAAATCGAGCCATTGAAGCGCAAACTGGCTACTCTGGACGGTTGGATCACAGGTCAGCGTAAAGACCAAAGCCCAACACGTTCTGAAGTGCCTGTGATTCAACACGACCATACCTTCTCAGGCCCGGGTAAAAACCTGATCAAATTCAATCCACTGTCTAACTGGACCTCAGAACAAGTTTGGGATTACATCCGCATGTTCGATGTGCCATATAACAAGCTTCACGAACAAGGTTATACCAGCATCGGTTGTCAGCCATGTACTCGCCCTGTGCTACCAAATCAGCATGAGCGTGAAGGTCGCTGGTGGTGGGAAGAAGCCACTCATAAAGAATGTGGTTTGCACGCAGCAAACATTAAATCAGAGTCTTAATTTCGACTTATCTTTCAAACTTACCCAGTCTATGGTCAGTTTCGTCGATCATAGACTTCCGAGAAGAAGGCGGTCATTCTGCCTTCTTTCTGCACTCGCCTCTACCCTAAGCAAGGCCGTCTTGTTAAAATGACGTTTTCAGTCAACGCTCAATTAACACGTATAAGCCTGCTGACCTCATGAAAATTATCCTAGTTCGAAAAATCAAAGCCGATGGTAGTGACTGCCCTAAATGTCAGGACGTGATCGACCAAATGGCAAAACATGACCAACTGAAATACCTCGACCGAATTGTAGATGCTGATGAACGAGATGAAACCAGTGAAGGTTTCATGCTTGCCACTAAATACAAAGTCAGTCGTGCTCCGTTCTTCCTGGTGGAATTCGATGACGGCAGTCATAAGATTTACACGGTTTACCTTAAATTCGTGAAAGAAGTCCTGGAGCAGGACACGGATAAAAAAGAAGAACTGAAGGACACTTTGTCTTCTATATCTGATGAGCTAGATTTTCTATAGATCGCTCTTCTAAAGGAATTCGTGTCTAAACAGTCTCACATCTAAACAAAAAAGCCAGAACGTTATGTTCTGGCTTTTTTGTATGACTATTTGGAACACCTTAATAGACGGGTAACTCAACCCCTTCAAAGAGTTCATCCACTTCACCTTTGCTCACACAATTAATCGCGGCATCAATGCGATCGCGTGTAAGGTGAGGAGCAAACGACTCAATAAAGTCGTACATGTAACCGCGAATATAAGTGCCTCTACGGAATCCGATTTTTGTCACACTCGGTTTAAACAAGTGACTGGCATCTAAGGCAACCAGATCTGAATCAATTTGAGGGTCAACCGCCATATGGGCAACAATACCAACCCCTAGCCCCAGTCGAACATAGGTTTTAATGACATCGGCATCGGCGGCAGTAAATACCACTTTGGGTTTTATATTTGCATTTTCAAAGGCTTCATCCAGCTTTGATCGTCCGGTAAAACCAAAAACGTACGTCACAATAGGATATTCAGCCACATCCTGAAGGGTTAGCTGTTTAATTTTGGCTAAAGGATGGTCTTTAGGAACCACAACAGAACGATTCCAGCGATAACATGGCATCATCACCAAATCGTTAAACAAAGACAAAGCTTCAGTGGCAATGGCAAAATCAACTGTGCCATCGGCCGCCATTTCAGAAATCTGCATCGGCGTTCCTTGATGCATATGCAATGACACGTCAGGAAAACGCTGAATAAAATCACTAATAACCGGAGGTAACGCATAACGGGCTTGAGTATGGGTCGTACCAATTGCCAGGCTGCCCTTCTTCTCATCACTGAATTCAAGCGCCACCTGTTTGATACTTTCAACTTTGCTAAGCACTTCACCGGCAACCCGGATGATTTCCTCACCTGCCGGAGTAATGTGAGTCAGATGCTTACCACTGCGTGAAAAGATTTCCACGCCTAATTCATCTTCTAACAATCGAATTTGCTTACTGATACCAGGCTGTGAAGTATATAAACTTTGAGCAGTCGCAGAGACATTTAAATCGTGATGCGCGACTTCCCAGATATAGCGCAACTGCTGTAACTTCATATACCCTCCAGGCATTGTTTGTTCAATTTTGGAAATAATTATCGAAAGATGATTGTTCGAGTTACGACCAGCTCAACTCTATCTAGTTCAATTAATTATAAAAATATAAGCAAATATTCTTTTTCAGAATAGATAGAAAGCTATAAATTTACCAGCTAGTTTCGAATTATTGTTGGTTATACATAGTAGACCATTTGAATGGACATACTCCTTTATATTCTTGCAGGTGCCGTCGTAGGCCTCGCCGTGGGTATTACCGGCGTTGGTGGCGGCTCCTTAATGACGCCTTTGTTGCTACTTTTTGGCTTCCCACCTCATGTGGCGGTAGGCACAGACTTAATGTACGCATCAATCACTAAAGCCGGTGGTGCAATTGCTCACCATAAACAAAGAACCATTCGATGGCGATTGATGGGGATTATGGCTGCCGGGAGTCTTCCTGCTGCAGGCGTCACAGTGTTTCTTCTTCATAATTATTTTGGTGATCCTGAAACCTATAACCACTTATTAACCACCAGTTTGGGATTCATGTTGATTCTTACCTCTGGTGTCATTCTCTTTAAAAGCCGTTTACGTCAGAACATCGCACAGGAAATTGTTTCTACTCAGGATATCATCAGTACACGTAAGCAAGATGTATTGACCTTCGCCATGGGTGTATCTCTGGGCGTACTGGTTACGCTGTCATCTGTTGGTGCAGGCGCAATTGCTGCAGCCGTGCTAATGATTCTCTATCCCAAATTGGCCTCCATTAAAATCGTGGGAACCGATTTGGCACATGCCGTCCCGCTGACATTGATTGCGGGCCTTGGTCACATGTTCTTAGGAAACGTCGATTTTCTCTTACTCGGTAGTTTGCTAATCGGCTCTTTGCCGGCCATCACCTTAGGAACCAAACTGGGAGCCAATATCCCGGACAAAGTACTTCACCCTATTCTTGCATCTGTACTAATGTTGATCGGGGCCAAGTACGCGTTCTTCTAAAGATTGTATGATGCAAAAATCGATAGCTGATGAGGTGTCTTAGGACTCCCTTTATCCATCAGCTATTGATCAATAAAACGGTAATCCTTAAGGTTTAGTATTCACACACACTTGGTTTGAGTTCATAATGACTGGCCTATAGGATTTACGCCACACAGCGCAGTAATAAACCTTACTCACATACGTGCGCTTGAAGGACATCAGGAAATAAAAATGACAGAGCAGTTAGAAAACGTAAACGTGGAATCTTCAGAGTTATTAATTACACCGCATGGCTTGAAAAAAGACGTGCCTATTTCAGAAGCTGCAGCAAAAGCAGTTGCTGAAGGTCGCCACACTATCCAAAACATCCTTGATCGCAAAGACCCTCGTTTATTTTTGGTATTAGGTCCTTGCTCTATTCATGATGTAAAAGCAGCAAAAGAATACGCTGAGCGCCTGAAAGTCCTTGCTGAAGAAGTAAAAGATACCTTGTATTTGGTTATGCGTGTGTATTTTGAAAAACCACGTACCACCGTTGGCTGGAAAGGCCTGATTAACGATCCACATTTGGATGACACGTTCAAAATTGATGAAGGTCTTCACATTGGTCGTCAGCTATTGTGTGATTTAGCGGATATGGGCTTGCCTTTGGCAACCGAAGCACTTGATCCGATTTCGCCTCAGTACCTACAAGATCTTATTTCCTGGTCTGCTATTGGTGCTCGCACCACGGAATCTCAAACCCACCGTGAAATGTCCAGTGGCCTATCAATGCCTGTCGGCTTCAAGAATGGTACTGATGGTGGTTTGGAAGTAGCAATCAACGCCCTTCAATCGGTTGCGCATCCTCATTCATTCTTGGGTATTAACCAGACAGGTCAGGTTTCTATCGTAAGAACAAAAGGCAACAAATACGGCCACGTTGTACTTCGTGGTGGTAACGGCAAACCAAACTACGACTCAGTAAGCGTTGCTCAATCTGAACAAGCGCTTGAGAAAGCCGGTGTTACTCAAAACATTATGGTTGACTGTAGCCACGCGAACTCCAACAAACAACCAGAGCTTCAACCTTTGGTTATGGAAAACGTTGCCAACCAAATTCTTGAAGGCAACAAATCCATTGTTGGCTTAATGATTGAAAGCCACCTTAACTGGGGCGCACAAAAAATCTCTGACGACATGGAATACGGTGTATCTATCACCGACGCATGTATCGATTGGGCTACGACTGAAAAGTCTGTTCGTGACATGGCAGAGAAGCTTAAAGATGTATTGCCTACGCGTAATAATAGCTAAGCACTGTTATAGCTAACACTGTAGAGCCCCAAAAGCTCTATACGCTAAAGCAACAACAATAAAAAACGGATGCCTCGGCATCCGTTTTTTGTTTTCAGTCTGTATTCAATCTATACCGAAGCCATGGATTTGAAAACTCTAATAAACTCTTCAGGCTCAGGTCTTACCCGATAATTATCAGTGAGATCAGAATACACCAGCTTCCCTTCTTTATCGGTAATCAACACCGTCGGTCTTACAGTATCAGAGTCATAACCCAAAGCTTCCAATCCCGTTGGTGTACCACCTTCAGCCTTAATTCCAAAGGCTTCCGCAGTTTTTAATTTGCTATCAACCAGAAACTTAAATGGCACATTGAAACGATCCGCCAATGCTTGTGTATTTTCTTCTGGTTGAGGGCTGATCAAACAGACGTCAACACCCATTTCGTTTAGTTCACGGTACAAGTTTGAGATTTCTTTGACTTGTGCCACACAAAGTGGGCACCAATTGCCTCGGTAGAAAATCATCAAAGTAGGTTTTTCTGATAAGTCAGAACGAGTGACCGGCTCACCTGATGGCGTATACAATGTGAAATCAGGTAAAGGGTGTCCAATCTTCAGTGACTCACTTTTCTTACCACCAAAGTTTGAGTACCAAAACAAATATAAGCTCCAACCTAGCCAAGCAATGGCAGCCAATCCAATTGCTAAACTGTTCCCTTCCAAAAAGCCTTGGTAACCAACGGACACCCCCAGAATTATCGTTGGGATAGTCCATTTAGGCAGTAACGCAGAAGTGCGAGCCGGTTCGCCAAGAAATAGGTGCCCAAAAAATGATACCCCTATGATGTGTAAGATTGCGGCCAGCAAAATGGCTTTCGAGTCAGAGCTAAAATAGCTGTAGAGCAAAAATACACTGACCAATGATAAGTAAGTACAGTATCCAGAAATAAAGAGGGATTTAAGCTTTTGCATAGAAACTCCGATCATTGTTGTTATTCAGGCAGATTTCATTTGGTTTGGGTAAGTAATTCAAAAAGACGCAACAACTCTTGAATGAGTTGAGGATTTGATGCGCCTTCCCTTTGTCGAACTCTGGCGCCTTTAACCTGGGTAGCCATCATGCTGGCATAGCTCTCAGCCGTGTCTGCATTGATCTGTAGAGCTTCAAAAACTGTTTTAAACCCCTCTTCCATCTTATCCAGAGTCGCTGTAACTATTGGCTTAATCTGACTAAGCGCCCGATCGTCTTCACACAAGCTATTCACCAGCAAACACCCCACTGGAAGCTCAGAATTTTCAGCAAACGACAGCCGGATAAACTGCTCAACGCGCTGAACAGGAGGAAACTGCTGGTTGAACAGAGTTAACTGAAAAAGCTGATCAACCCGATGCTGAAAGCACTCTACACAACGCATAAATAGCGCATCTTTATCGCCTATCGAGTTATAAAGCGTCCCTCGACTAATCCCCATTTCTTCTAACAGTTCATGAATCGAACTGGCACTAAAGCCATGCCGCCAAAAGTAGACCATGGCTTTGGAAAGGATCTGTTGTTCGTTAAATTTTTGAGGGCGAGCCATAAAACGGGATTTATCCTAAACAGTTTTGGAACAATCGTTCCATAATATATAAACCAACGTTGAATACAAATAAAGAAGCGACAACATCAAAAGACCTTGTCGCTTTTTAGAGACGGATAAACTCAGGTGTATTTCAGAAAATACTCCAGCCGGATTAAAGAACCAAACCACCAGCCAGTGCAGTAACAAGCACTACCCCCCAAATAGGGAGACGGGCAACACTCAACGCGGTCCAAACCAATAACACTACGGCCATGTCTGATGCACTTAACACCGCGCTCGAAAACACTGGTTGATACAAGGCGGCAACTAAAAGACCCACTGTCGCAGCGACGATGCCCTGGACACTTCCTGCCAGGTAATTATTCGCTTTTAACTTAGGCCACACAGACAGCGTCGCAATAATTAACAACCAGCCAGGTAAAAAGATCCCGGCCGTTGCGATCATCCCGTTCACCCAACTATCACCCACCACATAACCTAAGTAACTGGCAATGGTAAACATTGGCCCCGGAACGGCCTGTGCCAGGCTGTAAGCCGTTAAAAACTGTTCCTGACTGACTTGCTGAGCAATCAAGGGTTCAGCCTGAAGCATTGGTAACACCACATGTCCGCCGCCAAAAACCAAACCGCCTGCACGATAGAAGGTATCAAAAATAGCCAGAGAATGGCTGTCTAATGGTGCAGTATCCAGAGAAGTGACTAAGAGGGGTAACCCGAATAACAGAGCAAGAAACACAACAAGGAAAGGAAACGTAAACAGCCTTGAGCGTTGCGTCAACGTTTCTACGGGAGGCGTCCCCTGTCTCAAAGCCACTGCACCCACAAGACCGGCAAATCCAATCGTCAACAACTGGCTCGTCAGACCAGGCATGAGCAACATGGTAACTGCCGTGACAATGGTAATAGTGAACTTCAAACGAGTAATGCAAATCTTCTTCGCCATTCCCCAGACTGCGTCCGCGACAACAGCAACGGCCAATAACTTCATGGCATGAAGGACTCCATCCACCCAAGTCACATCGTAAGTATGTTGGAGCACATAGGCAGCACCGATCATCAGGATCACCGAGGGTAAGGTGAACCCCAGAAACGCAATCAAACTGCCTAAAATTCCTGCCTGACGATAGCCAATGGCCATCCCCACCTGTGAACTGGCAGGCCCCGGAAGAAAATGACACAACGCCAGAAGTTCAGTGTACTCAGCTTCACTGAACCATTTGCGTTCTACTACGAACTCACGATGAAAGTAGCCTAAATGTGCAACAGGTCCGCCAAAAGACGTCACGCCAAGTCGAAGAAAAATCAGAAAAAGAGAAAACATGCCCTGCCTTTATACTGCGAAGTTAATTCATCAATAAAAGGCAGAGAGTACAAGAATGAAATGACAAAACAAGTCACTTTGGCAGATGAATATCAGCTATTCCTGACGTTACTTAACCGAGTAAAGCCATCATCTCAGCTCGTCTTTGTTCATTCACAAAACTGGCTTCAATACTGTTTTTAACCAGTTGAGAGGCCTGTGCTTCTGTCAGGTCCAACGCATCTGCCAAAGCAACAAAGTTCTCCGTCATGTAACCGCCAAAATAGGCAGGATCATCCGAATTAACCGTCACGCATACCCCCTGCTCCAACATGGTTAAAATGTTGTGCTGAGACATATCATCGAAAACACACAGTTTGGTATTGGATAAAGGACACACCGTCAACGGCATACGAGTTTCAGCAAGATGCTGCATCAGCTTTTCATCGTCAATGGAGCGAACACCGTGATCGACTCGTGATACTTGGAGATCATTAATTGCCGTCCAAACATACTCAGCAGGGCCTTCCTCTCCCGCATGCGCAACCGTCTTTAAGCCCAGTTCACGTGCCTTAGCGAATACCCGACTGAACTTTTCAGGAGGATGGCCTTGTTCGGAACTGTCCAATCCGACACCGATAATCACATCCAAATAGGGTTCAGCCATTTCCAGAGTTTCGAACGCCGCTTCCTCAGACAGGTGACGTAAGAAACACATGATCAGCTCACTGGTGATCCCCAGTTTCTCTTGACCGTCTTTTAAGGCTCGAATGATGCCATTAAGCACGGTTCTAAAAGCCACACCGCGATCGGTATGCGTTTGCGGATCAAAGAAAGGCTCCACATGCATTACATTCTGTTCTTTACACTTGGAGAGATACGCCCAGGTAAGATCATAGAAATCCTGCTCATGAATCAACACGTTCGCGCCTTGATAATAGATGTCCAGAAAATCCTGAAGATTACTGAACTCATAAGCCGCACGAACTTCTTCTACATTCTTAAATGGCAATTCGATATTGTTTCTTTGAGCAAGGGCAAACATCAACTCAGGCTCAAGGCTGCCTTCCAAATGTAGATGTAATTCCACCTTAGGTAACTTGTTCAACCATTCATGCGATGCTTTAGTCATGCCCTTCTCCTCTAACCTAAAATTATTTTTTGACCTAATGGACAGATTTTAACGTATTTTAGCTCACACTACTTCAAGCAAAACGTGAAATCGCGAATCATCAATAAATCCTTGTTTAGTCATACCTCTGGCCCCATGACTCTGTACCCCCGGCGCGCTTGACCTACTCTCCGCGACATAGAAATATTTGTTAAGTACTATTCTTAAGTACTATTGGTAATAATATCGGTTTAATAATTGTAGCAACCAGCGGACCAACATGACCTATCTCCCTTCTATAGAAATAAACCCAACCACAGAAGCCAAGGCTTCGGTAATTTGGCTGCACGGTTTAGGTGCTGATGGCAATGATTTTGCCCCGATCGTGCCAGAACTCAAATTGCCTGATGAACTAGCCGTTCGATTCATCTTTCCTCACGCTCCCAGTATGCCCGTCACCATTAATGGTGGTTTTGTCATGCCTGCCTGGTATGACATCCTTGAAATGAGCATTGAACGTAAAGTGGATGAACAACAATTACTGACATCAGCCAGCGAGATCGGCAAACTCATCGAACGGGAAATTGAACGAGGTGTGCCTTCGGAAAGAATCGTGTTGATTGGTTTCTCACAAGGTGGCGCAGTAGCCTATCAAACGGCGTTAAGCTATCAAAAACCCTTAGCAGGATTACTGGCGCTATCAACCTACTTTGCCACGGCTGATACCATACAACTCAGCGACGCAAACAAATCCCTTCCTGTCTTTATTCAACACGGATTACAAGATCCAGTCGTTCCCGACCAGCTGGGCCGGAAAGCCCACAAGACGCTAAAGGACTTGGGGTATGAGTGTTCGTATCAAGGCTATCAGATGGAGCATAATGTCTGTATGGAACAAATAGACGACATTCGCGCTATCCTGCTGCAACTTCTGGATTAAGCTCAGCCTTTCTCTCAAAAAGGCACCTGACTCTTCCTTCAAGTGCCTTTGAATTCAGCTACTGTTAATAGAAGTTAACAAAAAGAATCTGAATGCCGATATCTTTATTACTCAAGTTCGGTACGATGAATTCAAAAGAAAAATAATAATTAAGGAAGCTCCTTTGAACTGGCTGTCTAAAGCAAGCATTGTCGTTGTTTGTTTACTGGTTTTGTTCAGTCAAACCATTAAAAGCAACGAAAGCACCTCAGGCTACACTTCACCAAAAGTGTCAGTAACCGAAGAAGATATTGTCAGTCTTGCTCCTTATGCCACCTTTTATGAAGACCAGGAACACGTATTAACACCCGATCTAATTCACTCTAGTAGCCAATTAAACGGCTTTAGAAGCTCGGATTTAGCACCAAATTTTGGACATTCTCGTGCCGTCTATTGGCTAAGCGTAGACATACAAAATCCACTGGCTACCGATATTGAGCAAGTGGTGAGCCTTGCCTCGCCGATGTCTGACTTGGTCAGTTTTTACGTGATTAAAAATGGACTGATTTCTGATTCCTATACCACCGGCGACAGAGTTCCGTTCAACATCCGACGAATCCCTGATCCCAATCCATCGCTGCTATTAAAACTAGAACCACACAGCACCACTACCGTACTTATACGGCAAGAATCAACGTCACCAATCATCTTTAATGCCACCCTGTCGTCTCCTTTGATTTTTCATGAGAGACATTTAAAAGCCACTGCGGCAACCATGTTTTATTTTGGCATTTTAACACTCACGATGATTCTCAGTGCCTACGCCTTTTGGCTCACTAAAGAAAAGGTATTTGCCAGCTATTCAGGATTCATTTTGTCCCGACTTATACTGCAAGCATCCATCACCGGCTATGCTTTCCAATACCTGTTCTATAACGCGCCATCCATTCAAAACCTTAATATTGTTATCTTCGCCTGTGCCACCATCCTTTGTTTTGCCTTATTCACCAAACAGCTGTTGGACGTAAGGGGATCACGAAACACTCTGCTCACAGTTCTTATGCTTATGTGCATTGTGCCTTTCTTTCTAATGTTTTCGGACTACCAAACGGCACTCATCTTTACCAAAGTTCTGGCGCTGGTATCACTATTAAGTTTTCTTGCCATGGCCTATCACTATGCTCAACAAGGGCTTCAAATTGCGAAGTACTATCTGATCTCCATGAGCGTACTGTTACTTACAACGGGCTACTACCTATTAAGTCGATTTACGTTGCTCCCCTATAACGATATGGTCGAGTTCCTGTTGCAAGCCGGCACGGTATTGGAAGTCCTGCTGCTGGTGATCCTGGTTGCCATTCGATTTGAGCAAGAAGCCAAGCAAAGAGCCATGGCAGAAATTCAAGCACTCAAACATTCAGAAGAAACCAACCTGCTTGAACAACAGCTTCAGCACAGAGCATTTCATCACGCCAAAAACCACTTACCCAATGATGTGTTTTTTCATCAAGCCTATCGCACCATGCATACAACCATTGGCTTCACCTCTCATGCCGTGGTATTCATCAAAGTTCACAAGCTTAAAGAATTTGATAAGACTCTGGGGACGAAAAGCTCTGACCGACTCAGTCAGCACCTTGCGGAACATATCAACACCATACTTCGCCCCTACCCATCCATCGTCAGTATTGAACAAAGTGGCCACGGGCCGGTAAAAATCGCAGCCCTGGACCAAGCCAGCTTTGTATTCCTTGCCGACGTAGATAGTGAACAAAAAATTGCCACACTCGCACGAAGCATCGCTGAACGCCTTAAACAACCGTTTACCTTTGAAGCAATTAATCTGGATCTGGACGCCCACCTTGGCATTGCCTTTTCCCAACATGGCCCTGCTCAATCTTCAGAACCGGCATCCTACCTCGATGAATTAATTCGCAAAGCCAAAATTGCAGGCAGTCAGGCGTATCAAAAGAAACGCCTGTTTCAGAGTTATAACGAAGAAGAAGACCTCTTTAACGAAGCTCGTTTGTCCTTGGCAGCAGAGCTACGATTGGCGTTAGAAAATCAAGAGTTAACGCTGGCCTACCAACCCCAGCTGTCTCTTACCGACAAACGCTGTGTTGGGTTAGAAGCCCTACTACGATGGGAGAACCCACAACTTGGGCAAGTCAGCCCGGAAGAGTTTGTATCAGTTGCAGAACATAATGGTTTGATCAAACCCTTGACCCTATGGGTAATCAACAAAGCGCTCCGCGAAATGGTTGAGATCAACAAACAACACACTGGCCTACAGTTCTCGATCAACATTTCTGTCTTGAACTTACATGAACCAGGATTTGTCGAAGCCGTTTCAGATGCCTTAATCAAAAATCAGGTTTCCCCAGGTCAGCTTACGTTGGAAATTACCGAATCCAGTATCATCAGCGATGACTTTCAGGAATTGAAAACGCTTGAAGAGCTGAAAGCTCTGGGCATCAAACTTTCCATCGACGACTTTGGTACCGGGTTTTCCGGGCTGTCTCAAATTCATAAACTCTCGGTTCATGAATTAAAAATTGATAAATCCTTCATCTTCGATGTAACCCACAAACACAGTGCGGAAACCATCGTAAAAGCCTCCATAAATATTGGTCACGACCTTGAAATGAAAGTGGTTGCTGAAGGCATTGAAGACGAAGAAACAGAGACCTTATTACGTCAGTTAGGCTGTGATATCGGACAAGGCTACTTCTACGCCCGCCCGATGAATAAAGAAAAAACCCTGCAATGGCTGGAAACGCATAAGGATTTGGAAGAAGTGGTCTAACCGCACTCTTTCTGATACTGGCGGGTTAACCTCTCACGTGTCTGACTCACCGTATCGTCAGACACGTACTGACGATTGCCTTGGTCGTCCAGGTTATACCAAACCACCCGTTCGCCCAGCCGTCGAATGCTGTCTTTCAAACGACCACATGCGTCACGCTTTTTCGCTTCTTCCTGCTGCTCTTTGCGCTTTTCATCTTTTAAGCGCTGTTTCTCAGCACGACGATCACCATAAATAGACAGTGCACGAGTCACCCTATCCTGATCACGGTTAGATTCTGGTTTCTTATAACGACTCGGCTTTTCTTTCGGTGTGTTGTTTGTTGATTCATCAGAGGCTACGGATGAAGACGCAGAACCGCGCCGTGCCGTCTCATCTTTCTTCAGACGATTCAACATAAAATGTGCATTAGGCAGCCAGGCACTGTCTGGATGGGCGTCAATGAACGCCTGAACGGCAGCTGACGTTCCCTGCTGCGCTGCTTGAGTATAGGCCAAGCGATCACGCTCATATTCAGCATTAGCTCGCCATCGAGAAGCAGGATATGTTTCGATAAACCGATTGAGCGCATCGACCGACTGTTCGGACTTAGCCATCTCAAATTCAGCTTGTTCAAGGTAGTTCTGTGCACGAGCATCCTGTGCATAGGTTGGAACACTGACAGAAATACCAGCGGCTAATAACAGACAAGAAAACCAATGAGAAAACAGATACGTACTGGTGAATGTTTTCTGAGATGGATACGTTTTCTTCATAAAGCGTCCCTTTAACCGGCTGATCCTTCCGTAGATCAGTAATGCTATGTCCTTTATGCCTCGTTCATTCAAGGCACACGATGAGAGAGTGATTATTACACCTGATAACTATCAGTATAAGTCGTTAAGCATAATATCAATAAGACAAGTGGCCAGCGGCTCTCAAACTAAGACCAATGGCGTACCAGCACTCCATCCATCGTGCTTGCTAACGAATTAAGCAATTGTGTCTGAGGGAGAAAAACGAAACACATAGACCTTCAGCCCTTTTCCAGCTTCTGCTTCTTTGAAGACCGCCGGGTTTTCAATCTTGTTTAACAACTCACACTCAGGACAGTTCTCCTCCACCTGAGAAAGCAAGAAAGCATCATCCAGGTCTGGAGAGTTCAGACAAAGCATCACTAACCCCCCTGGTACAACCAATTCAGGAATGCGGCGGATGATCTTGTGGTAGTCCCGCTGAATATTAACGCTGCCCTTCTGAAAGCTTGGTGGGTCAGACACCAGAATATCGTACGGCCCCGGTTTTTTGATTCGTCCCCAGGATTTAAAAATATCCAACCCCTGAAACACGACCTTATCCAAAGCGTGATCATTCAATCGGTGGTTTTCACGCCCTGTTGCCAGTGAGGCTTTTGACATATCGACATTCACCACCAGATCCGCATTGCCCTCAATCGCAGCAACCGAAAAACCACAGGTATAAGAGAAGAGGTTCAACACCTTCTTGTTAGCACTGTGTTCTTTCAACCAACGACGACCGTTCAGCATATCGAGAAACAATCCGGTGTTTTGAGCTTTACCCAAGGTAATGTGAAACTTCATGCCCTCCTCTAAAGCCACCAAATTGGTAATTTCTTTACCAGAAAGCACTTCAAAAGGCGCCCCCGGGCGACAACGATACTGAACCTGAATGGACTCCTGTTCAGGAAATATCTCTGCCAAATCACTCACCTGTTGTTCTAGCCAATCCGGCTCAACTTCGTTAAAAAGCGTAATGACGATGGCAGGAGCAATCCAGTCCACACACACATGCTCTAATCCGGGAAAAGCATGTCCTCGACCGTGAAATAAACGTTGGCACTGAGATAGATCAGAAGGTCTTGAGATGTGTTCAATCACTGAAGGCGTGCTCATGTAACATCGTATCCGTTTAACAAAGTGAATGGAGAAACGGCGCAACCATAGCAAATCACTTGAGAAAATTCAGCTAAGATCGAATTCGAGCTGGATCAAAGTCATTAGGGTATCTAGGATTAACTCATCCATTACGATTTAGACCACTAGCGGTTTAAACCCAATGTTGTTTGAACCCATTCAGGTTTGAACCCATTCAGGTTTGAACTCAATTCCATGAAAAGGACGAACTCATGATTCAACGTGGAGACACACTGCCAGACTGTACCTTCCAATTACTTACGAATGAAGGAATGAAGAATCCAACCACGGACGAGCTGTTTGCAGGAAAGAAAGTAGTGCTTTTTGCCGTCCCTGGCGCGTTTACGCCCACCTGTTCTGAAGAGCACTTACCAGGTTATGTTACGTTGGCCGATAAACTTAAAGCAAAAGGCGTAGACAGTATTATTTGCCTGGCAGTCAACGATGCCTTTGTTATGACTGCCTGGGGCAAAACACATAATGCCGAAGAACTGATCATGCTCGCTGATGGTGACGGTACGTTTACGAAAGCCATTGGATTAGATATGGATACCGGCAGCTTTGGCGGAGTACGCTCTCAACGGTATGCCATGTTGGTGGATGATGGCCGGGTCACCCAATTAAACGTAGAGCCACCTAAAACCTTTGAAGTCAGTAAAGCAGAAGCCATGCTGGCTCTACTGTAAACACACGAGCTAACGTAAATACTCATTCAGTAGGTCTCGATAGACTTTTGACTCTCTTACCGTTAGAAGTGCTTTGTTGAAGGCATCCAGGAATTCTTTTCCTCTTGGGTGCTTCTTCGATACCAATAGGTGCATGCTCTGTGTCAGTAAAATTCGTTCATGCATTTTAAAATTCATTGGTTTAAGCCCTGCTTTTTTTATCGACGCAAACCCCACGTATTTATCCATGTCCACGAGATCAACCCGCCCCTGACTCAGCTGCAAAAAACAAGTATCCAAGTTATCCGCCCAGCGTAAAGAGATATGCCCCTTGTCCACAAAAGGCTGAATTGCATTCAGGTTATAACCCACCGGCTTACAGGTAACGATGTTTTTGTAGTTCTCGATGTTATTAAAGTCGCGTGATTCATTCGCCCGGGAAAAAAAACGTTCTTCAACACCAATGATCGCTTCCGAATACAATAAGTGTCTAGCTCGTTCGGGCGTATGAACATAAGGAAAGGTACCCACATACGTTCCTTCAATGGTTTCCAGATACCCCCGGCGCCAAGGCAACCACTTGATTTCATAATTGCCCGGCAACTCCTCCATCACGATATGGAAAAGTTTAATCAACAATCCCCCTTCGGGATAATCAAGGTCAGTGTAAGGCGGAAAATCCGACCCCGTAACAATGACCCAATTCGTATCGGTTTCGTTCGCTGAAACCTCAATACTTAACGAAAAAATCAGGAAGAAAATAAAACGGCCAAACATGCTGACTCACCTCGTATTCTCCATAACCATAGCAGGAAAATTCGAGGTGCCAGCGTAATATCAGAAAAAAAGGACAGAGAAGCCATCAGCCCATTTTTCTGTCTAACCATAAGCCATAAATAAATTATCCAGTGATCTTTCGCTTTAGAGCCCGACTGCCAATTCTCAACTTCGTTTTAAAATCAAATCGCTTAAAGTTGGTTTTAACCGCTCCTTGAGTAAACGCGGTTTTCTTTGAGTAATCAACCTTCACATCCACTATCACAGGCTTCCCGGAACGAGCCGATGTTAATGCTCTGGCAATAGCCGAATTCATCACGTGATGATCCTCCAGACAGACATACTCCGCTCCTACGGCTAAGGCCACTCCTTCAAAGTTAATTCTGTTTAAGCTTGTACAGGGTTTTCGGTTGTAAGGGATTTCTTGCGCCTGAGCAATCTGGGATAACTCACCATCATTAAACACAAAGTAAACCACCCCCAGCCCTAACGCCGTAGCGGTGGAGATTTCCATGCAGGTCATAGCAAAGCAACCGTCACCAACAATAGCGATTACATCCTGATCAGGGTGACTCAATTTGGCGCCAATTGCCGCCGGTACGCTGTAGCCCATGCAATTGAAGTCGGTCGGGGAAATGAAACGCTTCGGCCCATAAATCGGCATTAATTCAGCGGCAAGATAGGTATGGTTACCATCATCCACCACCGTAATAGCCTCTCTTGGGAGTTGCTGCCTTAGATCCTGAAAAAACGCCGCCGGGTTTACCTTGCCTTGAGAATCATGCGCCAACCACTCTTTTAAATACCCTTGCTTCTGGTTGTGAATCAAACCGGCAACATCGGAAATCGACTTTCTCCGAATCAACTTAGTCATTTTGGAAAGCGCGTCTTGTGCATCCGCTACCAAGGCCACACTCGGTTGAAAGTTCACACCAATAGATTCCGGGCTAATATCAATGTGAATCAATTTATCGGGTGGATTAACCCCAAAGCTTCCCGTCGCGATTTCTGAAAATTTAGTCCCTATCGCTATCAAACAATCACACTGTTCAAACGCCCGCTGAGCAGCCGGAACAGAAGCAGGACCAAAACTAAACCCGGCATGCAACGGATGATCATGAGGAACAACACTCAACCCCTGCAGCGTAGTAGCAATAGGCGCATTCAGCATTTCCGCCAATTCAATCAGCTCATCACTGGCATTCACCGCACCCCAGCCGGCAAAGATGCAAGGACGCTCAGACGCCTCAATCAAAGAGATCGCTTGTTCCAACGCCTGATCATCGACGGCTGGCACTACCTTTTTGGATTCGTAAGGGAAAATCGAATCCACGTCGCCAGAAAATAACTGAACATTTACCGGAATTTCGATAAACACAGGCCCGGGTTCACCACGAGTGGCGACTTCATAGGCGTCATAAAATGTGGGAAGAATGTCTTTGTGATCTTCAATTAAGTACGTCTTCTTACAAAACGCACCGATAAAACTGTGCTGATCCATCTGATGTAACTGATTACCGTATTCGAGATCGGTTCTGACACCACCACAAATCACTAACATTGGAATACCGTCAAGAAAGGCTTCACCAATTCCCGCTGCTGCGTAAGCCACGCCAGCAGCGGGAACGATCACAAGCGCACCAATGGAATCCGACACGCGACTCACCGCATCGGCCATAAAGGCTCCGCCCCCTTCATGACAGACCAAAATAGGCTCTATCTGATCGGATTTATTTAATTCATCGTACAGCTCTGTATTGTGGACTCCCGGGATACCAAAGGTATGTCTGATCCCGATTTGTTCCATGGCATACCTTGCCAACCACGCGCCTGTTTTTTTCATTGTCGACTCCTAGAATTCTATGCTGCTACAGGTTCTGCCCATAACTTCAGCCCGCATCTTCAGCCCGTATTTTTTGCCTGAGCCAAATTCAATACTGCGTCTGTTGTTAAATGCTTTTGATCACTCTGATTTTTTGTTGCTCTAGCCGTTCACAATGGCTTGAGCTGATTTACGAGCGGTTAAAATGCATCCTCCGAGAAAGGTGCCTTCCAAGGTACGTTTACCGTGAATACCGCCACCACCGAAGCCTGACGCTTCACCTGCGGCATACAAGCCAGGGATAACCTCTCCTTGGTGATTCAATACCTGACTCTTTAAATTCGTTTGCAGGCCACCAAGGCTTTTACGACTGAGAATAAACTCTCGAATAGCAATTAAAGGCCCGGCTTTGGGGTCTAGAATCTTCTGATACTTGCAGGTTCTTAAACGATTACCCCGGTAATGTCTGAGCTGAGCAATCCGACGTAACTGATCATCATTGAGATAGGTTTTTCCCCGATCGATCATCTGGTCGTAGGTCTGAAGCTCGTCGTTGAGCGTCGATAGATCCATTGAAAAGCCCTGGTTCTGCTGGTTGATTTTTTCCACCAATTCTTCCAACGAATCAGCCATCACAAAGTCCGAGCAGTGGCGGGTTAGATCATCCACCAAAGATTCATTGCCCATCACCGCCATTTTGAGAAAGGCCAACAGGTCTTTATTTTTGATGGCGTCATTAAATTCGGAACCCGACACAGCCAGTTCTTTTATGGCGATCTTTTTGTTCAGGATCTGCCAACTGAACTGCCCCGGTTGTTGGCAGACCTGAGTAACCAAGCGACGGGTATCAAAGCCTGTAACCATAGGCTCAGGGCCTATTCGTTCTCCTAATGCATTAACCCAAAGCGCGGAAGGACAAGGCACTAGACTCAAGCCGTGGTTATCACGTTTCGGGCGAGGATGATGCACTCCCGCCGCGTAATTCCACTGGCGATCCAAATGAGTCACCCTGGCACCATGATGTGAAACCGCCTCATGCAATCGCCCGTCAGAGTAATGATGAGAGCCGTTCAAAATGGTCTCAGGAGCCGATTGCCACTCGCTGTCCCAATGCTGTCGTACCTTTTCCAGACAACCGTTGATGCCACCCGTTGCCACCACCGTATTATCAGCCAGGATTTGGAATTGCTGGCAGTGGGTTTCATCAAGCCCGACACAGCCCACCACTCGACCACCTTTTAACAGAACGTCATCCACCCGATGCTCAAAAAGACAGCGCAAGTTCTGAACGTTTGGATGAGAAATTAAATGATCGATTAAGGCCGTAATCAGCCCATGCCCGGTTCCCCAGACCATATGAAAGCGCGGCACCGAATTACCCGGCGTGTACAAACCACGCTCAACCCAGTGCACAACGGGGAAAAATCGAACGCCACGATCTTTCAGCCAGTGATAAATCATTTCGAGGGATTCGTGTACATAGCATTCGGCCCAAGCTCTTGGCCATTTATCCTCTGGGTCAAACTCAGCAAAATGCAGCCAGTCATGCAAAGCGAGCTCAGGGGAATCCTTAATGCCAGTTCTACGTTGCTCTGGCGTGTTCACCATGAACATCCCACCAAAGGACTCTTTGGCCAGGCCACCAAAGTTGGCCTCCGTATCACGATCAAGCAAAATCACCTGTTGATTGGCATCCAACAATTCAATAGCAGCGGTGATTCCCGCAACACCTCCGCCAACAATTACGGCATCGCACTGATACTCATTGGTCATTTTTTCACCTCATCAAGATGCAATTCATTGATTCAGTTCAGTAGATTAATTGACCAACTTGGTATGCTCATTGATCAGCAAGGTCTAGGTTTTTGTCCTGAGAGGACAGCCCCCATAAGAATAAGAGTTCAACGAGGCCATTCATGACACAGCACAGCATCACCGTCTCCTCCAATTGGGCAAAGAGTATTCTGGAGTACAGCGGTCGAGATAAAGACGCTCAGAAAGAGATTCTTCAACGCGCTCAACTCACTTCAGAAGACTTCTCTACAAAAAAACGCTTGTCGATGGATCAAACCGTTCAGCTCTGGGGTGCCTGTATTGAGCATTCGAACAATCCGTTTTTCGGATTACATTTTGGGGAACAAGTCCGACCTGGCACCTTCCATATTGTCGGATACACCTTGATGAACTCTGCAACACTGGGTTCAGCTCTGGACAAGCTAAATCAGTACCAACGGTTAATCAGTGACGGCGGGATTTTTCAAAAACTCCCAACCAAGAAAGGAACCTGGCTCATCTACCATCAAAAGCCCGATTCCTTGCCGTTTTACTATCATCAAATTGATGCGGTTTTTGCCGCGTTGATCGCATTTGCCCGCTGGACCACGGGGGAAGAAATTATGCCGATAGAAGTTTCTTTCCAACGACCTCAAACCAATGATGAAAGTGAATACCTCCGCCTGTTTGGAGCAGCCCCTAACTACGGGCAAACCTTCGATGGCATTTTGATAAGCGATGATGCACTGTCGCTGCCGCTCCTGGAAGCAGATGAAGAGCTTTGCACCATGCATGAAGAACACGCCAAGCAACGATTAGGTGAGTTGGGCCAGGTTCGCAATATTCGCCACAAGGTAGCTCAGCTCATCGAGCATCGATTAAGCTCCAGCCATGTGACGCGCCCGCATATAGCGCAATGTTTGAACATGAGTGAAAAAAGCCTGCAACGACGACTCGCAGAAGAAGATACCTGTTTTCAAACAGTGTTGGACAATGTCAGAGAACGCTTGGCCCGACACTATTTGGAAGAAACAAAATTACCGCTGAGCGAAATTGCTGAGCTGCTTGGCTTCACAGATAACAGCGCGTTTTATAAAGCATTCAAACGATGGACAAATTTAAATCCTGGCGCCTATCGAAAACAGAGTTAACTCAGAAAGATTCCATATACGTTTTACGAAAGGCCGTTTGAATCTCAGCCAGTCGCCCCTGTTTCCGAAGTTTGGTAAGACTGCGATTAAAATCTATTAAAAACTGGGGATCACTATCTCGCTTAAGAGCCAGATAAATATTCGCCAGAAGCAGAGGTTCAGGTAGACTTTCAAACTTGTTGGTAAGGTTTAAAGAAGCAATATTTTTCGGTGCGGCCAAGTCATTATCCACCAGTGCATCCAAACGTTTGGCGTCCAATAAGGCATACAACTTCTTAACGTTTCCATCGATAGCCTGGAATTTTTTCTCATGCTTGGCACGGTCAAAATCATCACCGTAGCTCCATCCAAGTTTAATACCCAAGACCAAGCCGGATAAATCAGCTATATCCTTAAAGTTAAATGACTGACCTTCCCTCACCCAAAGTAAGTTGCGTTCAACATAAAAGGGCTCCGAATGGTCCAACAGCTCAAGCCGCTCATCATTCTTAACGATACCAACGACGACACCCTCTCCCGCTTTAGCAGAATGCAAGGCACGCTTAAAGGGATACATACTGAATCTGTATGGAATCTTCATGTCATCCAGAATGTCACGCACCAGCCTCACCCATAAACCTTCTGGTTCCGAATTTAGCTGATAACTGAAAGGCGCATTGTCTTCATAGAAAATAATGTTCTTTGGCTCAGCCCATGAGACAGACGCACAAAACAAACCTAGAAAAAAACAAAGAAACAAAAAGCCTGAAGAAGAGAGAGGCTGTAAGCTAATTCCAAAAGACTGTCGATACATGGATGAAAGCACCTAGGATGAGCAGGATGGTAATTTGGGGCTTGCTGATCATTCGAAACAAACGAATTAAACAACTATAGCAGCCACCTCAAGGTTCCCTGATACAAAGAAACACCTGACACAATACACAACTTTAAGGTATTGTTCTTATTTAAGAAACCACGGTCTGATTAACCAGTCAATTATTTACAAATCTCTTCATTGATTTCGAACAAAGTATAGATTCAATAGCCACTTATACTTTCGAGATCAATTTTTCGCGGGAGGAAGACGTGAGCGATACTATTACCAACACCTTTAACCACAACCTACCGAATGCTGACGGTTATTTTGGTGACTACGGCGGCAGTTTTATCCCTGAAGAGCTACAAACCGTCATGAATGAAATTACCCAAGCTTATCTTGAGATTCGTGAAGACCAAGGCTTTCGGGATGAATTAGCGGATCTGTATCGCCATTATGTTGGACGCCCCAGTCCGGTTTTCCACGCAAAAAATCTAAGCCGCGAATATGGCGCAGATATCTATCTTAAACGTGAAGATCTGAATCACACCGGAGCTCACAAGATCAACCACTGTTTGGGTGAAGCCCTTTTAGCCAAAAAAATGGGCAAAAAGAAAATCATTGCGGAAACCGGTGCCGGACAACACGGTGTAGCACTTGCGACCGCTGCCGCATTGGTCGGTCTGGAATGCGATATCTACATGGGTGAAGTAGATATCAAGAAAGAACATCCAAATGTGGTTCGTATGGCTATTTTGGGGGCCAAAGTCATTCCTGCAACTCATGGACGAAAAACCTTAAAAGAAGCCGTCGATGCCGCGTTCGAAGCCTATCTGAAAGACCCGGTTAACCAACTGTATGCCATTGGCTCAGTAGTTGGCCCACATCCGTTTCCAATGATGGTAAGGGATTTCCAATCCATTATTGGCAATGAAGCCAAAGCGCAATTCCTCCAGCAAACCGGAAAACTACCGGAAAACGTTGTAGCTTGTGTGGGTGGTGGATCTAATGCTATGGGCATTTTCAGCGCCTTCCTTGAAGATATGGATGTCGATCTTTGGGGCGTTGAACCAGCAGGCCGAGATTTACATACCGACGGTGAACATGCTGCGACCATGTTCAAAGGTGAACCGGGCATCATGCATGGATTTAAATCGTACATGCTGAAAGATCAGGACGGAGAACCGCAGGAAGTTTACTCGGTTGCCAGTGGTTTGGATTACCCGTCAGTCGGTCCTCAACACAGTTACTTAAAAGATACCGGACGCGTTAACTATGACGTGATTAACGATCAAGAAGCCATTGATGCTTTCTTTGCACTCTCTCGTCACGAAGGCATTATTCCTGCTATTGAGTCAGCTCACGCGGTCGCGTATGCCTTAAAGTTAGCTTCTGATCATAAAGGAAGAAGCATTCTGGTGAATCTTTCTGGACGGGGTGATAAAGACATCGACTTTGTCGTTGAAAACTATGGTGAGGCCTATGGCGTGAACGTCACTAAATAAGCCCCTGATATGGAAAAGGCCCGAAAATATTCGGGCCTTTTTAGTGTTTACTCAGAATATATTCTTACTATGTATTAGTACTTACCTTGTATTAGTACTTACCTTGTATTAGAACTTGCTCTGAATTAGCGAACCGACTGCCCCAATCGACCAAAATCGAAAGACAAAAGCACATCGGTTACCGTACCGACCATCAACTTTTCAGGAATGGTCCCGAAGAAGCGACTGTCTTGGCTTTGATCACGAAAATCACCTAACACAAATATTTGCCCAGGTGGAACCATCCGCTCTTCCATACTCATCGAATGATCCATACGGCGAAGCACCTCTGGCACCTTTGTGGTCATATCAATTTCCCCATTGCGATAAACCTGACCATAAATGATTGAAACGCGATCCCCGCCTACAGCCACTACACGACTGATCGACGGCACAATATCAACCTCTGAGGTATAAAACGCAACCACATCACCCGGCTCAACTTGCTTGTCGCGGGAGTTAATCAAAACCCATTCCCCAGGATCAATAGCCGGTACCATTGCTGCATTCTTGGCAATCGTAACTTCAACCCCCAGTAAAGAAGTATTGGTGTATGACAAATAACTAAACCCTAACTGCCAAGCCAACACAAAACCGATATAGCCCCACCAGGAGTTATAAGCTTTTGGCTGAAAATATTGATCTGACTGTTTGGCTAAGCGTGCCGAATGCCATATGGAGAAGAGATAGATAGCAAGAAAAGTGATGAAGAAGAGCAAAGCGCCATTGAATGAAGATAACCAGCCCATAGACCCGAGCGAAATCAATGAGCCATAAATAGCCACCTGAATTGCTAACGCGATGTTTAAATGACCAACATAAAGATGGCCCAGACCAGGATAAATTAATGATAGGACGCCTGCTGTGGCAGGACTTCTTTCGTACAACATTCAGTACATCCTTATACTGTTTTTACCAACAAAAAAGTTCACATGAAAAGCTGAAACATCTAGCCCGAAGTCTCTTTCGCTTAAAAAGAACTAATGTTTTTCGCTTGAAAAGAACCAACGATCTTAAGCGTAATGTTCGGGCCAGAGAGAGTCTAACCTCAAATACAAAAATCACCTAATGATCTAAGAGGTCAATATATAGCCAAGTTCATAGCAGTATCCGAATCGGCATAATAGCTATCGTAGCAAATACGCGACTTAACGATCTGATCTCCTGTTCGAAAAAACACCGGAGTTGAGCAAGAGACCAGGATTAACACACAGCAGAATCAACAAAAAAGGATTCAACAAAAGATCATGGTTTAACGCTCAAGCCACGGGTTAAAAATTGCTGCTGATAGGCTTTTTCGAAAGACGATTGGCTGAGTTCATCCAACCATTGAGTAAAAAAGGCTTTATAAATATCAAGAGGACGTAATTGTAACAGCAGGCGATTAATGTCGCCCATTACCTGCTTGCCCCACTCGGTTTTAGAACAAGCCACATAGCCAAAATCATACGTACTGTGTTCATCCACCATAAGGTTCACAACGTGCCATTTATTACCAAGGCTATGCCGCACATAACCCGATTCCATTGGAGACCCCAACACATAATCAACCCTACCCAGAATCAGCATATTAATCAGGCCACGATAGATGTCATCTCCTGAGCGACGCTCTAATCGTGCTGTCTGGTCAAATTCAGACAGAAGCTCATCGAGCACTTTGCCGTATGAACGCCCGGTTGAGATGCCTCCTCTGAAAATCCGATCAGACAATATTCGTTTTATCGACACATGGGATTTTTTTCCAAACCGGTCAAAATCTTCCTGCCGGATAGTAATGCCTACCGGCGGGAACATGGTTGAAGGTACAGCTGAAAAATAGGCGATACCCTCTCGTTCAGGGGTTCTATACAAAGACCCGTGACAGACGTTCTGCCCAACCCGCATTACCTCAACCACCCGGGGCAAGTTCATCACTCTTTCAGAGTGTTGATAATCAGGCATGTATTGCTGCAAAAGATTGGTAATTTTATCTACAACCCCCTGATTTTTAGTCTCACCCTGTTGAATATGATAAGGAGGCGCATCCATTTCAAGCCACTTTATGGCCTTTTCTGCATGAGTATTCGCACTACAACATACGAAAAAAACACCAAGGAAAGCAGCCCAAATCAATGGATTATTTAGTCTATCTGTGATCACAACATTATCCCCCACCCTCAGCACAACTATAGCTGAAAGTCTCAACAGAGAAGAATAACGGACCAAACAAGGGTTAAAACTGCGAACAAAGAGCGAACCATGAGGTAATTACCAACATGGTTCGAAGATTAGAAATTAATTAAATAACAACCGATTAATTCCAAAGATGCTCCATCATTTTGGGGTATTGAACCGGTCTGAAATCCGATAACTGAATGTCTCTGACATGAGTGAAATCAGACCACAGCAATTTACTGCCTTTGGTCCACGCCAGAGGCTTAATACGTTGAGCGATAGCGGTCACTTCTTCACCAGTTGCTTCTCTTAGTTCACCCACCGTCCCGTAGAGACGTACACCGGGCGCTGATTTGAACTTTCCTTTCAAAAACGAGCTTAACCAAAAAGAAGTCTTGGTATTAACCGCCATCAGACAAATATTCGGATTGTGCTTGAGGTTCTCTGCCAGTTGAGAGGTGTAAGTGTCAAAAAAGAAGGCGGTTTGATCGTCTCTGAGAAAGACTGTACCAATCGGCGTGATATTAGGAACCCCATTCTCCCCTACCGATGCAATGGCACAATGCATGCTCGATCGTTGTCCTGTGGTTACTACGTTAACAATGTCGCTCCAATATTTTTTAAGTGGTGTCATACGTTACTCTCCAATGTAATAAGGAAACGGACAACCAACACTTTGCACGACATTAATGAGTAAATCAATCAAACGATCAATTTAAATTTATAGGTTTGGTTCAAACAATATTGCCGGCCAAGCCAAACAACAGACGTATCACTTTACTTAAAAAGAGCGGCTTGAAAAAGAAACGTTTGAAGCAAGCATAAAAAAGGGAGCCATTGGCTCCCTCTACAACACAGATAGCAAGCTTTTAACTTAATCGTCTGACTTCTTACGAGAGAACAACGATTTAAAGATGGCACCAATTCCCACAAGGATAAAAACACCAAACTTTTTAAGGAACAAAAGGGCTGCTGCCAAGATGCCAGTCTTAGCGATCACTTTGCCCGCCACTAATGCACCTAAGCCATAAGCTGCCACCTTATCAATTTCAGGATCAAAGTCGCTGTATTGAGAACCTTCGTCAAACGAAGCCAATGCTAGTACCGTAGAAATATTAGAATCAATGGTCTGTTTCTGATTCATTCCAGCAATGAAGTTAAGCACCAATACACCTTTACGACCTAGCACACGAATGTTGTAGTTCAGGGTGTGATTTTCATCGCTTCCGAACTGAATTTCCTTCGCCCAATGTAATTTTTTCTCAACCGAATCATAGTATGGAGGCGCAGCCCAACCAATGATCTCGATGGTGTCATAGCCGGCTTCTTTACGAGCTTTGTTCGTCGCCTTGGCATCGGCCTTCATTTCATCAAGCAATTCTTCGTAATCGATCTCATCAGCATCCTCATCAGACACATAACCATCTTCTTCATAGTTAATGGTCACCGCCCATGAGTCACCGTCGAACGGCGTCATGCCCTCAGGAAACAACATCCCTAACGATAGTTGCCCTGGTGGATTTCCCCACACATCAACCAATACTTTTTCTGCATCTTGTGGACCAAGGTAATAGAAATTTTCAGGTACGTTTAACACCGCACCCGCTTCTGGCAACTTGATTTCCCCTGTTTGGCGATCCAAGCTGTCCCAAATGTCTTTTGCCCAAGACAAATATTCCTGCTCTTCCTGCGAAACTTCTGCTTCTTCAGCAAACGCAAAAAACGACATCCAACCTAGCAAAATGCTTAAAACAATCCTTAACGTCATGTTTCTTCCTTTTATTATGATTTTAGAAAACGGCCATAAACAACAAACAGCGAAAAAGCAGACAAATACTGCGGGCTTCCGGATATACGTTGAAATGAAGTTGCGAAGAATGAACTTAAACTAATCGTACGAAGAGAAAACGAAAAGAGATATCACCGACGTCCTTCCATGACCGTCACAGAATATCGAAGGGTATGCCTTCACCCTACTCTCCTGTAGGAGGCATAAGTCTACAAATAAAAAACTCAATAATAAAGTATAGCGGTTGGAGCGACCGCCTATCCGATCCTAAGAAAACCAGAAATCTGCTAAGCTCAACCTTAGCGTATAAGATAATATGTTCGTGTACTGAGGCTCTCAGGAATGAGATATCTGGCTGTAACCTTACTGCTTTTGCTTCATTCAGATCCAAACTTTGCTGAAAACAGTTTCCCCCGAGTTGAAATTGTGTGCGAAGAGTGGAAAGACTATACCAACAAAGATGGTTCTGGCTTGTACTGGGATATTTTGAAAGCCATTTATCAACCAAAAGGCATTGAATTAAATTTACAGACGGTGCCCTGGAAGCGAGCGAAAAGACTCGTCAGCACAAGGAAAAAAGATGTACTGGTTGCAGAATACTATCTACCGCAATCAGACTATGTATTTCCTCAGATTCACTTTGCCGTCGAAGACCCAGTTGTTGCGCTCTTCGATCCATCGCTCATTCAGTGGAAAAAGATAGAGTCACTCAGCCCTGCTCGATTAGCCTGGGTGCGAGGCTATGATTTTTCTGATTACTTAAACTTTCCCATAGAATTAATAGAAGTAAATAACACCCAACAAGGATTAAAAATGTTATCGGCTGGGCGTATTGAAGTGCTTCTTGATTACGAGCAAGGCGTTAAGGAAGCAGCAAAACAAGAACATATGGATATCAGTCAATTTCAGTTGGAACAAGCCCTGCCCGGTAAAAAACTCTATCTTGCCTTTGCTAAAAATGACCATACCCCCAGACTCATTGAGTTATATGAACAGGGCATGAAAAGTATTTACTTATCAGGAGAATTAGAAAGACTCTACAAAAAATGGCATCAGTCGCAAAAATATCTCTGGTTTAAAGATTCAATAAAAAACCAAATTACGCCTACCGAGAAATAAGAGCAGTGGAAGATTTCTCAAAGCCTAAGGAACCTTATCCGAATTGGTATTTTGAAGAAGCCTTAGCTGGTCCTTTGTCCAAGGCGTGTAGCCTTTTCGACAGTATTTCCAAGCCCCACTAAAAAATAACGGCAAACTGTCTCCTATAAAACCAGCCCAACGTCGCCAGTCCGTCAGTGTTTTCAACCGACGACTTTTCGCCAGGAAATAGCCCTGTACCAGATAAGTACTGAGCGCAGAAAGCGGCATCCAAAAAAGTATTAAAGACAAGCTAAACCATAATGGCTTATGACCGAATTCCCGATAGACATCAAAGCATACCGCTTGGTGTTCCAATTCTTCCCCGGCATGCCAGATTAAGAATCGAACGGCTTCATTCTCCTCTGTATTTCCCTGCCAATATTTTTGTTCAATCAGTACAGCGCGACTGATATTAACCGTAAAATGTTCCATCGCGGCCGGGATAGACGTGACGAAAGAGGTTGGCATGAACTTAATCAAAAACTCGAATGCCTTTACTTGCCAATGCGTTAGTCCCTCAATTGCAGAGAAGCCAGCCTCAGCCAATTGTTGATTGGCCAAGCGATGAAGACGTGCATGAGTTCCTTCTTGCTTTATGAGCTGCAACACCTCAACGCGCAACTGAGGGTTATGAACCCCTGGTATCCTTCGTCGCAGGATATCGATAACAAGACGTTCAGTGGCGGGAATGAATACAGACAAAGCATTCATGAAATGAGAGGTTTGGGCAGTCGACAACCATATTTCAGGCACAGAAGTAAAATCAAAACTCGGCTTTCGTACCTTAATGTCAATCCCTGCCTGATGTGAACTGGTGAGCGCCATATTGCACCTTATCGTAAGAAAACCATCCCATAACAAACCTAATCACGTTAACTGCCCCGAAAACTCACCAGGCATCATAATAGGTCATGCAAACCTTACAGTGTAAGGTTATTGAAGTCCAGCAGGTTTAAAACAAGAGCTATAAACAAAAGAAAACGAACGAAAAGAGAAGGCACAAAAAGAGAGAAAACAGGCCATTACTGAATAATAATTTCTATCTCACAATAGTCAGCACCATGATGCATGCACATAAGATGTCGTAACTCGATTTGTTCCTGAAAGAAATCTGCTGCACCGATAATTAAGCCTTCTGCCAAATAACACAGCTTACGTTCAGAACGATAAAACATGGTTAACTTATTGGCTTGCTGAATGAACTCGATTTTAGGAACTCGAACATCGGGATAGAGCCTTTGCACATCCTTGTGAACAACACGATCAACACTGATCATAAAGCTGCGAAAAGACATGTCCTGCTCGCGGGCTTCTGGCATAAAATCAAGCAAACGAGGAAAGATATATCGGCCAAACATCTTGAGAAGTTCAGAAACTGGCACATCGACTTGCTCAGCCACAGGAGTCAAAATAGAAAACAGTTCAAAATCAAAAGTACTACCAGGCTTGCCGTATTGAACCTGGTTTTCCAACGTCTCTGGTACACTTGATTCCCAAACATCAGCACCAAAACGCTCACTGATAAAGCTCTTCAACCCTGACAAGTACACACCTAACATATAAATCCTCCCTAATCCCTGGATGGTTCTATAAGTATAGAGTTTACTGATGACGGGTAAGAGAACAATAATCTTGGCCTGTTAGTCGTTACCATAATAGGCAAGGAACATATCTGTTGCTTCTTCAATAACTTGCAGACATGTTTGGTCATCGGGAAACGATTTTCCCTTTAAAATCATTGGCCAAAAAATCTCACCCTTAATAAGACTAAAGAACTGGTTAGCAGCCCGCTGACTATTAGAAATTCTTAGTTTTCCCGCCTTGCCAGCCTCATCAAGAAAATGAATAAACCCAGCTTCAGCCTCTTCTAATTCCGACAATACCCTCATCATTTTTTCAGGATCACGAATGGTTTCAGACAAGATCAATCGTGTTAGCGGTAAAGAATCTTCGTTCGAAAAAAGCTGCATCTTGAGTCGGGCAATCTCTATGAGCTGGGGCCGAACAGGAGTTTGAGCATCAAAGCTAAACTGCATAATCCCCTGAGTTTGATTCAGCAGTTCTAAAATAATGGAGCTAAAAAGTACTTCCTTGCTTGGAAAGTGATTGTACACAGTTCGCTTGGAGACTCCCGCTTTCGCAGCCACGGCATCCATACTCGTCGCTAAATACCCTTGCTCAACAAAGGTTTCTTTGGCTGCATCCAAAATAGATTGGCGCTTTTGCTCTGAGACGGAACGTTTCTTTTGAGACTCACTCTTTTGATCAACCATTCAACTTGCAACCTTCAAATCTACAACCTTCAAACCTATAACCTTCAAACTTACAGAGTGTAAACACTAAACCTTCAGTCGGCCATTGGTCGACAATTTTACACTTATCAGTTTACTTTTCAAAAAACATAATTACACTACACAGTGTAGTTTAATAAGACATCAAATATTATGATTAAACGAAAACGTCTTCTGCTTATTTCAACCACACTTATTTCTATTATGGGAGTCTCTGCTATGTCTGTCGGTGCCTTAAATTCAAAAGCCCCTAACAGCCTTGAAGAAGTGTCGAAATCCAGTCATTACTCAAATGGAAAGTTTCACAATACGTCCAACAAAACGGTAGAGTTTAAGTGGAGTAACCTGGCTAACTACGCGAAAGAATATTACAAACACCGCGCTGTAGAGACTGAACCTAAAACAAAGATTCCGGTTCAAGCTATTTTGACCGAAAACATTCTATCTGCGTCAGAAGACACCATTTGGCGACTTGGGCACTCAACTCTTTTATTAAAAATATCAGGGCAGTTAATTTTAATAGATCCTGTTTTTTCAGATCGGGCGTCCCCCTTCTCTTTCATTGGTCCAAAACGCTTTCATCAACCCCCAATATCTATTGAAGACTTACCGCCACTCGATGCAGTGCTCATATCACACAATCATTACGACCACTTAGATAAGCAAAGCATTAAGCAACTGGCTCACAAGGTAACGAATTTTGTTGTCCCACTGGGTAATAAAAACGATCTGATTGCCTGGGGCGTCTCAGATGAAAGAATCACTGAGCTGGATTGGTGGGAATCGATTAGAATTGATGAAGTACATGTTGTCAGTACGCCTGCTCAACATTTTTCAGGTCGAGGGCTTAGCGATCGGGATAAGAGCTTGTGGTCGTCTTATGTTATCAAGAGTAATGACACTCGCGTATTCTTTTCCGGCGACACAGGCTACTTCAACGGTTTTAAAGAGATTGGCGAAAAATACGGTCCCTTCGACTTAACCTTGGTAGAAACAGGAGCGTACCACCCGAGCTGGGCCACAATTCACATGCTCCCTGAACAGAGTATGCAAGCTCACATAGATCTACAAGGTCGACGCATGATGCCCATTCATAACGGAACCTTTAATCTGGCAATGCACTCCTGGCAAGATCCGTTTGAACAAATCACTCAGCTGTCGCAAATTCACAAAGTTAATGTACTGACACCGAAAATGGGACAACCCATAAACATCCAGGGCAATGAAGATACAACCCGCTGGTGGACTGATCTCTAACGATAGCGAGCAATGATAGCTTCAAGCTGCCCGTTGCCTTTAAGCTTTAGAATTTCGGCATCCAGCATTTCTACCAGTCCATTTTCTAACCCCGGAGAATACGCCAAATGGATATCGTAGTCAGGAATTACACTGGACATATCCAGCGAATAGATCTGATCCTCAGGGAATGAAAAACGTTTGAGATTGTGCTCTACCCGCAACTCCATTTCGATGAATACGGATTCTTGCGGGTGTCGTTGAATTAATTTGAATGCTGAGTCATACGTTTTAACAAACTGCCGCGTCATCTCCTGTTTTTTAAGGAACGGCGCCAGCCCCGGATAATCAAAGCCAAACAACAAAATGGCATGCTTGCTCTTTAATTCCGATAAATGAGAGATATTTGTTTGCGAAGGATTAACATTTTTTGCAACCACCGCTACATGATGAGCAGTAAAAATAGGAAATTTTGATAAGCGTTCCGCTTGAATTCCCTGCCATTCAGGAGAGCCTAAAGCAATCCAGTGGCTGTCGCGAGTTTGCTCCATTTTTCGGAGCATCCGTCGGAAAGGCAAAGTTTCATAATTCAGACTAATATCTGATTGGGCAAAAATAGCCTCTACCAGATCTGATGCTATTCCAGAATAACCGCCCTCGCCTGATGATATCTGAAAGGGGCGAGCCTGCTCTTCAATAACATAGTAGGTTAACGACGTTTCACTGCCCCGCGCTTCTGACAAAAAAGCAAACATGAACCACGGGACACAAAGAAACTGAATGAATTTAAACACATAAGACGCTTCATACACACGATAGACGTTGTACACCTTGAGACTCCCTGTCTTAAGTTTTATCTCCTATAAAAGCGTGTATGTGCTTAAAAAGCAAAGGTTTAATAGGTTAGAAGTTATCAATCTGTGTGGTTTAACCACAAGCAATACTTTCCAGCTGAACAATCATCATTTCTTTGGCAATTCTGGCCGCCTCTTTTTGCCCAACGGTATGTGCATAGACAATCGCCCCGTCCATTAATAAACAAATCTGAACAGAGAGCTTTTTACTTTGAGGAATACCCGCATCATCCAACAGTCGCTGGACATAGCTTTGCACAGACAACTTATGCTCGGTAGCTAGCTGATGAATGGGATGAGAACAGCAGGTAAACTCAGCACAGGCATTGATAAAGTTACAGCCACAAAAAGAATCTCTTTGTATCCACTCATGCAATGCATCGAACATTGCCCTTAGTTTTCCACAAGGCTTATCCTCATAAGATTTAGCAAACTCTGCTACACGACCATCCATCCATTCGGAGAATTGCTCATGTCGCATACGAAGCACTTCAAGAATTAACTCATCCTTGGACTTAAAGTACTTATACATAGTTGTTTTGGATACACCTGAAACCGACTGAACCATGTCTATTCCAGTATTGTGAAATCCGTGTTCATTAAACAAATTTAGTGCTGTTTCAAGCAGCAACGTTTTTTTTGTAGATGCCATTTGTAGCATTCACCTACTCACGAAGTGGTTGTTAAAACGCAAGGTTCATTCTGCATAGGTTACCACAATCATCACAAAGTTCGTTTTATGTCATCGAAATTTTTAATCAAAAACACTCTTGACTGTACAGATCTGTACACTTACCCTTAACAAAAAAACTGAACAGGTCTGTACACCAACTAAATAGTTGGTTCTAGCATTCCTGATCTACCAAATACTCACCAGGCTTAAAAGACAGGCCGGCGTCTTAAGCTGAATGACACTAGGAGAGAAAGATGATCAGCACCACTATCGAACAGCCATGCTCAGGTAGCTTGATGAATCTTCAGGATTGCCAGAAAAGTCAGCTTCCAGAAAATCTATCCAGCGTTCAATACGGATTTCAACTTGATCAACTGCTGAAATCAGATTCAGCAGCCAATGAAGCGCAACATCAGGAAGTCCTCACGCAAGATCAAATCTGGGTAAAGAAGTTTCAAGACGGCGACACAAGAGTCTTCAATCACTTGGTTAACAAGTACGAACGAAAACTGAGAAATATGGTATCCCGGATTATTTTCCACCGGGATGATGTTGATGACATCCTTCAGGAAACGTGGTTGAGCGTGTACAAAGCACTCAAAAGTTTCCGTGGAGACGCCCAGTTCTATAGTTGGCTGTATCGTATTGCTCAGAATACGGCGATCTCTGCAGTGAAGAGAGAAATCGTAAAGAAAAAAGCATTTGAGCCCGGCTATGTAGATCAGGAATATGCACAAGATGCATATAACGAAGACTCACCGCTGAATCTGACCAACCCAAGTTATTCACCGGAAGAGCATTTGCTTGATCAGCAATTGGAACAAAAACTGGAAGAAGGTATTGCCAAATTGTCAAAAGATCTGCGTGAGACCTTCATTTATAGAGAAAGACATGGACTGAGCTATCAGCAGATTGCTAGCATTCAAGCAATTCCAATCGGAACGGTCCGCTCACGAATAAACCGGGCCAGAGACATCATTACCAGTCAACGAGGCCTGGAAGATATAAATCTTACTCCGGTTGTTTAGCCCATGTTGCTGAACCTAGTTACTGGACTTAAGCGTTATTCATCAGTTTTGGCGGATGATAACGCATTTATAACCGATCAAAGCCAGAAAACGACTACACAGTCTCTGGCTTTGTTCATATCACCTAACAATTACTATATGGACAACTCAGACTGTTTATATGAACGAACAAACCACTTCTGACGAGCGATGTCATATAACCAATTAAAGCCAACTGCATAAATCAAGAAGAAGACGACGACGCCTAAATCCATCCATAAGACACCCCAAAAGTCCATTTCCATCACCCACATAATGACGGGAAACGAAAAAATCAGCATTCCTAGCTCAAAGAGTACAGCATGCCCTACTCTGATTTTTATCCCCCTTGCAGCGCGATCATCTCCAAAGACCCGATCAAACAGTAAATTAAATATGTAATTCCACATCATCGCAATCATCGAAAGTGTAATAGCCAAACCGGTTAAGTGAATCGGATCTTTGCCCGTTGCCCAATAGGCCAGCGCAGATAAGATCACCAAAGCAATAACTTCAAATAAGATGCTGTGAAACACACGTTCTAACTTGGACATTTGATCCCCTCCTAAAACGAGGGCAGTATATCCACAATCAAGATAGTAAAAAGTTAGAAACCATCACTTATACTGATACATTAACTAATACGTCATGCTAGTAAGCCGTATCCATACATAAACGATTCAACTAGAACCTATGAATAACCTCGACTACCTAAGAATGTTTGTTATCTCCGCAGAAACAGGGTCTTTTTCTGCTTGTGCCAGATCGTTAGGAAAGGCGCAATCCGCCATCAGCCAAGGTATAGCGAACCTGGAAATCGATTTAGGCTGTCAGCTATTTGACCGTTCAAGCCATAAACCTACGCTTACAGAACAAGGCCATCGATTACTTTCTCATGCGAAAGCCGTTCTCATGCAATCAGAAGAGCTCAGAACCGCAGCCAGTGCGATGAGCAAAGACCAGGAATCCAACTTAATTCTGGCAATTGATGATGCAATATTTTCACCCGCTTTCGAGCCAATCATTCAGGAATTCTCCCAACGATTTCCAGCAACGGCATTGGAATTACTTTCAATTGCCAGTCCTGACATTGCGGAGATTGTTCAGACCGGCCGTGCTGACATAGGACTGATGTTTTGTGATTTTGTCTTCCCTAAGGAAGTTGATCTCTGCTTTCTTGGTAATCTGCCTTTCTATGCGGTGGTCAGCCCCGAACACCCGCTGGCTACACTATCATCGGTTACTGTCTCCGATTTGCTTCCCCAGCGGCAAATACTGCTTAAGGGCGTGGATGGGCGCGAGTTAGCTCAATTCGCCCCCCTGTCTGCTCAACTATGGTGGAGCAACAATTTCTACATGCAATCAGAGCTCGTAAAACAAGGAATGGGCTGGGCCTACTTACCTCAGCATATGGCACATGCAGGCATACATAGAGGGGACTTTACAGAACTGAAGTTGAGCTTCGATCACAAACCATGGAATCCACCCATTGATCGAGTCATGCAAAAAAATCGTGTAGCTGGCCCAGCATTACTCTGGCTATCAGAAGCGTTAAAAGAAGTTTTTGACTAAAAGAAAGAATATGAAATAGAGATCATAAAGAAAGGGGGGAAGAAATGGCGGAACAGACGGGACTCGAACCCGCGACCCCCGGCGTGACAGGCCGGTATTCTAACCAACTGAACTACTGCTCCGCAATGAAACGAGATTTGGTGGGTGGTACAGGGCTCGAACCTGTGACCCTCGCCTTGTAAGGGCGATGCTCTCCCAACTGAGCTAACCACCCGAAAATACAGCAATTTCGGTAACTGCCTCTCATTTCGTGGAGGAGTATTCTACACAGATAAACCCCAAACACAACCCTTTTTTATTAGGAAAGATAAAACTTTTAGCTCATTACCCAAATAATGGCCTAATTTGTACACTTTCTAATCTAAACATAAAGAATAGAAGAAAATGGTCGATAAGCTTACATAATCTGTAAACGATGTTTCTGTGACGTTTTCCGGAAAACACGAGCGGCAGCTCAAGTTCGAGAGACATTTTGTTACTCTTAAGGACTAACGCTTACGCGACGACATATGTTTTAAAAAAAATCGTTCATTTTTAAAACATATCAAAAATGTGAACCAGTTATAGTTTTATTAACGAATATTGGGTTTGAAATATGCTGGGCAATACCTTTGAACAATGCATTAGTATCGCATTCATGGCCGAAGAGGATCATGACTACGCTGCTGCGCTCAGCTATTTGATCAAAGCGTTAAAGCTTGCCAACTCAGTCAGTGAAACCGTCCAGTGCAAAAGTGCCATCAATATCTGTTTGAATGAGCTTGAAGGACAAACCAATCATGATGAGCAACTTCTGATTTTACGAAAATACTGTATTGATTCCCCATCAGCGGACATGCTGAGTTAAGTATGCAGGCGTTTTAGGATCAACAAACTGCAAGGTTTGTCTCAAAGCGCCAGTGTCCTTATCAAACCAGAAATAGTTCTCATCTTCCCAGTAAAGTTTTTCACTATGGAAACGTTCAACGTAACGCTTGGTTTGATAGGTTTTACCCAAAATCTCAAGCGTTTCTTCACCATCGAATTCAAATGTTGCCCGTATAGGTGTGGCAAAGTAGTTACCGGGCTGAAGATCTACCTCATAGTAAATGTTCTGATCAAACGGTAGTCCTTGCTGAACCTGCCAGACGGGATCAGTACCCCGGAACTCTAAACCAACCCGATTAATAGGAAGATTAACGGTCTTAACAATCCGTCCATATCGTGTAACGTACACCGTATAATCGGCCGCAATCCAATGAACATCCTGATTCATGGTTCTGGAATGAACCACCAAAGATTTAGGCCCCATCCCGATCTTGAGAACCATAGAAGCATACGGAAGGTTTTCTATATACTCACGACTGAATTGAGCATCTGGATGCCCGAAAAATGCTATTTCTAACGACTTTCCAACTACGCCCATAGCAGAATTCTGTGTGCATCCAGATAAAACAAAGAGGCTAATAAAAGCCGAAATCTTTATAAAACTACTCAGAGAGTAAGAGTTTGTCTTTGCTCTTTTCAATCCAGGTAGCGGAAATACCCTTGACTTGATCCAGTTCATCGATAGTTGAAAAACGGCCATGACTTTCACGATACTGAACAATCCTTTCTGCTATGACAGGTCCAATCCCTTTTAGAGCTTCCAACTCTTTCTGCGTGGCACTGTTTATATTGATGACTTCTGACGCCCAAACACTAACAGTTAGAACTAGTGCGGCAATAGTAATTATTAGTCTCATCCCTTTTCTCCTTGTGATTTAGTCTCATCACACTAATAAGAATTAAAAGAGATGGTTTCTTCTCACTCATAAAATCGTAACTTGGTATGACGGCAATCAGATTAAAGTTCAATGCACACCCATACCAAGTAACTAGCCCTACTCAATGTAGAGCACTCGGACTGCTCTAAATATTTTCCAGATCAGAAATAATGTCCTGAAGTGTTTTCACTGGATCTTCAGATTGTGTAATCGGTCGGCCAATCACAAGATAATCACTGCCATCCCGAATCGCATCTTGAGGCGTAACAATACGCTTTTGATCATCAGCTGAAGCTCCAGCAGGTCGAATACCTGGCGTCACTAATTTAAACTCAGGCGATACCAAAGTACGTAGCATTGGTGCCTCTTGAGCAGAACACACCACACCATCAAAGCCACTTTTTTCGGTCAGAAGGGCCAAACGTTTCACTTGATCGATTGGCTCAATGTCCAAACCAATACCAGCAAGGTCTTCACGCTGCATACTGGTCAATACAGTCACAGCAATTAGTAAAGGTTTAGGCACGCCTTTTTGTTCGAGCAGCTCGACAGTACGTTCCATCATCTTTTGACCGCCAGACGCATGAACATTAACCATCCAAACACCCAGCTCTGCCGCTGCTAAAACTGCCTGTGCAACGGTATTAGGAATATCATGAAACTTGAGATCCAGAAACACATCGAATCCCATTGATTGTAAAGCCTCTACAACCGCAGGTCCTGAACGGGTAAACAGTTCTTTACCAACCTTTACGCGACACAAGGAAGGGTCAAGTCTTTGGGCCATGTTTACTGCATCTTTCTGACTTGGATAGTCCAAAGCAACAACTATTTGTTTATTCATATAACCTCATTAATATCGCGTTTACTTAGCCTCTAAGCCAAATACTGGGCGAATCGATTCCCACTTTCTGCAGTTTGGGCACTGCCAATACATTTGATTTGCGAGATAGCCACACTTCTGACATTGAAACTTATGCCGCTCTTCAATGATTTGACGACATAAGTTACGAAACATCTTCATTGTAGCCTGATCCTGTTGCGTATCTGACTTGAGGTGCAAGTCTACCAATTGAACCAGCCCAGGAATAGAGGGACGAATCTTTAAATACTCGGTAAGGAAAATTAACGCAGCATCCTTTCCTTCATCGACCATGATCAGTTGAACTAATTCTGAGGCAATGGAAATAGACGGATTCAATTGATACCAGTCTTCCAGTACTTCACGATAGCTATTAAACCAAACACCTCGTCCTTTGAAGCATTGCTTTAGTAAAGGGAGCGCTACAGGTGCCATTGCCTGATCTAGGGTTATTAAGCGCTTTAGCCGTTTTAGCGCTTTGCGGGAATTACCAGCTTGCAAATGAGCTTCTGCAAAGTGATAGTGCAACATCACACTGTCGGGCTGGAACTTCTCGGCAAAATTCAGATAGCTATAACTGTCCGATTTAAAAGAGACAGATAACTTACAACAGGCTCCAACCACTCGAAGTGACAGTTTTGGAGATAAATGCTTTAAGCCTTTGGCTAAATCCAGAACTTGCTGCCATTCTTGCTGCTCTTCCCACAACGAAAACAACAACTCCTGAACAGATTCAGACTCTTCATGAGAATGTGCCTCAAGCAATAATTGCTCTGCTCGATCATGCAATCCACCACTGTAATAATCTTGTGCTAGCTCAACATGAACTTTTTGACGCACTTCATCCGATAAATCAGGGCGAGCTAACAGACGCTGGTGTACGGTAATGGCTCGATCCAGCTCACCTTGCTTTCTGAAAAGTTTGGCAAGAATAATCTGCAAATCAACGGACTCAGAATCGTCCTCAAGCATGGTAATGAAATGATGAATTGCCTGGTCAGGCTCTTCATTGATGAGGTAATTCAACCCTTTAAAATATTTTGAAGATAACGGTTGAATCGGTTTTGTAAGATTATTTAATTGAAAAAGCCCCTGATAACGACCGACCCCCCATCCTACTGCAAGTGATATAAAGACTGCGGCAAAGATAAGAATGTCGCTCATTGAAGAACCATCTATTCCTTAAGACCAAGTAGTCTCAACTTATCCCGTTCTTTCTCAACCAAGCTTAATTGACGCTTCATCAAGGCTAACTTGGATTGCAGCGTTAGAATCCGAATTCCAGTAGCAAAAGCGCCCGTCAGTAAGCCAATTGAAAAGATTCCTAGAAGTAACACAGGCAAGTGGATATCGCTTAATTGCCAACGATAAAAACGGATATTAACATCAACAGGGTTGTCTCCAACGAAAACAGCCCCTGTGATAAAGACAAATACCATCAGGAGGATAAAAAAGACGAGTTTAAAAAATCGCATTAAAGTTTCTTTTCTTCAAGCATCCCATCGTTTACTTGATCACGAAGGTCTTTACCTGGTTTGAAATGAGGAACATATTTTCCTGCCAGCTCTACAGGATCTCCAGTTTTTGGATTTCTTCCTTTACGCGGTTCTCGGTAATGCAAAGAAAAACTTCCAAATCCCCGAATCTCAATTCGTTCACCGTTCGCCAGCGTCTGAGCCATCTGTTCGATAATCGTTTTAACAGCAAGCTCTACATCCTTCACCGACAAATGACTTTGACGAGCAGCTATTCTTTCAATCAACTCTGATTTTGTCATTTCGGCCCAAGCCTCTTTAGTGATTATTTTTAATCAAGTTAGCACAAAAACTAAAGATGAAAAAGTAAAGTTATAATCAAAATCAAAGATTTACACACCAATTTACATCAAAGGTAACAGATTGATTGCCTAACTCATTAACAGAAACAAGATTTACAAAACGAATGAGAGTGATTCAACCGTAATAGCGTCAAAGCGATCAAATAAAAACTAACAACTGATCATATTTCGGCCAGAATGCTTAGACTTATATAAAAGTTCGTCGGCACGATTGAACAATCTTTCAACAGGCTCATTCTCATGACTTTCGGCCACACCACCACTGATTGTCACCGTTAACCCCTCTACGCCCATCAGAGTATTGGCGATTTCCTCTCGAATACGCTCCGCCAACATAAAGGTATTTTCCAAAGACGTTTCAGGGCAAATTATCATGAATTCTTCACCGCCATATCGACCAGCAATATCCACTTGCCGCACAGCATTCTTTATCACGTTCGAAACTTTTTGAAGAACAGTGTCACCAACCTGATGTCCATAGGTATCATTGACCTGTTTGAAGTGATCCAAGTCGAACATAATAACGGACAACGGAGTATGATATCGCCAGCTAAGTTGCTGACAATAGCTTAATCGTTCAAACATATATCCGTGATTAAACAAGCCTGTTAAATCATCATGAACGGCTTTTTCTTCTAATTCCTTATTCTTTTGCTCCAGTTCTTTCATTAACGTATTGATTCGAACCTGAGTTCTCACACGAGCCAAGAGCTCAACATTAATAAAAGGTTTACTGATAAAATCAACAGCGCCAACTTCAAAACCAGCAACGACATCCTCAGTACTGTTTCTGGCAGTGAGGAAAATAACCGGCACGTTCACAAGCTCATCGATTTTTTTCAACCGTCGACATGCCTCGAAACCATCCATTTCAGGCATCATCACATCCAGCAGAATCAAATCAGGAACAACCTTAGCAGCCACATCCAATGCTTGTAGTCCATTAGTTGCAACCGCAACACGGTAGCCCTCTTGAGACAGGACTTGCCCCAAAATTTGAAGGTTCTGCGGGATATCATCGACTATTAGAATCGTTTCTTGCGACATAACACCTTAAATAAAATAAAGTTTTTTTTAGCTTAGCTCATAATTTACATTTGTCGCCATACAAAAAGAGCCATTTTTAATGGCTCTTTTTGTATATTTATTACTGCTGTAATCAATTACTCAGGCATTGATAGGGCTTTGTCCGAAAGAATCACCCCATTGTTGTCTGCATAGACGAACATACCTGGCTTGATTGTTACTCCGGCAAATGTCACATCAACGTTTAAATCACCCAAACCACGCTTGTCTGTTTTACGAGGATGAGTATTTAGCGCCTGAACACCTAGATCTAATTCCATGATTGCATCAACATCACGAATACAACCAAAGATAACAAGACCTTCCCAGCCATTTTCAACAGCTTTCTCAGCCAACATGTCGCCCAACAGTGCAGCTCGCATAGAACCACCACCATCAACAACCATAACCTTACCTTTACCTGGTTGTGCCACTTGCTCTTTAACAACAGAGTTATCTTCAAAGCATTTAACTGTGACAACTTCTCCACCAAAAGATGAGCGACCACCAAAATTGTTAAAGATAGGTTCTAAAACTTGTACTTCAGGATACTCATCACATAGGTCAGGAGTAATGTATTCCATTCTCAGCTCCAATCATTAGGGGTTTAACAAGCGCGTTATCATATCAGATGAGATAACGTTGGTTCGAGCACTGGATAATCCAACCTGCTCGGTTGCTACTTTATACATGGCTTTCGCCAGATCTTTACTGTCTGTAGGACGATACTTGTGCAGAAGTTTAAGAGAGAAAACCGGGTTAATAAGAGCACTCAATTTAAGAGAAATACCCTCCATTAACCGCTTCTCAGACCTATCACCTTTTAACAACGACGGTCTGAAGATCGTTAAGCGGTTAATATCTAACACTTTCAAATCATCTTCCAGCTGCCCTTTCACAGACAAATAAAAGGAGCCAGCATTGGCATCAGCACCAAGAGACGAGATCAGTAAGAAATGTTCTGCTTTGGAGGACAACAAATTGACTAACTTCATTGGCAAAAAGTAATCAATCTTTTTAAACGCGTCCTTACTACCGGCTTTAGAAATCGTCGTACCCAAGCAGATAAAAACATCCACCCCTTCCGGCAAGGTCTTAATATCTTCTGAAGATACTTTTTCCAAAGGCTTTTCAATGACAGTCAAACGGTCACTTTCAACATCTAACGGGCGTCTCGTGAAAGCATAGACCCGCTGATAATGTGTCGAAGCTAGGAGCTCATTGAATAAATGACCTCCTGTTAACCCCGTAGCACCAAAAATAACCGCCGACTTTTCTACCATATCCCTAGTTCTCTTATGTATTCCCGCCACTCATTTACAGAATAAGAAGCTATTACTTATCTTTATCGGCCAAGAAAAACCAGGTATCCAATACAGAATCCGGGTTCAAGGAAACACTATCAATCCCCTGAGCCACCAGCCACTGAGCCAAATCCGGATGGTCCGAAGGCCCTTGACCGCAAATACCTATGTACTTACCGGCTTTTTTACAAGCTTGAATTGCCATAGACAATAAGGCTTTCACCGCTTCGTTTCGCTCATCAAACAAATGAGCAATTACGCCCGAATCACGATCCAAACCTAAGGTTAACTGGGTTAAATCGTTAGAACCGATTGAGAATCCATCAAAGTGCTCAAGAAATTGTTCAGCAAGCAATGCATTTGCCGGCAACTCACACATCATGATCAAGCGAAGTCCATTCTCACCACGCTTCAGACCATTCTCAGCCAAGAGTTCAACCACTTGCTCAGCTTCACCTACGGTACGCACAAATGGCACCATAATTTCAACATTGGTAAAGCCCATTTCATCACGGACCTTTCTCAACGCCTGACATTCCAGTTGGAAGCAATCTTGGAAGCTCTCAGAAATATAGCGAGATGTACCACGGAACCCAAGCATTGGATTCTCTTCTTCCGGTTCGTAAATTCGACCACCAATAAGATTGGCATACTCATTCGATTTAAAGTCAGATAAACGAACAATGACCTTTTTAGGCGCAAACGCAGCGGCCAGGGTCGATATCCCTTCAACCAACTTCTCGATGTAAAAATCAACAGGATTTGAATAACCTGACATGCGACGTTCAACAATACGTTTTACATCCTCAGGCAAGGTATCAAAGTTCAGCAACGCCTTAGGGTGAACACCAATCATTCGGTTAATAATGAATTCCAACCGAGCCAAACCAACACCAGCGTTCGGCAATGCCTGGAAATCAAATGCCCGATCAGGATTACCCACGTTCATCATAATTTTAAAAGGTAGATCAGGCATGCTTTCCACTCGATCCGTTTTGCGTTCAAAATCCAGCATACCTTTATAAATCATCCCTGTGTCCCCTTCCGCACAGGACACAGTCACAGCATCAACTTTTTGAAGCCGCTCGGTAGCATCACCGCATCCCACAACTGCCGGAATACCCAATTCACGAGCAATGATCGCAGCATGACATGTACGCCCACCTCGGTTAGTCACAATAGCAGACGCACGCTTCATTACTGGCTCCCAGTCCGGGTCAGTAAGGTCTGTAACAAGAACATCACCTGGCTGAACTTTATCAATTTCAGAAATGTCATGAACAATACGTACGGGCCCTGAACCGATTTTATGACCAATGCTTCGGCCTTCAGCGATCACAGTACCAGTCTCTTTCAACAAGAAACGCTCCATCTGTGTATTCGAAGCACGACTTTTTACTGTTTCTGGACGAGCCTGAACGATATAGAGCTTCCCATCATCACCATCTTTTGCCCACTCGATATCCATAGGACGCTGATAGTGGTTCTCAATAATAATGGCCTGCTTTGCTAACTCCACGACTTCATCATCGGTAATCGATAATTGCTGACGCTGAGCACGCTCAACAGGTATGGTTTCAACCGTTTTACCCACTTCCTCTGAATCCGCATACACCATTTTCACTGCTTTGGAGCCTAAGTTACGTCGGAGAATCGCAGGACGACCGGCTTCAAGTGTTGGTTTGTGAACGTAGAATTCATCAGGGTTTACAGCCCCCTGAACAACCGTCTCCCCTAATCCATAAGAAGAAGTGATAAATACAGCATCACGGAAACCGGATTCTGTATCCAGAGTAAACATCACACCGCTACTTGCTGACTCGCTGCGAACCATACGTTGAATACCAGCAGACAGCGCCACTTGCTTATGATCAAACCCATAATGTGCACGATAAGAAATGGCTCGATCATTAAACAGTGAGGCAAACACTTCTTTGATGGCCTGCAATACGCCATCAACACCTTTAATGTTTAGGAAAGTCTCTTGCTGTCCTGCAAATGAGGCATCCGGCAAATCTTCTGCTGTTGCAGAAGAGCGTACAGCGACAGCGATATCATGCCCGCCAGAAAGCTGCTCAAACGCCTTTTCTACGTCCGTTAAAAACTCTTTAGAGAACTCAGCTGACATAATCAACGATCGAACTTGAGCCCCAATCTCAGCAAGCTGAATAACATCAGACACATCTAATGAATCAAGCAACGAGTTAATTTCATCAGATAAACTATTTGAGTTTAGGAAGGTACGATAAGCATGAGATGTTGTAGCAAAACCATTCGGAACAGAGACACCAGCACCGCTTAAATGACTGATCATTTCACCCAGAGAAGCATTTTTTCCACCGACTTGTTCGATGTCCGCCATACCTAATTTATCGAACCAAATAATATTCTCGCTCAAGATTGCCTCCTGTCTATGACTGTGTTCCTGGTCTTGCCAGCACTACTGATCTTGCGCCGTATATTACTGGAAAACAACCCTCAAAAACTAGCACAGATCAATAGACTTCTCTGATTCCTCAAGAATTTCAGTATAGGAGCACGAACATACAATTTGTTGATTTTCAGTATTTTTTAGATCAATTTTCCTGAGCACCGGATATCACGTTATACTTTCAGCATTTGAGTCAAGAGATGTGGGACAACATGAAAAGGACGGTCTTCTTTATTTCCGATGGAACAGGTATCACTGCTGAGGCGTTGGGCAATGCGTTATTAAGTCAGTTCGAAGGCATGGAGTTCAATCGTGTTCTACTGCCTTACATAGACACCATTGATAAAGCACGCTCTACCCTAGAAAAGATTCACACAGCCAAGAACCAAGACGGTGTGCGCCCGATCATTTTCGATACCATCGTCAATAAAGAAATCCGCGAATATATCCGTACAGGAGACGGTTTCCCGATTGATATCTTTGAAACGTTCCTCTCCCCTCTTGAACAAGAGCTCGGTCACAGCTCCTCTTATTCCGTAGGTAAATCACACTCCATCGATGAAGAAAACCGTTATAAAGGCCGAATTGATGCCGTCCACTTCGCAATGGATAACGACGACGGCGCTCGCACTAAAAACTATGATAAAGCCGATATTATTTTGATTGGCGTGTCTCGGTGTGGCAAAACCCCAACCTGTATCTACATGGCACTTCAATACGGTTTATGTGCGGCCAACTATCCATTAACAGAAGAAGACATGCGCGATGGCATGATTGGCCTACCTAAGTTCCTTGAAGCCAATAAAAACAAATTGTTTGGATTAACAATCGACGCTGAAAACTTATCCAACATCCGAAATGAGCGTAGAGCCAACAGTCGATATGCGTCACTGGCTCAATGTGAAATGGAAGTGGATATGGTTGAAGAACTCTTTGTTCGCATGAATATTCCTTATATCAACAGCACCTACTTTTCCATTGAAGAGATCTCCGCCAAGATATTAGACATAACAGGCATCGAGCGTAAAAACTAAAAAGGCTGTATTACAACAGCCTTTCCATCAATAAACACAAACCAGTTAATCTAGCTACGCACTGTAGTTATTCGCTACATCAAGCGTTCCAGCCAGACATTCTTCAAATCGATCCTTCAAAGAGTCGATATCATCTAAGTTCTTGTTCTTAAAAGCGTATTCGAGACTTAGAGCCGCTTCACGGAGCGGCAATGCCGAGAGATTGGAGGCGCTGCCTTTCATGCTGTGCACAATAAAAATACACTGCTGAGTATCTTTCGAAGCAATAGCATCATTTAAACGAGTCATCACATTCATCGACTCTTGGCAAAAAATGCTCATCAACAGCTTCAATCGGTTCTCATTTCCTCCTACACGTTTAAGGGCTGCATCAATATCTATCCATGCCTCTTCAACGCTATCCGGCGAATCAATATCTATATCAGCCTGCAACACCTCCATCGCCATCGAACCTGCATCGATTGGCAACCAAGTGATCAGCTTGTCTTTCAAATCACCAATATCTACAGGCTTGGATAAATAATCACTCATGCCAGCATCCAAACAGGCTTCACGATCCCCTTTCATTGCATTTGCCGTCATCGCAATGATTGGTAAGTCTTGCCATTGGCTCTGTTTTCGAATCATTCGGGTTGCCTGGAAACCGTCCATAATTGGCATCTGTACATCCATTAATACCAAATCAAAGTCGATACGCTGTAAAGCCATCAAGGCTTCTTTGCCATTCCCTGCCACTTCAACATGAGCCACCAAATCGGATAGCATCATGCGAGCAAGCTCCTGATTCATTAGATTATCTTCAACCAGCAACACCTTAGCATTAGGCCAAAACAACGTATTGTCTTTTCCTTCTGAACTGTCATCTTTGGATACAAACTTACCAAAGGATCGCTCAACCTCTTCAACCAAACCACAAATTGTTAACGGTTTTTCCAGGAAGTTCTGAACATCGAACTCTGAAGAACACCTAGACGTATCTTCATCCAAACTACTTAAACTCATGATAATCGGAAGCTGATCCAGATATGGCATGGTCCGAATCTCCGACACTAACGCTTCACCCGACATAACCGGCATATCGAAATCAACAATCAAAAGATCAAGACTCGCACTGAATCTTAAATCTCGTAAAGAAGCCAACGCATCTAATGAAGTAGAGACCGTTTTGACTTTGCAAGAAAGGTTTTCAAAGACATGCTCAAAGAATTGGCGTGACTCGTGATGGTCATCCACCACCAATACCTGAATTCCTTTTAAATCATCATGCAACGAAGGGTAGGCAAAATCATCATCCGCACGCTGTAGTCTCAACACAAATCTAAACGTGCTCCCCACACCGTCTTCACTTTCGACTTCGATGGCACCACCCATCATTTTTACTAATTTCTTACAAATCGCGAGGCCAAGACCGGTTCCGCCAAACTGACGACTGGTTGAACCATCCGCTTGCTGAAACTCACTAAACAACATTTCTTGTTTATCTTGAGCAATACCAATACCGGTATCTTCGACGCAAAACTGAATAGCTACCGCATCCGCCTCCTCAGCCAATAATCTGACACGAACAACCACATGACCGGCATCAGTAAATTTCACCGCGTTACTGACAAGGTTAATTAAGATTTGGCGAACCCTAAGTGGATCGCCTTTCACCATACGGGGAACATCAAAGTCCTGGAGATGAATTAATTCGATATTATTTTTTCGAGCAGAATCACCAAACATTGTGATGACAGCTTCTAGTTCAGCCAATAAATCAAACTCGATGGCCTCCAGATCCATTTTCCCTGCTTCAATCTTAGAGAAATCAAGAATGTCATTAATGATTCCCAAAAGAGATTGAGAGGAACCGCGAATCTTTCGAATGAAATCTTGCTGCTTATTATTAAGCTCTGTATCCAGCATTAAATTGGAAAAACCAATAATGGCATTCATTGGCGTTCGAATTTCGTGACTCATATTAGCCAAGAACTCACTCTTGTGGCGACTTGCCTCCTGAGCTCGTTCACGTGCCTGTTCAAGTTCCATATTTTTCGTTTCTAACGAATCATATTGGGACTCAATCTGAGCACTCATGGTATTAAAGGCTGCAGCTAAATCCCCCACCTCATCGCCGGTCTCAATTTCTACCCGAACTGACCGATTCCCTGAAGATAACTCTTTTACAGATTTAGACAGTTTAAAAATCGGCCGGACCAGACTACGGGCAAAGAACAGAGAAACCACAGCACCCGCCGACAACACCATGATACACATCCAGAACATATCACTACGAAGATCAAAAATCGGCTTCATAACGATCGATTCCGGAGTTACATCAACCAGCGACCAATCGCCTTCATGATTAATCCCGTATTCGCTTAAATTAGCAAAACCGGCCAAAACCATTTCGCCGGAAGAGTCTTGGTAATTAATACTGCCCTCTTCTTCATCCTTTAATAGCTCTAGCAGGTTTGGAAACGACTTTGAGTCAGGCATTGGATTAAATGTTTGACTGGAAGGATCAAGAGAAAAAAGAACATCGCCTCGGGCATTCACCAGATATGCATGTTTATTGCCGATTGTTCGTCGATCCATCTCAGAGACTTTATTTTTAACATAATCGAGATTAACGACCGACGCTAACACGCCCATGACATTTAAGCCGTTATCAACAATGGGAGTAAAAATAAACGCGATCAGCTGATTTCCACGAATATGAGCATCTCGAAAGAAAACATCGCCCTGACGCGCAGAGAACGCCTGCATTAACAAACGACGGCTGTCATCATCTCGATTTTTAATCCAATCAATTAACTGACTGCTTTCAGTAACACTGATGGTTTTACCGTCTTTTTTAAAAAGAATGAGTTGTTTTAGATGGGGATTCTCGATCAATACAGGCAACATATAGGATTGCACCTGTTGATCATCCTGATATTGAAAAACCTGAGACTGAGCAAGAATTTTCAGCTCCACCACCCGCTCCATCATAAACTCATCAATGGCGCCGGCAGTATTTACAGCCACATTTACAATATTTCTCTCAATCGATTCACGAAGCGCCCGCTCTGAGGCAGTGATCGCCAACCATGTTGTCAACGCGACAACAAAGACCGTCAATACAACACCAAACGAAATCAATTTGGTAGACAAGCGAATCTGAGAAAATGAGAAAGCCAAAAGGTAGTCCGTTATCAGTTATAATTTTCGAATAACTTTAGAACAGAAAGCATAATAAATAAACTGATTGATCCCTTTGGGAATCAGAGATTTATAAGAATAGCGTAACATCAGACAAAGCGACTCAATTCTTAAGAAAATCAAACCACTTTTATACAGGCATAAAAAAACCAGTCATGTAGACTGGTTTTTAAAATTCTGGAGCGGGAAACGAGACTCGAACTCGCGACCCCAACCTTGGCAAGGTTGTGCTCTACCAACTGAGCTATTCCCGCATTGGCGTCCCATAGGGGGTTCGAACCCCTGTTACCGCCGTGAAAGGGCGGTGTCCTAGGCCACTAGACGAATGGGACACTAAAACTTTAACTAACGATGTAAGAAGTTATGCTAATGCATAATTGGAGCGGGAAACGAGACTCGAACTCGCGACCCCAACCTTGGCAAGGTTGTGCTCTACCAACTGAGCTATTCCCGCATTGGCGTCCCATAGGGGGTTCGAACCCCTGTTACCGCCGTGAAAGGGCGGTGTCCTAGGCCACTAGACGAATGGGACTCCGTACTTCCTACTGACCTCGTCAGAAAGTGCGCGTATCTTAATAACACATCGGTAGAGTGTCAACTCTTTATATTACTTTTTTTACATTTTTATAAAACTGAGGCTAAGGCCTTGAGTTATAGTGATTTTAGTCGATAACAAGACTAATATTAAAATAGGTATATCAGCTATTTGCATATACATAGCAACGGTACGTAGGATTAAACCAATATGTCATCAGGACTTACGACAGGACTCATAGTATTAGGCATCATTATTATCTTGATCGGGATTGCCTATATTAACCAGCAGATGGAGAAGAACCGTATTGAGCGTTCTCGCATCTCTCAAAACTTGCACGACCAAATAAACATGCTGGAATCACTACTACGAGACCTTCCTCCCCACTACCTGCATAAAGGATTAAAACGCCTACTTATAGAAAGCATGATGTATAAGGCAAACCACCTATTTTCCATTGGCGATAAAACACAAAAGAATTTTGCAAAACAAATGCTGGGGGAAGCCCAGACACAACTCGCTCAAGTAAATACATCGGTCGAGCCTAAAGAATTTCCCGTTAAAACCTCAGAACAAGTCAGACGTGTACGCAATCTATTGGAAGTACTTAACCAGCATTTATTAAGCCTGGCTCGTGGCGGAAGAATTAGCAGAGATAAAGCCAAGAGCTATCACATGCTGGTTAAATATCTTTATACCCAAGCAGCGTTTGAGTTTTATCGCGCAAAAGCCGAAGAGCAGGAATCTTCAAATAAGATTCGAAGTGCAATACATCAGTATTACCAAGAAGTTACCGAACTAGAGAAGTTTGCCAATAAGAATGGTAACCGTATCGAATACGTTCGTAAGAAGATCGACGCACTTAAGCGGAAAGCGGATGAAGAAGCTATGGCGAAACGAAATCACGCTAAAGCCACTGATCAGCCTTCTCAATTAGAGAAAGGCATGGATAAGCTCGCAGCAGAAGACGAACAAACAAAAATGAAACAAGTTTATGACTAACCCAAGTATTTAGTGGTACGCTTTCAAGCTTAGGAATCTAAACTATTATAAAACAATGTTTACAAGGACTTGTTCAGCTGCTTACTACATATATATGTAGCTGAACCATATCGCTCAAATGAGAATACCTACGAGACAACGCCTTTCTTATCGACAGGCAAGAAATACTCTTTGTGTAGCATTCTTACTAGGCATCATATTTAGCCTGTTTGTTATAACTGCCAACTATTATCGCATTCAATCAAAGGTTGAAGAGCAAATTCAATCGTTAGCAAGTATTACCATTTCTCCTGCTTCTCGAATTGCATACAACATTGATATAGAACTGGCGAAAGAACTGGTAAAGGGACTAGCACAACTTCCGCTCGTTAAACAGGCTGCAATTATAGAGCCTTCCGGCGACATTCTTGCCTCGTCCTATCGTGAAACGCCGGAAAGTAAATACAGCCAACTCATCGGCCTTCTCTTTAATAAATCTCCGGAATATTCATTCAAACTTTCCGTTGCACACGATCCAACAGAAGAACTGGGTAATCTCCATCTCACTATTAATATGGAGCCCACCGGTGAACGGTTTATTAATGACAGCTTAACGCTTCTGGGAACCGTGTTAGTTCAAGCCTGTATTCTGGCCTTTTCACTACTGGTCATGTTTTATTTCATGCTTACTAAACCCCTAAGCTCCATCACATCACAACTATCAAACATTCATGCCAGTGAAGACCCAACCAAACTTCGTATAGATCAGCTCAAACAACATCAACAAGACGAAATCGGGTTATTAATTGAAACAACCAATAAACAATTAAGTGAAATTGAACGAAGCTTCCACGAACTAAAGCAGGCAGAAAAAGATCGACAGCGTTATACGGAACGCCTGGAACAAGCTGTTGAGTTAAGAACAAAAGAACTGACAGAAGCAAACGATGAACTTACCAGCGCTAACCAAATGCTGGAAGTTGCACGAAAAGATGCCGAGCGAAGCAGCCAAGCTCGAGCGATCTTCCTTGCGAATATGAGTCACGAGATTCGAACACCATTAAGCGGTGTACTCGGAATGATCAACCTTGCGCTGGAATCAAAAACAGGTATCGATGACGCCACCAGAGACCAACTCAAGCTGGCCAGTGCATCCGGTGATACACTCCAACAAATTCTGAACGACATTTTAGATATCGCCAAAGTTGAGTCAGGGAAGATTAACCTTGAAGCAATGCAGTTCGATTTAAGAGAAATGCTTGAACAGACGGTAACGCTCTTTAAAAATTCCCCTCAAGCTGAAAAGATCGACATGTATCTTTCAATTCAGCCTGATTTTCCTGGAAAAGTTACCGGTGACCCTACCCGGATACGCCAAATCATCAGTAATTTAATAAGCAACGCCTTAAAGTTTACCAACAAAGGACATGTTGCAATTATTGCAGAGTACCTCCCGACCTCTGGTTCGACAGCTCATGGGCACGCGACTACTTCTCATAACATCCGACTAAAAATCATAGATACGGGCATAGGCATGACCCCGGAGGAGCAAGACGTTATATTCACCCCGTTCACCCAGGCAACCTCTCACACCACACGAAAATATGGCGGTACAGGGCTTGGTCTCACTCTGGTTAAGCAACTAACCGAGTGTATGCACGGTGACATTACCATTGAGTCTGAAAAAGGCGTTGGTAGCTGCTTTACACTGAGTTTCCACCTTCCTTGCGAAGCCTGGATTGAGCAGCAATTTCTAGTCAACCAACCCGATTTATATCTGATAAATACTCAAAACAATCACCCTATTGAAAATCAGGATCTGATAGATCAGTTAAAATTCTGGGGCGGAAATTTGAAATTTGCAGATTCGTCAGATGCTGTAGACATAGCGGAAAACCAAATCTATCTGGCCTTTTCCGAGAAGAACGAGTCTCATCAATCGCTGCCGGAAAACAAAACCATAATTATCGTCGATGAGGTCTCTCCAGAAAGTCGTTATTTACAACTCCAAAGACCGATCTTCCATAGCCTGCTAAAAGATGCGCTCAAGAAAGCTCTCAACATTAAAGCGAACAAACAAGAAGCCAGCTCAAACGCAGATGCACCTACACATAGCTACAATAAAGAACGTATCCTTATCGTAGAAGACAATGAAGTAAACCAGAAGGTTGCCACTGGTCTGCTGAAAAAACTTGGCTTTACAGAAATCCACATCGCCGACAATGGACAAATTGCAGTTGATCTACTGAAAAAAGAAAACAGCTTTGACCTCATATTAATGGACTGCCACATGCCCGTTATGGACGGCTATGAAGCAACACAGGCCATTCGAGACCTCCCTCAAGGGAAGAACATCCCGATTATTGCCGTGACGGCTAACATCATGAATGAGGACAAGCAGAGATGCTTTGATTGCGGAATGAATGATTTCTTAACCAAACCATATAGAAAAGAAGATTTGATTAGGAAGCTCGACCAATGGCTACTTGATCCGGAGCAGTCAGCATCAGTCTAACCAACTACCCCAATAACTTCAGATTCAACTCTTTGAGCAGTGTCATTAGCTGATCTCTTAATTGAAGATCCTCTTCTGACACATTCAAATCGCACTGAAGTTTCAATGGGACCTGCTCCGCCTTCGCACGCAGAGCAGCCCCCTTCTCTGTCAGCAGAACATCAACCCTTCGTTCATCGTCCTTACCGCGCTGACGATTCAACAACCCGTTTTGCTCAAGTCTCTTCAATAACGGAGTCAGTGTTCCTGTGTCCAACATGAGCAACTCACCGATATCACCGATTGAACTAGTCTTTCCCTGATTCTCCCACAGCACCATCATCACAAGGTACTGAGGGTATGTCAGCTCAAGCTCATCCAATAAAGGACGATATCGACGCGTCATAGAGCGCGATGCACTGTACAACAAAAAACACAATTGATTATCCAATTTTAACTGCTCAGGATAACTCACATCACACCCTCATCAATCTATATCTGCTCACTGAATTAAAGCATTTTCTCAATATCTGCCTTAATTTTTTCTGGCGGCGTTGTCGGCGCATAGCGGGATACGACCTCACCGTCTTTGTTAATCAGGAACTTGGTAAAATTCCACTTGATAGTTTCACTACCCAACAAACCTTTCGCATTGCTCTTTAAATATTTATATAAAGGATGTGCATCGGAACCGTTTACATCTACTTTTTCAAACATTGGAAAAGAAACGCCGTAGTTTTTCAAACAGAAAGAAGCAATCTCTTCGCTGCTACCCGGTTCTTGATTCCCAAACTGATTACACGGAAAACCAAGGATCTCAACACCTTTCCCCTCCATTTCCTTATACAAAGCCTCCAACCCTTCATACTGAGGCGTTAAGCCGCACTTGGAAGCCGTATTAACAATCAGAAGAACCTTCCCTTGGTATTTCTCCAAACTGACTTCTTCACCCGTTAACGTATTAGCCGTAAATTGATAAACACTCATAATCTGCTCCAAATTAGATATTGCCAAATAATATTGTGCACAATATATTTATTTTGACCAATTTACAACCAATCATACAATCCACTAGAAAGCCTCAGATATACTAATGAGGCCTTTTATCACCAAGCGAACTTACTCACCATCCTTTAAGTCAGGCTCAAAGTGAAGAGAAACACTGTTCACACAATACCTAAGCCCCGTAGGTAAAGGCCCATCAGTAAACACATGACCAAGGTGAGACCCACAATCACTGCACGTAATTTCTACACGTTCCATACCGTGAGTTGTATCTCGATGTTCCTCTACAGCTGCACTGTCAACCGCTTGAAAGTAACTCGGCCAACCAGACCCTGAATCATACTTCGCCATTGAACTGAACAGAGGCTTGTTACAGCAGACACAATAATAAAGACCAGAACGCTTCTCATTGTAATATTCACCGGTAAAAGCCCGTTCTGTCCCCTTTTCCCTACAAACATGAAACTCCTGCTCGGACAATAACTCTCGCCACTGAGCTTCCGTCTTCTCAATTTTCATACTGTCCTCCTTTATTTTTTAATAAGTGTACATTTACAGCTTTCATGACGCACAGGTATCATTGCAAACTCTCACTAAGTTAAGGGTATTTCCGAGTCACTGTCTATGCACACGATCAATAAATCAAATAAGCTTTTAAATGTTTGTTATGACATCCGTGGTCCAGTACTACGTGAAGCACGTCGTCTTGAAGATGAAGGTCATAAAGTCCTAAAACTAAATATCGGAAATCCTGCCCCATTTGGTTTTGATGCGCCAGACGAAATTATCCAGGACATGATTCGAAACCTGTCGAACGCACAGGGGTACTGTGATTCTAAAGGCTTATTCGCAGCCAGAAAGGCCATCATGCACGATTGTCAGAATCGCAATGTCAAAGGTGTGGAAATTGATGACATTTACATCGGCAACGGTGTCAGTGAACTCATTACCGTATCCACTCAAGCCCTACTTAATAATGGTGACGAATTACTAATCCCTGCCCCGGATTACCCATTATGGACTGCCGCAACCAGTCTCGCTGGCGGTACAGCCGTGCATTACATTTGTGACGAACAAAGTAACTGGATGCCTGATATTGAAGACATCAAGCGAAAAATTACTGATCGTACCCGTGGTATTGTTGTCATCAATCCAAACAATCCAACCGGTGCAGTTTACCCTGATAGTGTTCTTTTAGAGATTCTTGAATTAGCGCGCCAACATAACCTGATCGTTTTTGCTGACGAGATCTATGACCGAATTCTTTATGATGGCGCAACTCATACGCCTTTAGCGTCACTGTCGGAAGATGTTCTCACCATCTCTTTCAATGGTTTATCCAAGGCTTACCGGGCTGCTGGGTTCCGTTCTGGCTGGATGGTCATTTCCGGACCAAAGCATCATGCAAAAGATTACATTGAAGGTCTTGAGATCCTATCTTCGATGCGGCTATGTGCGAATGTCCCAAGTATGTTTGGCATTCAAACTGCCCTGGGTGGTTATCAAAGCATTAATGAATTGATTCTTCCGGGCGGTCGCTTATTAGAGCAAAGAGATCTTTGCTATGAAGCACTGAATCAAATCCCTGGGATTAGCTGTACCAAACCTGAAGGTGCTTTGTACCTCTTCGCAAAGATGGATAAACGCTTCAACATTCAGGACGATGAACAGTTTGCATTAGATTTACTTCGACAAGAAAAGATTCTGATAGTACAAGGCACAGCATTCAACTGGCCTCACCCGGATCACTTCCGAATTGTATTTCTTCCTCATAAGGAAGACTTAATGCAGGCAACCACCAGACTTGAGCGATTCTTTAGCCGCTACAGTCAATAATACAAATTCAACAAATAATACGGTTTGAGCAGTAGAGAGAAAGCATGGACGAATTACACATTGAGGACTTTTATCGAGATTGCGCTATTGTGCTCTTAAGGCTTTATCGCAGTTTTCCTCGAAAAGTATCTGTCTATGTTGGCGATCTCTGCGGATATGAAGAAACCGATGAAATAGGACTGTACAGCGATCGCTTTCAGTCCTGCTTCGCAGCCATTGTCTGGCTAACGGAAGAAGGATACATCAGACATGCAGGAAGCATCGGCCAAGAAGCCATTGAACTGGCAACATTGACTCACACCAGCTTTACCCATCTATGCGGTAAACCCTACGCAAACGAGAGTGGTGATTTTCCACGCTTTGCTACATTAGCCGCACAACTGCATGAAGCCATCACTAAAGGCACGTCTAACGAAGTCAATCAACTTGCCCAACGCCTGCTGAGCAACTTAGCTTCAAGCACTGAGATATAGATCCCTAGAGACCGTAGTCAGCAAACAAACACACAGATACTCAAACTTTATGACGTATTAAGTGTCATATTTCATCATAATAATCTCTGGAAATCTTGAAACTTAATTTATCGCCCATACTGATAGTACTAGATAAGATTTCCCGTAATGAATACCAGAAGCGTTTTGAGGAGAAATAATGCTTAGAATCGGTTTATTCTTACTAACCAACCTTGCCGTAATCATTGTGGCAAGTATTACTTTGAATCTATTGGGTGTCGGTTCCTATCTGGATGCCAGAGGCGGCCTAAACCTTCAAAGCCTACTAATTTTCTGTGCAGTCTTTGGGTTTAGTGGCGCATTGGTCTCTCTGTTTATTTCAAAATGGATGGCTAAAAAGACAACCGGCACACAAATCATTTCACAAGCAAGAAATGCAGACGAGCACTGGTTACTTGAGACAGTAAAAGAGCTTTCTGAGAAAGCCGGTATCGGTATGCCAGAAGTTGGCGTTTTCCCTGCCCAACAGGCAAACGCATTTGCTACAGGCTGGAATAAAAACAACGCGCTTGTTGCCGTTAGTGCAGGTCTACTGCAGCGATACAGCAAAGAAGAAGTCAAAGCCATTCTTGGTCACGAAATCGGTCACGTTGCCAATGGCGACATGGTTACGTTGGCACTGATTCAAGGCGTAGTGAATACCTTCGTGATGTTCTTTGCCCGCGTCATTGGTCATACCGTTGATCGCGTAATTTTGAAAAATGAAGAAGGTCACGGGCTAGGTTTCTTTATCGCAACCTTTGTTGCAGAAATCATTTTAGCCTTCCTGGCTCAAATCATTGTTATGTGGTTCTCTCGTCGCAGAGAATACCGTGCCGATGAAGCAGGTGCTAAACTCGCCAGCCCGGCAGGCATGGTAGCGGCACTAGAGCACTTACGCGCAGAAACTGAAGTACCAAACCAAATGCCTGACAGTTTAGTCGCCTTTGGCATCAACCAAGGCATGAGAAGTGGCTTACAAGCGATGTTCGCTAGCCACCCTCCTCTAGAAGAGCGAATTAAAGCACTTCGTGAAAGATACTAAGCACTGTTCCTATTTGTGCGTAAGAATAAGCCCCGAAGTTTCGGGGCTTTTTTGTATAAGAAACAACCAAATTCACACTAATGAATGAGCTTTCCACTTACAACAAATAACACGTTGCTCGTTAGTTCCTTTCGCTTTTTAAAATCTATATTGAGATGAGAAAAGGAGCCTAGGGGAAAGCCATGTCTGTACAACTACAATTCATACAAGATTGTTCTTCTCAAGATGATGAACAAAGAGCACGGATCATCAGCGCGCTTGAGGTTGAAATCAAACATTTCACCAAAGCCATGAATGCAATCCGCAATTTACCAAGCAGTCATGATGAAGGCATGGGAGAAGCCTACGATGCTTACTGTCGAATCATCAGCGCCTATCAGGAAATGATTAATGTCAGAACGGGAATCATTGAACGCCTAAGAACAAGCAGAATTTGATAGCGATGATTGAACGACTCTACAACGAGTCGTTTCTAGAAAACCGAGAAGAGGTAGAGCTCACTAGGGACAGACAGAATAAGACGTCACACCATCAGAAACCGGATATACAATTTCATCCTGATATCCGGTTGTGATGCGATACCAACCACACAATTCGCGGTCAAGCGCCATATCACCGGTATCAGTCAGCATAGGTCGACCTTCCAAAGATTTGATTTTTGTCTTGGTAGCAATAATCTGAATATGGTCTTTTCCTAACTTACGAATAACCTGAGGACTCAATTGCTGATTCCCCCGACCAAACACATGCCCCTGGCCACCAATTACAGATATAACCAACTTTGCCTGATCAGCCTGATCAATGTATTCAACTAATTGAGCTTCAGAAACATCGTTCGCAACCAGCTCACGATTCCTCACCAAATCCACGCCCAACAAAGTGCCTTCCAGTCCCAATTCATCTAGAATTGCCTTGGTGGTTGCGCCTGAGCCTATGATGTACAAGACATCATCTTCCATTGTTTCAACAATTTCAGCAGCAATATCGGTGATAACCCACTCTTCCTTTTCAATGCCACCACACTTCATCATTTGAACAAATCGACCTTCTTCTGGAACAAGCATTTCACCATACAATCTGGCTTGTACTCGCCCGTCTCTGAATGCCTCTTCATCAATATCACGAACATCAGCGGAACGCACGCCGATCAACTCGCCTTCAATCATCTGAAGTAACAGAGCACCGGCAGATTGTGGATTAACAGCATACACCGCTGAGTGAATTTTCACTCCGGCTGGAATACCAAGCACAGGAATACTCTCTCCAACCACCGAACAGATATCCCGTGCAGTACCATCCCCACCCGCAAACAAAATCAAATCGACACTGTGATCAAGGAACTGTCGAACAGAAAGAGAGGTATCTGATGCATCGGTAGCACCAATGTGTGAGTAGTCTTTATCTTCAAGGGCTATAACAGAAACTGATTGAAAGCCCATTGAGGAAAGTAATGACTCCCCCATAAGTCCAGGCGCAGTAACAAAGGAAAGAAAGGCGTTGTGTTTCAATAACATTTCCAACGCCACAGCAACACGTTCCTGAGCTTTCGGAACAGCTCCCATTGAGATGGCCTGATCAGCCACACCATCACTGCCCTTCAGGCCAACGCTACCACCCAAGCCTGCCAATGGGTTAATCAGCAGGCCGATCTTTAATTGATTCATCAGTTTTTAACTTTTACTTTAAAGCCCGCCGCTTCAAATTTGGGTGAGTTTGCCGAATCATTTCTACGCATCTTCACGCTTAATGAGGAAAACTCTCTTCGGGTCGGATAATTCTTACGAAGCAGATCAAAGGCCTCAGAAATGTTGGCAGATCTCAGAACCGCTCGTCTTAGGGCCCTGTCATCCCGGCGTATGTCATAAGCCACCTGTACCAAACGAGGAAACACCTCTTCAAATACAGAGCCTTTCGCAAACCCCACTTGAACCAGATCCGGTTCTGGCAGCATTTGAGATAATTGCTTACGGTTGGGTAATCCCAAGAAATGGCAGATTTGTGAATAAATCTGGAAGGTTCCTTTATATTTACCATCCAAACTATAACCAGCAATATGTGCTGTCCCAAGATCAACCAAATCCAACAGTTCTCGTTCCACTTCAGGTTCAGTTTCCCAAACATCAAGAACTGCTTTAAATTCAGTGCATAAAATCAAATGTTGCTTTAATGCCGCATTATCAACCACAGGACCACGCGCACTATTAATCAGAATCGCATCTCGATTCATCCTACGAAGCACATCTTCATCGATGAGATGATAAGTCGGATAGTCTGTATCTTCGGTAAGAGGAACATGCAGTGACACCACGTCGCATCCAATCACCTCTTCAAAACTGGTTAAAGGTAAGCTGTCATCCTCAAGGAACGGATCATACGCTTTGACTTCAACACCCAACTTTCTGAGCCGATGCACTAAACGACTGCCTACGTTACCAGCCCCAACAACACCAACAGTGAGATCAGTTATGTCTTTGTTTTCATCCTGACACAAACAAATCAATGCACTGATAACGTAATCCACTACAGAGTGAGCGTTGCAACCTGGCGCATTCGCAAAACCAATCCCCTGAGCGGCAAGCCAATCAAGATCAACATGATCAGTTCCTATGGTCGCCGTTCCAACAAACTTTACTTTCGACCCTGACAACAACGCCTCATTCACTTTCGTGACAGATCGAACCAGTAAAATATCTGCATCCTTAACATCATCCGCTGTCATCGATCGCCCAGGAAGGCGAACAACTTCACCAAGTTCCTGAAACAGACTTTCAACTAACGGCATGTTTTCATCAGCTACAATTTTCATAAGTAAAAATCGCAATTCCCTTAATAAATAGGAGTGGAATTCAGCAAAACCGGCCACTCTTGCCAAGAAGCAATACTAAAATGTTTCCAACTATATTCACAAGGTCATATCAGGCACTTTTCATCAGCAACAAACCATCGGTAGTCGCGCCAATTAAATTGCTCAGATATAATCGAGCCAAGTACCTATAACCTTATAGTAAATCCGGAATTATAAACCACCATGCTGATACGATGGCATAAAGACAATTCGTATTTTATCGCGCATATCCATCAGGATTTGTTTGGTGGTTGGGTATTCACTCAATCTACAGGCATCATCGGCAGCAGCAACGGAAAAGTAAAAAATATTCCTGTCGCCAGCCATTCCGATGCCGTAAAAAAACTGGATCAACTCGTAAAACGCAATCAAAAAAACGGCTTTATCATAAAAGAGCGTAGTGATGAGCCGACACAATTGGACTGGATTCTCGAGTACAGTTAAATTCTTAAGTACAACCTACCTCTTGAGCGCAACCTACTTCTTGAGAGCCACTCATTTCTCAAGAGCCACCAGCCAATAAAAAAGGGCGCAACCGCCCTTTCTTAATTTTCAGTTTATTAATTCTCGATGTATTCCATTTTCAATTTATCGCCCACATAGGCTTCAATCTCAGGAATTACAAACGCATCATCTTCACTGGCAAAACTGATTGCATGACCAGTGCGCCCGGCACGTCCTGTACGACCGATACGGTGTACATAATCTTCAGGATCTTCCGGCAAGGTGTAGTTAACAACGTGCGTGATGTCATCCACATGAATACCTCGACCAGCAACGTCAGTAGCCACCAGCACTTTAATACTGCCTTTCTTAAAGTTTTCCAGTGTTTTAAGACGTTTGTTCTGAGGCACATCACCAGACAAAATCGCCACTTTTACATTATCGGCTTTCAACTTCTCATAGAGACGACGTGTTTGATCTCTACGATTCAGGAAGACGATCACAAGCCCTACATCATCGCCATCAATGATCTTTTTCAACTGACCATATCGTTGAGAGGCTTCAAGTAAGTAAACACGTTGATCTACTCTATCCGAAGTCACCTGCTCAGGTTCAATCTCAATACGAACCGGGTCCATCGTCCACTGTTCTGTCAGACGAATGATGTCGTCGTTATAAGTTGCACTGAACAACAGAGTCTGACGATCTTCTTTATGAGGTGTCTGTCGAACAATTTTCCGGACATCCGGAATAAAGCCCATATCCAACATACGATCCGCTTCATCCAGAATTAATATTTCAACCTGATCCAGATACACATCTTCTTTGAACATGAAGTCGATCAAACGACCTGGTGTCCCAATCAGAATATCGACAACTGAATTACGAAGCACCTGGCGCTGTTTGTCGTAATCCATTCCACCAACCACACAAGCCACCGTTAAATCGGTATAGCGGGTTAGTTCACGTGCATCCTTCTCAATCTGAAGAGCAAGTTCGCGAGTTGGAGCCAACGCCAACACACGAGGTTCACTCGCAAAGCGTTCACCCTGATAAGGATTGTTCAACAGGTTTTGAATAACTGAGATCAAAAATGCAGCTGTCTTACCGGTACCGGTCTGAGCCTTGCCGGTAATGTCTTTGTGCTGCAATGCAATAGGAATTGCAGACGCCTGAATTGGCGTACAGTAATTGAACCCTGATTCGCAAATGCCTCGCATCAGATCTGAATGCAATTCAAAGTCATGAAAACGAACCTTGCCCTCTTCTACCGGGACAACAAATTGATCTATCGACCAATCACTCTTATTGGAGGTACGAGCATGTTTCTGTTCGTGCTGATCTCTCGGCTTGGCCTTATTATGGCTGCGCTTATTTGATTTGGCGTTTGCCTGACCATGTGGCTTGTTGCCAGATTTTGAGTTATTCCCTCTCGGCTTTCTCGAACCACCAGACTCTTGCTGACCAGTTTTCTTCGTTTTTTGCTGCTGAGATTGATTCTTTGAAGAAGATTTATCTTTGCCTGAAGCTTTATCTTCAGAACGTTTTGTCCACGCTTTCAGTGCTTTAAGCACAACTTCACCTACTTATGTTGATGCCAACCCTGCCCGCTTTATTCTTTCTAAACGAACTATGTCAGCAAACTTACTCCAAATACCCTAACTTGGAGCGACTAAACCAATGAGACTCCAGCGAAGCAACACCTCTATATTCATGCAATAAGGTGTTAATCAACTTCATGGGTCGTTCACCGATACCGTTTTCTATATAACTATGGGCCTGCTGATGAACTCGATCAGCAAAGCCTTTGGCATCCACCGGGCTGCCGTTGAGGTTATCAAAGCTTAATCGAAATGGAAATGCTGCTGCTTCAGCTAAAATCCACTCCAATGCCTGCGGTTTCACTTCCACCTGTTCAAATAATGTCTGTTGCTCAGGCGTGCGGCCATCAGGGCAATACCAGTAACCATAATCAAACTGCTGGCGTCTTTCTTTTCCAGCAATACACCAGTGACTGATTTCATGTAGCGCACTGGCAAAATAATCCTTAGTAAAAAAGATAGCATGTAAATTGGTTTGCCTCATGTGCATAGGAACGTATTCAGGCTCTGGATTAAAACCTATTAACTCAGTCTGTTCACTTCCTTTAAAGCATTGATTAAACAACGAAATTATATCTTCCGCTTTATGACCTATGCTTTCTTCAGCGCTATTTACAGCGTCTAGTGGAGACTCCAGAACACTCACATCTGACATCAAAAAACCTACTCTTAATCACTGTCCTTTCTAATAAGGTCGGCGTATTATAGCCATCCTCGTTGTCGAAGTCTTATTGTTTCCCTTATTACCTCTCCCAAGTTGTATCCATGACTAAATTTAACGACATTTTCGTTGAAGCCAAGCGCCTCATCGAGTTGGCACTACCTATTATTCTGTCACTCAGTCTTAGTTGCTCAATGTCCGTAATTGATACCGTCATGACAGGGCAAGTGTCCGCTCAGGATCTCGCAGCAGTTTCTATTGGTGCGGCAGGATGGAACCTGTTGTTTCTGACCATGACTGCCGTGATCATGGCACTCACTCCACAACTGGCCAAGTTGTTTGGTGAGAGAAACTACTCGGCCATATTGGATTGGGTATGTGGTGGTCGGTGGTTTGCATTGCTCGTCACGTCTGTTTTCTATGCCGCCAGCGTTGTTACATTATATGCCATCAGTCGTTTGGACACGGCACCCGGCACCATTGATCTTGCAAGTAACTACTTACTCTTTATTCTTTTAGGACTACCTGCCGCAGCACTATTACAAGTACACAAAAGCTTATCGGAAAGCAGCGGTAACACGAAACACATTCTGTTGGTTACCGGCATCGGGGTTCTTCTTAACATTCCGTTGAATTATTTATTCATCCACGGTCTGTCATTGGACAACCAAACGGTACTCATACCCGCAATGGGCGGTGCGGGCTGCGGAATGGCCAGTGGCATCATTTTCTGGCTAACACTGATCGGGCTTATCCAGATTCAAAAGAAAGACAAACAGCTTACGCACAAAATTTTTAACACAGACGACTCTAACGACTGCAAGCATCGAAATAATTTCAGCTGGACAGTGCCCAAAGAGTTCAAAACCATCGCCTCTCAATTGGCTAAAGTTGGCATCCCTATCGGGCTGGCAATTTTCGCTGAAGTATCGGTCTTTACCTACATTCCATTAGTCATCGCTCATCTGGGAAAAATCCAGGTTGCGTCACACCAGATTGCACTGAACGTATCCTCCATGATGTTTATGATTCCGTTAGGTATGAGCCAAGCAATTACAGTAAGAACAGGGTATCACCTTGGGCGAGGCAGCCCTCAAATGGCTCAGATGGTATCAAGGACAGGCATTGCCATCGCTTTTCTGTTTGGCATTGCATCGATGTCACTGATCATGCTCAACAGCAATTCAATTCCAAAACTGTATACCGATAATGAAGAGGTGTTGCTACTGGCCAGCTCGCTACTCATTCTCGCCGCCATTTTCCAATTATCAGATACAGTGCAAGTGACCGCTGCAGGTGCACTTAGGGGATATCAGCTTACAACCATTCCGATGATTCTCACCCTTGTTTCCTTCTGGGTGATCGCCATTCCAGTCGGTTACATTCTTGGACTGGAATCTGATGTCAGAAGCTATTTGGAAACGATCATCTATCTGCCAGATCCAATGGGAGCAAAAGGCTTCTGGATTGCACTGATTTCCGGGCTCAGTGCTAATGGTTTATTACAAACGGCGTATTTGTTTTATATACAAACCAGGCGACATACTGCTACTCACCAGGATTCGTTTTCACCTTTGTAAGCTTGTGATAGTAATCTTCTGATAAATGCTCACGACCAGCTAACAAGTGATCCAAATACCAGCGATCCGGTCGCAGACCTTCCACAAGAGTCGCTTTGTTTGCGATATATACCCAAGATGGTATATATCCGTGAACGGTTTCGATAGAGAAAATCTCTCGACTGTATAACCTTGGCGCACCTTCAAAGGGATCCATCTTCCGAATTTGATGCTCATCTTCAAGGCGATACAACACACCCTCAACATGAGAATTCGGGTCATATACAATATTTGCATAGGCACGTGCAGGATGATCCCAAGCCTTTTTATTAAACGCTAAGCGATAGCCTTTCATCACTCCTTTGACCGAATCTGAAAACGACAAACCTCGAACTGCCATTCGATCTCTGTTCATATTCGAACCGTACGCAAAGTAATAATGTTTCATAATCTACTGCCGATACCTTAGTTAATCACTTAATAAATTCGAAGCTTTGGGCTATTGCGTCTAAGCTTTCCCATACAGCCTGACTACTCTCATTTTATGACGACTGATCTGGAAAGTAACATCATTAATCTCGATAGTTACAGGGGGATGAAAAAGTCACTCCCTAAACAGGGTAGCCGTATTGTCCGAATTTCTTCAGAGCTGGATGGCATGGAAGCCTTGTATAGCTCAGACCTCAGCCCCGAGCATCTATTTTCCGTTAAGATTCTTTTCTGGGCACTCTTAGATAACGGTGAAGCCTACGCGGTTATCCCCTGGCTTGAAGACACCATCACGACAGAAAACAACCGTTCACTCGAAGGGAGTTGGCAAGGCTATTTTGATGCATCCCAAGATCGGATTTTCTTCAAACCACCAAAGCATAAACAACAAGAGTTGAAGCTGGCCCACCAGTTTTATGAAACACGCGCCTCTCATAATGAAAAGTCGAAGACTACAAAACTGGAAGTTACCCCCCAGCAATTACCCGATCACTTAGGCACACATGCCGCATTCAAAAAAACCAATGAAAAAGGGTTCTACCTTAAACCCGTCATCAGCTGGCAACTCACTCAAGATGGTGATTTACAAGCAATGGTTCCAAAAGTGGATGACCCTAACATCCAACCAATCATAGGTTCAGATGATGAACTAATGGCCGCCAACACACATGCCGAATTTCGATACTACTTCCAACACGGCATCGCAAAACGGATTAAACACCAAGATCCTAACGCACTTACGGTTGTATCGCTTTTGATTGATCTGGTGTAATTCTCACTATCGATCATGGTTATTCCATTGACACTATTTTATTCGACTAGATTCGCCGCCATCACGCCTTGAAAGCTGAGCAACACTGCGGAAATATGATAGAATCGCGTTTTTCTTTCCGGTTGTTCTCTCTATGTTAGCCTCGGCCACCGTTCGTGCATCTCTCCTTCTACTCGCCGCAGAATTCTTATTAGCCTCTATGGGCGCACTTATCAAAATTTTGGCCCTGGATTTACCCAATGAAATGATCGTTTTCTTCCGCAACCTTTTCGGTTTGATGGCCATTCTTCCACTATTAATGACGATGGGGAGCAATCTGTTCAAAACAAGCTGCTTCCGTTATCACCTGCTACGGGCCACTGTCGGTGTATCCGCCATGTATTGCTTCTTTTACAGCATTGGTCACATAGCGTTTGCGGAAGCCATGTTAGTAAAACTATCTGCACCGTTATTTATTCCGATTATTGCCTTTATTTGGCTCGGCGAACGAATCTCTAACTGGTCGAAAATAGCAATCATCGTCGGCTTTGTTGGTGTGGCAATAATCTTAGACCCAGACGCTTCAGAATTTACGCTAATCGCCTTAATTGGCCTCGCTGGCGCTGCACTAGCCAGTTTGGCTAAAGTCACTATAAGAAGGATGGGCAGCACAGAACCAAGCGCACGCATTGTGTTTTACTTTGCCTTACTCAGCACCCTGATTTCAGTTGTGCCCCTGCTCTGGACTTGGAAAACCCCCAGCCTATACGCACTTGGTTTATTATGTTTGATGGGCACCATGGGGACCGCAGGTCAATTGATGATGACGAAAGCCTATACTTTGGCGCTACCAGGGCGCATAGCGCCATTCACCTACGCTTCGTTGGTCTATGCATCTGTTTATGGCTGGGTATTTTGGGATGAATCGCTGCGATGGGCAACAGTGATTGGCAGTCTACTGATTTTCGTATCCGGACTATTAACACTGAAGAAAACCAAAAAATCGTCTCACTCAAATCAAAGTGAAGCGACCACACCTGCACAATAGATATTAATTAGCGTCGTAATTTAACGGCGCTTAATAAAATAGATATAGGTTCCATCACTTTCCTCTTCTTGAATCAAGGTGTGATCCAACATTTTGCAGAACTGAGGAATATCACGCGTGGTCGAAGGATCAGTAGCCTCAACTTTCAAAACCTCTCCGGAAGCCATCTCACGTACTTTTTTGTGCAACATCATTACAGGTTCAGGACACATCAAACCTTTGGCATCGAGTTCATGCTGGAAATCAGGAATGATAGATTCAGACATCTGGAAAAACCTTCTTAATAACTAAAATTAATGCATTCAGCACTGTGGTTAAATCAATAAACTTAGGATAGTTCAGAGCAATCAGGACAAATATGCTTTGAATCGGACTTTCGCCACCCCAACGCAATCAACCGAGATTCAGCATGTTGGACCTGGGCATCAGAATCATCATATTCTCGACTAACAAACTCTAAAGGATATGACTCTTGGCACACATCGCACTTTACTTGCCAGGTGAGAATATTTAACGAACCAAACTCCTCACCAGAAAGCTCAGCCTGCCACTGATCCGAAGGCTCAATCAAGTAGGACATTTGATCAACAGTTAACGGAAGACTCAGTGTTTTACTGCCCTTTAAAGACACATAAATCACATCCCCCGTCGATAATCCAACACCTTTCCCAGTTGCTGAAAAACGACCTTGCGAATGAGTAGAAAAACTCAATAGCGCATTTGAATGTTCAGTGCGAACATTTGGAGAGGTTTTTCGATAGTTCGTTCGATCCGGCAATTCACGCGCCACCAGATTTATTGCTATAGCAGAGGTCACAACAAAACCTAACTTTTGAGTCAAAAATAATTACATTAAATACTAAAAATGGCGGTATGATACTGTAATCCTTGAAAATCTGCTGGGTTTTATTTAAAACCGAAGCAGCGGCCTATTTTCTTGGATAGCAAACCAGTTAGGAAGCGCTAAACTTTATCTATACAGGCAACAAAACATAAGGATCTCGTAGTGATTAGAGTATTGATTGAACGAAATATAATGGACGGTCTTGAAGATATTTATGAAGAATCGGTTCGAAATATACTGCAATCAGCCATTCAAGCCCCAGGATTTCTTGCCGGTGAATCAATGAAAGATGCCAGCAATCCACTTCGCAGATTAACACTGTCCAAGTGGCGCTCTATCCAAGACTGGAACAACTGGAATAACTCCAACCAACGCACTGAATTGATGTATAAAATTGACCCTATGCTATCCGAACCAGAAAAAATCACGATTCTGGAACACGCATAAACACCACTTCTGGAAGGCAATCACCCCCTGCCTTCCAAACCATACCTTTAAGTTTTTCACTCAATAGCCGATAAATACCATTAGTACAGCCCAGGCACATTCAATTGTGACTAAAAAATACGTCCACAACTACAACTACGGCTACAACAACCTATTATTGATAGAGGCTATCTGAAATAGCCCACGCTGTTATCGAGACTCGATTATGAAAAAAAACTTACCTGTTACCCATAAGAACATACCCGTGGAAAACAGGCATGAAATAGTGTCTGTTACCACCGAAAAAGGTGTGATCACTGATGTAAACGAAGACTTTGTTGAGCTTGCTGGCTTTTCAAGAGAAGAGCTCCTGGGGCAAGCGCATAACCTTGTACGCCATCCGGATGTTCCTCAAGCCGTGTTTGCCGATTTATGGCAGCATTTAAAAGCCGGTAAAGCCTGGATGGGTATTGTAAAAAACAGAGCAAAATCCGGGGATCACTACTGGGTCGACGCCTATGTTAGCCCCATTAAAGAAAAAGGTAAGATAACAGGCTATGAATCTGTTCGACGAAAAGCGTCTGATGAACAAATCAAACGCACAGAAACGGTCTACAGGCGCCTAAACGAAGGCAAAAAACCAGTTCCTTTCTACGCTGAACTGTCTGAATTAATCGAGTATGGACTTTGTTTCTTGTTATTCGCAGTGGCACTGATCGGTCATGAGTTTGTTGGTTGGGCTCTGAGCGCGCCTCTGGCAATTATTGGTGCTGTGCTTTCAGGAAAGCTTTATAAACGTCAATTAAAGCTGGCTGTTCCGGAAGCATCGGACAATGCAGACTCCAACTTCATACAATACATGTACTTAGGCGCCCCGCATAAAGCCAATGAGCTAGCCCTTCACTTGAAAGCTGCGAACTTCAGGCTTCAAACTGTTGTTAAACGTATTAACCTCAGTTCAACGAAATTAGCCAGTGCAGTGAAAGAAAGTCACAGTTCAACGCAGCAAACACAATCCCAGATTCAAAAACAGCAAACCGAGCTTTCCGACGTACTTGGTGAAACAACCGATATCCTCGAAGGCATTAACGCTATTTTCCAAAAGCTGGAAAACTCGCGAGAGCTTACCCAAAAAGCCCATCAACTGAGTGATAAAGGTAACTACATCATTCAGGAAACCATCAACACCATTCAGGAATCATCTAACTCAGTAGAAAAGGCTGAACAAACCGTTGATCAGCTAGCTCAACGCTGTGATCAAATCAGCAAATTTGTGGATGTTATTAAAGGCATTGCCGATCAAACGAATCTACTGGCACTGAATGCAGCCATTGAAGCCGCTCGCGCCGGAGAGCAAGGTCGGGGGTTTGCCGTAGTTGCGGATGAAGTTCGCTCTCTTGCCATGAAAACGCAGGAATCCACCAACCAGATTCACGAAATTATTGAGCAGCTAATTTCCGAAGCCTCAGACGCCGTCAACATCATGCAGTCCAGTAAGACAACCACCGAAACAGGTGTCGAACAAGTCACTGAAGCAGGTGAAGCACTTCAAGACATTCGAACTGCTGTTGATGAAATCAAACAGATGTCAGAAGAGATCGCGGCCTTTACAGAGCAACAATCTCAACAGACCGGCATTATTCAGGAAAAGATCAACACAGTAATGACCCATAGCTCTGACACACTAAAATCGATGGAGAAGTCTTCGGAAATGAGTGAGTCTCTGATGGAACTTGCTAATGACCAGCGTCAGTTACTGAATCAATTTAACTAACCTAGTGAACCAACCCTTTCAGCCATCGGTGAGCTGCCATTCAATTTGGCAGCTTGCTGGCTTTTAGATGCCTAAAGCTCACGCATTCACCAGCTTGCATTTCACGCTACTATTTATATAGCCAACCCAGCTAGTTATATAGCTAACCTTATTAGGCACGTGTCTTCATCCACTCTACCGCCATCTCCACTGCATTCTTCAGGTTTTCTTCCTGAGTCACACCGGAAGCCTTACGTGGTGTAAGGTCATGATTTCCATCAACCAACCACTTATGTTCAACCCCGTCAAATTCCTGATAGCCAGCAATCTCTTCTCTCGTACCAAAGGCATCACGTTCACCCTGAAGAATCAAAATAGGAAAGGATGCATCTTCAAAGTGTTCATTACGCACTTTTTCTGGCTTTCCAGGCGCGTGATACGGATACCCAAAACAAACACACCCCGTCAAAGGCAAATCAATCTCAGAAGCTAGCATCGTCGCCATGCGCCCGCCCATTGATTTCCCTCCAATAAATAGCTGCTCACCTTCCTCTACAGCCTGAGCAATGACAGAGCGAAAACATTCCAAGAGTTTAGGAGCCCGATCCGGCGGACGCTTTTTACCCGTTGCTCTGCGCTCCTGCATGTAAGGAAACTCAAAACGAATCACCTTAACACCACGCTGAGCAAACAAATCAGCAACCGTTTCCATAAACTCTGAATCCATCGGAGCACCAGCTCCATGCGCAAAAATAAAAGTTATACCGCAGCCTTCATTCCTCGCGTTTGTTGTTAGAAATTCCATACTTCTCCCAGCTTGTTCTAAACTCTGTTTAGCCATTTTAACCACTAACACTCAAAATACTGACATAGATCATAGGGTTAATAGGCCCACACAGATTCATTTCTAATTGAAGAATCCATATAATTCAAACCATCGTTTGCATTGTATGCTGGATTTACGCATACTTGCGCGCGATTTCATAAACCATAACTAACTAAGCCTGGAAACTGATATGAGTGCTACTGCGAATCAGTCTACCTTCGAACACCCAACCTACAATTATGGGGTTGTGCGCCAGTTCGCTATCATGACCGTGATATGGGGTATTGTCGGTATGGGAGTCGGTGTTTTAATTGCATCGCAACTTCTATTTCCTGAACTAAACCTGAATCTGCCATGGACGCATTTTGGTCGTCTTCGCCCACTACATACTAACGCCGTAATCTTTGCATTCGGTGGTTGTGCCTTGTTTGCAACGTCTTACTACGTTGTTCAACGTACATGTCAGACACGCTTAGCGTTTGAACCTCTTGTGAAATTCACATTCTGGGGTTGGCAAGCAGTGATCGTAGCCGCAGCTATTACGCTACCGCTAGGTCTCACTTCTTCTCACGAATACGCTGAACTTGAATGGCCTATCGATATCCTGATTGCTCTTGTATGGATTTCATACGCAATCGTTTTCATCGGCACAATTCGTAACCGTAAAACCAAGCACATTTATGTTGCTAACTGGTTCTACGTTGCCTTTATTCTGACGGTTGCTGTTCTACACATCGGTAACAGCATGCAGCTTCCAATCAGCATGTGGAAATCATACTACGTATATGCTGGTGCAGTGGATGCGATGGTTCAATGGTGGTACGGACACAACGCTGTAGGTTTCTTCCTAACAGCTGGTTTCCTTGGCATCATGTACTACTTCGTACCTAAGCAAGCAGAGCGTCCAATCTACTCATATCGTCTATCAGTAGTTCACTTCTGGGCGTTGATCTCTATCTACATCTGGGCTGGTGCTCACCACCTTCACTACTCTGCACTTCCTGAGTGGGCTCAAAACGTAGGTATGGTAATGTCTGTGATCCTTCTTGCTCCATCTTGGGGTGGTATGATCAACGGTATGATGACCCTATCTGGTGCTTGGCACAAACTTCGTAACGACCCAATCCTTCGTTTCCTAGTTGTTTCTCTATCTTTCTACGGCATGTCTACTTTCGAAGGTCCAATGATGTCAATCAAGTCTGTGAACGCGCTTTCACACAACACAGACTGGACTGTAGGTCACGTACACTCTGGTGCACTTGGCTGGGTAGCAATGGTATCTATCGGTGCTCTTTATCACCTTCTACCACGCCTGTATGGCCGCAAAGAAATGTTCAGCGTTAGCGCTATCAACCTTCACTTCTGGTTGGCGACTATCGGTACAGTTCTATACATCGTTGCGATGTGGATCAACGGTATCGGTCAAGGTCTAATGTGGAAAGCAGTTGACGTAGACGGCACATTGAAGTTCAGCTTCGTTGACAGTGTGGTATACAGCAAGTTCGGTTACGGCATGCGTATATTAGGTGGTGCGGTGTTCTTGAGCGGTATGTTCGTAATGGCATACAACTTCTATCGCACAATCCGTCAAGCTAAGACTGAGCAAGCGACAGCTGCTCAAGCTCAAACGGCATAATCAGGAGCAAGGAGTAGAATATGCAACACGAAACAGTCGAGAAGAATATCGGCCTGATGATCGTTCTTTCTTTGATCGGTATCAGCTTCGGTGCTCTTGTTGAAATCGTTCCTTTGTTCTTCGCAAAGCAGACTACAGAACCTGTAGAAGGCCTTAAGCCGCTTACTGCCCTTCAACAAGAAGGTAAAGACATCTACATCCGTGAAGGTTGTAACGTATGTCACACACAGATGGTTCGCCCTCTGCGTGCAGAAGTTGAGCGCTATGGTCACTATTCTGTAGCTGGCGAGTATGTTTACGATCACCCACACTTATGGGGTTCTAAGCGTACTGGTCCTGATCTTCACCGTGTTGGTGGTAAGTACAGTGACGAATGGCACCGTGCTCACCTTTACAACCCACGTGACGTAGTACCTGATTCAAACATGCCTGCTTTCCCTTGGTTGTTTGAAAACAAACTAACAGGTGACGACACAGGTAAGAAACTAGCAGCACTTCGCACTCTTGGCGTACCGTATACTGACGAGCAAATTGATAACGCTCGTGCTGAAGTACGCGGCAAACGCGAGATTGATGCAGTTGTTGCTTATCTTCAGAACTTGGGTACAGCACTTAAAGATAAGCGTTAATTTGCAACCGTTAATTTGTAACTAATACGGGGACTGAACTGATGGATGTTAATGATTTAAGAGGTCTAGCCACTATTACGATGGCTGTAGTATTCACCGGCATCATTATTTGGACCTTCAGTTCAAAACGCAAAAAACCATTTGATGAAGCAGCGAATCTTCCTTTTGACGATGAAGATTCGACTCCTTCGGACAAGAAGAATCAGGAGTAAATCATGGCAGAAGAAAATGTGCTCACAGGATTCTGGAGCTTATGGACTTGGATCATCAGTGTTGGCTTGATCCTAAGCTTCCTTTATCTGCTGCACTTCGCAAAACGTATTAAAGGTTCGGACTCTCCGGATCGTAAAATGCATCATACCTTTGACGGTATTGAAGAGTATGACAACCCAATGCCTAAATGGTGGCTGATGTTGTTCTACGGCACGATTTTCTGGGGTCTAGGTTATCTTGCAGTTTACCCAATGGGTAACTCTCAAGGTCTATCTGGCATCACCAACATTTCGCGTCTTGAAGCAGACCAACAAGCACACCAAGAGAAGTATGGGCCAATCTTCGAAAAACACGCTGCTGTTCCTGTTGAAGAGCTAGCAAACAACGAAGAAGCAGTAAAAATTGGTCGTCGTCTATTCTTGAACAGCTGTGCAGTTTGTCATGGTCAAGATGCTCGCGGTGGTTATGGCTTCCCTAACCTAACGGACAACGACTGGTTGTACGGCGGTGCAGGTGACACAATCAAGACAACCATCATGGGTGGTCGTCAAGGCATGATGCCAGCTTGGGGTGAAAGCCTGGGTGAAGACGGAGTTAACGATGTAGCTAACTACGTACTTACCCTAAGTGGTCGTGAAGATGCAGATAAAGAAGCTGCAGCACGCGGTAAAGAGTTATTCTCTAACTGTGCAGCGTGTCACGGTCCGGATGGCAAAGGTAACCAAATGCTTGGTGCACCTAACCTAACTGACAACACCTGGTTGTACGGTGGTACGTTACAACGTGTTAAACACACGATTCGTAACGGTCGTTCAGGTAAGATGCCTGCACACCAAGATCTACTTGGTGAGCAAAAGGTTCACATCCTTGCGGCGTACATCTACAGCCTTTCTAACAAATGATGCAAATCATCTAGTTAGAAAAAAATGCGGCTTTTCAGCCGCATTTTTTGTTTTCGGCCTATACATTCATTAGGCAGATAAAGATAATACCCCCGCACAAAGTAATGATTAGCTAAGAGGCTGCTATGGGCGATAAGATCCCAATGAAAGACGTTGCATCAAACGATGACGCTTCAAACAAAGCCAAAAACGACCCCGCCTTAATGTTTACAGGCGAGGAAGCGATTAAAAGCAGAGATAAAATCCAGGTTCGCGCCATTACTGGTCAGTTCACCAAATTCAGAAAAATGGGTGGATGGCTTCTATTCTGCTTATTCTTCGGTACATCATGGCTGAACTGGAATGGACACCAAGCGGTTCTTTGGGATATTCCAAATCGCCAATTTAATATCTTTGGCATTACGCTCTGGCCTCAGGATCTAATGCTACTTTCCATGCTTCTTGTCATCTGTGCCTTTGGACTCTTTGCTATTACCATGTTTGCGGGTCGTATATGGTGCGGTTACACCTGCCCTCAAACGGTCTGGACCTTCATCTTCATGTGGATTGAAAAGCAGGTTGAAGGTGACCGAAATGCCCGGATTAAGTTAGACAAACAGCCTTTCAGCCCTAAAAAGCTTGGTCTGAGATTAACCAAGCACGCACTATGGCTGTTATTCGCCTTTGCGACCGCAATTACCTTTGTTGGCTACTTCACACCGATACGTGACCTTGTAGTCGATATTTTCACGTTCAATTCAGATACCTCTACCCTTTCCTGGCTCGGCTTCTTTACAGTGATGACCTACCTGAATGCGGGTTGGTTAAGAGAACAAGTCTGTATCTACATGTGCCCATACGCACGTTTCCAGGCTGTAATGTTCGACAAAGATACGTTGATCGTATCCTATGACGAAGAACGTGGCGAAAACCGAGGGCCTCGTAAGAAGACTGCAGATCCAAAAGAGCTTGGCCTTGGCGACTGTGTCGATTGCTCAATGTGCGTTCAGGTTTGCCCGGTTGGCATCGATATTCGAGATGGCCTGCAATACGAGTGTATTGCTTGTGCAAAATGTATTGAAGCCTGCGACAGCATCATGGATAAGGTCGGATATGAGCGAGGTCTAATCAGCTACACAAGTGAACACCAGCTGAAAGGTAACGAGTGGAAACTCTTCCGCCCTCGATTCATTGGCTACATCATTGCTCTGATTGTGATGTTCAGTGCTCTCATGTACAACCTATTTACCTTGATTCCTGTCGATTTGGAAGTTGATCGCGGTCGCGGCGCAAACTTGTTTCGTGAGAATTTCAAAGGCGACATTGAGAACAGCTACAACATCCGAGTTATGAATAAGTCTCAACACGCAGAAACCTATGTTCTATCCGCAACAGGGTTTGAAGGGCTTTCAGTCGTTGGCGATACAGAGATTACTCTTGAATCAGGTGAAATCAGTCAGGTTCCAGTGAGTGTTATCGTTCCGGTTACCAATCTTGAATCAAGAAGTGAACCTATTTACTTTAAGGTTGTCGCAGAAAGCGATGAAAACATTTTTGCAGAAACCGAGAGTCGCTTTATGGGCCCTCGTCGTAGATAATACACACCGCCCGTCTGCGTAAGGCGGGCCTGTGTTCACACATTTCAATGAGTAGTTTGATGACTGAGAATAATGAAAACCAAGGTAACTGGAATCAACCTTGGCTTTGGTTCACTTTGGCGCCTTTAATCCTTTCCGTAGTTCTTGGGCTGACCATGCTCAACATCTCCTTCCATATTCAAGACGGGCTAGTTACCGACGAATATTCAAAGGAAGGATTGGCAATTAACGAACAAATTGAAAAAGAAGTAAAAGCAAAAGACATTCAGGCAGAAGCGACTATCAGCCTGGATGCAGAATCAGGTGAGCTCACATTGGACTTCACCAGTCAACTGACTGAACTGCCTGCTAATTTAATGATTGAACTCGTACACCCAATCATTAAAGACAAAGACATCTCGGTGGTTCTTACACATAACAGCCAAGGTCGTTATTTAGGTCAAGTTGAGAATGGAATTGAAGGTAAGCGCTATGTAAGTATTCACGAACTTCAAAACCCTACCTGGGTATTGAAAGGTGAACTACATTTCCCTATTTCCAGCGCGACAACCCTTAGCGCTCATTAATTAAAGGCAGGGTTCACCCCCTGCCCCTACCTGTAACGAGTACTATGCAAGATCGTAGCTGTTATCACTGCGGTGAGCCCGTTCCAACCAACGTAGACATTACTTCCGAACTCGACCATCAAACGAGGTCATTTTGCTGTATTGGTTGCCAAGCTGTTGCACTGACGATCTCAGGTGCTGGACTAGATAACTATTACCAGTTCCGAACCAAAAATGCAGAACAGGCCAGCGATCTTTCAGATCAACAAGAAAAATACGCGTTGTATGATGAACCGAGTGTTCAGGAAAAGTTCTGCAGTTATGAAGGGAACTCAGCTTCGGCAACCCTACTGATTAAGGGTATTACATGTGCGGCCTGTGTTTGGCTTATCGAAAAACACCTTGAAAAAATCGATGGCATACAAGAAGTCAGAGTCAACCTTAGCACCCACAGAGCCAGTATCACCTGGGATACAAATACGTTAAAGCTTAGCGATCTGTTTTTTGCTATCGACGCGATTGGCTATCACGCGGAACCCTGGAAAGCGAACCGAGCAGCTCAGCAGCAACAAAAAGAAAGCCATACCGCCCTCATTCGTCTTGGTATAGCCGGCATTGGCATGATGCAAGTAATGATGATGGCCAACGCCTTGTATTTCGGTCATTACACTGGCATCGATAAATCCTATGAAGCCTTTATTCGCTGGGCCAGTTTATTCTTAAGCACGCCAGTTGTTCTTTATTCTGCCTTCCCGTTTTTTAATGCCGCGATACGCGACTTGAAGACCAAGCACTTGACGATGGATGTGCCCGTTTCAATTGCTATTGCGCTTGCTTACTCCTCAAGTATTTGGGCCACCTTTAATGGCGCTGGTGAAGTCTATTTCGACTCTGTCTGTATGTTCACCTTCTTCCTATTGCTTGGCAGATACTTTGAGATGAAGGTTCGTCATCAGAATTCTCAGGTCACTAACGACCTAATCGGGTTAATGCCAAATTCAACCTTGGTTTATACCGACGGCGAATACAAAGTTACGCCTACAGAACAAATCAAGGTGGGTGATAGAATTTTGGTCAAAGCCGGCCACACAATTCCTTCCGATGCTAAAGTCATCGAAGGCACCGCCGATGTGGATGAGTCTGCTTTAACAGGTGAATACCTTCCTGTTCGCAAAAAGATTGGTGATTTTGTAATGGGCGGAACTACCTGCCTTGATCACCCTATTGAAATAGAAATCACCACCATTGGTCATCAAAATACCCTCAACCTCGTAGTTGAGTTGATGAACAAAGCGGAATCAAACAAACCCAGAATTGCACGCATTGCTGATACCATTGCCAGCCGATTCGTTGCTGCGGTATTGATAACTGCAGTGAGTGTTTGGGGTACATGGATGTTCATTGACCCCGACAAAGCATTTTGGATTGCTTTATCTGTCTTGGTGGTAACATGTCCGTGTGCGCTCTCTTTAGCAACACCCACTGCCATTACAGCCGCCACATCCTCTCTTAAACGCTCAGGTCTTATTATCACCAGCACACATGTTCTTGAGGGGCTGCCAACCATTACCGATATTCTGTTTGATAAAACAGGTACTCTAACCGAAGGTAAGCTGTCTATTTCAGACATCGACATTCCGTCCCATTTGCCTGAATCAGAAGCTCTTGCCTTGGCAGCTCGATTGGAAGCTGCCTCCGAGCACCCTATTGCCCGAGCTTTCCCAACAACAAACCAGCCAGCTCAAGATATCGAGATAACACCCGGTGGTGGCCTGAGTGGCACCGTCGACGGTAAGACCCTGTACATTGGCCACAGTCAATTTATTCAAGAGAAGACATCCATCAATGAAGTTGTGCTTCCAGATAGCCATAACTGGGTTGTATTAGCTGATGGACAACAGGTTCTTGCCTTTTTTAAAGTTGAGGACACTTTAAGAGCAGATGCAAAAGAGGCCATTCAGGCGCTCCGCCAGCGGAAGATCAATCTCCACATGCTGACAGGTGATCGCTCCCAAAATGCCGAAGACATGGCCAGAACACTGGATATCGAACACGTACATTCGGGCCTCACGCCTCAAGGAAAACTTGATCAACTATCAAAACTGCATACTCAGGAATGTCGTACCTTAATGATAGGCGATGGCATTAATGACATTCCTGTTTTGGCCTCGGCCGGCATTTCCATCGCGATGAATGAAGCAACCGACCTGGCAAAAACCAAGTCCGATATGATATTGATGAATGGTCAACTCAACGCCATTAATAATGCGTTCACCATTGCCGAACAGTGTCGAAAAATAATCAAACAGAATCTCGGTTGGGCTTTGATATATAATCTGATCGCCTTACCGCTGGCCGCCACAGGATTTATTCCTCCTTGGGCTGCTGCAATCGGTATGTCAGCAAGCTCACTGGTCGTTGTGCTGAATGCACTCAGACTAAGAAACATCTGAACTTGAGGTAACGTGTGTGGACAGTATCCTTTTCTTAATTCCTATCTCAATTATCTTTTTGACCATTGCCGTTATTACGCTGGTATGGAACATCAAAAGTGGCCAGTTTGATGATATGGAAACGCCTGCGCATAAAATTCTCTTCGATGACGATGAAGATTTGCTGCCAGATGATGCCAAACCCATTAAGAAAAACAATTCGGACACGAATTCCGACACGCCATCCAACAAACCAGAATAACCTTCTGCCAATCAAGATATAACAGGCCCACACATGACCGTTGATACCCTCTCATTTACCGCTGCCCTGCTTATTGGTTTACTTGGTGGCGCACACTGTATAGGAATGTGTGGAGGCATTACGGCCACGTTTGGTCTAAATAGCCAAGGCAATATTTCCCAGCGCTTCAGCAAAAATCTGGCGTTCAATCTAGGGCGAATCACCAGCTACACCGGAGCAGGTTTTCTAATTGGTTTAGCCAGCTCTCTTCTTGCTAATCTTAGCCCGACCGTCGGTATGATACTTCGACTGATTGCCGGCGTTTTCATTGTGCTGATGGGGCTATACATTGCTGACTGGTCTCGCGCAATTACAAAAATAGAAAAGCCAGGACAATGGATATGGAAACGTATTCAACCGCTCACTAAGCCTTTCCTACCAGCAGATACCGTTTATAAATCCTTATCCCTTGGTTTACTTTGGGGATGGCTTCCTTGTGGACTGGTTTATAGCACCCTAGTGCTTGCTTCAGCCAATGCTTCTCCAACCAGCTCCGCACTAGTTATGTTTGCCTTTGGTCTCGGCACCTTACCTACAATGCTAGCAACAGGTTTACTAGCATCCCAGCTCAGCAACATTATCCGTAACAAAAACATCCGAAACTTAGCTGCCATAATGATGATATTGATGGGGCTATGGATTATCTGGGGAAATGGCCAACATCTGCTCGGCCACGGAAATCATGCAAACCACACGACTCACACAGATCATACAAATCATTCAGAGCATAGTGATCATGATCATAGTACAATGCAGCATAATTCGTCTGGCCCTGATCATTCGAGCATGAATCATTCTGCAATCGATCATTCAACCATGGATCATTCACAAATGAATCACGATGACATGATCAAGACTCCGATTAGCCATGAGCAGAATGGGGACGATCATATGATTCATAGAGAGAAGACAGAAGAACCATCGATACAAGGTATCAATGATCAAACACCTGAGATTGACCATTCAAAAATGGATCACTCGCAGATGCAGCATTAACCATTAGAGTGCGCTTTTTTAAACATCTATACTATCAGTTAGTAAAGTGAATTTTGCATAAGATAGTCGATGCATTTCTTTTTTTAGTCACTAGAGCGCATAGCTAGAAAATGCACCACAAACGTGCTTTTAAGAATGGTAAAGCTGTGTTATAAATTACCAAAACTTACGGAAGCTGAAGCTTATGTCTCAGAAAACAATCACTAGCGTTAAAGGGTGCGGTACCGCAGTTAGCTGCCAGGACTGCTCATTGAGCTCACTCTGCTTACCCTTATCACTTCACGAGCAAGATATTGACCGTTTTGATGCAATCATTAAACGTGGTCGACCTTATCAAAAAGGTCAAACATTATGGCGCCAGGGGGATGATTTCCATTCTGTGCTTGCTATTCGATCAGGCAGTGTGAAGAGCTTTATTACCAGTCCTTCTGGAGAAGAACAAATTGTTGGCTTCCACTTTGCGGGTGAGATGATTGGTCTTAATGGGTTATTTAATAAAAAATACCCTATTACCACCGTCGCACTGGAAACGACAACCGTATGTGACATTCCATACGACAGCCTGGATGCGTTAGCGGATGATCTGCCTGAACTACGTGATCAGGTACTTCAAAGCATGAGCCAGGAAATCTCTGAAGACCAACAAATGATGCTTCTTTTAAGTAAGAAAACATCTGAGCAGCGTCTTGCTACTTTCCTAGTTTCAGTCTCAGAACGATTCCACCGCCGTGGATACTCTGCAACCCGCTTCCGTCTAACTATGTCGAGAAACGACTTAGGTAACTTCCTAGGCTTAGCGGTAGAAACGGTTAGCCGTATTTTCAGTAAGTTCCAACAAAAAGAATTGCTACGCTTCCTGGACAGCAGCCGAGACATTGAACTGCTGGACGTTGATGGTCTTTATGAACTTGCCGACCTTCAAGATGGAACAGCCAGTGCTTGCGGTAAACGAGTAGCGGGTTAATAGTCCGCTCTCACTGAAACCGGTTATACAATAACTGGTTCATAAAAAAGCCCGGCATAGAAACCGGGCTTTTTTATTACCTATGAAATATCATTTCAGTCAGTAACCACCTGATAACAAGGTACGTATTTACTGCCCGGTAATTTCATTCGCTTCTGCTGAACAAAAGAAGTTAGCAGTGTATCCAGTTTCTTCATCAAGTTAGTTTCACCGTGCAACTTGAACGGGCCATGCTTGTGAATCTCTGCAATTCCCTGCTCTTTGACATTCCCCGCTACAATACCGGACATAGCTCGTCGTAACTGAGAGGCCAGCATGTGAGGCTCCTGCCCCGTATTCAGGTTTAATTCAGACATCGATGCATGGGTTGGAATAAACGGCTCTTGAAAGACAGCAGCAATATCCAACATCCAGTTAAAGTAGTAGGCATCTTTTCGCGCCTTACGATGTTCTTTCACCTCAGTCATTCTGGCCTTCAACTCAACAGCCACCTTCTCAGGGTCATCAATGATGATCTCATAAAGTTTTTGAGCTTCAGGCCCCAAAGTATCTCCAATAAACTCGTCGATCTGTCGGAAATACGCTTCGGACTCTTTAGGGGCCGTAAAATACACAGGAATTTCAGCACCATGCTTATTCCCCATGAGTACACCTAATAAGTAGAGAATCTCTTCCGCAGTTCCTGCCCCTCCTGGGAACACGACTATGCCATGCCCCAATCGTACAAAGGCTTCCAGACGTTTTTCGATGTCCGGCAAAATAATTAGCTCATTTACAATCGGATTTGGGGATTCCGCTGCAATAATGCCTGGTTCAGTTAGACCTATGTATCTAGGGTTTCTGATACGCTGCTTCACATGAGCAACATTGGCACCTTTCATCGGCCCCTTCATCGCCCCAGGACCACAGCCAGTGCAGATATCAAAGCCTCTGAGCCCTAATTGATAGCCAACTTCCTTGGTGTAGTCGTATTCATGCTCACTAATGGAGTGTCCACCCCAACAAACAATAATATTAGGATCAACACGTGCCTGGAGAGCATTCGCCTGACGCAAGGTATGAAAAACCGCTTCCGTGATTAGAGGACCATTGCCTTCCTCATGCAATAAGTCCAGATCCAACTGACTGCTTAAATGAATAATATCTCTGAGAACGGAAAAAAGATTTTCTTTGACCCCCTGAATCATTTTTCCATCGACAAATGCCCTCGCTGGTGCATTTTGAACAGCGATACAAGCACCACGCGCTTGAGGAACAATACTAATTTCAAAATCCAAATACTGATTTTCTAACTGTTCAATGTCGTCGTTATCAATGCCACTGTTCATAACAGCCAGAGAACAACGTCTGAACATTTCATAGAGTTTGCCTTTATTAAGGCCGCTTAACTGATTGATTTCATTGATGGATAGAATATCCAAACTTCCGACGGGTGATAATACTGAATAATCAATTACTTCTGATGGCATAATGCACTCCTTGCCAATGATCCATATTTCATTTTAGTTGAAATATCCTTGTTATTACCGAAAACGGGACTTCACTCTCCTTCATGTTCATCTAAAGATGCAAAATAGTCACCAAGTAGCCCTCTGAGGGTATTAGCCCAATCTTCAAATTTGATGACATCGTCAGCCGTTCCATCTTCATTCCAACCTATGGTTATCCCTCCGGACAATATCGACACTGCATGAAGTTGCTCTTTATAAGCACCTAGCAATGACTCAATATGCTGTATTATAGCTAGAGGTAATTCACCTTGGTTAATATACCAATCCCATCCTGCAAACGAGGAAGAGGATGAAGTCTCTTCAACATTATGATGACTTCGAATAAGCATCCATCCCGAATGAAGCCTATTGCTTTCAACTCCATCAAATGAATAACCTGCCGCATCGACAGCGCCTTCTTCCACTCGCCCGGATAAATTGATTAACGGGTATTTAATTAATTTAACGCGAACACCTTTGATGATGGCCGCTTGGCGAAGACCTGCAATTCGTCGATCACGCTTAGAGGGCATAATCCACAAAATAGATCCAAGCACCATCAAAAATGCCAAACCAGCGACAATCACCCAAAGCTGCATTACATCACCCTAATTACGCTCTAAATTTAAGAAAAACATTGATTTAAACCAATTCCAACTTTTGTCACACACTTATCATAAAGTTGAAAGATCAAGCACTTACTTCAATAATAAGATCATAGTAAAAGGAAATGGTCTACGAAAATAATTTACTTGAGGATCTCGTAACCCGGTAAATTGTTTGAAGTAAAAAGCGTCATGTGCCTTTCAGAAACCTTAAAGGCCACAGACAAATACGGAAACCTGATGAGCAAGACAACAGAGGATTAAAGGATGACCAACTATTCAACCATTCTATTGGCAGTCGATCTGTCGGAAGAATCAGAAAAGGTAATTGAACCAGCTAAAACCTTTGTTAATGCGTTTGGCTCGAAAATTCATGTCCTTCACACCATTGAACCTTTTGCTTTTGCTTTTGGCGGAGACATTCCTTTTGATGTTGTAGAAATACAAGATCAACTTATTGAGCATGCCAAAGAGAATATGCGTCAACTCATCAACAAAACAGGCATAGAGGTAGTGGAAACTGATGTTGTTGTAGGCTCAGTGAATGCTGAAGTCCACCGTAAAGCCAAAGAGATTGACGCCGATCTCGTCATTGTTGGCAGTCATGGCCGACATGGCTTGGCCTTACTATTAGGCTCTCACGCTTCTGATGTAATTCATCATGCTGAATATGATGTATTGGCGGTAAGAATATAGATCTATAGAAAACGCCCCTTATGGCGAATTTTTAAAGCCATAAGGGGTCGTTTCCAGCACACGAACCGGACGATCTTAAAACGTTAGCCTTCAGCCATCGCTTCCAACTCAACCCAACGCTCCATAAGAACTTCCAACTTTTCCTCTTCTTCGGCTAGCGCCTGAAGTTTGTTGGTCACCAGCTCATGATCCTGCTGATAAAAATCAGCTGCGGAAGTCTCTTCCTGCAACGCTTCAACAACAGCCTCCTGCTCAGCCAATTGATCCGGCATCATATCCAGCTCTCGCTGTAATTTATAACTGAGCTTTTTGGGCTTAGGTTTATCAGTATCTGAATTCTCAGTTTTTGTGCTCTGAACGGTTGAGGAACTCACTGAATCCGTCTTTTCTTCTGGACGTTTAGCCTCTTGGCTGCCTTGATCCAAGAATTTAAATTTCCCTCCGGAAGATTGCCAATCGTTAAATCCACCAATGATTTCTTCAACCACACCGTTTCCGTGGAAGATCAGGGAGTTACTGACCACATTATCCAAGAAAGAACGGTCATGGCTCACTAGAATAATGGTACCGTCAAAGTCCATCAGTAACTCTTCCAACAGCTCCAATGTTTCCATGTCCAAATCGTTGGTCGGCTCATCAAGAACCAAAACATTTGCAGGCTGACTAAAGAGGCGTGCCAGCAACACCCGGTTCTTTTCTCCACCGGATAAGGCTTTCACCGGGGTACGAGAACGCTCAGGCGTAAATAGAAAATCATTTAAATAACCAATGATGTGTTTATTTTGCCCACCAATGGAAATGCTATCCCGCCCTTCCGACACGTTATCAATGACGCTTTTTTCTAGATCGAGCTGACTTCTAAGCTGTTCAAAATAGGCCACTTCCATTTTCGTGCCCAAACGCACATCACCCGAATCAGGAGTCAGTTGCCCTAAAATAATTTTTAGAAGAGTACTCTTACCAACACCATTCGGCCCAATCAAACCGACTCGGTCACCACGCATAAGTAAGAAATTAAAATCATCAAGAATCTTCTGATCACCGTATGCATGAGAAACCGATTTCAACTCAGCAACCAACTTACCTGAACGATCCCCCGAGCTAATTGCAAAAGACGCTTTACCAACCCGGGTTCTGCGCTCTGTGCGCTCTTGCCGCATTGCCTTTAAAGCTCTGACTCGCCCTTCATTACGGGTACGCCGGGCTTTAATGCCCTGACGAATCCATACCTCTTCTTGTGCCAGCTTCTTATCGAATTCTTGCCAGTGCTTTTCTTCAGCAGCTAACCATTCTTCTTTACGAACCAGGAACTGCTCGTACGAACAATCCCAACTGGTTAAATTGCCTCGATCCAATTCCCAAATCCGATTCGCTACCGACTTCAGGAAACTCCGATCGTGGGTGATCAAAAGAATACTGCCTTCAAATTGGGTCAATTGCTGTTCTAGCCACTCAATGGCCAGGATATCCAAATGGTTGGTCGGTTCATCCAGCAACAACAAATCAGGCTCAGAAACGAGTGCTCTACCAAGAACGACTCGTCGGCGCCACCCACCCGAAAGCTCTGACATTTTTTTGTCTTCAGGCAGCTTTAGCCGCTTAAGTATCTGATCAACCTTTTGTTCCAGAGACCAACCATCTCTGGCTTCAATCTCGCTCTGAATTTTGGCTAACTTTTCTAAATCAGCATTAGGATCTGTCGTTAAGGCATGATATTCGGCAATAAATTGGCCCACTTCTGCCAAGCCACCAGCAACCACCTGATAGACGGTTTCATCATCAGCATCCGGCAAATCTTGCTGTAAGACCCCAATCTTCAAACCGTCATGACGGATAATATCTCCACTATCAGGAAGCTGCTCGCCAGACACCAATTTGAGCAAAGAGGATTTGCCCTGCCCATTTCGACCAATAATGGCAATTCGGTCACCTTTGTTAATGGTTTGAGATGCACTTTCGAGAAGGGGCTTATCACCATAAGCCAAACAGACTTGATCCAATTGCAATAAATTCATTGTTCCCACATCTATCTATGACGTATTTACGACACTCTGTTCCGTCATTCAGAACAGAAATAGTTCCTAAGAAATAAAACCTAAAGTGTGATTATTTCTAAACAGTAATAAAAAATTAATCTCTTTAAAATCAGCAAATTAAAAAACATTGTTAAGATTTCTTCACATTTACTCTTGCCAATCACAAAATAAGTCTTAATCTTAGAACTGAGATCATTCTTTAAACAAAAATTGCGGCACACCGATAATATCTATAGCCTCTGCTTTGTGCCCTCGTACTAAGCGATGTCGCCATTTAAATTCGACTGCTAAAGATACAGCCATGTTACTTATTAGAAGCCTCATTGTTGCCATTATAATGTTTCTTCCAACCCTTGTGTTGGCAAAGTTGAGCCATAACCAACAAACTTACATTGATGCACTTGATGCGCTTAAAGATGGGCAAGTCGAGGTTTTTGACAAACTGTCTCATTCGCTGTCCGATTATGTATTGAGCCCCTACCTTGAATACGAACGTATTAAACTGAACGATTATCAGGACATTGAAGCCATCAAGGCATTTATTCTCAAGTACCCAGATCAATCAATCACACACCGACTAAAAGTTGAATGGCTGTCTTCTTTCCCAAAGAAAGAAAAGTGGCAAGCCTTTCTGGACAATTACGATGAGAACCTCTATTCCAGAGAACTTCGTTGTTACTATTTGCGAGCTCTTTACAAAACAGGCAAGCAACAGGCTGCATTAAAACAGACCAAAGACATGTGGGTTGTCGGCCGGTCAGCTCCGAAAGCATGCGACCCTATTTTTAAAGTTTGGCTTACATCAAGCTATTTCAAATCAGAATACGCTTACGAGCGAGTTAAACTTGCTCTCGCCCGCAGAAAAACATCGCTGGCAAGTTACTCTACAAATTTCCTGAAAGGCGATCAAAAGCAAGCCGCAGCTATGATGATCTGGGCACATAAAAACCCGGCAATTCTATCCAGCACGAAGCGCTTTCCTACTGCAAACCCTTATATGAAAGATGCAATCATTCATGGTTTGAAACGTCGTGTTCGCAAGCAACCCGATGCAGCTCTGGCTTATTGGAAAAAACACCGCAATCGCTTTAATTTCTCGCCAGAAGAAATCCATAAAGTTGAACAGCGGATTTATCTAGGATTGGCGCGCCAATACGATAAAAATGCGTCCAAGCTATTGTCCTCATTAAGAGATGAGTACAACTCAGAAGAAGTGCTTGAGTGGCAAATTCGAGTCAGCCTCCGGAATCGGGATTGGCCATCGGTTGTACGTTGGATTGAACAGCTATCTCAAACCAAAGAGATGGACTCGGACTGGCACTATTGGCACTACAAAGCCTACCTAAAACAGGATCAGGAACCACCTCAGATTGTTAAACAGAACTTCACAAAACTTTCTAAAGAACGTTCTTACTATGGTTTCCTTGCATCTGAAATGCTCGGTCAATCTCTGACGTTAACCAATATTCCTGTACCTATATCTCAGGACATGCATTTAAAAGTACAAAACTTACCGGAAATTAATCGCGCGAAAGAACTACTGGCCATAGGCCATCGCCAACAGGCCCATAAAGAATGGCAGTTTGCAGTCAATAAATTGGATCAACAGGGGCTAATGGCACTTGCACGAGTCGCCAGTGATTGGGGCTGGCACAACAGAGCTATTCGAGCGGTCATTGATGCAAACCATTGGAACGACCTAGCTATTCGTTTCCCAACTCCGTATCAAAGCACCTTTGGTAAGGCGGCCACTAAAGTTGAACTGCCATCATCCTGGTTGTTTGCTATTGCTCGCCAAGAAAGTGCCTTTTCAGAACAAGCCCAATCCAGTGCCGGAGCAAGAGGCCTAATGCAGTTAATGCCGGCTACAGCCCGTCAGACAGCAAGAAAAATCGGAATTTCCTCACGCTCATCGTTATATGATCCGGATTACAACATTCGCCTGGGTTCTTCTTACCTATCCATGATGCACAAACGTTTTAAAAAGAATCGAGCCTTGGCTACAGCAGCATATAATGCTGGCCCTCACAGAGTGGACAGCTGGATTAAGTCGTCTACAGCGCTGCCTATTGATGTATGGATTGAAACCATTCCTTATGACGAAACCAGACGTTATGTAAAAAATGTCTTGGCCTTCGATGCCATCTACCAATACAAACTAGGCCAGAAAGAACCTAAGCTTTTCTATAATCATGAAAAAATTTATTTGGGGAAGCATTCAAGAAAAGCCAGTAATGACGAAGCTGACTTAGATAACAAAGCAATCGCTTCAATCGACGCTCTGTAAGCTCACTTAATAATCTTTGGATTTATCTTTAATCAAGAGCGTCGCGATGATAAAAGCCGTGATCTTTAAAGGTTACAGATCGAGTAACCTTCATATCTAGCAGCTCCGAGAGATCTAAAGAATCCAGTAAGTTTTCTATAAACTCCTGATTCTCACCGTCACACGCTGTGTACAAATCCAACAGTTGCTGTAACTGCCATACCTGCTCTACCGCCGTAGGCTGTTCAACAGAAACCGCATTCCAGACAAAACGATGGGTAGAAACAAATCGAGGAATCACTTCGTTTTTAACACGATCATTAGATGCCCATAGTTCCCAAGCCGAAAGATTTTCCTTCCAGAATTGGATCACATCATCGGCAATTAACTGAAACAAAGGATATAGGGTTTCCGGAATGTGTCCTATTTCTTCCCAAGCAGGTACTTCAGGAGCATCAGCTTCTTGATCAGGCCCGGACTCAACACCAATCATTCGCTCCGTCCACTGCTTAAGATTAGGCGCCCTGTCCAACAGTAATTCCCTGGGACGAATGTCTTGATAAAAATGAGCGAACAAGGGCCCCATCAATGCCAGGTCAGCAAGACTTAAACGATCACCAAGCAAATAGCGATGCGTTTCAAAGTGCTTATCCAGTATATGAACCATTTGCTCGGCATGATATTCAAAGAAAGGTCCGTTGTGCGTATTCAAACCAAACAAGCTAAATTTCTGGCGTTCTTTATTGGCCTCCAACTGAGCTTGAGTGGGCGACTGATAAATTCTTCGCAGCCTTAAATAGGCACTCACAATCGCCTCATCATACCCCCAACGCATATAAAGCGCGGGTAAATACATAAAGGAATCGCAGTATAACTCAATGAGTTTAACTACAAACTTCAGTACTGGAGTATCAGGAATCACGGAGCATGACGACTCAGAAGCCATCGCTTCAAGAGAGTCAATCGTATTGATATGCGGCTGAAAGATGCTGTTATCAGGAGTGATTAAGACAGGACAGTCTTCCAACCCTGTCTTTGCTTTAACTAGCTGATCAAATTCCTTTTGAGTAGGAACGACCTCATCAAACGGGAGGGACTGATAATCCAGATACGCTCTAATTTTCGCACTGTAATAATCAGCTCGAGTCGCATAAAGAAGGTGATTATTCACACTGTCCATTTTATAGCTCACCTCCCCTGGTGTTTGAGAGACTTCCTGAGAAAATTACTGGGAATTTATTCTGATTTAGTTCGTCCCAACTCCTTTACCATCTCTTCACTGGTTGTTGGCCAATCAGAGAAAGGAAAAGGTTTTTCTTCAGTGTTATAAGTCAGATACTGAAATATTTGATAATAATAGCAGCTTATCCCATCGCCCAACTGCCTCAAAGTTTCATTATCTTTATCCGTAAGCAGATGAAATAGATATTGAGCAATCACCAATAACAAAAGCACAACATCTAATAATCGATATATCACCGCGAAAAGCACCATGAAGGCTAAACGCAACAACTTGTTTTCTAACTTTGCCTGATCATCATAATTCATTATTCATCACCATCCTTAACAGCAAATTCCACATCCTGCTTATGAGCACCTAACATTAGGCTCCTAGCTACATCTTTTACAGTTTCACCTTTGTACAACACCTGATACAAACCAGAAACCAATGGCATGTATACACCCATTTCTTCTGCTTTATCGTAGACGATTTTGAGCGTATTGATACCTTCCGCCACTTCTCCTAGCTCATCTACGGCTTGCTCAAGGTTCTTTCCTTTACCGATAGCAAAACCGACACGATAGTTTCGACTAAGTGGAGACATACACGTCACAATTAGATCCCCTACCCCAGATAGTCCAAGGAAGGTCATTGGGTTTGCTCCTAATTGCACTGCAAATCGACTCATTTCAGCCAGACTGCGGGTAATGAGCATACTCTTGGTATTTTCTCCTAACCCCAATGCAGCAGCTAAACCAGAGATAATTGCGTAGATATTCTTTAGGGCACCGCCTAGCTCAACGCCATAATTATCATGGCTTGCGTAGACTCTAAAATAATCATTACTTAATAACTTTTGCACCAATTGGCATTTTTCATCATTGGAGGATGCAATTACTGAAGCAGTTAAATGTCGCTTAGCTATCTCTTTCGCCAGATTAGGGCCACTTAGAACACCCACTTGATCCGTAACGAGTTCTTCTTGAATGATTTGACTCATTAGCTTGAAGGATTCAACTTCAATGCCTTTAGTGGTGCTTACAAAAAACTGGCTGTCATTTGTATATGGACGGATTTGAGTTACAACGGATCGGAAGGACTTACTAGGAATCGAAACAAACACCACTTCTGCATTTTCCACCGCCAGTTTAAGATCGGTCGTCGGAATCAAGTTTTCGTTTAGATGGTAATCAGGCATATATCGCTGATTCTGGCGGGTCACTAGAATCTCATCGACTGTTTCCTGGCTTCGCATCCATTGAAAAACCTGGTGTCCATTTTCTGCAGCAATATTTGCAATAGCAGTTCCAAAGCTGCCTCCGCCTAATACGGCAATCTTGACTGATTCAGTCATGAAAAATCCTATCGAAATTTAAATATTAGAACAAAGAAACAAAGATCAGCCGTGCTTACCATCACCTTCCAAGGTGTACACTAGATCTTTAAAGGTTTCTTTATTAGATTCGTTCATTGCCATTAAAATTTTATGAGCTTCAAGCACTTTTCTATGAACGACTTCTTCACTACCTTCAATAACGGGTAGCTCACTTAGATTAATTGGGGTTGTAAGAGGTTTATTCAAGATCACAAAAACCTGATGAAAGCCCATACTTTCCAATATACGGGTAATATCATTATTTGTGGAAATGATTGTTGGGATGAGGTGGTGTTTTTTTCTGGATAAAACAGAAATTTTTGCAAGTAATCCAAGAGAAGTACTGTCGATGCCATCAGTCTCAGTAAGGTCAATCAGCACGGCTTTAAGCTGATCACTCTGACACATAGATTCAAGAAATTCATCTAAGGTTGCACACAATGTAAGACGAACATCCCCAATGAACTTTAGAATGTATGTACCGTCTTTCTCTGAAACGAGGATTCTACCGTTTTCCATATTACATCCGACGAGTCAAACTCAGAATAGCAATATCATCTGGAGCGTCTTGAATACTTTTGAGCTTCAAGGTTTCACAGATACCGTCAATATTATCAGCTCCAGCTGCCACGACATCCAACAAATATTCTTCTTTCTCTAACAAGCTCTTTTCACCGAGTAACTCAAGAACACCATCGGAAAAGGTAATTAAAGCAAAATCATCCGCGACGATTTCCAGCTCTTGCTGAGAATATTCAGCCTCTTCAAATAAGCCTACTGCAAAGCCACCATTATTGGAAAGAAATTCACAGTGATTACCAGATTTCAAAATCGGGAGTGGTAAGTGACCACCAATGCTATAGACCAAAGTATTCTCTTTTGTATCCAACACACCGTAAAAAATAGTCAGATGCTTACCCATGCCTGTTTCAAGCAATTCTTTATTTATTCGCTCAAGCACCAAAGCCGGTTGGAGGATATCATCTTTACCATGCTTCTTATACGACTTTCTCAACCGGATAGTAAGATTTTTCAGAAGAACGGTAACAAAGGCTGAGGAGGCTCCATGACCCGAAACATCAGCCATGTAGAGCAGGACTTTATCCTCAGTAATACGGAAATAATCAACAAAGTCACCGCTAAGATATAAGGAAGGAAACAAGCGATGCTGGATACGATAATCACCCGCTTCATATTCCTGTCGAGGCAACATCCGTTGTTGAATATGACGCCCCGCTTTTTGATCCTGTTTTAGAAGGGAAATCCGTTCACGAAGTTCTTGGTTTGCAGCTTCAAGTTCTTCCCTATACAAACGGTTTTGATCAATCAGTTGTTTCTTTTCAAGACACTGCTCAATGGAGTGAACCAATATCTCCATATCCACAACAGGCTTAACGATATAATCCGAGGCACCGAGTCGAAGAGCCTGCACTACATCTGTCATTACGCCAGCGCCCGAAACAACAATCACGGGAGATTCGGGTGACGACTTTTTGATCTCCGAAAGTACGGTCAGCCCATCCATCTTGGGCATTCTCAAATCACACAATACAACGTCCGGCTGAGATTGAGTAAAAAGTTCTAAACCACTACCACCATCACTGGCTTCTTCTACCAAATAGCCACTGTCTTCCAGATAAGCAACCAGACTACTTCGAACAGCATCATCGTCATCGATAATCAAAATTTTGCCTGATTCAGTCATTCGGCTTCCATTCCTTCGTGCAAATAATTCAGATTAAACAGTCATTTCAGGTAAATCACAGGAAATCTAACACTACCAGCTAAGAATAGCACCCTAATCTGTAGAAATGACAATCAACGCACAATTCTTCACTTTAGAGTGACTCCTTATCCGACAAACTTTGCCCTTTCTTTACACAGAGCTAAACTAGCAGTATAAAGTGGTCTATATACAAGAAAAATAAATACCGAACTAGAGGTATTGTGATGTTGGCTCGCGACTATCAAGAAAAAAGAAACTTTATTCGGATGCAGATGGATGTTCCAGCAACCATCACTCTGACACATAATGACCAGGTTATTCAGGCACGCTGCCTGGATTTAAGTGGTAACGGCATGCTTCTCTCTTCGCCAGAACCTATTCAGGAAGAATCAATATTTCATATTGTTATCTCTTCTACCCGACCGAATCTTCCACCTCTAGAGGCAGAAGTAAAATGCACACGCTGCATTGAGAAAGACGGTCAGTATGAAATTGGTGTTCTGATTGAAGACATAAACTAAAGAGGGGCTCATTTATGAGCCCCTCTTTAGTTTATGAATTGATTCAAGCGAAGAAGTTTATTCCGGCAGGTCTTCAAAATCATCAATTGAATCAGAGAATGGATCTGTAACAGCGCCGTCATTCACCTTGAATTCACGTGTTTGTAGGTAAGCATCACGTAAGAAAACGTACTTATCATCACCAAAAACCACTCGTTCAGCAGCCAGCAAGTCAGCTCGCTTATCGACCGCATTCAGACCAGTCATTCCAAGACGAGTATCCGGATGAATTTCTTCACTCATAGGTTCAAAGTCTAACGGGCCTGGAGTGTACCAATCACCGACACGTCCCGCTGTATCACGAAGGGTACTTGGACCAAAAACCGGCAACATCAAGTAAGGCCCATTTGGTACGCCCCAATAACCTAAGGTTTGTCCAAAATCTTCATCTCTTTCATAGATACCTGCATGGGTTGCAACATCCACCAAACCAAACCAACCAACAGTTGAGTTCAACGCAAAACGACCAAGACTGACGCCAGCACCTTCAAACTTCAATTGCAGCAAATTATTAACTGTGTTCTCAAGTTCACCTAGGTTACGGAAGAAATTTGTCACACCCTGATCCGCAACAGATGGCATAACGTAACGATACCCTTCTGCAACAGGCTTCGCGATATAAGTATCCAGCCACTCATTAAGAGAAAAAACACTGCGATTAAATGGTTCCCACGGATCGGGATCACTCGCTTCAGACGCCGCCATGGCACTCAAAGGAAAAAGAAGTATAAAAATCAAAGGCAACACACGTTTCAATGTTATATCCCTTAAACAACGTCAGTAAAAAAACGACAAACTACAGAGACATCACTCTATTTACAAGAGGCGATTTCTTAAAATTAAATGAGAATCAAAGAATAAAATAGTTCCATTATTTATAGATGTAAAAAAGGGAGCTAATCAGCTCCCTTCTCAGTTCAGAATACAGTGATGTAATGTGTATTCTTAGAACTTATGCTCTAGACCAAGACCGTAAACAGTCAACTCGTCTTTTGCGTCGTTTTCACCGTCGCCATAGTAAACATAAGTCTTAGTTTTCTTACCTAGCTTGTAATCAACGCCAAGAGTGAACATTTCGCCACCCTCACCATCGATTGGACCTTTGGTATCTACCGACTGATCCGAGCTGATGAACTGACCTTTAAAAGTCAATTTATCCATGCTGTATGCAGCACTCAAAAGGAAACCATCATCATCGTAATCTTTATTCGACTCTAACTCACCTTCAGACGTTTGATAAAGAGCACCCAAAGTGATGTCATTGATTTTGTAACCAGCAACCGCACGAATAATGCTGATGCCTTTGTTTTCAGTCATATCGTTTTCATATGCCAACGCAGCATAGAAAGGTTGCTTCTTATATTTGCTGTCGCCAGCGGTTACAGCAATAGAAGCACCTTCACTGATACCATCACGAACTTCATCATCAGTATCATCCCCATTTGTATCACGTTCAGCGCCATCACCCACTTCGATCATAGTATCGATTGTGAACATATCTGCGAACTTAGGAGAGGTATAGCGAATCGCATTATCCTGACGATTTTCACCATCAAGAAGGATATTCATATCAACCACATCGCTGAACAGGTCAACTTTACCTTGAGCTTTTTTAAGTGGCGTATCCATGTTACCCACTTTCAAAGTACCGAAACCACCTTTCAAGCCAACAAAGATATCACGCTGTTTGAAAACGTCTTTCGAGTCGCCAGCCTCTTCTTGGTCTGGAGAAATTTCATATTCAAGTTGATAAATAGCAGTCAGACCATAATCCAGTTCTGCGTCACCTTTAAAACCAAGACGTGATGCATGACTTTCAAGTTCCCAAGTATCTTCACCAGTATCGACATTACGAAGAGATACGTTCAATTTACCGTAGATAGTTGCATCAGCAAGAGCAACACCAGGAACAGCTACAGCAGCAGCGATTGCGAAAGGTAGTAGTTTACGCTTCATTAATATGCTTCCCATTAATATATTTAAGTGCATTACTTTTTTAGAGAACTCAGAGCCAGTGCTCATCCGTTGAAGCGTATTCTTGATGTTTAATGTTACAGATGAATAAAAAATTTATTACATATATGTTTCAGTTATAAATAACACCAGAATCAGCCATATCCTTGATTTTTAAAGCGCTAACCCTAGGAGCCACATCGAATAAGCGATAGAATTTGCGGTTTATTTTTCATGGGAAAGTTAAATGGCCAGTAAGCACAAACATAAACCAGTGTGGCACCCCGCCCTTTTACCTTCTTGGTTTGTCGTTTTCATCATGTATTTAGTCTCCCTCCTTCCGATGACATGGAAACAATCATTGGGAGACAAACTAGGCAGAATGGCCTTCAATAAACTAAAAGGCCGTCGCAATGTTGGTAAGAAAAACATCGCCGGTTGCTTTCCCGAGCTGTCAGATCAAGAACAAGATAAATTGGTAGAAGATACCTTTGTCGCTTGTGCAAAGGGTTTTCTAGAAACCACGCATTCCTGGTGGCGAAATGTTGATCCTTATGTAGACACTCTCATCATCACCGGACAAGAACATCTGGAAGAAGCAAAACGTCGAGGAAAAGGCGTCTTCTTGATTGGTGGTCATTTCAGCATCTTTGATATTGCCCTGCCTTTCTTTGCTGCACAGCTGGACAAGCCGGGCTACATGTATCGACCGAACGACAATCCTGTCATCGACCGAATGATTGAAAATGGCAGAAGACGGCATTACAACATTCAAGGATTCGACAAATTTCACCTGAAAGATATGATCCAATACATCAAAGAAGGTGGTGCGGTATGGTATGCACCAGACCAGGATTTTGGCCGTAAGTGTGAAGTATTTGTGCCGTTTTTTGGCGTCAATGCAGGCTGTATCACGACCCCAAGCTGGATTGCCCGTGAATCGGGAGCAACGGTCATGCAAGTAAGTCAGTTCAGACATCCTAACGGACAGTATGAAATCTGTTTTTCACCGATCCTGGAAGACTTCGGACAGGATGAAGAGAAAGATGCAGCAACCTGGAATGCCCATCTGGAAGCCGCAATTCGCAAACACCCAGATCAATACCTATGGCTACACAAGCGCTTTAAAACACGTAAGCCGGGCGAAGACAAGTTTTATTAATCGCCACCTTTTGTCTGTCCTAAACAATTACCAAGATCAAAACCATCTATGATTGGAGTAACGTGTTGTAGCGATACTCCAATTTCTTACCTTCTTACTCTGGAAACTACTGTGTCAAACCAAGCCTTTAGCTCACTCGACTTACCATCAAAACTCCTCAGCAATCTTGATCAGCTTGGTTACAAAACCATGACCGACATTCAAGCACTGAGTCTTCCCGTTACGCTGGAGGGTAAGGATCTAATCGGTAAAGCCAAAACCGGCAGTGGTAAAACCGCTTCATTTGGCATTCCTATTCTGACGAAACTAAATCCAAGATTTTTTGGGGTTCAGGGATTGGTACTTTGCCCAACGCGAGAACTGGCCACCCAGGTTGCCAACGAAATTCGTAAACTGGCCAGATACTTATCAAACATTAAAATCGTAACCATATGCGGTGGCCAACCCATTGGTCCGCAAATCGCAACACTTGAACACGGTGCTCATATTATTGTTGGCACACCGGGCAGAATTAAAGACCACCTCAGAAAAGGAACGCTTCAATTAGAAGGTATTGAAACCTTTGTGCTGGATGAAGCCGATCGCATGCTGGATATGGGCTTCTTTGAGGACATCAACTACATTGCTGATTTCACGCCAAGAAAGAAACAAACATTATTATTCTCTGCAACCTTCCCCACGGACATTGAAAACTTCAGTAAGAATTTTCAACGCAACCCGGTTGCTGTAGAGGTTGAAAGCAGCCACTCACAACAGCATATTCAACAAGCGTTCTACAAGGTTGAGAAAGGGATCGAGCACAAAAATAAAGGTTTGGTACGTATCCTTAGGAATTTCCAACCAAAACAAGCGATTGTCTTCTGTAACACCAAACAAACCTGTAATGACGTTGCCGACTATCTCAAACAATGCGGTTATTTAGCACTCTCTCTTCAAGGTGACATGGAACAAAGAGAACGTGATTTAACCTTGGTTCGATTTGCCAATCAAAGCGCTCATATACTGGTAGCTACCGATGTGGCAGCACGAGGAATTGATATCGCAGCATTGGATGCCGTGGTGAATTATGACCTACCACGTGATCCAGAGGTTTACGTTCATCGTATTGGCCGAACAGGCCGAGCGGGCGAACAAGGTCATGCCTTCAGTCTCTACCTTGGTTCTGAAAAGATGAAATACGACCTCATCAACAGCATGCAGGCCGAGCCAATTGAGATTCTTGAGATTGATACCTTAAAGGAACACGGTCCAAGGCCGGAAAAAACCAGAATGGTGACGCTTGGCCTGGATGCAGGTAAGAAGCATAAACTCCGCCCTGGAGATATTTTAGGTGCCTTGACCAAAGAAATCGGCATTCCTGGATCAGCCATAGGCAAAATCAACATTTTTGACTTTGTAAGCTATGTTGCGGTGGATCGTTCAGAAGCGAGACAAGCAGTTAATGGCCTAAGTGAAGGCAAGATTAAAGGCAAGAAAATTCGCGTACGTCGGATATAGCCCTTTAAACACTAGGGATTAACTCTTGATTTAGGCCAAGTAAAAACAAGATTGTGAGCTGATCTTATATTTACTTGGTCTCCGGTATGATAAATTCTCAACGCTTGAAATGCATACCTGAAAACAATAACTCTCTAGGATCTAGTAGCGATGAAGTACCTACCTCTATTTGTCCTCTTTGCGTTAGCTCCAGGTCTCGTGTCAGCTTCTGAAGCGCACAACATTTTGGATCTAACCCAAAGTTGGACAGGCTATATTGCCATAGCCATCTTCACCTTAGCTTATACCCTTGTAATTCTTGAAGAACAGATACACATGCGAAAATCAAAGCCAGTGATGATCGCAGCAGGACTGATCTGGGTCATCATTGCACTGACATACAATCAACACGGTAATCCTCACGCCGTTGAAAGTGCCATTCGTCATAACTTCCTGGAATACACTGAACTCTTCTTTTTCCTACTGGTTGCCATGACCTACATTAACGCCATGCTGGAACGAGGTGTTTTCGAAGAACTTAGAAATTGGATGGTTAACAAAGGGTTCAGCTATCGAACACTTTTCTGGACAACAGGCATCCTCGCATTCTTCATTTCTCCAATTGCAGATAACTTAACCACCGCATTAATTATGTGTGCAGTGATCATGACCGTCGGTCAAGGCCAGCCTAAATTTATTACACTAAGCTGTATCAACATCGTGGTTTGCGCTAATGCCGGCGGTGCGTTCAGCCCATTTGGTGATATCACCACCCTGATGGTATGGCAGAAAGGTCTTTTAGCCTTTGAAGAGTTTTTCTCTCTGTTTATTCCTTCCGTTACGAATGCATTGGTTCCCGCTCTAATCATGCAATTTGCCATTCCGAAAGGTAAGCCAGAGATCCTAGGTGTGGACTCAAGTCATTCTGCAATGAAATATGGTGGCTTGGTGATCGTAGGCTTATTTTTAGTAACCATTATCACGGCTGTGAGCTTCCATAACTTCTTACACATACCACCGGTCTTCGGCATGATGTTAGGTTTGGGCTATCTCAAACTGTTTGGTTTCTATTTGAAGCGTAAGTCACGTATGTATAACTTCGGCCCGGAAAACCCACCGGGTTCCAATGTTGACCCGTACAATTTCGATGTATTTAACCGCATTGCCCAAGCAGAATGGGACACCTTATTCTTCTTCTACGGCGTCATCCTGGCGGTAGGTGGCCTTGGCTTCATCGGCTATCTGAATCTCACCTCTGCCTTTATTTACGGCGATTTAGGCCCGACCGTTGCTAACACTCTGGTTGGATTGCTTTCCTCGATTGTCGACAACATCCCGGTAATGTTTGCCGTGCTTACAATGGAGCCTGATATGTCTCAAAGTCAATGGCTGCTGGTAACGCTAACGGCAGGTGTAGGTGGCAGTTTACTTTCGATTGGATCTGCGGCCGGAGTGGCCTTGATGGGTCAAGCCAGAGGCCAATACACCTTCTTCGCCCATTTGAAATGGACTCCGGTGATTGCCCTTGGTTACTTCGCTAGTATTGGAGTTCACTTCCTAATCAACGGCAGTTAATCAGAAGGCTAAGTTTAATTAGAACGTACGATTTAATTAAAAAGCCTCATTCAATTCTGACCCACAACCGGGTCAGAATTGAGCGATTGATTATAATTGGACCGTCTTCCAACACTCTTCTAACCGTTTTGCTGAAACCTTTTGCGTCGTTCCAAGCGCTTGTGCAAAAAACGAAACCCGCAACTCCTCAATCAACCATCTGAACTCTGTTAACGCCGGATCATAACGGTGACGAGTTTTGTTTTTCTCAAGCATGTTCGAATAGCGATTCCAAAACTCATTCAAGGTGTTCATATAATCCTGAGCTTTTAGAATATTTCCTTGGAGTTTATCCAAACGATATTCAATGGCATCCAGATAGCGAGGATAGTGTTTTAAAACATCTGGTGGTGTCTCAGTCAGGAAGTTACGGTAGACCAATTGAGACAAGTGTTTCTTCTCATCACTGAATACAAAAGCCGTTGCTAAGGTAAATTTGCCTTTCAGTTTATTTGCCAACCCCTGATATTTGAGCATGATCGCATTTAGTAACTCTGCCATGTCACATCCTCGATCATACAAGTCTGATCGAATACCTTCATACAAGTTCTGGAATACGTCAGGTGTTCTCACAACGTCTAATTCATCAATATATCGAAGTAACAATGCTGTGACGAAATCATCAATCAACTGATTGCGATTGCCTATGGTGGCAAAACACAACGCCGTTTTCTCAAACTTTGGCAGTTCTTTGATCAGATGTAAGATCTGAGGTCGTAAAGCAATTTTTAATAAGCGACAAACACCAAATCGATGCTGATGGTTTGCCCAAAGCTCGCTATCCGTTAACGCAATAGAAGCACTGGCCGAATCATCTTGTAAGTAAGGGAATCCCTTAACCACGACTCCGGAAACACTGTATTCCCACTCACTGGGTAACGAGCCGAAATCCCACTCAGTAATGTCTTTGCGGTTAAACTCATCCGGTGTACTGGAAGAGAGTTTTAAATCAGTAGACTTATCACCCCAATTTTCCAGCAATTGATGCAAATCCCGACCTTGATCGATCACATTATTGGCTTCATCAATGAGCTGAATGTTCATGGTGAGATGCGGCTCAACTTCAACTCGTTGCCAATGCTCCTCACTGACACGGATGCCGGTGAGGTAGAACAACTGATCCGAAATCTGATCAATCAGACGCCCTTTACCTTTGGTTAACCTTGGCAGCACCTTTTCCACATAGTCAGGAACCGGCACAAAGTGACGTCGAAATTGTTTGGGCAGCCCCTTAATCAAAGCCACACAGCGTTCTTTCAGAAAGGCAGGCACCAACCAATCCAGTTCTGCCTCAGGGACTTGTTTTAAGGCTGACAAAGGCACTTTTAAAGAGACCCCATCATCTTCCTTGCCAGGAGAAAATGCGTAACTCAGCGGCAGTTTCAACTGCCCAAAGCTCATCACATCCGGAAACTCATCTTCAGACAAGGCAAACTGATCGTCTTTGAACAAATATTCCTTGGAAATCAGCAACGCCTGATCTCGGTTCTGACCTTTTTCTTTTCGCCACTTTTCGAAGCTAATATGTCCTGTCACAGACTCAGGCAGCAGCTCATCGTAGAAACGATACAGAGTCTCATCGTCCACAAGGATGTCTCTACGACGGGTTTTATCTTCCAACGCTATCACTTCGTTAATTAAGGCACGATTTTTTTGGAAGAACCTGGCATTAGTATCGTAATCACCTTCCACCAGTGCCGTTCTGATAAAAATTTCTCGACACAGCGCAGGGTCGTGTTTCTGGTAAGACACTTTTCGTTTTGGCGTGGTTGTCAGACCGTAGAGACTCACACGTTCAAACGCAATGACCTCACCTCGCTTTCGCTCCCAATGAGGCTCAGAGTAATGGCGTTTGACTAACTCACCCGCCATTTCCTCAACCCAATGCGGTTCAATCTTGGCGACCATGCGAGCAAACAGCTTCTGAGTTTCCATCATCTCTGCTGCCACAACCCATTTAGGTGTTTTACGCGCTAAAGGTGTACCCTGCCCTATATAGAAAAGTTTTTGACGAGCGCCTTGATACTCACGACGTTCTTTTAATTGACCAATTTGAGCCAACAATCCTGTTAACAACGCCTTATGGATGGATTCGTAAGACGCAGTATTTTCATTCTCTTTCAGATCGAGACTCTTTGCGAGAATGTGAAGCTGGCGATGCATATCTCGCCACTCACGCATCCTCATGTAAGAAATGAAGTTCTTCTGACACCACTTCCGAAGTTGGCTATTACTTACTTCCTGACGCTGCTCTTCGTAGGCATTCCAAAGATTAATTAATGCCAAAAAGTCGGATGACTCATCTTTAAACGCCGCGTGTTTTTCAGCCGATTGCTGTTGCTTATCTTGAGGACGCTCTCTTGGGTCCTGTAAACCAAGCACACCGGCAATGATAATAATCTCAGACAAACACTTGAGTTCATGGCCGGCAATTACCATTCGGGCAATACGGGCGTCGAGCGGTAAGCGAGCCATTTGACGCCCTACCTGAGTCAAGCGCTGTTGAGAAACAGCACCTAGCTCTTGCAACAGACGGTATCCATCTTTAACAAACCGGGAATCCGGAGCCTCCACAAATGGAAACTTTTCAATGTCTCCCAACCTAAGATCGAGCATTTGGAGGATAACCGTTGCCAGATTGGTTCGATGAATTTCAGCGTCTGTAAACTCTGGACGCTGAATGAAGTCCTGCTCATCAAACAATCGGATACAAATACCCGGTGCGGTTCGTCCACATCGACCTTTACGTTGATTTGCACTGGCCTGAGAGATCGCCTCAATGGGTAAGCGCTGAACTTTGGTGCGATAACTGTATCGACTAATTCGAGCAACACCTGAGTCAATGACATAGCGAATGCCCGGCACCGTTAATGAGGTTTCAGCCACGTTGGTAGCGAGGACAATCCGTCTTCCCCCACCGGAAGGGTTGAAGATCTTATTTTGCTCAGCGCTACTCAGACGAGAATACAAAGGTAGGATTTCTGCATCTCGATAGTCTCTGGCTCTCAGTTCTTTTGCAGTTTCCCTAATCTCTCGCTCACCCGGTAGAAAGACCAACACATCACCATTTCTTGGCCACTTCTGACCATCAGGTCCACCGGTCTTTTCAATGTGCTCTAATTCCTCAATGCCTTGCGCAATGGCTTGAAAAAGATCCAAATCATCCTGATCTTCAACTGAACTTGAAAGCGGTCGATACCAAGTCTCGACAGGATAAGTACGTCCGGATACCTCGATTACCGGTGCATTATTAAAATGCTTTGAGAAACGTTCGAGGTCGATGGTTGCAGAGGTTATAACGACTTTTAGATCAGGTCTTTTCGGGAGAATGCGTTTTAGATAGCCCAACAAAAAGTCGATATTCAGACTTCGCTCATGAGCTTCATCAATAATGATGCAGTCATACTGATTAAAATAACGATCAAATCGGGTTTCATTAAGCAAAACCCCATCGGTCATCAATTTAATCAGGGTCTGTTCATTGGAGTTATCTTTAAATCGAACCTGATAACCCACTTCTGCGCCGACCTCGACCTTCAGCTCTTCTGCCAAACGATTAGCAACTGATGTCGCCGCTAATCTTCGAGGTTGAGTGTGGCCAATACGAGCTTTTCGACCATAGCCCAGTTCAAGGCAGATCTTAGGAATCTGAGTGGTCTTACCTGAGCCGGTTTCACCGGCAATAACCGTCACTTGGTTTTCCGAAATGACTTTTTTAATTTCATCAACTCGTTCGGAAACCGGTAAAATTTCAGGGTATTGGATCGATAGCGATACAGACTCACGACTGTTTCTGATATCAACAGAACGCTCAATACGCTTAACTATTTGCTCAACCGTTAAGGGTTTGCGAGGTTTAGACGCCCTCTTTTTAGTATTGGAAGCTTTGCCCTTGGGTTGCTCAGCAGAATCCTGTCCTTTACCCAGACTTTCTTCCAAGTCCTCAATCGCCCGCCGTAGAGAATATTGATCCTTTAACAAGCATTGAGCGACTTGATCTTTAAGCTTCGTGATCAATTCGTTTTGGGACATAACCGCTGACCTAACCTATGAGAACGTCTAAAAAATTAATTGCGAGGTAGAAAAGAGTACAAACAAAAAAGCCCCGCTACCTTAGCGGGGCTTTTCGAAGAGCTCAAGTACCGATTTAATCGTTAGCGATTAAGCCGCACCGATTTTCTTCAATTCTTCATCACGAAGCTCACGACGAAGGATCTTACCAACGTTTGTCTTAGGTAGTTCATCGCGGAACTCAACAAACTTAGGTATTTTATATGCTGTCAAACCATCACGACAGAAATCACGAACTTCTTTGTCCGTTAAATTTTTGTTGGTTGTCACAGCAAAGACCTTAACCGCCTCACCACTCTTATCGTCTGGTACGCCAATTGCCGCACACTCAACGATGTCTGGGTGGCTCACGATGAAGTCTTCAAGCTCGTTTGGATAAACGTTGAAACCAGATACGATGATCATATCTTTCTTACGATCAACGATCTTCATGAAACCATCGTCTTTAATTACCGCAACATCACCTGTTTTCAACCAACCATCTTCAGTAATGGTTTTAGCGGTCTCGTCAGGACGCTGCCAGTAACCTTTCATCACCTGAGGACCTTTAACACAAAGTTCACCAGGCTCACCCAAAGCTAGATCATTACCATCGTCATCAATGGTTTTACAGATGGTGTTCGGAGCAGGAATACCAATAGTACCAATCTGGCCATAACCAGGAGGGTTGAACGATACAATTGGAGAGGTCTCAGTCATACCGTAACCTTCAGAAACGATACAACCCGTCACTTGTTCCCATTGATCCGCAGCGTCTTTCGTTAACGCCATACCACCAGAAATGGTTAGCTTCAAAGAGCTGAAGTCTAACTTGCGGAAATCTTCGTTATTACACAACGCCACGAATAAGGTATTAATACCCAGCATACCTGAGAAATCCCAGTTACCCAGTTCTTTAATGAAACCAGGAATGTCACGTGGGTTTGGAATCAAAATACTGTGGTTACCTGTGTACATCATAATCATACAGTTCACTGTAAATGAATAGATGTGATAAAGAGGCAACGGCGCGATCACAGTTTCCTGACCTTCGTTCAGCACAGCTTCGAAGAAAACGTGCGCCTGACACATGTTCGATACCAAGTTACCGTGCGTTAGCATGGCACCTTTTGCAACACCCGTTGTACCACCGGTGTATTGAAGAACAGCAATATCATCACGGTTAACAGATGCTTTATCAAAGCGTCCAGAAGCACCCAGCTTCAACGCTTTATTCAATGAAATATGTTCAAGATTATCGTAAGCAGGAACCATCTTCTTAACACGTTTAACAACTGTGTTGATGATTTGCTTTTTAGGGAATGGGTGAAGATCAGCAATTTCAGTAACGATAACATGCTTCACACCAGTACGAGGAACCACGTTTTGAGCCAGAGATGCCATCCCCGCATAACAAACAAGTGCTTTGGCACCTGAGTCATTAAACTGGTGTTCCATTTCGCGCTCAGTATACAACGGGTTGGTATTAACCACGATCATCCCTGCACGCATTGCACCAAATACCACAACTGGGTATTGAACAACGTTAGGGAGCTGAACAGCGATTCGATCGCCTTTTTCTAGGGTGGTGTGATTCTGGAGATAGGAAGCAAATTGTGCAGAGAGTTTTTCTAATTCACCGTAAGTGATTGTTCGTCCCATATGAGTAAACGCAGGCTTTGTGGCAAACTTTGCGAATGACTCTTCCATAACTTCGACAACGGAGTTGTACTTTTCTACATCTACTTCACTAGGAATACCTTCCGGGTATTTGTCCTTCCAGAAATTCTCAATCATATAGCCTCCTAACCAAGCTCCATCCTAAAAAAATTAACAACCCAAAAATGAGTGAGGCAGAAGCGTAACAGCTTTCTGCCTCATAGAGAAGGTAATCAGCATTAAATCTTTTTCATTAATAAAAGAGGTAATGCGTTTTCCTTTTCGGTTAGTTTGACGCTAGCTCCGCATCACGAAGTTCACGACGTAAAATCTTACCAACGTTTGTCATTGGCAGCTCTTCACGGAACTCGTAATGCTTAGGAATCTTATAGCCAGCCAAGTTTTCACGACAATACGCTTTCACTTGATCAACCGTTAGACTCTTGTCATCAGGAACAATGAATAACTTAACTGCTTCACCAGATTTCTCATCCGGAATACCAATCGCAGCAGCGTGTTCAACACCTGGCAACTTAGCAACAACGTCTTCAATCTCATTTGGATAGACGTTGAAACCAGATACAAGAATCATGTCTTTCTTACGATCCACGATTGAGATGTAACCTGCTTCATCAATTTGAGCCACGTCACCAGTTTTCAACCACTCACCGTCAAGGAAAGTTTCAGCCGTTGCTTCTGGGCGTTTCCAGTAGCCTTTCATTACCTGAGGACCACGAACACATAGCTCGCCACGCTCGCCTTCAGCAACGTCTTGACCATCATCATCAACCAAACGAATTTCGGTAGATGCAACCGGTAGACCTACAGTACCGTGTTTAATGTAGTCACCTACCGGACTTAAACATACTGCCGGAGAAGTTTCAGTCATGCCGTAACCTTCACCGATGTCACAGCCTGTCATTTCTTTCCACTTCTCAGCCGTTGCACGAACCAACGCCGTACCACCGGAAAGCGTCATTTTCAACTTGCTGAAATCCAGGTTTTTGAATTCTGGGTCGTGCATCAAGCTTACGAACAACGTATTCAAGCCAGCGAAAGCTGTAAACTGGAAAGGCTTAATGATCTTGATGAACATTGCAGGATCACGAGGGTTGGCAACTAACACACTGTGGTTACCAAGTGACATCATGCACATACAGTGACAGGTAAATGCATAAATATGATACAGAGGTAATGGCGCAATAATGGTTTCATTGCCGACATCCATGAACGGACGACCAGTTTCCGGGTTCTCTTGCTGAAGAGACGCACGCACCTGAAGCATGTTAGCCACAAGGTTACGATGAGTCAGCATTGCACCTTTAGCAACACCTGTCGTACCACCGGTATACTGAAGAACAGCGACATCATCTGAATTCGGGCTAGCCACTTTCATTTGATGTTTTGCACCTTGTTTTAGTGCAGAACGGAACTTAACCGCTTGAGGCAAGTTAAACTCAGGAACCATTTTCTTGATGTGTTTTACCGCACCATTGATCAACCAACGCTTAGGCGCTTCACGCATGTCAGCCAAGCTGGTCACGATCAAATGTTCAATGCCGGTTTCTGGCAATACTTGCTGAACTTTATCACCGAACGTGTCCATAAAGATCAACGCTTTTGCACCAGAATCATTAAACTGGTGTTTCATCTCACGTACAGTGTAAAGAGGGTTAGTGTTTACCAACACCATGCCCGCACGCAGCGCACCGTATGCAGCAATCGGGAACTGAACGATGTTTGGCATTTGAATCGCAACACGATCACCTGGTTGCAAATTAGTGTGATTTTGAAGATATGCAGCAAAATCAGCACTCAAGCGATCAATATCGCCCCAAGTAAAGGTTTTGAACACACTGGTGAAAGCCGGACGGTCAGCGTATTTTTTTACTGAAGTTTCCAGTACTTCGACAACGTTCTTGAATTCATCAGGATTAATGGTATCAACGACACCTGGTGGGCGTTTGCCACTCCAGAAATTGGCATCCATAGTAATAGGTCCCTGTTCGTAATTATTGTTCTATTTAGAGATTTATTTTTTAGAACTGGGACAGTATCAACATTGTAAACTTTTGTGAATACTTTCTAGGGCTTTAATGCGCTCCTTTTGTCGAAAAGCGCCGCATGGTTCTCGTAACACTGCCGAATCACTTCCTATTGACGACCTTTTCAGGTTAGTATTTTGTCCTTTTACACAGAGTTCACTCTTCGACGTCATGGATCTGACCTAATGGAAAGCAGTACAGGCACTATTCACGGAACAGATAACTCACCCATTTTTTACCGTTGCTGGCTCCCTGATCAACCCGACCAAATTCAAGCCGTTATTCACATATCACATGGAATGGCAGAGCACAGTAAACGCTATGAGCGCTTTGCTGAACAATGTGTGGCTAAAAATGTCGCAGTCTATGCACACGATCACCGAGGTCATGGGCACACCGGTGCTAAAGACATGCTAGGTCATTATTGCGACCATAAAGGTTGGAAATTGGTTTTATCGGACATGAATGATGTCCAATGCATGATTCGTAGAAATCACCCTACCACCCCTATCTTTATTATGGGACACAGCATGGGTTCGTTTATCACCCAAGGCTATGTTTTCAAATATCAACCAGACATCAAAGGCTTAATTTTATCCGGCAGTAACTACAGTGCTCCTATCAAATACAAAGCGGCCAGACTGATTGCCAAAATGGAAAAATTACGAAAAGGCCCAAGATTTCAAAGCAATCTTATTGAAAAGCTCACCTTTGGCAGCTTTAACCAACGGTTTAAACCAAATCAAACCCAATATGACTGGCTATCCAGCGACCTGACAGAAGTAAGAAAATACATTGAAGACCCGCACTGTGGTTTTATTTGTACGACCCAGCTTTGGTGTGACTTACTTGCAGGCCTAATCAATATTTCACAACCAAGCGCATTTAAACGGCTCTCACCTGACACACCTGTGCTTATCTTTGGTGGCCAGGAAGACCCAGTTGGACATTTTGGCAGTGGACTTATTGCACTCTCACGCCACTACACAGATGCAGGCATCAAAGATGTAGATCTTCAGATTTATTCTCAAGGTCGACATGAAATGCTTAATGAAGTGAACAGAGAAGAAGTGGGCTTACATATTCTTAGCTGGCTAGATTCAAAGCTCAGAGCATTGGACTCGGTTAACTAGCTCCCCTTAAAGGGTTAAATTACTAAAGAACTAGATCACTCAATATCACTGCACTGCAGAGTAGAATCCAATACAGAATTAAGGAACCGAACAGGTTCCTTTTCTTTTAAGGATAATACAATCTCAGGCAAATCAGTTAAACGTTCAACAACACTACGAAAAGCATTCTGATTCGACACCGACACCCCATTCACAGCCAAAAGTTCGTCCCCGGATCTGATACCTGAATCAAACAAAAAGCTCTGTGTATCCAGATGAGTCACACGATAGGAAGTAATCACTAACTCAGGGTAAGCTCCTGTCATTACAGGCTCATAGCCAACCTCTGACGCCCAAAGAGATCTGTCCTGACTCCAGGCATCCAGAATCCCTTGGGGAAGATACGTACATTGAGCGTGGCTAATCGCCGAAGTAAGTAAAGCAACACTAAAAAGATAAGCTCTTATCATACATCACTCCATTTCTTACTTCGGTTCATAGGACTAACTGTCACCGAAGACAATCCATTGCTTAACTGTCGTTTTGGTTACATCTTTAGCACCAAAGTCAAACAGACGAATTCGAGCAGCCAAGCGACGCTCTACTTTAGCATCGTTCATTTCACTTTCGACAACCTTACACGATGATACAGATCCGTCTGGTTCAATGGTCAGCTCAAACCAAACCTTTCCGCCCAACAGTGGATTTTTACGAAGTGCTTTATTGTAGATGGTAAACAACGATCCTTTATTAGCATCCATAACACGACGAATATCTTCATCGGTTCGCTTACCTTTCCTACCTGCTTGTGCTTTTTGCTCCGCTTCTGCAGCCATATCGGCCAAAGCACTTTCATCATTCAAATCAGCAACAGACTGACCTTGAAGACCAGAACCCGCAGTTCCGCGAGAAACACCAGCAGCAGAGACACCACCGCTTCCCGTTGTTGCTTTGGAGGCAATGACAGCACGCTCTACTTTTGTTGCTTCCTTGCCACCCTGATTAACGGTTGCTCCCTTGGCGAGCGTCCCTAAATCCAGAGATTGCCTTAGCTCTTTTAACGCATCAGCATGTTTTAAAAGCCCTGAATTCTTAGCCTTCTCCCTCGCCTGCTCCAGTTTCTTTTGATCAGGTTTAGGCTTTGGTTTTTCTACCTTTGGCTTAGGTTTTTCTTTGGGCTTTTCCTCCTTAATCTCCGGTTTTTTCTCCTCTTTCTTTTCAGGCTTAGGAGGCGGAGGGGGTGGTGTTACCTTCTTCTTTTTCAGAATCACCTTCGATAATTGAGGAGGTAATTTCTCTAACTCCTCTCGTTCCGGCTCTGTCAAAGGAATAAAAGGCATGACAAAACCAAGAATCAGCACAAGAGCCAAAATTATACGTAAGATCTTCTGGTAACGACTCTGATCTTCAGGAATAACGGTCCAGGGAAGTTGATATTGTGGAATCACCGTTGCCATTTACGCCCCCTTACTCACCTTGCGATTTACCGCAAGAGAAATATTGGTGTAATTGGCTTCAGCACAGGTGGCCATAATCTTCTTCAACAACGCATAAGGGATCTGTTTATCCCCCACAATGGTGACCGCCCGCCCTTCTTCTAACTCTTCCTCAGATAAAACCCGTTGTTTAGAGGCCTGATAGACCAACTCTTCCTGCAACGATGGAATCAGAGACTCTGGCCCCGACACATCACTCACAGTAGCTACTGCACGGCCTTGTACAAGGATCTGCTCGCTGTTCACAAACACAACCAAAGACTCTGCCGGCAATTGCTCTGCCGCAGACTCAGGCATTTTAATGGATTCATTGTTTTGCAGTACTTTTACATCAGACTGATTCACCATCAAGAAAAAAACCAGAATGGTGAAAATATCCATCAAAGAAACCAAGTTTAGGCTTGGCTGCTTCTTATTACGTGCAAAGTGACGAGACATACGCTTAGCGCGTCGAGACATTTTCATGACTTACCTCCCGCACTTGCACTGCTATCAAGATCAGGAGCATCGCCAATTGAGATATCAGGAAAAAGTTCTGCATCCACTAAAGAAGCAGCAACCACCGCTTTGTATGAACGAACCGTATCCATCACCGCTACAAGCGTTTGATAATCTGTAGACTCCTCGGCCAGCAGAGTAATATCACGTTTCTCTGGAACCTGTTTCTTTAAATCAATTAATAATTTAGACAAAGCAGCAAAGTCATACACTTCACTCACTCTCGGGAACTCTTGAATTGGGCCTTTGATCGTATCCGCTAACACCAACTTGTCTTTACGGATGACCACCTCCAACTGCAACTCATTGAGGTCTATTTCCTCATTGTTTTGCGTTTTCGGAAGCTTCAATTCCAACACGGTAATGTTGGCAAAGACCATGCTTAGCAGCAGCACAGGAACCAGAATAATCATCAGGTTCATAAAGGCAGTAATATTGAGTTCCGCTTCATCGACATTATGTCGAATGCGCTTCTTCAACATACGATTATTCGCCTTTTGCTGTTTCAGTCGTCTGAGCTTGGTTTGTTTGCTTTCGATCGAAGATGGTATTCAGTACTTTCACACCCGCCATTTCAAAACTATCAATGATCTCATTGGTTTTGGTTTGAAGCAGTGCGTGTAAGATCAACAGAGGAATAGCCGTCATCAAACCAAATGCGGTGGTATTCATCGCAACTGAAATACTTTGTGATAGCAAGGTCGCCTTTTCTGCCGGATCAGCATTAGCTACCGCCGTAAACGCGGCAATCAGACCAATAATCGTCCCCAAAAGACCTAAAAGAGTTGCAACGTTAGCCATTGTTGCCAAATACGGGGTGCGTTTCTCAAGGCGAGGAAGCGATTCCATCAACCCTTCTTCCATCGCGTACTCCACATCATCACGACGAGCACCGCCAGCTAAACGAGAAATACCAGCAGCAATCAACTCACCCATAGGCGTTCCCGAGTCATTACCAAGCTTCATAGCACCTTTGAAGTCTCTTTTAGAAATCATTGGCATCAGAGATTCAAACACTTTTCGGTTCGATGAACGTGCCGCTGAAAGATAAATCCAGCGTTCAATCGCAATAGCCAAGCCAATTGCAGCAACAATAGCAATTGGGTACATAAATGAACCACCTTCCTGAAAAAAGCGAACGATAGATTCCATGAAATTCCTCTCTGATTTCTTTATTTCCAATGAATTAAATTACACATTTCGCCAACAGCGACGACTATTTTTGCGAAGATGTTTCTGTGTCTTTATAAAAAGTGTCAACCTTACGTTTAAAGTCGAAGTAGTCTAAATACTCATCTCGAGCGTGCAAGTCTGGCTTGATCTCTTGCTTCAATCCACTCAGCTCTGCATCTGTTTGCCAAGGCATAATGAAAAGAACTTTCGGTTGTTCCTGATTACCACGAACAAAAATTCCTTCCAGCTCAATTACTTCCTCTGCTCTGACAAAAAAGCTACCTACTAGCAACAATCCATAGAGCACGAACTTAAGAAGCAATATTGATGTTAGTAAACGAGAAATACCAAACATTAGCCTTCCTCCTTCGCTGGAATACGGCGTTGAAGATCCAAGATCCAACCTTTCACCAACTTGTCGCTATTGCCCGTTTTCTCCATGTAGAGTTTATATTGTTGTAGAGCAAGTTCCGATTGATGTAGATATAAATCGAGTAAGATTCCGTAGTTTTTATGTACGATTGGGGACTGGTCCTCAAAACTGAGGCAATTTTTATACACGCCTTCTGCTTCTTGAAACTTACCTTGGCTCCGCAGTGCGCGTCCTAAAGAATTACAAACCCGAGGATTTGACGGATCAATCGCATGTGCCATCTGCAACAAAGAAATTGAAGCCTCTAATTTCGAGTGCCCTTCAAGAAGAAGCGCCTTGTTATAGATAGCTGAAACAAGGTCAGGTCGTTGCTGTATTAACTGATCCAGCAATTTTTCCGCGTCCTTAGTTCGCTTCTTTTTCAGTGCAGTCATAGCCTTACTGAAGATATCACGATAGCTGGCATCAATAGTTAACAGCCCTAAGCCAGCGTATTCACTGTAATCAGCAACGGGTTCAACCAGCACATCATTTCTTTCGGATGTTACCGAAGGCGCTTGCTGAACCGCACATGCGGTTAGAAACATAATCAAAAGGACGACTAAGCAGTTATTGAATAACATCAGCATATCCCTCTACTTGCTCATCCTTGGCATACCTCGCCGGCATAATCTTAGCCAAACGTTTATAACTTTCTTTTACCCAATCGTCATAGATGCCATCAACAGTGCGGGCAATGTTGGTTTCATAGACTTCAATAGAGGTTTCTTCGAATGGGTACGCCTGCTCTTCTAAAAGAATGTCGTACTGTTCCAGTTCTAACTCATCCAGTCCTTTAGGACGTTCAGAGTTCATCAGGTCTTTACTCATCCTGTAATACGCGTCGGCAATTCGGTGTGTAGAAGCCGTAGAAAATTCAGAAACGCCATAATCAGCAACCGCAGTATATTTCTTAATAACCGTCTGCATCGCGCTCTGTTTGCGTTTAATGGATTTACCCAGAGGAAGCGTTAATTTTGCCTTTTTAAAAGCCTGCCAATCGTCTTCTGCCAGCTCATACGAAGCCGCTGCCGCTAAATACACAGAACGCTCCGTGCGTTCTGGGCCAGCATTTTTATCATTCTCAATGATTTTTTTCAGCCAAAACTTACGTTTATTTGTTTCCTTTAGTGCTTTATATAACTCAGCCAATTTATGCTGTGTTTCTAAGTTCACAATAAACGGGGCGGGATAGCCATGAGCATAAGAACGGTAGCGATCAATAGCTTGAGGAATTTTATCGCCCTGCTCATAGTAAGTAGCCGCCTGGAATAATGCTTTACGTCTCTGTTCCTGGTCTGATTTCTCATCGTTCGCCATAGCCGTCAGCTCGTTTGCAGCATTTGACCACTGCTCACTTTGCTCATAGGCATAAATCAGCTTGTCGCGAATCCCCTCACTCAACTTATGCTTAGGGTAGGTTTTTCTAAAGGCATTCAGTTTGGCGATAGCCGGCGTCCATTGCTTTAAGATCAAGTGCTGCGCAATGATGTCGTACTGAGTCTGAATCTTAATATCGGCTTCTGGAACAGTCACCAGAACGCGTTCAAAGTGATTCAATGCTTCCTGGTTTTTGTTCTCTTTAGCCAGAGCCTCACCTTGTCGATAAATACTAATCGCCAAACGCTGTCTTAAAGATGGATAAAGCTGATGATTCTTTTTCATCAGGCGCAACGCCTGGAAGTAACCATTTTCGGCTTGAGGATAATCCGCTAACTCAAAGGAAGCATGACCGACAACCACCCAAGAAGCACGTCTGTTCTTTCTTGAAGAATAAGGTTGCCATTTAAGCGACTTCCACGATTGATCCACAACGTATTCAGATTTACCCGTTTCAATCAGCTTAACGATCACTTTTCTAGCGATGTCTCTGGCAGGTTCATATTCATTTAATTTAAGAAGACTTTCAGAAGCATCCACCAAAACACCAATCGAGCGACTATCATTTCCAAACACATCGGCATATTTCAGAGACTGTTCAATTTTGGTTCGGACATCCGACTCAAGTTTGCTTTGCTCTGCAATGCGTTGGAAAGCAACCACAGCGGCGTAACCTGCTGCAGATCGTTTCTCAATATCATAATCAGGGTAGTCATAAGCAGCTTTCGAGTAGGCGAATGAAGCATTTTCAGAGTCACCAAGAAGCGTATAAACATCCCCAACCCTATGGTATTTATCAGCAACATCTGGCTCTTTCGGGAAATCTTTTATATAGCCGTTATACCAGCCAATCGCTGTATTAAAGTATTCCTTCTGCTCTTGACTGTTCTTCTTGGCTTTTTGGCCACGAGTATGAAAATAGCTGGCTAACTGTCCCATATACTCTTTTAATCGTTGAGTATGCTTTGGTGAGACCGCATCAACTTGAGCAGTATACCATCGGCTAGACAACCCATAATCAGTAGCGTATTGAGCCTTCGCAGGAATAATCACTGAAGGGAAACGACCCAACTCATAAACCTTAATGACTCTTGCAAATACTTCAGGACTGTCTGCAGCCAAAGGATGACGTTTCACATAAGCTAGATAAACATCCGCTGCATCCTGATAGCGTTCTTTTGACTGATATAAAAGCCCTAAACTTGAGAAGACGAGAGATTCATAATGACGCTCACCTACCTTCTCATAATATTGAACGACCGACTTACCACCTTCGAGATAGCCGAAGGCATAACTCATCGCTCGGAAAGAGTCTTCAATTAGCGCTTTTTGGTTTTTAGTTAACGATTGATAAACTTCTTTTGAAGGCGCCAGATGATCTAGCAATGCAGTAAACTCATCCAAAGACGCTTCATAATCCGCCTGTTTGAATAAAGCCCAGGCTAGCATAAATCGTGCATTAACAACCATCTTAGGGTTGTCTTTGCGTTTAACCACCTGTTCATAGGCTACGCCCGCCTGAGGGTATTGTTTATTGCTATAGAAAAACTCAGCCCGACGATAATAAGCCTCACTCGCTAAAGGCGAATTAGGGTATTTCTCCAATAATGTTTCGAGTAACTTATCACTGGCTTCAAGATTACCTTTTAACCCGTAGGCTTTAGCCAGTTGGTAGTAGGTGGTGTCATTATCTGGATTATCCGGGTAATCCCTTAATAGTTTTTTATAGGCCTGGATGGTGGAGTCAAACTTACTCATTGCAAGCTTCTGCTGCTCGAAGGTTTCCCCCTGCACTTGCAGCTCTTCACTTTCCACCATCGCCAATCCGGCCAGACGACGTTCGATACGAGCCTTTATTGCCGGATCAGCAATTAATTTCAAAGCTCTTTGATAACTCTTTACGACACTAGAATGGGACACAGCCTGAACATTAACGGGTTCTACATCCGGTATGTTGGCAGGATTAACCTGATCGACTGGCTCAATCTTAGGCTTTAAAGATTCAACTTCCTGAAAAGAAACATCTGACTCTGTAGTTTCCGGCGTTGTAGCACAGCCGGCTAACAGAAAGAAAACACAACCTAAAGAGGTATAGAATCGAAGGCTCATCAGTGGGTGCCTCCATTTGAAGCTAGCGTTCTGGCGTCCGACGAGTCAGGTTCTACGTGGCCTAATTCAAACGCAATCTCATCGCGTAATCTGGCTGAGGCCAATATGGATTGTTCTAAATAAGTCTGAGCTACCTTTTGACGCTCTGCCAACTTTCGATCCAACATACTAACAACTTGAGATTTCAGATTATCCTGTAAGGTATGAGTCTGTTGGACCAGACCTTGAATGTGTTTAGCTAAACGATCGATCTTTTCTGAATATCCCTTGAATCGAGACGGCGCATAGACTTCTGCTGCTTTCATCTTGGCAAGAGCACGATCCGACTCCTGAAGTTCATCGTTTAGATTCTTAACTTCACGCTGATAACGACGGAAATTACTCGGGAAGGCTTCCCTCATTTCCCAGAAATGAATTCTGTTCAAATGTTCATAACGTGCTTCATAGGAAGTGGTTTTGTGCTTTCGCGCATACCCTTCCATCGACTTCAGGTGTTCAATATTCGCCTTTACTCGCTCAAGCAGCTTGTTATTGATCAACTGTTCCTTCGAACCAACTGAGAAAATATCCTTATAATCGGAGATTGAGTCCAAACGTCTGGTATGAGCCTGAGCTTCTGTTTGATAACTCTTCAAACGAAGATCCGCTTCCATTCGTTTAATCTTTTGAGCCGTCTTTTCATAACCTAATCGACGGTTTTCTACCATATAATCAAAGGTTTCAATGTAATCTTTCTTCGACTCAAGAAGACTGGAAACCTGAATAAGATCTCTATGATCTGACAATAGCTGCTGGAAACCTTCATCCTGCCATACCTCTTCTGTCCATAAGAACAGCGGCTGATCCGGTTCAATATTTATTTGGACAGGAGACCAAAACGTCTCACTGGAAGATTGAATCGTTCCAAACCAGTCACCGTTCTGATTTTCATTTCTAAGTTTGGACAGTGCTTCTACCTGATCCGCATAAAAATCAATTCCTTTTTCAAACCACGCCAGCGCTTTTTCTTTATCACCCAATTGTTCAGTAACGTTGGCTGACATCACAAAGGAATCCAAGGCTTGATATGAAGGTGAGCTTGTTAACGAGCGCCACACTTTACTGGCTGAGTCGAGCTGACCGTCCTGCATTAAGCTCCATGCTAACCAGCGACGGGCTTCCACCGTGCGTAAGGTATTAGCAGGCACTTTTTTAAAGTAGTCCACTGCCGAAGACCAATGCCCTTTCTTTGAAGCATCCATCCCCATTTGAAGGTTTTTATGGGCTTCCAACTCTTTAAGTAAAGGAGCGACATCCTCATCATCTTGGCCAAACCAAGTGCTGTCTTCAGGGTCTGAGTTTTCCACCTTAGCCGCACCTGGCGTCACACTGACCAAGCGTTTTGAGTTATAGGATAAAATCGGTAACCACTCCAGATCCTCAAGGGACGACAACGACGTAAGAGCTTTTTTCTTTTGCCCCAAACGGATGTAGGCGTCTAACTCATAGAGATATTTGAAACCTTGTTGTTCTTCAGTTAACTGAGTTTCATCCACTTTACCAACCCACTTCAAAACATTGGCAAAATCTTGTTGCTGATAGTAATAGCGTGTCAGATACAAATACGCCGTAGGAAGATGAGCTGAAGATTGATTTATGACTTTCTGATAACGCTTTTCCGCTTCATCCTGCATCCCAAAATAGTGATAGAGGCTTGCTTCAATCAGCGTCAGATTGTTCTGGGCAGGTTCTGATGGCGATAATTCAGGCGATTCACCTTCTGGTTTCCGGTTCGGCAGATGCTTCCATACCCCCTTACTTTCGGCCACTAATACATCAGTAATGGCATTCAAGTACTCTTCTTGATGCTGGGAATAAGAGACATGCTTGAGAGACAAACGTGCAATCGCTTGATCAGACGTGAGTGAGTCCTGAGCTGTTTGGGCAGACATCACAGGTGAAGACAGTATAAAAACAACACCCATCAAACATAACTGCGACACAGTTCGGGACACGTTAAGAATCGTATTAATGCGGGAGGACAACACGAAAAGAACCTCGATTATTGCCACTCACGGACTTGGAATTCTGGCTGTAAATCTTCTGACTGGCCCACAACACTGATTTCCAGGAATTTTGCTTCTGTGTCCTTGGAAAAAGCATGTTCAGTCACTCTACGATAGTCTCGCCCCTTGGGGCCTAATCCACGGAAGGTTGCCACCAAACGGTGATCCCCCGTTTTTAAATGTCCCACATATAGACGCTGAACTCCGCCTTTATTCAACGAAGCAGACTGTTTTTCTGTATAGAGGTAATTAGCTACTTCCTTCCCATCAATTTCCAATGAAACAGAATCCAATTTAAATAGGTTCTCAGTTTCAGAGGAAACAAATACGGTTAATTGGGTACTGGAAGGAAATAACAATTCTTCTTCCAGCAAATACAAATCCCGATTCAACTCCAGTACAACTTTCTTTAGATTTTGAACCTGCTCGTGCAGAGGTACGATGGTTTCTTCATCCACGCCATTGGCGGCAAACGAAACAGAAGACAACATCAAAGAATACAAAGTAAAAAAAGCAATGATCCATCGCTTAAAAGTTAGTACTGAAAGAAACATAGGCTACGGTCGCGTCAAATTCGTAAAGCTGTTTATTATTGTTCTGATTAAAATCACCGCCTTGATACTCATAGAAATCGTTGTATTGATAACGAATCCATTCAGCACCAAACGCTAACGAGGGTGTTTTTAGCCAGCTAATATCCTGAAAGAGATACTCTACACCCAGGCCAAGACTATAGGAATCAAAATCGCTTAGCTCTTTATCTCGACTTCGGTAGGTAAACACCGAAGAGAACTGATCCTGATAGAAACTTGCCGAGGACTGGCCATAATAACGAACCCACCCTTCTATGATCCAGTGGGTTTGTAAAGATTTCGTTGCAGACAACCGAAAATCATCCGCTTTTATATCCCACGTGTCAGAAAAATACCTGTATTGAGCTTTAATCGCCGTCGACCATGTCTCAATAAAGTAATCGGCTCCCACCGAAAACGCATTACTCCGACGAGTGCGCGGCAAATTTTCATCAAACAAGACGCCATTAATGACAGATTTTCGGTAGGGACTACCTAAAAAGCCTGTATCGGAAATATGCTCATAGTTCGCCCTAATAACCATTTCAGGCAACACCACCTGCGACAGCCCCAGTCGATAGAAATCGTGATCGGCTGTATCCGAGAAATCAGAAATATTACTTAACACCGTATCCGATCCTGACGAGTAGCCCAAAGAAGCTGTGGTCAGCCCGCCAAAAAACTCTTCCACATAATCAAAGTGATAGGTGTCCGACTGATAGTCGCTTTCATCGCTATTCACGTAAGCAATTGAGATTTTTGCATCTTTTTCAATGTAATCCGCAGATACAGAGTATTCTGTTCGTTCATCCTCATAAGGACTGGCATAGGACTTCACATCAATCGAAGCGGAACTGATTTCGTCCACATAATACGAAGCAGACACAGACACCGAATCCGCGACGGACTTACGAACAAAGAGGGCTGGTCCGGTCACTTCCACACCACCACCGTCGTAATAATGGTAGGTGGCCTCCGCATGATCTTTTGGTAAGGTGATTGCCCAATTCAATCCAGACAAAGGCAATAGCATCAGCAAAAAAACGAGTTGGCTACGCAACCTAGTTACACCCACAACCACCTCCCTGGCTGCCCGTCGCACCTTGCGATGCTCCCCTTACTGAATAAACATGTTCCCGAAACTGGGCGGGATAAGTATGTCGTTCACGCACCATTTCTTCACGACTTAACAAACCACGCTCATAAGGTGCAACCCAAGGCTGAAATTCAGGCAGTTTAGTCATTTCCTTCCACGAGGAACACCCGGTAAAGAGAGGAAATAACATCAGAAGACAAGTAAGTTTTATGGCCCGTTTCAAACGGCATTACTCCTTTAATAGCGCTTCGATGATTTGTTCATATTTCTGCTGATCCCCTTCCTGGTACCCCAGATGAACATGGCGTACTTCACCATCACGACTGAGGAACACACTGCCAGGCATGGCACGAATGTTATATTCCTTAACCACAGAATGAGACTCATCCAGCAGAACCGGATAGCTTAAATTAAACTCTTTCAGATACCCGGACACGTCCACATCGGGGGTATCTACATTGATAGCCAAGACAGTAAAACCGGCACGTTTAAATTTCTTTTGAAGCTGTTCTAAAATTGGTAATTCTTGCTTACAGGGTCCACACCAGGTTGCCCAGAAGTTCAGCATAACCACGTCGCCATAATACTCACTCAGGCGAATATTCCCATCAGCAACCGAGCGTAAAGCAAAATCAGACGCTTGCTGACCAGCTGACGCCAAATTCATACCGAACAGAAGACATAAGGCCCACATTGTTTTAATTATTTTCATACCCTTCCCCCGCTTAGGCTTTCCATTTCAAAGATTGCCCGAATAAAACTTCAGGCCATCTAGAAAAAGATGCCTGTTCCTATAGATACCGCTAAATTATGCTTATTTTCCGCTTCTCCCAAGAGATCCGATTCAAAAAAATAGTCTCTCGCTTCGACCCGAAATGCCCACCAGTCAGTGGCTAACACACGTAACCCTACACCTAAGTTATAGGTTTCCAAATCTTCATCCAAAATTGAGGTACTACCAATACCGCCGATCAAATACAAAGAAGAAGGGAATGCCCACTTACCTATAAACACTTCTCCAGGCATCAACTGAAGCCCTATGGAAGCATCATAAAACTCAACGTCTTCGGTTTGATTCTCAAATAAAGGCACCCCGAAACGGCGATAATTATCATCATTGATTTCAGTGGTCGCCCAGCTCGCCTCAACGAATAAAAAATCCAAAGGATGATAAGCTAATCGGGCACCTTTGAACGTTTCTGAACCGAAATCTTCCAAAGAAATAAGACCAGCCATGACAGAGATTTCAAAGTTCTCAGAGTCAATCGCAGGAACGTCCACGTCCTCACCGCTCAAATCGGGTTTGTAGATCCAATCGGTATTTTCATTTTGTACGGTTTCGTCAGCAGTCTCTTCTGCAAACGCCACTGTTGTTACACCAAAGACCATAACACCCAACACCAGCCCTAGGACCGATTGCGTCCACGCTACACTCGACTTACTCAAAAGAAGGCTCCTATTCCTACACTTACTAAATCCAAATCATCTCGGCGATCATCATCCACATGCAATAGCATTCGCCCAAACTCAGCTCTCAATACAAAATTACGGGTAAAGTAAAACCGCATGCCGATTTGCGCCATGGTGATTTCATCTGTTGTGGTCTGTCCGCCAATGACGGTACTGTTTGGGTCATTTTCCAGCTCGCCCATGGATAACCCAAAATAAGGTTCCCAACGGCGACCACGTAATGGTTTCCCTTGAATGCCGATGCCATAAAATCGTGTATCGGCAAAGTCATTAAACGCCTGACCGTAAAAAGCCTCGGCTTCCAGAAATTCTGAAATCTTGTAACCAAGGCGACCATTAAACTGGGTGTCTTGAGCTAATCCACCTACAAAGACAGATATTTCAAAACGAGCGTCATAAAAATCTTCCAAAACAGCTTCTTCGAAATCCTTCCCATCGCCATAGACCAGTTCAAGCGAGGATAGCTGTTCTTCTTCAACCCAACCTTCAGTACCGTTATCGGTGACCACCCGATACCAGCTGGTACGACGTCGGACGACTTCCAATATCTCACCTTGTTTAGCACTGTAATGTTTGGGGTAGCCGTACCCAGGCCCGGTGTAGAGATCAACAAAGGTTCCTTCAACTTTCAATAACACTCGATCACTCTGAATCGGCTCATCAAGTGTACTTTCAACAAGGGTTTGAGTAGTTGAGACGCTGCTCTGACTTGCCGGATCGAGTGTTTCAGCGTTTAACGCAGCAGAACAAACACAGCCAATCAGGAAAATTAAAAATCGTAAAGGCTGAGCCATTAAGGCGTATCTCCAGAGGTTACTTCTTCAGGGTTGGAAATCCAGGCAAGGATCGTCAGGTAATTGGGATCATTAACATTAGCAAAGATATCTCCCCCCGCATGGCTGCCAGTAATACTAAAGGTGCCTGCTAACGGCTCTAATAACAACTTACTTTGGCTCGGTGTGGTTAAGTTGGAGAGCGACTGTGCAACCCGGTAGTTGAAATCCATCTCGAACGAGTCCTGAGCTGCATTGGGATAGAGCTTCAAACCGCCGCCTGAGCCATTCCCGATGTTATGACACCCGGATGACGAACAGACTTTACCGTCAAGATCCATATCAAAAATCGCATTCACCGATGTTTGATAATCTTCAAAGATCAACTGCTGATTGACTGCAATTTCTTCATTCTTGACTGACTCACCGCACCCCACCAGCACCAAAGCAAGTAATGACGTTGACACAAGAGATCCCCTAACAAAGGAAAATCTCTTGTAGTTAACCGTTAATAGATCGTTCATGTGCTTGGTGCGTTTTTGATGTTTAACGTCCATGCTTTCCTCAAAAAAGCGTCATTATTCCTGGAATATCAGCGGGTAATTTACCTACCTTCTGATAATAAACCCGCTGACTATCAACCCAATATTTCACCCCATTGATCTTAGCCACCTACGGGCCAGCTAAGATCCATGACTTAACGGTTTGATACTGAGTTGAAGTCGTATCCCAAATCGGAACAAATATCGTAGGTGCTATATATTCAGGATCATCCGGATCGGTCGGTACATAATTTGGGTCATCTGGATCAGTTGAAGCATCTTCAGGATAGTCCGGATTCGCCACTTCGACCTGAGGATGTAAAGGGTTAGGAGCAATTGCATCAGAAGCCGGTCGAGTCAAAAGCGCCGTATTATCAGGAGCAGTAACATCGTGAATCATCGAAGCAGTCACATTGAAGTCCCCTTCTATACTGCCTGTCAGAATAAATTTACTGAACTCAAAATTGCCATTTAACGGGCCACTCAAACCGTTGCCGCCGAAAGGCTGATGACAGCGTGCACACCAGTTCATCAGTATTGGGTGAACCTCATCCTCATACGTCTCAAAGTTCAAGCTAGAAATCGAACTGCGTATTTCATTGACGGCGAAGAAACCATCCTCTCCGGCATTATCCTCGTAAGGCGTATTCAAATACTGTGCGCCCAAATCAATCCACTCAGCAATCAGCCTCAGTTCTGAAGAGTTAAGATAAGTTGTATGATCCGTAGCAATGTCATCCAAACTTTGACTTGCACGAAGTTCCTCTGCAAACAGAACTTCCATTAAGAAACTTGCCCGACTGCCACCACGAGAATTATTACCTCCGACGATCGGATCTTCCCGAACAACCTCAAGCTCCAGACTGTCCTCATCCATTTGTCGAATGATCGGCAAACCATCTTCATCCATTAACGGATCACCAATCACCAATTCATCGTAGGATTGCAAACGACCTCGGGCATTGGTGGTATTTCTCAAATCCAACCCGGCCGACACAAGATTATTTGAATCGGGATCGTTATGACATGAAACGCAATGCTTGTCCCACAACGGTTGAATATGCTCCGGATAGTTAATAACCCCACCTACCGGTGCAGTCATGATAGTGGTGTCCAAGCCAGAGTAATCAATGGTCAGATCCGCGTCCGCAGCTCGCACGGAAGGATCGGTCCAATAATCCACAAAAGACAGATCCGTACTTAGAATCAACTTCGCAGGATCAAGACGCGTTGCCGTTTCCGCCATAGACTCACCAGACTCCACATTGCTGGCCAGTAAGGTATTTGGATGATTACCGGCAATTCCTGCACCGTTTAACGCGCTTCCACGTCTTGGAGAGTGACAGCCGTTACAGGTTCTTGTTTCACCCGGACGTACATGAACCCAGTTGGTATGCACCTGAATCGCTCTGCCATTTTCATCCACCACAGAAATCCCGAGCGGCGTGTCCGCAGGCACTTCTAATTTAAACGAGCCATCAGGTTCCAACGGAGCGTAACCGATAATCTCCTGCATCTCGAACATGGATTCACCGATGGACTCACGATCAATCCCACGAGGCGTAGGTACCGCTCGAGTGATACGAATAAAGCGTCCAGGTCTTTGAGCGGCTGTAGTTAAAGCAGGGTCTTTTAACGTCGTCAAATCCGCCGCGCCACTCAGCTGAGGAATATTTTCATTCTCCACCAGCATAGAGTTACCCATTAAATTCTGACTGTCCGTATCGTAAACGCTCTTCACATTCAGAATGGCCTTATTACGATTAACCAAATCAGCATCCACAGTTTTATCTGAAATTACGTTTGGCGCCGGACGAGGAACAACAGGAACCGCATCCGTAATTGCAACGCCTTGCGAAGGTAAAACCAAAGGTCTCAATGTTGTTTTAGTCGGATCAAACATATACAAGCCATAGGCAGGCGTTCCTTCCACCGACATCGACTGACCGGTGAGGACGTTGGTTTCTTCCGCTTCAATGTAAGGCGTCCAACTTACCAAGACACGGTTCGTTCCATCCCACAGCGGATAAGGTGTAGTAAACCGGCCGTTCGTGGAAATACTTCGACTCAATGGAATCGGGTTTGGTGAAATTTCGATTTGACCGCTGGTTCGTGAACCACTGTAATTCGGATCAACTTCCGTATTCTCAGAGAAATTACGTACATCAATTTCATACAGTCCACCGCCTTCATTAGTGCCGGACAATGGCATCAAATCGCTGATCACCATGCCCTGCTCTGTCTCACGAGGGTGTAAAAAACTGTTCCCCGGGCTGAATGCACCATAAAAAATGAAGGTGTTAGTTCCGTCAGGATTCATCGTAAAAATAGGGAAATGGTTTCGACCACCCACATGATCCCAGCGGGAATACATGATCTCACCAGTAGATAATACGGTCGGATTACGATCATGACTTTGATTGAAAGAAATTTGTTCAATGTCAGTACCATCAGCATTCATGCGATGAAGCACAATCACACGTTCACGCTCGTATTCATCCAGATACTGATAAGGTTCTTTGTTTTCGGCTTGCATCAACGCCAAGCTGGTTTGTTGGCGATTCGAGGAAAAGACGATTCGTCCATCAGGAAGATAGGCAGGGTCAACATCATCCCCTAAATCCGCAATGGCATTATCCTCAATCACACGCCTTAATTGTTTCGAGGCAATGGTGTATTCCCAAACATTCCAGGTGGCGTCGTTCGGCCCCCTCATTGAAAAGATAATCTTGGTACCATCAAAAGAAACTTCGGGGTCAGATACATCCCCTTGTCGATTGGTATAGCTACGAGTGATATTCACTTCAGAAGCACTGGCGGAGGCAATTTCACGATAGTATAAATCGCCACCCGCGTTAAACCGAATGCCATCGGTTGGGTTCCCTAATGAGGAGGTGGAACGTTTTACATAAACAAGAGGAAACTGGCCATCCACCAATAACCCTTCTTCGGAACCGGCTCCATTTTCGGCACCTGAACACCCGACAAGAAAGGCGATCAGAAGACCAATTAGTACGTTTTTCCCTAACACTACATGCTTCATGAATTTCATGGCAAAGCTCTCCAATGAGACTGTGCGCCTATTATCCTTTAGTTTAAAAAGCCACAAGTGACTGGCTTCACAGATCCTTGTTATTTTTTTCATTAAAGCGTTACAGGCTGCAACTTATTTCGGATTAGAGGGAGAAACTAAGCCTTTACTGGCGAAAATTTGACCTGTTTTATCTACAACAATGACATCGTACCCCGAAAGCGATTCGATCAACTGAATGCCGGGTTTAATACCCATAATGAAAACCGAGGTCGATAATGCATCTGTTTTCCATGCATCAGGCCCCATCACGGTGACACTCATTACCTCATCGGCAGGTAAACCAGAGACTGGAGATAAAATGTGATGAACACGCGTCCCTTCATCCATAAAAAAGCGTTCATAGTCGCCGGATGTAGAGACAGCAATATTTTCTAATGGAATCCGAGCAATCACTTCCTTTTCCTTTCTGGGGTGTTTTATCCCTAACATCCAGGGATATTCACCCTTTTTCCCTAATACGTAGGAATCTCCACCTAGAGAAAAATAGGCCGAGCGTATACCTTTTGAAAGCAACAAAGCTTTAAGCTGTTCAATGCTTTCACCTTTGGCAACGCCACCCAAATCGACTCGAATCCCGTCTTTCAACAAAACCAGCTGATGGTTTGGCTCTAACTTCAGGTTCTTATAACTCACTTTAGTCAGCGCATCTTTTCGCGCAGTATCCGAAGGTCGAATATGTTCTCTGTAACGATACAAATGCCCTACTGAAGCGAACGTGATATCGAATGCACCACGAGTCAGCTCGGACACAGTTAAAGATCGTGAAATTAAGTCATAGGTATGAGGACTGACATCTACCCTACCTGCCCCAGCATTATTAATGCGCCAAACGTCACTGCCCTCAATCCATGGACTCCATTCGTTTTCCAAAGAGTTCAATAAGGCACGACACTCATCAAAACGCTGATGTGCAGTTACTTCATCAGGCGCAGATAAAGTCAGGCGAAAGCGCGTTCCCATAGATGCAGACTCAAACGAATAAAAAGAATCAGCGCCCGTCGATGAAATAGCTGATGAAATAGCTAAAGCAGAAGAACTGACTCCAAACGCCAATACACAGGTAAGAAAAAATAAGAAAACTAAAAATTTAGCAGAATAACCAGAGGATTTAAGGTTGGTGGATACCATATTTGGACCAAATTGCCTGTAACTTTCCTTGTTCAGAGAGCGTCTTGAGGTATTGATTAACATCCGACACTTTCAAGGCATGTTCTTTTCTAATAAGAATGGTGTGATTATAAACTTGGTCTAAGCGATCGGATATTAATATTTTGTCTTTGTATTCCGGGTTCTCAGCCAAAAACTGATGCAGATAGGACTTAGTTACCACTGCAATATCCGCAATACCAGTCCCACTGAATAACGCACGAATACTGTTTCGGTGGCTGGACGTCAGATAGATATTGAAGTTTTCCCTCAGAAAAATTTCATCACTGTTAAAGTTAGCAAACCCGTAGTGGTACCCTAAAATCGCCATCAAACGCTTATCTTTGATGGAATCAAAATAGCTCTGATCCCGCCCTGCCACCTTCCGGGCAATATAGACTTCACCACCATTCAGATAGGAATCAGACTCCTCAACAGGATAGTCCGACCACCCCCACTTCTTACTCTCAAAAAACAAGGCGTCTATACGACCATTGTTAAAATGACGATAACGACCTTTTGGCGTGGTGCTCACAAAGACAAACTGATAAGTGTTTTGAAGTTGATTCAATGCTTCGATGAGATCAATGGTTAGCCCATTAACATTTTGATTGGGATCATCAGGAATATTAACAAACGGAGGGAAAGAATAGCCGCCAACTTTAACCGTGACCGGTTCAGCGCACACACACCAAGAAATCAGGGAAAGCACGAGTGAAAATACAAGCCCAATAAAACGCGTCAAAGTCACTTCCTATATAAACTACTAGTTCCATTAAGCTGATGCGCCTAACCCACTGAAAGTATAGAAGCTTATTTATAAATCGCCATAAAAAACCCCGAGCATATTAACTCAGGGTTTCATCGAGAATCATCAAAGAGTTACTTATTAAGATCCTTCATGGCGCGTTCCAAGCCTTCGATAGACATAGGGTACATACGCTCATTGACCAAATCCTGCATGATCTGTATTGAGCCCCCCCATCCCCAACGGTCTTCAGAAATCGGATTCAACCAGGCCACTTTGTCATAATGATCAACAATGCGCTGCATCCAAATTGCCCCTGGCTCTTCATTCCAATGTTCGACACTGCCACCTGCATGGGTAATCTCATAAGGAGCCATTGAAGCATCTCCTACGAAAATCACCTTATAGTCCGGGCCGTACTTATGAATGATGTCATAGGTATCCATGCGCTCAGCACCACGGCGAAGATTGTTCTTCCAAACCGACTCATACAAACAGTTATGGAAGTAGAAATACTCCATGTGTTTGAACTCGGTTTTAGCCGCAGAGAACAACTCTTCACAAACTCGAACGTGAGGGTCCATAGAACCACCGACATCGAAAAACAGCAGTACTTTTACTTTGTTTTTCTTTTCGGGCACCAATTTTAAATCCAGATAACCCGCGTTTTTGGCCGTGGATTCAATGGTGTCATCCATGTCCAGAATTTCTTCTGCGCCATCACGTGCGAATTTACGCAAGCGTCGTAGCGCCACCTGAATATTTCGAATACCCAAGGCTACAGAATCATCGAGATCTTTAAAGGCACGTTGTTCCCAAACCTTTGCCGCCTTCTGGTGACGGGACTTTTTCTGCCCGATGCGAATCCCTTCCGGGTTGTAGCCTTCCGCACCGAACGGCGACGTTCCCCCCGTACCAATCCACTTATTGCCACCCTGGTGACGTTCTTTCTGTTCTTCCAAACGCTTCTTGAGAGTTTCCATCAACTCTTCAAAACCGCCGAGAGACTCAATCATCGCCTTCTCTTCTTCCGAAAGCATTTTCTCAAGCTCTTTGCGAAGCCACTCTTCTGGAATTATGGCCTTTTCGAACAAGTCATCGAGCATTTCAATCCCTTCAAAATAAGAACTGAATGCCTTATCAAAACGATCAAAATACTTTTCATCTTTCACCATGACCGTTCGACTAAGTAAATAGAACTCGTCGATGTCGGCAAACGCCAACTTATGATCCAGCGCTTCCAACAGATCAAGGAACTCTCGAATGGAAACCGGGACTCTGGCTTTCCTTACTTCATAAAAGAAGTCGATTAACATAACCAGACCTCACTGCTCAGTAATAAGTAACAAGTCATTAATTACGAGAGGCGCGACGACTCATAAATGCCAGACGATCTAACAAGTGTACATCTTGCTCATTCTTCAGTAACGCGCCATACAAAGGCGGAATGGCTTTGGCACTGTCTTTCTCAAGCAACGCTTCGGCAGATAACTCGTCGGCGACCAACAGCTTCAACCAATCGATCAATTCAGACGTAGAAGGCTTTTTCTTAAGACCTGGCACCTTACGAACGTCAAAAAATAAATCCAGCGCTTCTTTAACAAGGTTATGTTTAATGTCTGGGTAGTGAACATTTACGATATCTTCCATGGTTTCTTTATCCGGGAACTGGATGTAGTGGAAGAAACAACGACGTAAGAAGGCATCTGGCAGCTCTTTTTCGTTATTAGACGTAATGATAATGATCGGACGTGTTTTCGCTTTGATGGTTTCCTGTGTTTCATACACATGGAATTCCATCTTATCCAACTCTTGCAGCAAATCGTTCGGGAACTCAATGTCAGCCTTATCGATTTCATCAATCAGAAGAACAACTTGTTCTTCAGACTCAAACGCTTCCCACAATTTACCTTTTTTGATGTAGTTCTTGATGTCATGAACTCGATCAACACCCAATTGGGAATCACGAAGACGTGAAACCGCATCGTACTCGTACAAACCTTGGTGTGCTTTGGTTGTAGATTTAATGTGCCACTGAATCAGTCTGGTGTTCAAGGACTTAGCCAATTCTTCAGCCAGCATCGTTTTACCAGTTCCTGGCTCACCTTTAATCAATAAAGGACGTTGCAAAGTGATTGCAGCATTTACCGCTGTTTTCAGTTCATCCGTTGCAACGTAATCATTGGTACCTTCAAATTTCATCATACAACCTCTAAGCGGAATGAATTTAGTTGACATATTAACTAGTTTCAGTGAATTGCTCAATAACACCGAGATAAACGGTATAAATTTTAAACAAGTCAGATACAAATTATCTTCAATCAAAAGTAGGGAAAGCAGCTCTATACATACTTAAAAAAACAGTATTTCTTACAATCTCCCCTAATCTAAAAGACAAATAAGACTTATTTAGAATCACTCTTGCAATCCGACAAAAAGTGCATATCTTTACAAAGGCATTACTTCGGCTTCGCCATACACAGTCAAGAACACAAGGAACCCCTAACATGGCTAACATTTTTGAAGACAACTCATTGTCCATCGGTCGCACGCCTCTCGTGAGAATCAACCGAATCGGAAGCGGTAACATCTTGGCTAAAATTGAAAGCCGCAACCCGGCGGGCAGTGTAAAGTGCCGTATCGGAGCATCCATGATCTGGGAAGCAGAAAAGAGTGGCAAGCTAAAACCTGGTATGGAATTGGTTGAACCGACCAGTGGCAACACCGGCATCGCACTTGCTTTTGTTGCGGCATCTCGCGGCTACAAACTGACGTTGACCATGCCTAATACAATGAGCCTTGAGCGCCGTAAAGTAATGAAAGCCTTGGGCGCCAACATTGTGCTGACTGAAGGGGCCAAGGGCATGAAAGGCGCATTAGCCAAAGCCGAAGAGCTAGTCGCTGAAGCACCTGATCAACGTATTCTTCTGCAACAGTTTGAAAACCCTGCTAACCCTCAAATCCATGTAAAAACTACAGGCCCGGAAATCTGGGAAGACACTGACGGCGGGATCGACGTGTTAGTGGCTGGCGTAGGGACTGGCGGGACGATTACCGGGGTAGGTCGCTACATCAAAGAAACTCAAGGCAAGCAAATTCTATCAGTTGCTGTAGAACCAGAATCCTCCCCTCAAATCACCAACGCATTAGCTGGAAAAGAACCTGAACATGCGCCGCATAAAATTCAGGGCATTGGCGCTGGTTTCATTCCTGGCAACCTGGATCTTAGTCTGGTGGATCGTGCTGAAACAGTGACCAACGAAGAAGCAATGGAAATGGCTCATCGTCTAATGAAAGAAGAAGGTATTCTTGCCGGTATTTCTTGTGGTGCAGCAATGGCAGTTGCTGAGCGTCTTTCTCTTACGGATGAATTCAAAGACAAAACTATTGTCGTTATTCTGCCTGATTCAGGTGAGCGCTACCTTTCAACAGTGTTATTTGAAGGACAATTTACTGAAAACGAGACCGTTCAATAAGATCGGTAATAAAACGTTTTAGTGCCCCAATAAAAGAGCCACCTACCAAGCAGGTGGCTTTTTTGATGCCATCATAAAGCGATCTCACTTCACCTGACAGACCATTTCCCCCTGCCGGAATACCACCAACTCCCCCTCTTCCATAGTCGTCCAACGTTCATCGTCAGTAAGAGGTTCAGTAGCGATCACTGTAACTACATCATTTGGCGTGGTTTCACTACTGAAATCCACCTGTAACTCAACGTCTCTAAGACGAGCTTCACCAAACGGGGCACGACGAGTAATCCATGACAGCTTAGTCGTGCAATACGCATAAAGATAGACGGAGTCCGTCAGCAGCATGTTAAATACACCAAACGACCGCAAGTGATCTAGCTTTGGTTTGAGCTTATGAGCGAAATCACAACTTGTGGCTTCCTCAGGCCCTATCTTTGCGATTTCCGACATAATCCAGCAAAAGGCATGTTCACTGTCTGTTTCCCCCACAGGCTGAAATGCGTGTTGCTCAGCAGGACATAAAGCCAACTGTTCAAACTCTTTAAGCTGCCCGTTATGGGCATAACACCAATGTCGCCCCCACAGTTCACGAGAAAAGGGGTGAGTATTTTGAAGACTAACAGCACCGGAATTTGCCTGACGGATATGGCTGATCACAATGTGACTTTTAATAGGGTAATCTTTGATTAATCGAGCCAATTCAGAATCACAACAGGGTTGAGGGTCAATAAAGGATCTGAACCCTTTGTTCTCATAAAAACCAATACCCCAACCATCCTTGTGTGGCCCTGTTCGACCACCACGCTCAATCAACTCAGAAAAACTAAAGCAGATATCCGTTGGGACATTCGCACTCATGCCTAGTAATTCACACACAAAATCCACCTAATCAATAATCACATTTTGTCAGTCGTACACATAGTACCAAAACAAAAATCATGGCAGGAATAAAAAACTATAGCCGTAATAAAAGACAAATTCTTTACCCCGTCAGTTCATCTTCGCATAAAAAAGGAGGAGCTTAGCTCCCCCTTAAACCTGAACTAATTCAGTATCAATTATCTAATCATCTGAATCTTTATTCTCTTGATTCTGCCTGATGGCTTCAGCATCAATCTCTGCCATGATCCGATCGATATCAATTTCACCATCATCAGGCGCATTTAACTCATCAGCGGAGATATCCTCCAAAGCCGTAAGCGCTTCATCCAGCGGCATTATATCGTCTTCATCATCCAACTGATCCAACGCGCTTTCCAGCGCATCATCTACAGATGAGTCCGTCAAATCTTCAGTTACTTCGTCAGTACTTTCTTCCGTAGGTTCGTCAATGGATTCGTCCATTGCTGCCATATCTTCAACCAACGCATCAATATCCGAAGCATCAATATCCGAAGCATCAGGTGCGTCGTCCACATCCATCACTGAAGCAGAATCATCAGGTGCTTGCTCAGCCTGAGCAGCAGTACCAAACGCTTCCTCTTCCAAGTCCTTAGTTAATGCATCCAACTCTGAATCCAAGTCGTCTAAATCATCAATATCAAACTCTTCTGTAGTTTCAGGCTGTTCTGCATCAGCAAGCAATTCATCCAACGCTTGATCGATGCTGTCTCCGAAGTCATCCACTTCAGTTTCAATATCAGCATCGCTTTCGATCAACTCACCTTCATCCAGCATTTCATCTGACGAATCCAGGTCAGTTTCATCCAGAATATCTTCCATGTCTTCCAACAGATCCTCATCAGAGGACATTTCATCCAACAGATCATCCACACTGGACTCTTCAGTGGATTCTTCCGCCGCTTGCTCTAGATCAAAGTCATCTATTTCATCGTCCGAATCAAAACCAATTTCCAATTCAGGTTCCGATTCTTCTTCAAGAGCTTCGTCTAACGTCGGAATCTCCGATTGTTCCACAGACTCCTCAACCATGGCTTCCAACTCAGACTCTGTTTCCTCAAGCAACGCATCCAGCTCTTGGTCTATGGTATTTTCCATAGATGCGTCTTCATCAGGGACAGGATCAAATGCATCATCTGGCATTTCATCGGAATCAGAGCTTACGTCTTCCTCCAAATCTTCCACCATATCGTCTGCATCCAACTCGGTTTCATTACCTGATAATTCATCTAACGCAGAGATCAGTTCATCCTGCTCCAGGTCTGGCACATCGTCATTAGAAATACCGGCATTTTCAGAGTCTTCCGAAACACCACCCATGCGTTCCAGCTCTTCCCTAACGGAATCGACCTGCTCACTAAGCTCTGGAGTTTCTTCAAACTCACCTTGAAGCTCACCAGAGTCAAGCTCACTTAGAGCGCCCATTTCTGAATCTAGAGCTTCATCCTGCTCAGTCGACTCACCATCGATTTCTTCCTGAATCTTTTTGTGTGAACGCAACTTATAGAACAAGAATCCAAGAATTGCGCTGACAAGGCCAAGAACCGCCAGCATGATGATGATAAATAAATTATCGCCTTCCGGTTCTTCTGGTTTTGGCTCGGTTTCCGGCATCACATCGGCCACAGACGTTGTTTCCTCTGGCATCGACATCTTAGGCTCTTCAATGACTGGCTTAATCGTTTCCATTGGATCAGGCTCAGGAGCAATGTAACCCTCAGGATAATGAGGCAATGTCAGATCAAACGGCTTAGGTTTAATACGAAATTCTTTTCCGGTATCCAAAACCAATTTAAGATCCAAAGCGACTCGATAGAGTCCCTCGCCTTTTGTTGGGATCACTTGCACAACCCAACGCTGCCCATCTTGAGAGAGCTGCAATTCAGCTGACGCAATCAAGCTTGAATCATCAGGTGCTTTAATTTTGGCAATGACCTGCGTTTTCTCCAGATCCAACCCTTCAAGCAAAGGAATCGCAGACACAATACCTTCAGATTCTTCACCTACACCATCATAGGAAACGTCATAAGCAAAGGGCTCAAGAACTTCCACACGGTGGGTTCGTTGACGTTTAAAGGTTTTCCCATCCACAAGGATGCTGATTTCAAATTGCCCCGGCCGACGTAAGTTGCGAATTTTTTCAAAAAAGGCGTACTGGTACTCACCTTCTGTTTGTACCGCCATTTCTTTCTTAATACTCTTACCTGCTTCATTGGTCAGCTGTAATGAACCATCCAGCAAAGATAAGAATTCCGCATCTTTGACCTGGCCGTCAGCAGAATCAAACCAGGCATGCACCGATATTTCTTCACCCGAGAAAATAGTCGGTGGGATTTCATCGGATTGAAGGGTCAAATCAGAAACGACCGTCACCCGGTTATCAGGATCAGCTTCCGCTTGAAGAATCCACTCACCTTCGTACGGACGTTTTACCGTAATCAGATCGTACTTGGCATCCGTATGCCAGGTAACGTCAGGGTCATCAGTTTTAGCATTGATGATGGACTCATCAGGAGCCACAAGCTGAGTTGCCTCGCTGCCTTCTTTACGGAAGATCAGGGCCGTGAATTCTTCAATACTGGAATCAATTAAGAACTTGTTGTCTTCAAGCGGCACTTCTTCACTCGGTACAGACTGATCAAATAAACGAACGAAGGCTTTTAACAACTCATCAGAGTTTTCCGCCACAGTGCTCATGCCACCTGTACTCAGTGACAATTGTTTCAGGAAGTCTTGATCTGCTTTATCAGACAGAGCAATGGTATGAAGTTTTACGCCGGCCTCGGCAAATTTCGGAACTAACTCTTTTAAAATACGCTCTTGTTCTTGCTTATTAACTTCCGGGTCTTTATTGATATCGACCATCCCATCGGTCAACAAGATAAAGAAGGGCTCGTATTCTGAGTTCAGGCGATCCAGATCGTACCCTGCGGTATTAATGGCATCGCCCATGTTGGTGAATAGTCCCACAGAAGAAATATCATTGGACTTCTGCTTAGCTTCATCCTTCCAAGCATCATCAATAACACGATGCTTAACCAACATATTGACGTATTGACCAAAGGTCCAAACACCGGATTTACTGTCTTTTGGAAGCAAATCCACCAACAATCTCATTGCCGGTGCCCGAAGGTTATTCGGGTCGGTTTTCTTCATGCTTCCGGAAATATCGATAATGGTGCGAATATCGGGAGGCAGCTTCTGGTTAGACGCCTTCTCAACCGTCGCTTCAACTTGTGCAGAAGGAGGCGTACCCTGCTCTCCATCAGTATGATTATCAGCGGCCGTCAGCCCACTGATCAATACAGACAAAGAAAAAACAAGGTAGTGAAGTATTGAACGCATGGAATCTCCCTTTGCTTCCTTAAACAACATCCATGAACCACCAATCAAGCGCAACCTTCAAACGGCTTATTGATGCTTAACAGTTAAGTCCATGTTTACAACTTTAAAAAATCTTTAGAAATATTTTCTTACTTATCGGCAAAAAAAAACCTTTCCGTAGTTTTTCGGAAAGGTTTTTCATAAAAAATATTGAATTAGACCCCACTCTTTCATTGGTCACGTAAGAATGAGACCTAAGCAATTGAGTCCAGAACATTCCGGCCACGTTCCGTAATATGCCAGCGAACGCCTTTTTTCCCACTGACAGACCCGGCTAAATTCTTGCTAACCAATACACTCAAGGTTTTCTGCATTGAGTTTTCATCGGTACTTGCTTCTCTGCACAAGCCCTGGATGGAACGGAAGATAAAGCGGCCACTGCCTAGAATTTTCAAGGCTTTAGTGGAAGCTACATCTAACTCTTCTTCAATATCCAGGTTTGCCTTTAAGTCTTCCGGCTCAATATCGTGCTCGGTTTCTGTATCAATCAAAGGCAACAATTCTTTCTGAATGATACGAAGATCATGCTGAAGATGCTCTGAGCGCTCTTTAGCATACTTGGCTTCGGTCAATATACGATCCGACACCGTTTGCACAAAGAAACGGGACGCCAAACCAGCAATCAAACAGAACCCGGTAAAGATCAATAATTTAGACGGATCACCCTGACTCTCAAGAATGATTTCACTGTTCAACGCATCAAGAATGACAGGTACAAGAAACGCAGCACCAACCGCCACAACCAAACAACGTGGTAACGTTTGCTTATCAGGATCACTCTGGCTGTAAAGATAGTAGTTAATCAAACCACCAAAAATTCCAGCCAATAACATTACGAATACAAGAATAATGATATGGTTTGTCATGGTTCCAACCTCGGAATTCGCTCCTTGGCACGTCAAAATAAAATCACATTCATTTTGAAGGCCGTCAAAAAATCAAACCTTTACAGTCAAATTACTGATCAAGTTAAGTTAATTAACGAATTAAACTCGCCAACTCCTTGAAATCCCTAACGGATTCCAAAGTATACAGTTATAGCACTTTTGATGTGTTCAACCATAGTAATGAGACATAAGGTTACAAAAAAACGCGAAACAGATTCATTACGCGTTGTTTTTACTGGCCTTTTTCTCATCATCCTGTGTTTCATCCGGTTCCGAGCTAGTTCGCTTGCCTAAAATTGCACGGCCAATACCACCGATAGCAAAGCAAATAAGTGCCGATACACTAGCAGAAGCCACCAGATAAGGAATCAGCTGATCAAAGTACTTCTTTCCTTCGAAAGCAAAGTCTACGCCAAAAAATGGAATTGCCGGTACCCAGAGAACCATTCCCGATTCAAGTTCCACTTTTGCCACAGCAAAACAAAAGAACATCACAAGCGACATAAACGTGGCTTTCAAAAAGAAATTACTGAACTTACGAATCAGAATCCAGGACGCTACAAAAACCCCAACAGCACTGGACCAAAACAAGATCCAAGCACCCGAAGTAAAAGGGTCTGAGTTAGCAATTTGAGTAAAAAGATTTTCCATAATGTATTTTGGCCAATTCTGTTTGAAGGTTTCTGATCTGTAAAAAGAGGATAACCACCCCTGCTCTTTATTTCACCCAAGCGATGATATGGTCTTCCAGTTCGTCTTCATCCACCCAGTCTTCAGGAAGGATTTTGCCTTTTAAAGACATTCCGGCAGCGGCAAGCGTTGCCTTTTTGCCACTTACTAAAGGATGCCAGTCAGGAAGGTCTTTTCCTTCCTCCAACAAACGGTAAGCGCAAGTAGATGGCAACCAATCGACCGGAATGAAATCCGGAGAGAGTCTTAAACAACCATCCACGTTTTTCTGCCGATTGACATAATCGCTACACTGACAAGCTTTCATGTCATACATGCGGCACACTACGTTGGTGTACACCAACTCACCAGTATCTTCATCTTCCAGCTTATTAAGACAACAACGGCCACAGTTATCGCACAAGCTTTCCCATTGCTCAGATGACATTTCCTTGAGCGGAGTTGTTTTCCAAAACGGCTGATCTGAGGTGGACTGATCTGACATGATTTGTACTCGACTTAAAGCTAGGCGGCGTTAATCCGCTTGATTAGGATCGTACAGATCCAACAAGTAATCTTCTTTCGGCGGAGGCATTTGCAGGAAGTAGCCTTTTTCTTCGATATCCGCCAATACTTTTGGAGCTTCTACACGAGACAACTTGGAGTCAGGCTTAAGCGGCATATCCATTACATGAATAGGCTTACCAAACACTTCAATCAAGGCATCCGGCAATGAAGCAACGCCTTTCATTTTTTCAATGTAAAGATACATTTCATCCCGCTTTGGGCTTTTATAAACTGAACAAATTTTCATAGGAACCACTGCTGAACGACATACTAATCAATTCACTAAAACGTTGAACGTTTTGTCTATGATTAGTACGTGATTTATCGATTTTGTCTTACCCACTCTTTCTGAGTGGAAAACTCTATTCTTTGGTAACGCCTTCAGACATCAATTGTTTTAACACCAACATTACGTCGTCTTCAATTAACTCTCGACGCCATCCACTAATATCTTCCGGCCAATCGACAACTTCCTGATATCGAAAGGCTTTATTCACCAGATATTGGAACTGCTTCTTGCGACACAGAACTTCTGCATCCAGATTTAACCCCGCAGCCACTTTCTTTACCGGTTTGTAGATTGCTTCCAACCAGCTTTTTGCATCCTTGGGCAGCAGCTGATAGCGTTCCGGAAGCTGTGACTCTTCCAGAGCCATAGCGCCTCTAACCAGCTCACCAATCAGTACCCCATAATTCCGAATAATGCCTTTAGGTACAGCAAGCTGATCCAAAACCACACGACTGGTCGCTTTTCTCAACGCGATCTCAACAATCTGTGCATCCGCCAGAATACGTCCTTTCGGAATATCCTTTTCAGCCGCCAAACGCTCTCGCCAAATAGCCAGCGCACGAACAACCGCTAACGAACGGCTATTCAACTTTCCCGTTCCTTTTACACGCTGAAAAGCCAGATCGCCATCCATTTCGTACAGCGCACGAGATCGATCCACCAGATCCTGAGAGTCCTCTTTCAACCAGGACAATCGGTTCATATCTATTAGCTGAGCCTCAAGCATCTCCCAGGCTTGAGCCAGATAGATCACATCTTCAGCCGCGTATTGTATCTGTTGATCCGTCAATGGTCGAAGCAGCCAATCGGATTTCGTCTCATCCTTGCTTAATTCGATATTCAACAGACTGGAAATCATTTTCTGATAACCCACCGTTTGGCCTTGGTTTAACAAAGCTAGCGCCAACTGGCTATCACATAAATTCCGCAACCAGGCACCAGTGGCCCGATACAGCACGCCCAAGTCCTCTGCAGCACTGTGAAGTACTTTGATGCAATCGGATTCAATGAAATCCGCCATAATAGTGAGGTCAACTGGCGACTCGGGATCAATCAGCCAAACGTCCTGACCATCATACACTTGAATTAAGGCTGGTATCGCTCGATAGGTATCCCGACGGACAAACTCCGTATCCAATGCGACCCACTTTAAATTCATCCAATGATCGACCAGCCCTTGCAACTGATCACTGTCAGACACAAAGTTCACTTGATGATTGGCTATCTTGGTTGATTCCATATATTGACTCAAAGTACCTGGGAGTTCTAATTAGAAGATATTTACGATCTATCTATGAGTACGGTTATCTGTTTAATTACATATCAGGCGGAGGCAGGAAACGGCTGACGAAGAGTAAACGCTTGCTTCAACATGCTTCCTGAAATGGCCTCAAGTTCACTTCCCGCTGACATTCCGGTCATCAGACGGGTGACTTTCAGATCGTCATTCACCAACTGATCAGAAATGTAATACGCCGTTGCGTCACCCTCAACCGAAGTACTGGTAGCCAGAATTACTTCGTTTACACCAACACTTCGAATCAATTCGAAGAGTTTTTCCATTCCCAGATCATCAGGACCAATACCATCCAATGGAGATAAACGCCCCATCAGCACAAAGTAATACCCCTGATAGTCCGATGCCATCTCAATCACATCAACATCGGCCGGATTTTCTACCACACACAGTAAAGAGCGGTCACGCTCCTGATCAGAACACACACCACACAAGGTTTGCTCAGTGAAATTTTGGCATTGTTGGCAGTTATTAATGTTTGTCATCGCATCAGCCAGCGCCTGAGACAGTTTCACGCCTCCTGCCCGATCCGACTGAAGTAAGTGCAACGCCATACGACGGGCAGACCTAGGCCCTACCGTTGGAAGCACACGCAAACGATCAATTAATGTATTTAAAAGAGAACTACTCATTCACTGCAAAATCTCAAAGGAATGGTTAAAGCCCAGAACCGCTGGATACCAAATCACTAAAAAACGAATCACTAGATAGAGAGCAACTGAATAGGGCCACTGGATACATAACGACTGAATAAAACAGCATGATAAAAGTTATGTTGCCAGATACGAAAAAATAGACAGTCATTACTGATCTCAAAAAGAGTCCGTAATCACCGTCTATTTTCGCTCGAATCAGCGTTGTTCCAGTCGACTCGCCATCAGCAAGTCAAAACTTAGAATGGCATTTTAAAGCCAGGAGGCATGCCCATACCAGAGGTCAGACCACCCATTTTTTCCTGGCTGTTTTGCTCTATACGGCGAACCGCATCGTTTACAGCTGCTGCCACAAGGTCTTCGATCATTTCACGATCATCTTCATCAGCAATCAAACTTGAATCAATGGTTACTGATTTCACATCGTGGCGGCCATTCATGACCAATTTCACCATGCCAGCGCCAGCTTCACCTGTTACTTCTGCGTTGGCAATTTCTTCCTGGGCTTTTTGAAGCTGCTCTTGCATTTTTTGAGCTTGCTTCATGAGATTTCCCATACCACCTTTCATCATATCAATAACCTTTTTCTTTCAATTTAACTCGTAAGTCAGGCCCTAAGTCGAACCCGTCAGTAATAACATTAATTATGGGTCTATATCTTTCATATACAACCCATCAACTTTTCATTGAGACCGAGTTTCCGATCAGTCGATAGGAACCACCGTCTCTTCCAGAACCTGGCCACCAAACTTGGTTTTCCAGAACACCACATGTTTGTCTTCATGAAATGTTGTGATGGCTAACTGCAAACGTTCTGCTTTTTTGCGAATCCGATACTCCGCCGGAGATTCTGACTGCAATGTTCCCGGCTCAATGGTGATTTTCAGTGGTTTCCCAAGCACCTCTGAGAGCGCTTTTGCCAACGTCTCTTTACGTTCATTATTGAGGAAGGTTTCCATATCCTGAGTCAATACAAAGCCCCAGGTATCCTCGCCTCGTTCCACCGGAACCATGTTGGCAGCCAAATTGGCAGAGAAGTTATCCAGCGTCAGACGCGACTCAATCAAAAGCCAATCTGAGGTTTCATCCACAGTCACATCAGGTTCCAGGACTTTGGATTTTTCCGGTTCGCGACTCGTCTCCGCCAAGACACTTGAAGAAGCAAGCGCACCAGACTGCATTGAATCTGGCGATGCCATTGGTGCATCTGACGCCAATGTCTGCTGTATTGCGGACAGCTGATTGGAAATTGCTGAACTGTCTACTACAGGTTCATCTGACGAGTCGGAAGCCGAAAATGCAGTCTCTGCTGAACCTTGTGATTCAGCGAATGGTGTCGGTTCAGGCTTTTTTGCCTCATCAGCCCCCATCGCGCTTAAACTTTGCGTGGGTTCATTATATTGAGCCGGCTCATTCCCCTGAGGTTGACCATAATCCTGCTCATCATAATCGAACGGAGGCAATTCCTCTGGCGACAAGCCCATAGGAGGAACAGACTCTGTATATTCCGGAGCAGCGGTCTGAGTTGTCTGAGGGGGTAACTGAGTTACATTCTCAACAGCAACGGCAGTTTCATTAACCGGCGCAGGTTGAGCAAATTCAGTTTCAACACTTGTATGTTCAACATTTACAGGTTCAACGCTTTCGGATTGGACAGATGAGGGTTCAACAGAAGCGACTTGTGTAGCCTGTGCCGTGGGCTCCCCAACCGTTTCAGGCATTGAAGCCGACGGCTCAGATTGCGAAACCTGAGTATTAGCGTCCGCAGGTTCAACCTGTGGTGATGGATTCGCTTGAGATGACGGAGATGGAGATACCGGCGTTGAATTAGGTAACGGTGACTGAGGAACAGCTAACGTTTGACCTGGCCGCTTAATCTGGAACGCCAGCATCCGAAGCAGCGTCATTTCCAACGCCGCACGTTGATCTGCAGCGGCAGCCATGTCTTTACGAGAGGCTAGAGCAATCTGGTAGAACAAATGAACGTCTTGAGGCTGAATGGCTTGAGCCATTCCCAAAATATATTCCTGGTCACCCTGGCTATTATCAATAGCTGCCGGAACCATCTGCCCAACACCTACACGATGTAAGACGGCAATCAATTCATCAAGAATCCCGGCGAAATCAGGCGCATGATCTGAGGCGCGAGCGACTTCATCCAAGACCATGGCTGCATCTTGTTTCGCCAAGGCTTCAAGAATGTGTAACACATAGGCACGATCTACCGTCCCCAGCATGTTACGCACATCGGCTTCCATCACGGACTCATTACCAAAAGCAATGGATTGATCCGTCAAACTGAGTGCGTCACGCATACTGCCATCGGCAGCCTTCGCCAATAGCCACAATGCAGGCTCTTCAAAAGGTACCTGCTCTTGCCCGAGCACGTATTTCAAATGACTTACGATTCGCTCAGGCGACATATTTTTAAGATTAAACTGCAAGCAACGAGACAAAACAGTCACTGGCAGTTTTTGAGGATCTGTCGTCGCCAACAGGAACTTCACATGCTCAGGCGGCTCTTCTAATGTTTTCAGCAGTGCGTTAAAACTGCTGGTAGAGAGCATGTGCACCTCATCGATAATGTAAACCTTAAAACGGCCACGACTCGGTGAATACTGTACGTTTTCCAGAAGTTCACGGGTGTCTTCCACTTTGGTTCGGGAGGCCGCATCCACTTCAATCAGGTCAACAAATCGACCTTCGGTAATCTCAGTACAGGCAGAACAAACACCACAAGGGTTCGGCCCGACACCTTGCTCACAGTTCAAGCTTTTGGCGAAGATACGAGCTACCGTGGTTTTACCAACCCCACGAGTTCCAGTAAATAGATAGGCATGGTGCAATCGGTCATGACTCAAAGCATTCGTAAGCGCTTTAAGCACATGCTCTTGACCAACCATTTCTGTAAAGGTTTGTGGACGCCAGCGTCGTGCTAGAACGTGGTAACTCATGAGGGGTCTCTGGAACGAAAAATAAGTCGCTATGCTATCGAACAATGCCCCATAAACTCAAGTAAGTTCGTGAAAAGCTTGCATCTATATTGTTAGATTGCAGGTAACCATCGAGCCGGAACCATCCAACAGAAATCCGTCATCAAATCAGATTCCTTTCTATACTCCTCACATTCACCACCAATTCAAACTCCTGGACACATCAAGAGTGACCACCTGACTGGTGTTATCTCCGTTGTCTTTGTATGGATAGGTATTCCAATGAGGTATGCACTAGACACTGTTCTGGCGGTAGTTTTATTCGGCATGGTTACCACCTGTCACGCCATACGTGGCGGACAGTCGGTAACTGAACTTGGTCTGCAATCAGCGCAGACTTCCTTAGGTCACCTTAGCCAACGGCAACTTCATCAAATAGAGCAGCTATCTAACCTCATCGTGTCCATTCAGAAACCTGAAAAGGTAACCAGCAACACCCCTCAGGAAACGCTCTATGCCCAAACGTCCTATGCCCAAACGTCCTATGCCCATACGTCCTATACCCATAAATGTAGTGGTGTACTTATTGAAAATCGCCTGATCATAACTGCCGCTCACTGTTTTGATGACCAGAATACAGACATTCAAATCCAAAGCACCCAAGGCACTCTAAAAGTACGTTCTATAGGCATTCACAAACACTATCGAAGAGAAGACCTGATTGATGAGTACTGGCAGTACATCTACGACATCAAACTGGAAAATGACCATGCACTGATAGAAGTAGAGGAAAATCACGATCTAACAGTTTTACTACACCAACTTCAACTGAGCACAAACCTTCAGCATCCTCCGTCTTCATTTACCGAATCTGTTTATGTTATGGGCTACGGTCAGACTGCAAATATTTTTGGTATGGGAGAAGGCGAAGGAGAACTGAGGATATCCGGCCCTCTAAGTGCATCAACACAAAATCACCACCGTTATGAAATTAAGAATAATGCCAAAGGCGCCTGTCAGGGTGATTCTGGCGGGCCAATGTTCAAAGTATTTATAGATAGAGTTCTGCTTTTAGCAACAGTCAGTCAGGGAGATTGCAACACTTTCTCACGCTATCAAGCCATCACCCCAGAAACTCTAAAACCGCTCAACTATCAGTGGCTTAGCAGAACAACAAAAACAACAGAAGAAATACCGAGTTCCCCGATATCGCCTGTAGCTCTTCCGCTAATCAGCAAATAGGAAATCAGACGTTTTCAATGGCAGAGAGTTACTAGACTTAACTTAGGGTAAATATGATTCCAACGGGGAATAAAAATGACTACTCAGCCACAACCAAACCGCCTTGCATTGATACGAAGGACAATTGCCGTATCCTTACTCAGTGCATCTGCCATTTCCTGGGCAGGCCCACCAGAGTTTCGATTAGGTGAAATACTTGTGAATGGTTCACCAGACCAACACCCTTCGCTTAACACCGTCCGTTATTATCCGCTCAGTGATGTATCGCTGGTGAGCGTTGAGCCTGGTCAAGAACACGCAACCATTACCAAATTGCAGGCCAAAGGTAAAAAAGCGTCGGTCAACCTCGCAGCCACCAAATTCATGCCAACCAATGACCCGTACCGTAGCTATCAATGGCACTTCAATTCCATCAATCTAAGTGCAGCACACGATACGACTACCGGGACCGGCGCTGTAGTAGCTGTCCTCGATACCGGCTTTAACTCCGGCGGTGCTGACAGTGTTTCTTGCTTAACCGCAGGAACAGACATTGTTAATAACGACAATGATCCAACAGATGGAGATGGTCACGGCACCCACGTATCAGGCACCATTGCCCAAGCTTCCGATAATGGGGTTGGGGTCGCAGGTATCGCTTATAACAGCTGTTTGATGGCGGTGAAAGTATTGAGTGATTCCGGCAGTGGTAGCTTTGTCGATATTGCCGAAGGTATTCGCTGGGCAACAGATCACGGAGCTAACGTGATCAATATGAGTTTGGGTATTTCAGCTCAATATCAAATTACCAATGACCCAGTGACAGATGCCGCACTGGATTACGCCTATATAAACGGAGTAACGGTAGTAGCAGCCGCTGGTAATGACGGCTTCCGTAAAATGGTAAGTTACCCTGCCGTTTATCCAACGGTAATCGCAGTGGGTGCTACAGATTATCGGGATCAGAAAGTGCGTTATTCCAACTTTGGCACAGGTCTGGATGTGATGGCACCAGGGGGTGACACATCAGCTGACAGAAACCGGGACGGATATGTAGACGGCGTACTTCAGGAAACCTTTGATAGCAATGGCGTCTTTGGTTACTGGTTCTATCAAGGTACCTCTATGGCCTCCCCTCACGTAGCCGGAGTTGCCGCATTACTTGTCGCCTCGGGCGTTGCTACCACACCGGATGATGTCCGTGCGGCACTTACCAGCACTGCAAAAGATCTCGGTGAAGCGGGCTATGACGATCAGTACGGTCATGGACTGATTCAAGCCGATGCGGCCTTAACCTGGGTTCCAGGCGAACCTCCTGTTGAAGAACCACCTGTTGATCCACCATTAGCCTGTACCGATGCGGACGGAGATGGCTATTGTGAAGAAATTGACGATTGCGATGATACCGATCCGAAAGTGAATCCAGGTATGAATGAAAAAGGACCACGCAGAAACGATGGCATCGATAATGACTGTGATGGAGTGATTGACCCTCAATCACGTTAATCAGAAATAGACAGTCATTACCATGCCACCAGAAAAGGCCAAGGCATATAAAGATGTCTTGGCCTTTTTATTTTTCTTAATTATTTCAACACCTTCCTAAAAGCAGCTATAGTAAATCCAGACAAGAATTCGCTGTACTGTCTTAACGCCAAACATCCAAATCTATTCATCCAGAGAAAGGGATTTTGAGATTCGGCGATTTTTAAAATACTTCTAATGAATAATTTTGGAAAAATCTGCAATCAAATCATTAGATGACTCGTTTAGACACATAGGATCAAACATCCGAGGGACGTTTAAAAAACAACTTCCCAAGTTTTTACACTCAAAGGAGCTAACATGAAAGATACAAAAACGCTTATGAACACAGCAATCGCAGGTGCTTTGGCAATCGGTATGGCTGCTGCTTCAGGCAGTGCAGTTGCAGGTAAACCAGGTTTTGAAAAGTGCCAGGGTATCGTTAAAGCCGGTATGAACGATTGTGGTACCAGCGGCCATAGCTGTGCAGGTCAAGCTAAGAAAGACGGCGACCCACAAGAGTGGATCTACGTTCCTGAAGGTACTTGCTCAAAAATCGTTGGTGGTAAAGTTAAGTAATTAACTTACCTTGGGAGGGTCGCAACGGCCCTCCTCCTTGATATCCATCGAACAAGTAACCATCACACGCTTGAGTTTCGATGCTCAGCTCAACCAATCGCCAGAAATTCCTTCTCATGACTCAGACTTCCTCTCAGAACCCTAACTTTCCTGATCACCCAATACAAGGCGCTGGTCTTGGTTTACGTTCCAGCCATTATCAGGAGATTTTTGAAACCAAACCGAACGTTCCCTGGTTTGAATTGCTGTCAGATAATTACATGGCAGATGGCGGTTTACCTATTCTGAGAGCAGAACAAATTCGACAGGATTATCCGGTCACACTGCATGGCGTCGGCATGTCCCTGGGTTCAACGGACCCATTGAACCTGGATTACTTAGCCCGACTAAAAAAGCTGATTGAACGGCTTGAACCCAGTTACGTCTCGGATCACATTGCCTGGGTTTCGGTTGACGGAAAATACACTCATGATCTGTTGCCATTGCCTTACACTAATGAAGCACTTGAAGTGATTTCCAACAACATCAATCAAGCTCAAGAATTCTTGGGCCGACGTTTATTGGTTGAGAATCCATCCTCGTATCTCACCTTTAACAACGATGAAATGCCGGAATGGGCGTTTATCCAACACGTCGTTAACAATACCGATTGTGAGCTGCTACTCGACATCAATAACATTTACGTCAGCTCACAAAATCACGACTTCGACCCATTCCATTATTTGTCTCAAATTCCCGCCGACAAAGTAAAAGAAATTCACTTAGCCGGATATGAGAAGAAAGAACATTACCTCTTTGATACCCACGGCTATCAGGTTCGTCCACCCGTTTGGGATTTATACCGTGCAGCGATAGAACGCTTTGGCTCAGTACCCACTTTGATTGAGTGGGATACCGATGTACCTGACTTCCAAACTCTCAGAGCGGAAGCGGCCAAGGCAGAAGCGTTAATGGAAGACGTTAAAAAACAGTCTCAACACACCATGAAAGAAGAGGTGATTTAATGTCGGTCAAAAACACCTCAACCATGAGCCTTAGAGAGATGCAAAAAGCCTTTTATGAAGGCATTTTCAACCCGAACAACACAGAAAACCTTTCCGAGCTGGGCCATACCGTCGCAACAACAAATGCGCCGCTGACTGCCGAAGACAGAATCGAAATTTATCGGGACAGCATTCTCGGAGGCATCACAGAAGCTTTAACGTCAATTTACCCAGTCTGTGTAAAGTTAGTCGGTGAAACCTACTTTACACACATGGTCGCAGGCTACCTGACCCAATACGCATCGGGATCACCAGACTTGGGGGATTATGGTGAACACTTAGCCCAGTACATTGCAGACTTCACTCCTGCCAAAGAGCTTTTTTATATGCCGGATGTCGCTCAACTTGAATGGCATTGGCACAAGGCATTTAACGCAGAAGAATCAGGTAACGCCCAAGCCATCCAATTCACCGTGGCCGAGTTAGCAAACCTCTCAGAAGAACAACAGCCCTTCATCCAGTTCTGTCTATCGCCGTCGGCCTCATTGATGAGTTCGGCTTATCCAGTACACAAAATCTGGCAAGTGAATCAGGACGATTATCAAGGTGATCAAATGGTAAACCTGGACGATGGTGGTGTGCGTCTGGTGATTTGGCGCAGCCCTGACTACGGTATGCGAATCGATGTACTTAACGACAGTGAACATGAGTTCCTATCGGCTCTTTACCACCAACAAGCCTTTGGTGACGTTGCTCAACTGCCCTGTGCAACAGACATTAATGAACTCTTACCTAAGTTCATACAAATGGGGTTAATCGTTGGGTTCAATCTGGCTGACGGATAACAACACACATCAAAAAAATATGAGGGAGAAAACACGATGGCCATTCAAAAGCTTACCGAACTGGGTTCTACATTACTCAAAGGCATAGACGCCCTTCAAAGTGTGTTTTTACTGGCTCTTCGATTGTGGCTCGCAAAAATATTCTTCATGTCTGGTCTTACAAAGTTCAAGAGCTGGGAATCAACCCTTCAACTCTTTGAATATGAATACAATGTGCCGGTCATTCCGTTTGATATTGCAGCCTATCTTGCCACAGCTGCGGAACTGGTGATCCCGGTATGTTTGGTCGTGGGTCTATTAACTCGTCTGAATGCCGTCGCGCTGTTTGCGCTGAACTACGTTGCCATGATCTCCTACCCGGATATCAGTATTGCCGGCGAAAAAGATCACATCATGTGGGGGATCGCTATTCTTGCTATCTTCCTGTTTGGGCCTGGTAAAGCCGCGTTAGACCATTTCATTTGGAAAAAGCTAACAGCCCAGGTGGCTTAATATCCTTTCGCCCCGGCATTTCTGGGGCGTTGTTCAACTAGTATCGTCAGTTGGAAGAATGCATGTTCACGAAATACCTGTACATCAAAGTCTTAAAAAACGTCTTTGAAATACTGCCACTTGAGAACGCAGACACGGTCACCAGATACACGTCTGAGCAGCCATTTACCACCACCCGCTTACTGGTTGGTCAGTTTAGTGCAGCAGAAACCAGCTTAAAGCAAGCCATTACAGAAACACTGGGTAAGCCACGGCTATTGAGTTCGATTTGCCTAATCATTCATCCCATAGAGATGTGCGAAGGCGGTTTAAGCCAAGTAGAAGAGCGAATTTTTATCGAACTGGGCTTAGGCGCCGGCGCCAGAAAAGTGAAACTGCATACAGGCAAAGAGTTGAGCCCAGAGCAGGCATTGGACTTATTAAAATCACGATAAGACCTATGCTGCAAAGTTTCATACAAAGGAAAACACAGGCAATGGAACAAGCACTCATCATAATCAGCACAGCTATCTTTGGCATGTTAGGTGTAGCCCACCTGATTCTCACCTTTTATTCTCGGAAATTTGAAGCCAGAGATACCGAAGTAACAACAGCAATGAAACACACATCCCCGGTGATCACCAAAGAGACCAGCGTTTGGGATGCCTGGATTGGTTTCAATGCCAGCCACAGTCTGGGGGCACTCATGATCCCCCTATTCTATATTCCTTTAGCCCTGACTCATCCCAATCTACTCTTACCCGGCAGTTATTATTTTGTCGTGCTTCTTGTACTGGCAGGCAGTTATTTATTTCTGGCAAAACGCTACTGGTTTAAGGTCCCTTTCAGGGGGATTGCTCTGGCCAACCTATGTTTGTGGGGAGCCTTTATCATGAGTTTTCTCAACTAAGACAGCACTGAACCAAGTTAAATCAACCAACCCGCATCTTCGCCGGCCAATTTCCGAACACCTTCCAGTACCTGCTCTAAACTGGAGGACATCTCACCTTTGCGGTATACCAAATAAATAGGATAAGTAAACTCAGGCGCTTCCGGTACGCGTTCTAACAATCCTCGTTCAAGATAAGGTTTAACTACCCTTGTCCGAAAATACCCGTTACCTCCTCGCTGTAACATCACTTGCAATGCCAAAGGTCCAAGCCCAAAGGAATATGAGCCTCTTGGTTGTGGTAAAGCAGCATCATACTGCGCTCTGAACTCTGCTCCCCAATCGACAAAAAGATTGGGTTGAGGATTTTCAACCGATTGAACATGAATCAACTTCTCTTCCAGTAATTGCTCCACCACAAAACTGGAATAATAATTCGGACGATGAACAATGATGGCGTCCAACACACTCTTTTCGAGCTTATCGATAAGCTTTTCAGCATCAGACACTTCAGTATGCAGAGCAACACTGGGTAAATGATGCTGAATCCAAAGTACCCAATTCACCATCACGGGCGTCCATAAACTGTTTTCACCACCAATGCACAGTCGGGTCTCAAGCCCAGAAGGCAATTTCAATTCGGCTTTTGCCCGATCCCAGGTTTGAACTAAAGAGGTCGCATAGTCGACAAACCGCTGACCATCGGCAGTCAGTCTGGCGCCGGATCGGTTACGCACAAACAATGTAACACCCAGCTTAGACTCCAGACTGCTAATCCGGGCCGTGACAGTCGTTTGGGTGACGTGCATACGTTCGGAAGCTTCCAGAAAACTGCCTGCGTTCATGATCTCAAGAAACGTCCGAGCTAGCTCAACATCCATAAGAAACCTCTTCTTAGTAAAACAAAAATAGTTAAAACAACTAGCGAAATAACAACATTCAAACGAATTCTACGGATCTAAATATCAATATTTTTGCATTATAAAAGCAATAATATTCAATATACACAATTAAAACACCCTCATAGACTGTGCAGAAAATTGATATCTCATTCAAAATTTTTCTATCGAGGACACAGTGATCTCCCCCGTAAAACACGTCATCAATACTCTGGGCATAGAAAGAGATACTGTGTCATTTAAAGAAAAACTGACCTCTGCACTGGGGGCAGCTTTAGCCATTACTCTATTGTGTTTAAGCTCATTGCAGGCCGAAACTTCATCCACTCAGATACTCCTTCAGGCTTCCATCGGCGCATCTGCCATTTTGATTTTTGCCGTGCCACATGGCCCTTTATCTCAACCCTGGCCTGTATTCGGCGGACATATCCTGTCCGCCTGCATTGGCGTGACTTGCTACCAACACATCGAAGAACCCACTTTCGCTGCTGCAGCGGCTGTTGGCTTATCTACATTTGTGATGTGTTTAGGACGTTGTTTACACCCACCCGGTGGTGCGACAGCACTCACTGCGGTTATCGGCGGAACGGAAATTCACAATCTGGGCTATCAGTATGTGTTTACTCCGATACTCACCAACGTATTGGTTTTGCTGAGTACGGCCTTAGTTATTCATTACCTATTTCAAACACACAGCTACCCAGCCAGAAGGCTCGAAGCTAACAACAAATCACTGAACAACAGAAACGATACGGCAGAAGAAAACGTTGCAAAGCGACATTTAAATAACTACCAACCGATACCACCCTCAACACTGACCGAACAAGATTACATGGCTGCGCTTGAAAGCATGGGTTCATATATGGATGTATCCATAGAAGACCTTAAAACAATCGTTTCTTTAGCAACAAAACACGCCGAAAAGGTATCTCAGGGTTCTGCCTTAGCCGCTATGGAAACACCTAGTTATCTAGTCAGCACCAGAGAGATTTAGGCAGATTATGCAGATATAAAAGACATCTGGATTTCAAAACCTGAATTAAGCTTTCCAGATAATGCACCGAAATGTTCCTAACTTTCATAGCAGCATTTGCCCCCTTCATCTAGAGTTATTAACCAGATAATAACCAAGTAAATAACTCAGCTTTTAGGCAAATCAGGTGAAAGTAATGGAAGTATTTAACAACCTAAAACTACGCTGGAAACTCATCGCTATTGTTGTCGTACCAGTGTTAGTTATGTCGTTTCTTGCGCTCGATAAAGTTCTGAAAAGCTCTTCTATAGAAACTGAAAATGCTCGGGTATTGCGTCTTGCACAATTTGCAGTACTTGCCAGTAATCTGGTTCATGAATTACAGAAAGAGCGAGGATTTACAGCTGGTTTCCTTGGAAGTAAAGGAGAGAAATTCTCAAACCAGTTAACCGAACAACGCAAGGCAGTGGATGAAAAAAACAAGCTTCTGAATACCTTCCTAGAAGGTTTTGACGCCTCTCAATTTAGCACCGAATTTCATGATGAACTTACTCAGGCCATTAATCTAAGCAAGCAAATCAGTACCAAACGACGAGCTATTTCGGCCTTTGACATACATCTCAAATCCGCTCTTGGCTACTACACCCAAACGAACACATCTTACCTGAAGGCCATATCTTACTTATCTAAAAACACCTCCAACGGTGAGTTAAGTAATGCAGCTACTGCTTACGTAAACTTTTTGAACAGTAAAGAACGAGCAGGTATTGAACGTGCAGTTCTTACAAACGCCTTCTCTCAGGATACCTTTACCCGAGGTATGTATGAAAAGTTTCTTGAGTTAGTCGTGTTGCAGGACACTTACATGAATGTGTTTTTATCCCTTTCAACCGCAGATCACCTAACTTTCTTCAAAAAAACATTTGCTGGCAGAGCAATTGAGGAAACACTCAGGATGCGGGAAGTTGCTAAAAGCAAAGCGGCTGAAGGCAGTTTTGGCATTGATCCAGGTTACTGGTTCAAAATGCAAACGGAGAAAATCAACCTTCTAAAGCGAGTTGAAAACAAGTTGTCCGAGGACTTAGCCAATTTAGCCCACACATTACACGATCAAGCCAGTACGACGTTTCTCTCTTCATTGATCCTCATGATTGGGGCATTGATTGTTACGATTGCTTCGGTGTATTTCGTCCTGCGAAAAATTACCCGACCTATCCATAACTCGGTGGCCGTGGCCAATGCCATCTCAGAAGGAAATCTGGATAACAAGATAATAGTCAGCTCAAAGGACGAATCAGGGCAACTGTTAAGAGCGTTGAAAACCATGCAAACAAACTTGCTTCAAGCGCAAACCGACCTGCAACAACGAATGAAAGTAGAGCGACAACAAGCCGAAGAAAACAACCGCATTCGACAAGCCTTGGACAATGTATCAGCCAGCGTTATGGTGGCTGATACAAATAACCGTATTATTTATCACAACACATCCGCTCAGAATCTGTTTACTCGCTATGCATCACAACTGGCAACTGCAATGCCCAGGTTAAACCCTCAATCGTTAACCTTCAGTCAGGTCAGTGATCTGCATCCCAACCAGGTCCAGATAGAAAGCACTCTGTTTTCACTGACTCAGGAACATCAAGAAGAACTCAACATCGAAGAAATTTCGCTTCAATTAGTCATTAACCCTGTCATCAGTACATCGGGTGAAAAACAAGGATTGGTTATAGAATGGCAAGACCTTACTGAACAAAGGGATGCGGAAGCCCAAGTTCAGCATGTAATTGAAGCAGCAGTTGCAGGACAACTAAACTCACGCCTGGACAGTAGTCGTTTTGACGGTTCAATGAAAACGCTGGCTAATGGAATTAACGAACTGCTGGATGCCATTATTGGACCACTGATGATGACCGCCAAATGTGTTGAACGAATTGCCAATGGCGATATTCCCGATGAAATTACAGATGACTTCAAAGGCGACTTCAACACCATAAAAAACAATCTCAACAAGTGTATTTCAGCCATTAAACTTTTGGTCAATGATGCGAATTCGTTGGTGGATGCAGCGATGGAGGGGCAACTATCCATCAGGGCTGACGACGAACAGCACAAAGGCGACTTCCAACGAGTTATTAACGGCGTCAATAAAACACTGGACGCCGTCGTCACCCCTTTGAGAGTTGCAGCTGATTATGTGGATAAAATTTCCAAAGGTGATATTCCTGAACCCATTACCGACGAATATCACGGGGATTTCAATGAACTGAAAAACAATCTCAACACCTGTATATACGCCATTAATTTACTCATTGAGGATGTCTACTCGCTAGCTGACTCTGCCATCCAAGGCCAATTGAATCAGCGAGCAGATTCAGCAAAACATCAAGGCGACTTTCAACGCATTGTCGATGGTGTAAACAGTACACTGGATGCTGTCGTTACCCCTATCAATGAATGTAAGCAGGTGATGTCTGCTTTATCCAATAGTGATTTAACCCTGCAAATGAGTGACGAATTTCAGGGAGAATTCTCCGAATTAAGTAATTCAGTCAATAAGAGCATGCAAAACCTGGTGGACTTGATTGGAAAAATCAACGCATCCGCCATTCAAACAGACGTATCGTCTTCAGAGTTATCCAGTGCAGTACAAGATTTAAGTAACCGAACCGAAGCCCAAGCCTCAGCGCTGGAAAAAACCAGTTCGTTAATGCAAGAGATGATGCAAACCGTCAGTGATAACTCCCAAAAAGCTCAAACTGCCAGCCAATTGGCCTCAGACACTCAACGCCAGGCAGAATCAGGCGGAACGGTTGTTTCCAATGCCGTCCAAAGTATGGTGGAGATCAATGAAGCCAGTAAGAAGATCACAGACATTATCACAGTGATTGACGAAATCGCCTTCCAAACCAACCTGCTGGCTTTAAACGCCGCCGTAGAAGCGGCTAGAGCAGGAGAACAGGGCCGTGGTTTTGCGGTTGTCGCAGGTGAAGTTCGAAACCTTGCTCAGCGTTCCGCGCAAGCCGCCGGTGAAATTAAAGAACTGATCAGAACCAATGTTGAGAAAATCAATACCGGTTCAGAACTGGTAAACCGTTCAGGAGAAACGCTTAAAGAGATAGTTAGCTCCGTAAGTGATGTCAGCGCAATGGTTGCAAACATAGCGGTGTCCTCAGAACAACAAAGCACAGGCATCCAGCAAGTCAGTCAAGCCGTTACTGATATGGATCAGATGACCCAACAAAATGCGGCGATGGTAGAAGAAGCTTCTGCAACGGCTATGTCCATGTCGGAACAAGCCAGCGTTATGAAAAACATGCTCAGCGCCTTTAAAACAGCTCAGAACGATGCACGTAATTTTGCTCCTTCAGACCGCCAAGAAATGCATTTTCCTGATAACGTACTTCCAGAAGAGAACTACCAAAGACACCATACACGGCGCTATTAATGATCACTGCATACAAGAGTAAAGATAAAACATAACCAGATAGACAGCTTTAATCTTTACTCTGATTTCTCATTTGTGGATAATGCCTGCCGATTCAGGGTTCCCTCACCCCTGACACTGAAAAAAAAGGATGCACAATGCAGAACTCTATTTCGAATACGATCAGTCCGTCTCTATTCTCTCAATCTCAGCTAAAACAAGCCCTTCTATTGCTTGCCTGTTTCCACATCATAATTCTGGCTTCAAGCAATTATTTGGTTCAGCTACCGTTTACGGTCTTCGGCTATCACACCACCTGGGGTGCGTTTACCTTCCCATTTGTGTTTCTCGCCACCGATTTAACCGTACGTCTATTTGGTGCCAGCTTGGCTCGTAAGATCATTTTGGTCGTAATGATGCCAGCGTTGATTATCTCTTACGTGGCGTCGGTGTTGTTTTATCAAGGAAGTTTTCAGGGGCTTGAGAAGCTAGCTGGCTTCGATACTTTTGTCGCCCGCATTGCACTGGCCAGCTTCACCGCCTATGTGGTTGGTCAGGTAATGGATGTCACTGTATTCAATCGCCTTAGACAAGTAAACGCCTGGTGGGTGGCACCTTCACTGTCTACCATCCTCGGAAATGCATTAGATACCGTCGTTTTTTTCATTATCGCCTTCTACCAAAGCAGTGACCCGTTCATGGCAGAACATTGGGTAGAAATAGCAACCGTCGACTATGCCTTTAAGATGATCATCAGCTTGGTCATGTTCATTCCCATGTACGGGCTGTTACTGAACAAACTGTCACAGCTTCTGGTTAAACAGCCACAGGCAGTTAAGCAACCCCAAGAAACCAAGCAATTGAAAGCAACGGCTTAACAGTACAGTGACGGCCCAAAAAACTTCAAATTCGAGCGCACTGTACTGCAAAGACAAGTTTACGATGCGCTCTTTTTGTCGCAGGGAAGTTCATCCTTCAAACCCAGCTTCCTCAATATATCTGCCATCAGACACCATTTGGTAAGGCCGGACTGAAACAAGTTTGCGCCTACAAAAAAGGTGAAAGCAAACCACCAAGGGTTCACGTAATACCCCAGCAACACACTGATCATCACAAATGTTCCTGCTATTACATGCAATGTATTATCAACGGTCATTGTCGTACCTCACTTAAAAAAGACCTGTTAGAAGTGGTAGCGCACACGGGTGTAAATATTTGAACTCTCTTCAAACTGCCCCCATTGCGTATACTCATCCGCGCCTCCAAACAGATTGCCCCCTAACTCAAACAACCAATGATCATCTCGTCGATAACTCACTTTTGGCTTGAGGTAAAAGTCGTCACTGCTGGGAGAATAAAAACTAAACAACGACCAGGTGAGCTTATCGCTCAGGGTCAGATAGGTAATTCGCGCTGTCAGAGTATGGTGATACTTACTTTGATGATAATCCGGTTGAGGCGAATTCGCTTTTTGTGCGTCATAGTTCTCAGTGATCTGTAACCACCATTGCATACCTAATGTGAGCTTTTGAATGAGTTCCTGCTCATAGCCCAGCAGCGTTTGCCATTTACTGTTGGGAATCAAAGGGTCATCACCTGAGCGATCTTCCCGTGAATCCCAATAGGCGATTTCCATATTTGCAATCCCGGCCCCCAACGAACTCCGAACGCTGGCACCCCAGCTATTCAAGCGAGGAAAAGTGTTTCTGCCTTCCACAGGATCAAACCCTAACGGTTGTTTGTAAAAGCCACGATAGCCATACAAGGCATACTCAATACCGTCGACCGTTTTGAACAGACGAAACGCAAATTCACCATGTTCTAACTGAGTATCAGGTTCCTTTGCCGTAAAGGTTTGTGAAGACGTCTCCCCCGACATAGGAGAGAAATAACCAAAACGTTCGCCATTGATGTAATGATCGGAGGTAAAGATCGGCGTCCAAACAAAATCCAGATTGGCGACATTATGGTAATAAGTCAGTTTGATAGACGCCGAAGAGGCTTTCAGATAGGCATCGTCTCGCCCAGAAAACATCGCCTGCCAGTCTTTGGCAAACAAGTCATTGAGGAACACAAAATCCCCGGTTCCCCAAGTCAGAACTTGTTGTCCTGCACGAAGACTGAGGTCCTTCCTCAGGTTATGATCGACATAGAGTTCGCGAACTAAAAGTTGTAAATGATTATCGTCCACTTCATCGGCTAACAACTCAATACTGGCATTAAAAAACGAGGTGCCGAAATATCGGTTGGCGTTCACCTGCCAACGATTTTCCAACGCACTGGCATCATCACCGTAGAGGTTGTCTTCAAACAGTCCCTCATTGGTAAAACCTCCGACTAGGACTTCAGTAAAAATCAGAACGTTCCAGGGTGAAGATGCGCTTTCCGTATCCGACCAGTCATTGCCTGCGCTGGTCTCTTCAGGAAAATCGGCCCACAGATCAGGCGAAGACGTTTGATTCGACTCATCCCCTTCCGACGGTAAAGACACGAATACTAGCAGCGCCGAGATAAACAGCAGATTAAACTTACCAGACCACATAAACGAACCGCCTTACTCTAACCACTGACGAGGCGGCATACGTAACGAACGTTCAGTGAACACCTCAGACGGTAACCCCAGGTCGTACTGAATATTCCGCATTTGGGTGATGGAATAACTGCCATCAGCAATGTTTTCTGCCTTCATTTCAGTAATGGTTGGGAAGCCCTGGAAAGACGTCACCTTGCTTGAACTCATCCGACGGTACAATTTCCCTTGCGCGTTATAATATTCCGCCACCATAGGAAGAAACGTACTCTTATCGATCACCACCTGATACCAGGTGAACTCCACCCCATCAGACGTTTTTGGTGTCGCTTTCAAAGTCCAACTGCTGTCGGTTTCAGATATCAATTCAAAGGCATCGGCATGAATGTCCCGGCCTGAAATATCTTCATAGAAAAAATCAGAGCCCACAAAACTGGTGCGTTTATCTCCTGCAGCAATACGCTTAACTAAGTCCAACCCGGGTAAATACAACCAGCGATCATCGTCCTGGCCCGGATGTTTCTCCACCAGAAAGGTTGTACGACTTACATCTGCAGGACGACTAAACACCACCAAATACTGCTGGTCACCGCCCTTCTCTATATTTCTGCGTAACATCGTAAACTGTCGGAATTGCTTGCGACCTTGTTTATCCACAATCAACATACGCGCTTCAGCACGCCCGTCAGTGCCTGGGTAGACAGCCGCCAGATTAGATTTCTCAACAATCTCTTCCACGGTCAGGGCGTACGTTGACGCAGCTCCAAAAGTAATCAATAACGCCCATAATGTGACGCCGAACGCGCTTAGAACCTTATGCATGATCAACCTCCTCTTCAGTAGTCGCAGTCAATTTGTTGAGTCCCGTGTTTGAATCCGATGTGAATAACACTGAATTCAAAACATTCAAGCAGGCAGGTAAAACCAATAGAGTAATAGCACATGAAATCGCCATGATCGAAGCCAGGAAAATACCAACCGTTTGATACGGCACTAAAGGTGCAAACAACAAGGGAGTAAAGCCAAGCGCAATCACAATGGCGTTTCGACTGATAGCCCGCCCAGGCTCTTCGAACACTTGAAGTAAACCTTTCTGCCAACCGCCCTGCTCTTTAACTAACACGCGTGTGCGTTCGATGAAGTGAATAGCAAAGTCGATACTCATACCCAGTGTCAGTGCCGACAACACAGCCACCGGCATGTCGTAGTTCTTGCCCATCAAACCAATCAGGCCATAGATAAAACTGATGGTCACGCTCAACGGCAACATCGCAATCAACCCCCACACGACCGAGCGGAACAGCACCATCATCATTAATGCAACCACCACGAAGGAGGTCATTAAACTTTCTAACATGCCGCTGACCATGGCATCCTGCCAAACTACATTGATGTAGGTAAGACCGCCCCAATCCACTGTCATGCCTCTTGGTAACGGATTGTCCTCAAACCAGTCATTCATGAAAGCCAGCACCTTATTCATGTCCTGGTTATCACCACTCTTCAATTGCAACCAAAGTACGGCAGATTGGTAATCCGGCGTAACCATATGCCAAACATCATTCGGTCGATGAGAACTTTGGTACGTTAAAATGGCCTGGGCTGCAGCCTCTTCTGTTGTCGGTAACTGGTAGTCAGTCTCTTTGCCTGAACGCAACTCCCGATTCACCGTTTTCAGAAGATCAGGTAAGCCCGTTGTTTTACCCACCACACCCGACTCGATTAACGCAGTTTGAACCTCCGACAGATAAGTCAGATAGCTTGGGTTAAGAAAAACTTTCGATGATCGGCTGAGCTTTTCCAATAAGCGAGACAAGCCATCCCAGTAAGGCAGTTGCATATCGTTTGCTAAAAACTGTTGTTCCAAAACAGCCTCAGCAAGGGTACCGATGTCATCACCATGTTGAGCTGTTAAGGCATGCCATTGTTGCTTCACCTCATCATCCGCACCATGCAATATTAACTCAGCACGATCGGCCAACTGCTGCGAGGGATTCTGAACAGCCCCCTCGGTATAAGTGAAGGTTAAATAGGCTTCGTACGTACCAGCAAAGTGATCATTCAAAACCTGATCTGCCACGCGAATGGGGTGCTCCGGTTCAAACCAGTTGGTTGGGTTATCATTAATTACAATCTTGTTGATTCCCCAACCGCTGATAGCAAAGATCACCACGACCATTGCGATTAAGGCTTTACTGTATTTCATTGTAAAACCTGGGATACGACGTAAAAAACGCGCCAACGGAGTATTTGCTTCTTCTGAATCGTGCACCCGTTTTGCCATCTTATTGAGCGTATCATCAGACAAACTCGCCATGTACGCTGGCACCAAAGTAATGCTCAAAACAAAGGCTAACGCGATCCCAAACGCCACAAAGCTCCCAAAGACCTGCACCGGCGGAATATCAGCGGTATTCAATGAAGCAAAGCCAACCATCGAAGTAATGGACGTAAACAACATAGGTTGGAAAAGATTATTCACCACCCGGCGCGCCAGCGCTTTCTTGTCTACTCCGGGGCGATAATGATCACTGAACTCTGAAAGCATATGGACTGAATCCACTACGGCGATCGGCATCAAGAAGATCGCAATCATCGAGGACATGATGTGTACCGGATACCCCAGCCCAATCATCAAGCCCATCGTAATGATCACCGTTGCCATCGCCACCAGCATGGGTGCGACCACCAAAGGGACGGAACGGAAGAAGAACAACATCACCGCAAAGATCAACACCCCCGCAGCAGGCGCCGAAATTGCCATTTGCTTAAACATCTCAACACCAAAAGTGTCTTCTGCAACTGGCAGACCGGTAATGTGGTATTGCTCATTGCCAGCCGGTAATTGATCAATTACCGCTAACATCTGCTGATATAAGTTATAACTGAGATCTTTGGATTCGATCGGAACATAAATACCGGCAACTTTGCCATCGCCTGAGACTAAAGTGTTTTGCAACATGGGAAGACGTGACACATAGCCTTTAATGAGATCTGCCTGTGCTTGAGTCTCGGGCGTAGCATCCATCATCCAATGGAATGAAATCTGCCCTTCGCCTTTCTGAGTAATGTTATCGCTGGTTGAAAGACTCATCAGATCACTGGCAACCACACCTTCCATCCCCAGAATGGCACGAGTTAATGTATCCAACTTGGAAAGCGTCGTCGGGTTATAAATGCCTTGCAAATCATCTTCATTGACCACGCCCACAACCATCATGTCCGACAGACCAAAGCGATGCTTAATCCCCTCGTGCATTACACGCGCGGGGTTATCGGCCGGCAACATGTTTTCAGGGTCGGTATCGATTTGGATTCGGGGAATCATCGCTAACGCCAACAACGTCAGCAACCCAACCAGCCAAAACACCCGTTTTGGATGCGAAACCGAAAACTCCATCACTCTATGCTTCATAACCCACCATTGAACACATGCCTCTCAAACCTCGCTTCTGTTACCAGAGATTTCGAACTGGACAGATACATAAAATAAATCTAAATTAGATATTACTAATATTAGTAAATACTAATTTATTGTTTATGTAAAGAACACGAGTAGCTTTCAAAGTAAATATATTAGAAAATCCTAAAATTACACATGACGCGAAGTAGATGGCATCGAATGACACCGGAAGATATGCAACAGCATGCGACAGAAGCCGCATCACTCCTAAAGAAAATGGCTAACCCGAATCGCCTGATGATTTTATGTTCACTGAGCGAAGGGGAATTATCTGTGGGGGAGCTAAACGAACGTGTGACACTGAGCCAGTCTGCCCTGTCTCAACACCTGGCCGGATTACGTGACGCTGATTTGGTCTCCACTCGTCGTGAAGCCCAAACCATTTACTATTCACTGAAAGGCGATTATGCCATGAAGATAGTGAGTGTGTTGCAGGAGATTTTTTGTCCTGAGGGGTGAGTTAGTTGTTTTTGGGGTTATTACGAGGATCAAGAAAATAAAACTAGACACCCATTTTAAGAAAACAGCCAGTCTATCACCTCACTACCATATAGCCTTTGCTTAAAATCTCAGTTCAAACCAGTGATGCCTAGAAAATCAGCCCAAACACAGATTCCAGGCACAACAAAGCCTCAGTCTATGCCGAGTACTTAATAGTTTTTAGGCATGTAGATTAGGTCGTTCGCAGTCGTAGATACCCAAGCTGTTGGCTAACCTGCTTCATCTTGTCGGAACCTCCCGCAAAGGTTTTGTAAGATTTCTCAAAACCCTGAGAGAGCTTCAACCATTCTTGTTGGTCCACGCAGAGCCGTTCAAGTATTGGCGACAGCGTGCTTGATAAAGCTCCGCGTTTGTCATCTCGAACAATGCGCCCTGTCCAATCCACAAGCGCAAGGTAATCTGTTAACGGAACGGGTAAGCCTTTCGTGAATTCATTATTTGGGTAGCCGATGAATGGAAGCAATCCCTTTACTTGGTTTTCAGGCGAGTTAGGTTCTTGGGTTTTAACCGCTTTTTGATAGCGTTTCTTGACGGAAGTATGATCGGAATGTTCAGGTGATCTTGCCATCTTGGCTCGAACGGGGTTGAGATCGACATAGGCCATGCAGGCCAGTAAGGCTTTTTCATCTAAAAGGGCTTGGCTCTTAAACCTTCCTTCCCAGAAACGACCTGAACATTGATCTTCTCTATTCGCTTCTCGTGCAATCGCCTCATTCAAAACACGCATGAACCAGCTGATATCCTGTAAACGCTCACGCCATTTTGAGATCAACAGATCAAGCATGATCTTTTCGCCGTCATTCAGTGCCTTATATTGCAAAAACTTAGACGAAACAGGCGAACCACGAAACAACTTATGCCAACGCTCGGCCACCTCATAATCTGTCCAATTCTTAGCCTGTTCAGCATCCATATACAACACCACATGGTAATGGTTGGACATGATGGCGTAGGCGGCGATCTCAATGGCGAAGATGGAAGGTAATGAAAGGAGTTTGTTCTCCAACCAACCTCTTCTGTGTTCGTAACTCTTGCCTGTCAATTGATCTAGGCCGCAGAGAAATGCACGACGAACACAGCGCGAGACACAGTGATAATAAGGGGTGGCATCCAATGAGATTTGGGCTTTGCGTGGCTTGGGCATGAGATTGGTCTTTCAGTTTTGTGAACGCCTCTAACTGTATATTTAACCAGCACCAAAAACCATCAGCCAAAATTCTTACGTTGGATGTCTATTCTTACGCGAATGTGGCATGCACATTCCACCGATTGAACGCCTGATACAGCTCAGCACGGCTTTAGGCGTTACGCTGGATTATCTGGTGATGGGCAATGAAGACAATATTCAGCCGCTCCACAACCGGCGGCTAATGGAGCGACTAAAGGAGTTGGAACAATTCGGTCAAGAGGATCAGGAAACCATTATCAAGATGATTGATGCCATGATCGTTAAACGGCGCGTTGAAGGTGCAGTGCAGCCAATTGATAGACAAGCTAACAGCGGCTAAGAAGTAAAAGGTCATTGGAAGAACGGAGACTTCAAGTTACCCGTTTTGTACTTCTTTAAAGATCTCTTCTATGTTTTCCTTTAATAGTGAAGACTGTTTTTGTTCCCACTGATAGTGGCCTTTTATCCCGCGATGAATGACAGCGTTAATAACACTGTGAACCGATTTATCTGACGCAGCTTCAATTAAGAGTGAGGAGAATTCACCGGCTTGTTCAGGGCTATAATTAAATGCGTCCTGTAACATTGATATTGCCAATCCATGAACCTCTGCTGGAGGCAACCCCTTAATTTGACCATCGGCATAGACCATACCAAAAGCAAATGCCGCCAATAATTGCCGTTGTAACTCTGATGTTTCCTCAAACTTAATTCCTATTACCGGGAATATAGAACTTACCATATTGGCATTTTGTTCACGGTTACCTTCTAAATCACCCATAACATTAACGCTTCGACTCTAAATAATAACAAGAACGCCATCAGGGTAAGCATCGCTCCAACCACATGGATAATGCCCCGTTTCATAGACACTTAAAAGTTTCCCATAAAAATCGGGTAATTCACCTGATAGCTCCACCTTATATTGTTGGAACAATAAAGCATGAAGCAAATCCCATTTAACACAATCAACAAAAACACTATCTAGATTTTTACTTGATTGCCAAGACTCCATTCCTTCTAACAATTCATCATTGATAAATGCTCTTCCAGCATCAGCATAGTCGTTCCAATCCCGGTACTGTTCTATGAAGTTTTCGTGAAGGAATTCTGTAAGCTCATTGCTCGCTTCCAGAGTGGTATTTTCCCACTCTGGATCACAAAAGTGCTGTGATGCGGCATCCCAATCAGAAACCCGGTCCACTTGGAAAGGTAACTCCACATCACCGCCACAATTACGGAAAAAATCAATTGCTCTAAATCTTTCTTTAATATCTTCAGCAATAGTTTTCGTCATACTCTATTCTCGGCGTTTTTGCCCAATTTTCCCTGGAACCCTTGGAACCGGATCACGCCCTTTCAATCCATATTCAACACGCTGCTTCATCGCTGCTTTTGTAGCATGCAAGGCATCAGCTTCGCCCATGCCACTATCTCTCAGCGATTGATAGAGAGCGCGTGTGTATTCTTTATTGGTTGGCCTTGTGCCTGCAAATTCACCGCCACGCCGATATTGGTTCCAGAAAGTTTCTAAACTTTCATGCGCATTATAGTGAGGAGTGTCTATTTCAGTGAAAGCATTTCCTTCCAACTTCACAGCTACAGCATCGTTAGTTGGAATTACAGATTTGAAAGCAGCATCCTGATTCAAGTGGTGGGATTGGCCCGGAATAGTTGAATCATTTTTTAAAGTTCCATGTCGCTCAACTCTGATGGTTACTTCATCCACTGCTGAAGCTGGATTGTTTGGAACAACACTTTCTTCCTGCACCGTACTGCTAGACTCATAAACCGTTGCCTCAGTAGCTCCAGCTGATGATACCAAAGACTCATTTTCAGATCTACGCGCTACAGGCTTGGCCGCCTGAGTACCAGCACCCGCACCCGCACCCGCACCCGCACCCGCACCCGCACCCGCACCCGCACCAGCTTTAGATGATGCCCCAGCCATGGTCTGATCACCAAATGCATGGTTTGGTAAACTTTTAAGAAGCTGGTTATGTGTCATCCAAACTCGCAGCTCACCCGTTGTGAGCATTTGAGTTATTTCTGCGAGAATTGCCCAGTCGTCCTTAGATTGCAGTTGATGATCATAAGGCCGAGCGTACCGATAGAGTTCCCGAAACTGACTCAATGAGGAAGAAGGAGGAATGAGATCCAGTAAAAACTGTTTCGCATAAAAGCAGTCTTGTACGTAGCTGAGTTGAGTTGTTGAATCTCTGTCCAGTGCTTCGTATTGATGATAAAAGACGTAATGATTGCCCATTACATCTGTAAATCTCATACCACACTGGTTAGGCATATCCGTTGCCATGTCCATAGTAAGTTCTCTTACGTGTGTTTGTCGCGCAGTCTATTGAATCTGATCAATCAATGGTGAGAGGTAGAGCACACTTTATAAAACAATCAATAAAGGGGTTTGTGACGACTGAATCAAACTCCTAAGCATAAGACTAAATTCCTACAAGTAGCAGCGTAGTTCTGATTGGGAAAGCACCAATTAAGACCGGAAATTAACATGCTAAAAACTAGAATTTCACCTTGCCGCGCATGGACTTAACCTGCCCTCGTTGAGTCTTTTTATCCATACGTCGTTTCTGAGAGGATTTGGTAGGTTTGGTGGCTTTACGATTTTTTTGAACCTGTACTGCTTGTTTGATCAAACTTTTCAGACGCTCTAACGCAGCTTCCCGGTTTTTCTCCTGACTGTTGTATTCCTGTGATTTGATGATAATCACACCGTCTTTGGTGATGCGGGAATCCGACAAAGCAAGTAACCGCTCTTTGTAGAACTCTGGAAGGCTGGACGCCTTGATATCAAAACGCAGATGGATTGCCGTAGAAACTTTATTGACGTTCTGGCCACCCGAACCTTGCGAACGAATGGCCGTCATCTCTATCTCGTAATCGGGAATGGATACGTGGTTGGAAAGAATTAGCATAGAAAAATTGTATCGCTAAACGGGTTAAACCAAGAAAGATTCATCAATCTTAACATGCCGACTGGCCGCCCGAATCAAGGATTGTGCTGTTAATCCCCAAACCGAATACACGATGGCTTCCACATCATACCGCTCACGTATTTTATCCAGCAATAAATCAAAATCACCATCGCCCGACAGTAAGACAACAGTATCCACATCAGGTGCGGCTTCCATCACATCAATGGCAATGCCCACATCCCAATCGCCTTTGGCGGAACCATCACTGCGCTGGATGTAAGGTTTGAGCTTCACCTTGAATCCCATTTGAGCCAAGGCAGACTGGAATCGCATTTGGCCACCATCGCCACGATCAATCGCGTACGCATTAGCTACCACTAACTCACCTTGCTCAGACAGCGTTTCCAATAACTTTCGATAGTTAAAGGGACGACCAAATTTATCCCGAGTGGTGTAATAAATGTTTTGAACGTCAGCAAAGACGGCGATTTTTTTCATGCTTATTCTCCAATGAATACGCGCTAATGAATGTGCTCTGATGAATACACACCAATTAATGCGCTTCAAAGAAGCTCATCGAAGTCAGTCAATCCGTATGGAATAACTGGCGTGATAATTCTGATGTGGTTTGAGTGCAATGATACCAGCTTTCTCAGTAAATTCCTGATTATGATCCTGCGTATCCACATGTCCCTGCCAAGGTTCAATACACACAAAGGGCGCATTAGGCTTTGACCAGATGCCGAGATGAGGAAATCCCTCAAAGCGTACAGATAAGGATTTCTCCAACGTTTTATGTTTTAGGGTGACTTGTCGTGAAGAGTGTTCAGTGAAAATCAGCGCGTCTCGATCAAACAGCTGATCACTTAAGGGTATTAGGTTTCCATCCACAAATGCATTTATCGAAGGTTCGCTCAAACACCCCTGTTCAATCAAAGCCGCTTGAACGGATTCAGCGTGTTCAAACTCCAGGTAGTAATCTGAAAGCGCACTTCCCTTTTGCCAATTTAAACTAAACGCAGGATGTCCACCGATACTAAACCACAACACCTTGTCCGATGGATTGGAGACACGATACTCCACCACCAAAGTCTGTTGTTCGAGTCGATAGATTACATCTAGAACAAACTCGAAGGGATACAGTTCACGAGTGTATTTATCATCGGTTAAGCGATACACCGCTTCAGTATCAGTGGCCTCAATCAATTCAAAAACGTTGTCTCTGGCAAACCCATGTTGGCTTAATGCATATTCCTGATCGTCAAAACGGTAACTATCATTTTTCAAGGCACCCACAATAGGAAACAAGACCGGCGCTTTTCTGGCCCAGAATTGAGGATCAGCCTGCCATAAGTATTCCTGCTCTTGGGCATCTTTAATACTTTGCAGCTCAGCGCCCTGATTTGAGATAGAAACAGACAGATAATCGTTATGAAGTGAATGGAGTAAAGCAGTCATGTGGCACTTCCCTTTGCACAAAAGGGCTATTCTACCCTCCTGTTCAGGTACATCTCAAAAAGTAAAAGTTAAAAAGAACCACATAAAGTACAAATAGAAAGTACAAACAAAAAAGCGCCCGAATTGCTTCGGGCGCCGCACAGTTATCGAAAGTAAAAGACTGGCTTCTCGTTTCGAGCCACTAAGACTGACAAGTTTCTGTGAAAGGAGCATGACGCTTATAAGGCAGTCTTGTTAAGTGAATGTTAACTCGTTGTTCGAAAAGCTCTTTCTATGATGTGCTGTCTCATGTCAGTTAATATCTAACCGATCAGTTAATGTCTAATCGATCAATGATACGCTCTGCCAAGGCATCAAACATCACCCTGACTCGTTTTGGTACCGGGCCCCGTTGTGGACGGTAGAGATACAACACCCAAGGTTCCGGTTCATAGTCTTCTAACACCCGGACAATTTCCCCGGTTTTCAATAAGGGATCAGCCAGGAAACTTGGCGCCTGAGCAAATACCAACCCTTCTTTCACCGCTGTAAATTCTGCCTGAGCATCATCTACTATGATTCTGGATTGTGGATAATTGAGCTCACCACTGCCTTTGAAATACCAAGGCCACTCCTTTCCCGTGCCTGGGTCATGAACAGAAGACACAGGAAAGTTTGCCAAATCCTCTGGCGTTTTCGGAATACCCACTTTGTCTATCAATGCCTTCGCAGCTACCACGTAGAATTTGATGGGTGACAAGCGTTTTACAATGTAGCGATTGTCTCGCACAAAGCCGACTCTCAACCCAATATCTATTCGCTCTTCGACCACATCAGCGCGTTTATCGCTCAATCGTAAATCTACGTTAATGTCTGGAAACACTTTCAGGATATCCACCAACACAGGCGCAGCAATGGCTCGACCAAAGCCTAACGGTGCGGCGATGGTAACCTTACCTTTGAGCTCATCACTCGCATCTTTCGCCTTTGAAAGAAAGAGCTCCCCCATTTCCTGCACCAGGGGTTTTGATTGCTGATGCAAAAGCTCACCGAAAGCCGTCAATTGAATCTGTCGGGTATTGCGGTGAAAAAGGATTTCTCCCTTTACCGATTCCAATTCTTTAATCGCTCGCGTCACAACCTGAGGAGAAATTCCCAGACTAACCGCAGTTTGCTTAAAACTCTGAGATTCTGCCGCCCGACAAAAGATACGCAGTATTTCGAATTTATCTTGCATCTTATTGATTCCAAACCCGTATTGGTTTCATCACGTCAATTACTCCTAAATCAGGAATTCTAAAAGTATAGATAATCCATTTACCGGAACCAACACCCTGAACATAATTCACCCATCGCAGAATTCTGCACATACCGATCAACATGAATTCATACATTGAATTCAATCCTTTGCGGAGAAAGACATGACAAACTCAATTCAAGATCAAGTAGTTGTAATTACTGGTGGCAGCAGTGGTTTAGGAGAAGCGACGGCTCGTCTATTAGCAAAGCAAGGCGCAAAAGTTGTTCTTGGCGCTCGTCGTGATGACAAATTAAAAGCCATCTGCGCGGATATCAAAGAAACCGGCGGCGAAGCAATCTATGTAAAAACTGACGTTACTTCACTGGACGATGTCAAAACTCTGGTAGACACCGCAGTCCAAACCTTTGGTAAGTTGGATGTCATCATCAACAACGCGGGTTTGATGTCTATTGCTCCCTTGCATGAACTGAAAGTGGATGAGTGGAATCGCATGATCGATATCAACATCAAAGGTGTCTTAAACGGTATCGCTGCGGCTCTTCCTGTGTTTGAAGAACAAGAGAACGGGCATTTTATTAATATTTCTTCCGTGGCTGGCATCAAAGTATTCAGCCCAGGTGGAACAGTCTATAGCGGTACTAAGTTCGCAGTGCGCGCCATCACAGAAGGCTTGCGTCATGAAGTGGGCGGAAAGATTCGTACCACCTCTATCGAACCTGGTGCGGTCGATTCTGAACTTAAATACGGATCGTCACACAAAGAAAGCTCTGACTATGTTGTGGACTTCTATCAACAAGCGATTCCGGCAGACTCAGTTGCTCGTGCAGTGGCTTACGCCATCTCACAGCCTAAAGACGTAGACATCAACGAAATAGTATTGCGCCCTACGGTCCAGGAATTCTAGTTTTAATCCGCAACGAACGAAAAAAACTTAGACTAGTTAAACAGCGAACAAAGAATCAGGAGTTACTCGTGAACATCCTATCGACACCTTTAGACTTTCAGCGCGGTCCAAGTATGAAGAATCGTTTCATGCTGGCACCGCTTACCAATCAACAAAGCCACAAGGATGGAACCTTATCCAATGACGAGCTGCGCTGGTTAACGATGAGGGCAGAAGGTGGATTTGGTTTAACGATGACCTGTGCCGTGAATGTTCAAGCCAATGGTCAAGGATGGCCCGGCGAGCTTGGTGCCTATGATGATAAGCACATCGACGGGTTAAGTCGTTTGGCAACGGGCATCAAAGCCCATGACAGTCTGGCGATGGTTCAGTTGTTTCATGGCGGCTTACGATCCCCGAACGAGCTGATTAATGGCCAGCCTGTTGCGCCATCCGATCATCAGGAAAGCGGTGCCAGAGGATTGTCTCACGATGAAGTGCTGACACTCATCGATGATTTCATCGAAGCCGCCGTTCGCTGTGAAAAAGCAGGATTCGACGGAGTTGAACTGCATAGTGCTCACGGCTACATCATTTGTCAGTTCCTCAGCCCTGAAACCAATCAACGGCAGGATGAATTTGGAGGCAATGCTGAGAACCGGGCGAGAGTGCTTACTGAAATTATTTCTGGTATCCGTCAGCGCTGCTCAGAGAATTTCACATTGGGTGTTCGCTTATCCCCTGAACGATATGGACTGGACTTCAAAGAAATGAAAACGTTGGCCCAACGCCTTATGGCAAAAGGCCAGGTGGATTTCTTAGACATGTCACTTTGGGATGTATTTAAAGAACCGGAAGACCAAAACTACAAAGGCAAAAGTCTGATTGAATGGTACGCAGGTCTGGATCGTCACACGACCAAACTGGGCGTTGCAGGAAATATCCGATCTTCAGATGATGTAATGCGAGTGATGGAACAAGGTGTCGACTTTGCCATCATAGGCCGATCAGCATTGTTGCATCATGACTTTGCAAATCAACTGCTGAACAATCCAAGCTTTGAAGCGAGAGACATTCCGGTTTCTGAATCGACCTTACGCAATGAGGGACTCTCTGACACCTTCATTAACTACCTGAAAACCTGGCCAGGGTTTGTTCGCGAAAGCTGAATCTGGTTCTGACTCACATCGAGATGTGATCACCAGGTATTTATGCGATGCCAAGCGACCAGCGCCCTATCTGGTCGCTTTTTCGATAATGCTATCGATAATCAAAGAAATAGATAATCAAAGAAATGAATCGTTAAAGCACTGGATCATCATAGCAATGAATAGCCACAGCAATGGTTTGATCTTGCGTCAGTAACCCAAAGCGCAAAATAGACTGATCATCTGAGCATTCAATCCGTCGAATCAGGATACCCTGCTGAGCAAGCTTATCAGCCAACAACACGGCTAGTTCTGTTTTCATTAACCAACTGATGAACAATCCAGAGTCATTCAACACGATTGGCTGATACGCGTCGTATAACGGCATTAACGCGTTTTGAGTATGTACCTGCATTTGAGCAATTTGTTCACAGGCTCGATGCTGCCATTCAACATCCACCAGCGCTTGTGAAGCAATGTACTGAGCCGGACCATTCACCTGCCATAAGCCCAGCGTCTGTTCCAGTTGTGCTCTTAGTTCCTGAGAAGCAAAGACGAACCCCAAACGAATCCCAGCTAGTCCAAAGAACTTGCCAAATGAACGAAGCACAATCACGTTTTCTGGTATGGCTCGATTTAACAATGAATGATCAGGCGTGAGATCCATAAAGGCTTCATCCACGATCAAACACCCACCATTAGTCAGGCGCGAAGCCCAAGCCAGTAATACCTCCGGCGAGAGCTTCACGCCCGTCGGGTTATTTGGATTAATCACCACCAAATGCTGGCTGGAATTTTCTGCAAGCGAAGTTTCGATAAACCCGGTTTGCTCTTCAATGGTTAAACTGGGATAGAAGTGGGTTTGATGTGTAGTTTGCCAAGACTTGGCGTGTTCTTGGTATCCAACACTTGGTAGCAGCACAGGAAGAGTTGGTAAGAGTAAAGGTAATGCCTGAATAGCCGATTGACTGCCAGACACAGCGACAAAGTTATCCGAACCATAATAGGTAGCGGCCGCCGACAAGAATTCGGGTTTCAGATAGGGTAATTCGGTAAATACAGAAAGTGGAATGTCACCAACAGGGTACGGTTCCGGATTCATTCCTGTAGAGAGATCAATCCACTGCTCTACAGGAATCCCATAATGCTCACTGGCCGCAATCAAGTTGCCACCGTGTAAAGGCGTAAACGACGATTTATCCTTCATGAGCAAGCTACCGAGATACCCCAAGACATAACCATAATCACGACAATCCACATCACCAAGGTTTTATTCACTAAGTCACAGGCTTGAACAATAGAGTCGGCACTAGCACGAGTAAAGTCATCTTCATCCGGCCCTAACACCGGCTTTTGCTCAATGCGATTATGGTAAGAAGCCGCACCGCCTAGAGACACATTCAAAGCCCCGGCTCCCGACGCCATTACCGGCCCGGCATTCGGGCTTTTGCCAATGTGCCCTTGTCGTTGCCAACAATCGAACGCCAGTTTGGTATTGCCAAGCAAGGCATAACTTAATGCCGTGAGTCGTGCCGGAATATAATTCAATACATCATCCAATCGAGCCGCTGCCCAGCCGAAGGAAAGAAAGCGTTCGTTCTTGTAGCCCCACATGGCATCCAACGTGTTACTGCATCGGTATAACACCACCCCAGGAATACCCAACAAGAAGAACCAAAACACCGCAGCAAAAATAGCATCGGCACCGTTTTCCAGAACCGATTCGGTGGCCGCCTTAGCCACCTGAGTTTCATCGAGGTTGTCCGTGTCCCGACTGACAATCCAACTGACATAGGTACGAGCTTGTTCCAGATTCCCCTCTTTTAAAGGAGTAACGATCTGCTGAGCGTGTTGTAATAAACTCTGCCAGCCCACCGCCAGATACAGAATAATCGAAGAAACAATCAGCGTTAGAAAGTCTGAACCAGAAACCATCACGGTGAGAATAATGGATACCACCAGCCAGGGAAGAATAGCGATGATCACCGCTAACACGCCTTTCATTTTTCGGTTTTCGCCTTGGTTCAACCAGACTTCAATGCGACTCACATAATTGCCAAATCCCACCAACGGGTGAAACCGTTTTGGCTCAGCAAAGAGCTTATCCAACACAAACGCCAGAACCACCGCAAAGGCCAACGTGCTCACGACAACTCCTTCTCTGCTTTCGCTGAGAGAGATGATGAAAGTGATAACAGCGCTTGCCATTGCTCTATTGGAATCGCCGCTTCTACGGCATCCGCCAAGCGATTAATTTGCTCATCTTTATAAGACTGATAATCAAAGCTGGATGTTTGAAAATCCAACCCTTCGCTGGCCCAACGCAACCAAAAATCCAATAACGCCGACTGATCAAAGACACCATGCACGTAACTGCCCGCTACCTGACCGTCTTCTGTCATCGAGCCATCAAGGTAGCTCATTAAACTCTTATCGTTTTGCAGTTGTAATTCAAATAAAGGCCGGGACAAACCTTCGCCGCTGCTCACCCCCGCATGAATTTCATAGCCCTGAACATCGGCCTCAATCTCTTGTCCGAGCAAAGCTTTTGACGCATCGGCTAGTAGTTTTCCGCTGACATTAGTTAAGGTCTTGTTGGCGGTCAGTGTTGATTCGATATCCAACAAACCTAGACCTTCGGATGATCCTGCGGCCGATTCAATGGCTTGCGGGTCATGAATCCAGTTTCCAAGCATCTGATAACCACCGCAGATACCATAGACCTTACCGCCATATCGTAGGTGTCGTTTGATGAAGGTATCCCAACCGTTCTCTTTCAACCATTGAAGATCATCACGCACACTTTTACTGCCCGGAAGAATGATCAAATCCGCCTCTGGCATCTGACCGTGTTGATAGCCGTCTAAATCTTTAAAGGAACGAGCAAACTGACAATCCACAGTCGGGTGCATCCGCAAGACATCGAAATCCGTATGATTACTGGCGCGCGGATACATAGGCACAATGATTTTTAATTTTTTCTCTGACGCTTGATCATTACTTTGTTGAGATCGAGCCAGACTGTCTTCCGCTTCAATGTGCAGATCATGAAGATAGGGAATCACACCGATTACGGGCACGTCGGTTTTTTCTTTCAACCAATCCAGTCCGGGTTCCAACAAACTCACATCACCACGAAAGCGATTGATCACAAAGCCTTTCACCCGTTGTTGTTCAGAGTCACTCAGCAAGGCATAAGTGCCATAGAGATGAGCAAACACCCCACCACGATCAATATCAGCCACGATGATCACGGGGCAATCGGCCGCTTCCGCAAAGCCCATGTTGGCAATGTCGTGTTCACGTAAATTGATCTCTGCCGGACTGCCCGCCCCTTCGACAATAATGCTTTGGAAGTTGTCAGCTAACTCGTCGTGACAAGCTACAACATCATTCAATAATTCAGGTTTGTAGAGGTGATATTCTTTGGCCTTCATGTTGCCAATGGCTCTGCCCCGTACAATAACTTGTGCACCAACATCGCTGTTAGGCTTTAACAGCACAGGGTTCATCAATACCGTCGGTTCCAGATAACAGGCTTCCGCTTGTACCGCCTGTGCACGACCGATCTCTCCGCCATCAGCCGTCACCGCACTGTTAAGCGCCATGTTCTGAGGTTTAAACGGTGCTACTGAAATGTTATGTCGAGCCAGAATTCGACAAATGGCCGTCACCAAGATGCTTTTACCGGCATCCGACGTAGTGCCCTGCACCATTAAGGTATGAGGTGATTTAAAGGCCATCGTTTTACATCCCTTCCTGTTGCTGATCTATCTCTAACAACAGATCTTGTAATTTGTCCGCGTAGTCGCCGGGCTCTTGCCACAAGCCACGCTGCGTTGCTTCTAATAAACGTTCGGCCATTTCTTCCAAGGCATGCGGATTGTTCTGTTCCATAAAGGCTTTGTTTTCTTGATCAAAGACCAGCGCATCGGCCACATATTGATACTGATAATCATCAATCAGATTCGTCGTGGCATCGTAAGCAAACAGGTAATCAACACTGGCCGACATTTCGAAGGCGCCTTTATAACCGTGCTCTCGCATGGCCTCAATCCATTTGGGGTTCAGTAAGCGGGAACGAATGACGCGATTCAACTCTTCTTTCAACGTGCGTACTTTCGGTGACATCGGGTTGGAGTGATCGTTGTGATAGACCACCGGCTCTTGACCTGAAAACTCGGTCACCGCATTGGTCATACCGCCTTGGAATTGGTAATAATCGTCCGAATCCAACAAATCGTGTTCGCGGTTATCCTGATTCTGAACCACCGCTTCCAGCTGACTCAACCGATGTTGGAAGGCACCACGTGCGTCGGTGCCATCACGGCTTTCTTCCGAGGCACCATAAGCATAGCCGCCCCAGTTTAAGTAAGCTTCTGCGAGATCAGACCGGGTTTCCCAGCAACGTTCATCAATCAAACCTTGCAAGCCTGCGCCATACGCGCCGGGTTTAGAACCGAAGACACGGTAACTGGCTTGTCGTTTGGCGTCTTCTGGGGATAGCCCCTGATCCAACAAGGTTTGTTGACGTTGTCTGATGTTTTGCTGAATGACGTTATCCGTACCCGGTTCATCGTATTCGGCCAACGCCTGCACTGCGGCGTCATAAATTCGCATCACGTTCGGGAAGGCATCACGGAAGAAACCAGACACCCGAAGCGTGACATCCACACGCGGACGACCTAATAACATTCCTGGCACGATTTCAAAATCAATCACCCGATGGGAACCGTCTGCCCAGATTGGCTTAATGCCCATCAAGGCAAAGGCTTGGGCAATATCATCACCGCCTGTTCGCATGGTGGCCGTGCCCCAAACCGACAACCCTAGTTGTTTGGGGTAATCGCCATGTTCCTGAAGATGCCGCTCAATCAAGGATTGGGCGGACTTCTGCCCGATGGCCCACGCCGCTGGCGAAGGAATGGATCGATTATCCACCGAGAAAAAGTTACGCCCGGTTGGCAGTGTATCCAAACGACCACGCGTCGGCGCACCGCTCGGCCCCGGTTCAACAAATTGCCCAGCCAAGCCTTTTATTAATGCCGAGATTTCCTGCTCAACACTTTGGTTGAGCGCATTCAGAACAACGTCTCTTGCATAAAGAAGTTGTTGAGCGGTTTTCGGGAGTTGTGTGGTTAACTCTTCTCTTATATGGCTTTTATTTAAAGATACGTCAGATAAGACGTAATCGGTCACCAAGGATTTTGCCAACAACTCCAAACGTTCTCTTGTGTCTTGTTCGGTGCGCCAATGCTGATCTGAAACTCGAAGTAAGCATTCGGGTTTGTCTCCCGACCAAGGCTCAACGCCTGCCATGAACGGGTCAAACAGCGCTCCGTCCACAACAAGATCTAAATCTTCAATCAGGTTATGCAAAATGCCCTGGCTGTGCGACTCGTTACCACGAGGTAAACGCAACAAGGCCACCAGCGTATCGGCCAATTTATCTTGGTTAGGCAGCTCACCTAAAATGTGGAGTCCATGACGAATCTGCGCTTCTTTAATCTCACACAGATAAGCGTCTAATTGCTCTAGCACTTGCTCATTGTCGGATTGATCCTTAACCGCCAACTCTTGTAATAGGTTGGACGCTCTAACCGCTTTCAGGATCTCATTTTTCAACCACTCTTCACGACGAGTATCCATGCCCAAAGCTTGATAATACTCGTCTACCAGCCCTTCCAGTTCGGCCAGTTCACCGTAACTTTCTGCTCTGGTCATTGGCGGCATCAGATGATCGATAATCACCGCTTGAGTTCGTCGTTTGGCCTGCGACCCTTCGCCCGGGTCATTGACAATAAAGGGATAGAAATGCGGCATCGGCCCCAGAGCAATATCAGGCCAACATTGATCCGACAACGCCGACCCTTTGCCCGGCAACCATTCCAAGTTGCCGTGCTTGCCCACATGAATGACAGCGCTGACTTGATAACAATGACGTAGCCAGAAGTAGAAGGCCAAATAGCTGTGTGGGGGAATTAAATCCGGATCATGGTAGTTCGCCGCCAAATCCAGGTTATACCCACGAGCAGGTTGAATCCCGACAAAGGTTTCCCCCAAACGAATACCTGCCAGCATCAAGCGCCCGTTTCGGTATTTCGGGTCGTGATCCGGCGTGCCCCAGCGATCCAACACAGCCTGCTGACAGGCTTCCGGTAATTCACAAAAATAACGCCAGTAGTCTTCGGTCGAGATGCTTTGCCAGCAAGGTAACTGATGCAAGGTATTGGGGTTGTTAGTGACCGCGCCCAACAATTCTTCAATCAAGGCGTTGCCCGTTTCAGGCACATCCTGAATCGGATAGTCCGTCTCTTCCAAGGCCTTCAAAATATGAATGGTCGATGCAGGTGTATCCAAACCGACACCATTACCGATGCGTCCGTCTTTGGTTGGATAATTCGCCAGAATCACAGCAATACGCTTTTGGTGATTTGGCTTACTTGCCAGATCCCCATAGGCTTTTGCCAAACGAGCCACAAACAAGGCCCGTTCCTGATGAAGTTGATAGCCCACCACCGAAATCTGGCAACGTTCGGAATACCAAGCTTCCGATTTGAAACTTACTGCACGGGTGATGACCCGACCATCCATCTCAGGCAACACCACCTGCATGGCGATATCCCGGCTTCTCAGGCCCTGGCTGTAAGCTTGCCAATCTTCTTCAGTGGAGCTGGAAAGCACCAATTGCAACACAGGAATGTCCGCATCAAACGGCGATTGAAAGACGGTTGGTTGTGACGATAAATCCGGTGATTCCGTCCGGTTGGAGGCAAAGCCAGTGGTGTTGATGATGACTGAGGCGTTGCTCTGCTCAATCAAGGCATTCACCAAGGCCAAAGACTCGTTATCTTTTAACGAGGCTATGGCTACAGGCAGTGGATTCAAACCTTGTTCAGACAAGAGCGCAATGAGTTGATCAAACATCGCAGTATTAGCGGATTGCAAATGGCTGCGATAAAACAACACCACGGCGACAGGCTTAGAGTTCAGCTCGTCTCTTTGACGCCAATGCCGTTGCCAATCCTGATAGGTTGCCTGGCTATTTACAGAAGAACCAATCAGATCAGAGGAATCAATGGGATCAGAAGTTTTTACTCTGACCCCATTGATTTGCTCTCCTTTTAAATCTAACCAAGCCGGTGCATAGAGCAAACAATGAGGCAAAGGTCGAGGCGCTTGCCAAGGCGTGTTCTGATCTTGTGATTTATCTGAAAAGAATTCCGAAGCTATATAGCGATAGAACTGCTGAAAGTTAACCGCGCCACCTTCACGAAGGTAACGCCAAATCTGAAACACAACTTCGTAATCTATCGTGGATTGACGCATCAACGATTCATCCAATGCGTCATCGCCGGGCACCAGCACCAACACCCGGTCTCGACCACCATTTGCCCAATTAATCAGTTGTTCCACACCGTAAGGCCAGTAGTTTTCGCCGCCAAGCACGGAAACTATCACCACCTTGGCATGATCAATCACCTTATCGACATACAAATCCAGCGCAGCCGGTTTGGTAAGATTCATCCAATTCGCAAGGCGTAACGAAGGATAATCGTCAGGAAGGGATTCGGCGGTATTGGCGAGCGCAGCCAAGGTACTATCAGCCGCAGAAAGAATCACTAAATCGGCAGGGGTTTGCTGAAGATCAACAATCCCCTCTTCGTCGTTAAACCCGCCAGGTTGTGCTGCGAATAAGTGCATCAGGAAATCAAGTCAGCTAACTGGAACTAAACTTCGGCTTTACGAAGCGCCGCTTCGATCTCGGCTTTTTCAATGCCTTTACCGATGAACACCAGCTGGGTTTTACGCGGTTCATCTTGTGTCCAAAGCCGATCAAAGTGTACGTCTAAACGCTTACCTACCGCCTGTAACACCTGACGCATAGGTTTACCCGGTAACGCGGCAAAACCTTTAGCTCGGAAGATATTCTTCTCGGCAATTAGGTCTTTCAAAATGCTTTGCAACGCATCACCTTGCACTTCGCCCAAGCTAATCACAAAAGAATCAAAGTGATCGTGTGCGTGTTCGTGATGCTCGCCATGTTCATGGTGGTGATCGTGGTGGGTATGAACGTGATCAATACGTTCTTCCGCAGCGGATTCAATGCCCATCAACACATCCAACGCCACTTCACCGTTGCTGGTGTAGATGGTTTTCACCGCTTCTGGAACACGGGCAGATACAACCGCTTCCACCTGCTTGCGTTGGGCTTCATCCAATAGATCGTTTTTACTGACAGCCACCAAATCTGCAGCACTTAGCTGATCGTCCAACAACTCTTTCAAGCTCGGATCATGATCCAGGTTTTCATCCGCCAAGCGTTGTTGTTGAACCAGATCGGTATCATGTGCAAAACGACCGTCAGCTACTGCAGGGCCATCGATCACAGTAATCACGGCATCAACGGTGCAATGCTGTTTGATCTCAGGCCAGTTGAACGCCTGAACTAATGGTTTAGGAAGAGCCAAACCTGAGGTTTCAATCAGGATATGGTCGATGTCATCACGACGCTCCACCAACTGCTTCATTACCGGCAGAAACTCTTCTTCCACCGTACAGCAGATACAGCCATTGGCCAGCTCGTAAATTCCATCCTGACCTGTTGCCGGTTGTGCGTTTTCGTCTTCACAATCCAGAGGACAGCTTCGTAATAGATCCGCATCGATGTCCAACTCACCAAACTCGTTCACAATAACGGCAATACGCTTGCCTTGGGCTTGCTTCAATACATTGGATAACAGAGTCGTTTTACCGCTTCCTAAAAAACCAGTAACCACAGTGGCGGGAATTTTTTTCAATTGCATGGCGAGTCCTCTTCAGTACGAAGCGCTTAAATCATCAGTACATGTGATAAATACATGTCGTAAATAAAATAGACGGAAAAAGACTAAGCCGATAAGCACACAAGAGAAAAGAACGACTCTTATGCAAAAGAAAGGAAAACCTTAAGATCAGCCCTAGTTGCAATCCCCGACAACCGGTTTATCGATCAAGGCAGGTCTACTGGCTCACAGCTCTGACGCTTTGATCACCTTCCCAGTTGAGTTCAATCGTTCTCAAAACCAGTGGTCTATTTGATCGTAGCTAACTGCATACAGTTGCGGGGACAGCCATCATTGCGTTGTTTGGACTCAAACAACATGATGTTCCCTATTAATCCCGAAGGAACCTAAAATCGAGCCGCAAAGTATAAAGAAAAAGCGTCCAAGAGTAATCACTTTCCGAGTACCACTTAGACCGATTTGCCGAATTCCGCTTTTATCATGCATAAAAAATCGCCATAATCCCGCCACTTTAGCTAGGCTATAGACAAAATTAATAAGAGAAGAAACCAATGAAATTGACGGATTTACCTAAGGACGCGGGCGTTTTAATTTGCGGTCATGGCAGTCGCGCAAAGATCGCTGAAAAAGAGTTTAGCTTACTGGCTTCGGGCCTTAGAGCACGCTATCCGTCATTAAATGTTGAGTACGGTTTCCTCGAATATTCTGCGCCAAACATTCACATGGCGTTGGATAAGTTGGTCGATAGTGGCGTGAAAACCATTTACGCCGTACCAGGGATGTTATTCGCAGCAACTCATGCTCAAAATGACATACCTTCAGTGCTGACCACCTACATGGAAAAGCACCCGGGTTTAACCATCGAATACGGTAAAGAGCTTGGCCTTCACGATGAAATGATCACGGCTTTCCAGACTCGTATCTTGGACGCATTAGGGCTAACAGAAACACCGAAAACTGGTGACCTTTATGACACCATGTTGGTGGTTGTCGGCCGTGGAACATCTGTGACAGAAGCCAATGCCGAAGCTGCAAAATTGACTCGAATTGTCTCAGAAAATCTTGGCTTTGGTTGGTCTGAAACTGTCTATTCTGGCGTGACTTACCCGTCTGTGGGTCGCGGTTTAGAAATGGCCGTTAAGCTGGGCTTCAAAAAGATTGTGGTTGCGCCTTATTTCTTATTCGGCGGCAAACTGATCGATCGTATTCATGGCTATGTAGACAAAGTAGCGGAAGAGAATCCTGACATTCAATTCCTCAAAGCGGATTACCTTCGAGATCAGGAACATGTGATCAATACTTTCATCGAACGCATCAATGAAACCATTTCTGGCCCTGCGCCGGCTTTAAGTTTGATGGAAGATTTCAAAGCACGTTTGGCTCGTGGCGAAGTGGACGTTCATCACCATCATGCGGAGTTTAAGCCGGAAGGCGAAGCTGCTCATACTCATGATCATGGACATGATCACAGCCATTCGCACTCGCATGATCACTCACACAGTCATAATCACTCACACAGTCATGATCACGGGCATTCTCATGATCACGATCACGGACACTCTCATAGCCATGACCATTCACACGGTCATCACCATGCACCCTACAAGCATATTGGTCACCCGCACGGGCCAAGAACTATGATTAATGACAATGTATGTTGCTGCTTTATGGGACAGTTCCCGCAACACATCATTGATGAAGAGAAGGCAGTAAAAGCGGAACGGGAAGGCGTTCCGACCTGTAAGAGAAATTAATTGATCGTGCGTTGAATGCACATCCTATTCAGAGTATCGCTACTTCGAAACTCGCAGTGCAAAAAACGCACTGCTCAAACAACGAATCCGCTTTATCTGAATAGGATATCCATTCTCTTAGCTTCGATAACAGAAATCTATTTACATCAGCATCTTAAAGCCGATCAGAATCAACACCACGCCACCCAGTAGTTCCGCTTTGCTCTCCAACCAAGTACCGCTTTTATCACCGATATAAACACCGGCGAAACTGAAGATGGCCGTGGTTACAGCAATAATCAGACAGGAAATAAATGGGTTCACTTCCATCACAGTTAGAGCAAACCCGGCCGCCATGGCATCAATGCTGGTCGCAATAGCTAGCATCAACATTACACGTTGGGTAATTTGAGCGATGTCTTCTTCGATACCTTCCGACAAGGCTTCATAGATCATCTTGCCGCCGATGAATAACAGCAGTGCAAACGCAATCCATGGTGCATAGGCTTCCACCCATCCAAGAACACCTTGGCCGCCGAGATATCCAATTAACGGCATTACTCCCTGGAAAACACCAAAATAGGCGGCAGCCAGAAACGCCAATTTTCGTTTTTGAACGGAATGCTTTGCCCCTAAACCAATGGACACTGCAAATGCATCCATGCTCAAGGCAACCGCCATTACGAGTACTTCAATCATCAGAACAACTCACCTTTTTGTGGAAGCGGCATTTTAACCTAAACACCTCATATTCCATACTCTATAGTTAAGATTTTAATCCTGACTAAGAATCAGGATTTTAATACCAGAGTACTAGGGCTTTCGGCCGGTTTTTACATACGAACGCCCCAAATGGCTTGAGACAACTCTCATAGTGAAAAGTTATCTACCTTATAGCGATCAGATAATTTACTTTTTTGTATAGGCTGTGAGAACATGCCGCAAAATCATAAAGACTGTCCGGTAAAAACATATGGACAGCCCAGTAAAAACACAAAAACTATCCAGTAAAAACATAAGAGTGCCAAATGAATAGATTGATTGATCAAATCGTAGGGATCGTCAGTGCCCTAGCATTACTGGCTCACACAGTATTTCTCGGTGTGTTCTTATTCAGCTGTATTATATTGCGTTTTTTCATGCCGACCGCAGGATTAAAGCGTTGGGTTAACACCTCCATTGTTATGATCGCAGCAACTTGGATCGAAGGCATCCTTTGGTGGATTAACTGGGTATACCAACCCAAATGGCACATAGAAGGTACAAAGAATCTAAAACATGATGAGTGGTATCTGATCACCGCAAACCATCAGAGTTGGGTCGACATTTTTGTGCTCTACCACATGTATCTGAACAAAGTGCCGTTACTTAAATTCTTCATCAAAAAGGAATTGGGCTACTTACCGATTGTTGGTCAAGCCTGGTGGGCGCTGGACTTTCCTTTCATGCGTCGATATTCAAAAGCCTATCTGGAAAAATACCCAGAAAAGGCCGGTGAAGACATCAAAGAAACGCAGAAAGCCTGCGAAAAGTTTTCTTATGTGCCAACCAGCGTGATGAACTTCATGGAAGGTACACGCTACACGCCAGCCAAACACAAAACACAGGGATCACCCTACAAGCATTTGCTAAAACCTAAAGCCGGAGGCATTGCCTTCACCATCCAGGCACTGGGTGACAAATTTAGCTCCCTGAGCAATGTCACCATCGTTTACCCCAATCACACCCCTACTTTCTGGGACATGATGTGTGGTCGAGTCGATGACATTTTAGTTCGTGTCGAAGACATCCCGATTCCCAAGCACTTCAGCCAAGGCGACTATCAAGCGGATGCTGAGCTAAAACTTGAAGTTCAACAGTGGGTAACACGATTGTGGCAAGACAAAGATCGTCAAATTGATCAAATGCTGCTAGAACACGAAGAAAGGAAATCACTTAAACGCCACGATCTGGCGGGGTGATTTAATCCTTCTGGACGCATAACAAAAACGGGGTAATTCAGTATTACCCCGTTTTCTTATCTGCTTCAGGTTTTCATGATTTTCAGAGACTATAAACAAACTCTGTAATCACCGCCGACATTTCTCTCGGATGCGATAAAGGTGCCCAGTGTCCAGCATCTATATGCGTTCTGTATAACTGAGGCACCCATTCTTCAATGCCATCAAAGACACGTTCCGGCACAAAGCGGTCATTAGTCATCAACATCAGATTAACCGGTAGTTCTACCCTTCTCGGGTTTGGATTCATCAACTTAGGCAAGACATTCGCCCGGTATAAGTTCAACCCATTAACACCATCCTCGGTTTGAGTGTTTGATGGCGAAGACTGTATACCCTCCAGCCAGCCTAGAATTCGTGACCAATTTCGACCAACCAGAACCTGCCAATAGGCTTCGGGCAATAATGGGAGCTGGAATATCAGCATGTAAGAAGAACCCAGAACCTGCGATCCTAAGGTCAGAAGATTATTCAGTGTTGGAGTTTGTAGATGACGTCGGAACCACATTGCCGCGTGATCCAGTGCTGGTGTTCCTGTGCTAAAGGACGCAATGCGTCCATACAAACGCTCAGACATGACAGCTTCCCAGCTCTGCAGACTCCCCCAATCATGCCCGACGAGATGAATTGGCTGATCAGGGCTGATTGCATCTACAACGGCTGCAAGGTCCTGAACCAGATACTCCAATTGATAACCATTGGTGTTCTTTGGGGCGGTAGACTGACCGGCACCCCGAACATCATACGCCACCACAAAGAAGTGTTCCGATAACTGCTCGGCCACCTGAGTCCAGACCTCTGCACTGTCTGGGTAACCGTGTACCAGAACAACCACTGGTTTGTTCTGATCCTCACTTCTGGAACCCCAAGTGTAGACGGCTAACACCACATCATCGGATCGGACAAATTGTGAAGGCGTCATAGCCACATCCTTACTTCTTCTACGAAAGAAGTACGATACTACTGGATGTCAGGCTTTGAACGCATTGGTAGAAGGTGACAGTTTTTTAACCAATTCGTATTAAGAAAGAAGATCCGTTGTGATCTTGAAGAGTGATTGTAGACGCTTATTTCTCTTCATCCGATCTGAAAATACAGTGCTTGGCATAGTCTGTCGCTTCGTTCATAGACCAATCCCCTTTTGGCGTTTCATCCATTAGCTCACACCAGGCCTTACTCCCGACCTCAGGAGAACAGCCATTCATTAATACTGTAGAAGCGAACAAACCGAACAAAAGAATCTTTTTCATGGGCTACCTAGCTAAAAATACAAATATAAATACATCGAAATGTTATGGAGAGGATATTTTATCGCTGATCAAAATAAAGTATCCAGAGTGCTCTTACTGATTGCCAAATACATTATGCCGAGTACAGCGAGGGGAATAATGGCCAATGCGACTTTGGTAAACAACCCGTGGTAGATTTCTAATCCCTTACGTTCCCAGGAAGTTACTGTCTGACCTCCATAGAGTTTTTTGGAAGCCCTGGCAGCAATCCAGTTCCCTAAACAGACATCTATGATTTCAAGAGGAATCACCAACAGGAAGACAATTAATAACTTCTGATCTAACCACTGAGCGCCCATCAAACCGTATTTCAGAGCCAGAGTAAAACCCGTTATCAATAGAACCGCAAAGGCTATATGTTCCAGAATGATCGTCCAGTAAAAGACTCGACTCACTTTGGCGGCCACGGGATCAGTATATGTCGATAGAGGCGCCACAAACTTTAACACCAGCCAAGCGCCAAAGGGCGGACCTAACCAAAAAACCAAGGCGCCCAAGTGTACTAACTTAAGCAAGGAATACTCTATCACCTGCGAAGAACCTTATAAGCAAACACTAACATCCACAAAGTACTAAGGACCATGCTGGTTGCAGTGAAGAACTCAGCACCTTTCATAGACCCCAAGGCCACAGCAATAGAGAGCAAGATGCCTAATGTCCAGGATAGAACACCCCAAGCAGCTACCCATGAAACAACAACGCGTTGTCGAATCGCTACCAGCGTTAGTATCATGCCTCCGATATTATACAAACCATTTCCGAGATAACCGGTCAGATGAGTCGCCAAAACTTCCAGCATCTGAATTAGGCTTTGATCTAGACCTTGGGTAATTAATTTGGGCATGACAAAGGCATAGATCACCTCTGCGATTAAATCAGGCGCAATGCCCATAGCAACGATAGCTAGACCTAGGACTCTTAAAAATGATGGTTTCAGTTCATCAGCGAGAATAGTACAAAAGACAAAAAGCCCCAGCGCCGATGCCATCCAGACACACCAAGAAACAGACCAGAGAAACTGATTATCCGCGATGAAGACTATTCGTTCAGCGAGAGTAGTATCGAGAGGCAAACCGCCTCTCATTGGACCATTCATTAAAAAACAGGCCAACGTGATTACAGCAACGATGATATGTACGAAGTAAAACTTAAGGACATCCTGACTTCTATTCATTTGAGATCCTTCTCTTGAGACAGAAAGTTATGACGATCGACTAAGATCCCGTCAACCTACAACGACTTCATCATCCGATCGAAACGAGCCTGATCAAAGCCACTCATTTTCTGTTTACCTACCAGAATCAGCGGCACACCCCGACCACCTAACGCATCGAACCGTTGTTTCGCACCAAGGTCTTCTTCAATATCGTATTCCACAAAACTGATTTGTTGCTTCTGAAAATAGCGCTTGGCCTTTTTACAGTAACCACACCAACTGGTGGAATACATCACCACCTTCTTTGCGGTAGGCCCTGCATCCTGAAAAAACAGATCATTCGTTTCGACAGTGACATTCTTGTAAGAGTTAACACGCACAGAGACTTTCTCTGCTTTGACGTTTTGCTTAGGCGAATCACCAAAGTGAACCCGCCCTTTTTCATCCACCCATTTATAGATTTCAGCGGAAACGAATGAAGAAAGAAAAACCAACAAAAATAACGAATATCTCATCTGTCCTTTTATCCAATGCTGGATGTATTTTGATTTTTTGGGAGCCTAACATGAAAAACCAAATAGGACACACAACGACTTAGTCTCCACGACCTTCACTGTATTGAGGAATATTATCCGAAATGCCATACCAACAAGCTTTGTATTTGGTATAGATATGCGCATCGATTTCAACAGGTATGTCTTCATCAAAGGTGGCGATGGCGATCTCTATGTGATCGAGTGGCTCGCCTTTACCTCTAAATCCAATGCTTGAACCACACTCTTTGCAAAAGGTACGAATAGTCCCATTCGGAGCCACGTAATCGTGCAGAAATGTCAGCCCTGATAACCATTTGATGTAAGAAACACTGACCAAGGTACCAAAGGCCGCACCATGAAATTTACGACACATTGAGCAATGGCAATGTGCGGCTTGTTTGCTAAAACCTCGTGCGTCAAACACCACATGACCACACAAGCAACTGCCTCGATACACCTTTGTCATACGCTACGTCCTTGCTTTGGATGAACTCTATAAAGAACCAATATAGGATTAAGCTGCAGGGATAACAATCTGATGGTATGTGTTAATTCTTCAAACACAACCTATCAAGAATACTTAATACCCATCAGCTATGCTCGATACAAATCAGTTGTGTGTCCTGATGAGATAAAAGCTCTTGCGTTAAACCACAAAAATGGCTGCCATCGGGGTTATGTCTCAGATGAGTACAGGTCGCACACTGACCAAAGGTTTTGCGTTGATTTTGCTGCTGAATCAGGGACAGAAGGGTTTTAAGTTGCTCTTCCAAAAGCTCAAGATCTAGGCCAGCGTCTTTAAATTCAGCATAAGACTCAGAGTCATCCGTTAGATGTTTAAGGACGGTTGCGGGGAATAAATCAGCCACCATCGCTCGACCTTTCGAGGTGATCACTAAATGAGTGATTCGCTTGTCCCCCAGGTCCGCCCGTTTTTCAACAAAGCCTTTGGCTTCCAGCACTTTAATGGATTGGGAAACAGTGCCTTTGGTTAAGCCAAGATATTCAGTCACGCCTTTGGGTGTATCCGAGAATCGATTACACACCGACAAATAATACAAAGCATCAAACTGCACTGGCTGCAGACCGTGCTCCATTAAGCCCAGCCTGGATTCATTTCTGATGAGGTTGCCAATTCGCTCTAGCAACTGATGAAGATTCTCTATAGTCATACACGCATAGTATCGACTCAATACTTTATTGACAAGCACAATAAAATGGGATTACCCTGAATTAAGTATCGAGTCGATACCATATTAAGGAGACCATTATGAACACTTCAAAGTTTTCTACTTCAAAATGTACTAATGAAAAAATTACCACAGTAAAGAAAGCGCTTGTAACCTCAGTAATGTTAGGAGTGGTTGGCACCGCCTCAGCTCATTCCGGCGGAATACAAGCAGAAAAGAACAATGCCAAGAACGCCTCGTTCGACATCGTTCATACTAAAATTTCAACCAAAGGCAATGAAGCGACCTTCCACATTGCAGTATCTGACAAAGCAGGCAGCGTGAAACCAACCCCAACAGGAAAGCTGGCGGGAAGTGATGTATTTTCCTACGTATGGCCAACCTCACTAGACAGTTATTCCGTAGGTTTTGAACACGACGCAGGTATTTTGGCGTTAGCGGTGACCAGCCACCCAGACTTTGACGATACCCCGCTTTACGATGAAAACGGCGACGGTATTAATGGCAATGATGGGAATGTCTGGCATAGCCATTGGGTGGTATTACAACCCAATGAAGCATGTGGACAAGGTGCTTTAGGCGTCGTTGATATTCCAGAAGACGTACAACCTAGGCTTCCAAATACCTGGCCTGGCTTACCAATCCTGATTGATAGCCCGGATCTAAGCCCGGAATTCAACGATGATACCGTCGAAGTGAAAGTAAACTTCGATAAGATTCAGGACGTAAAGCTTGCCAACTTTGATGGCGTGACCTCAGGATTGAGGGTGAATCAAAGTGCTCATTCCCCTCTTCTGTGTGTGGTGGATGTGTTTGATGTGGCCTCGGGGGATTTATCACTGCCAGGCAAAGTAAATCAATAACGGTTAACTCCCGCGTGGTGCGAACATAATGATCGCCATTCCCAGTAGCGCCACACTAGAGCCAATCAAATCCCATGTGGTGGGCCTGATTCCATCAACCCACCACAGCCACAGCACGGCGACAAAAATATACACTCCACCATACGCCGCATAAACTCTGCCCGAAGCCGTAGGATGAAGCGATAACAACCAAGCAAACAACATTAGGCTGAGCATTCCGGGAACGAGCAACCACGCAGACTTCCCTTCCCGCAACCAGAGGTACGGCAAATAACATCCAAGAATTTCGGCCACCGCCGTAATCAGAAACAAACTCAGCGTTTTCAGTTCAAACAAAAGAGTACCTTAATCCCAGTGAAATGATCGTTGAAAATAGAGAGTGAAGCAGTGAGCCATCACTGATGTTGAACACCACCTTTCGTTAGTTTGACAGGGTCAAGCAACGCCTTCAGTTCTTTCTTCGACAGATCGGTATGTTCCGCCGCCACATCAATAATTGGGCGACCTTCTTTATAAGCTAACTTCGCAATTTCAGCGGCTTTTTGATATCCAATAATCGGGTTCAACGCCGTCACCAGAATCGGATTCCTCGACAAGGCTTCCTTCAGCTTCTCTTCCTTCACCACAAAAGTTGCAATGGCTTTGTCCGCCAATAGGCGGCTGATATTACTGAGAAGTTCAATGCTTTCCAACAAGCAACTGGCAATCAATGGCAACATCACGTTCAACTCAAAATTACCAGACTGACCAGCAATCGTGACAGTCGTGTCATTGCCCATCACTTTTGCGGCCACCATGGCTGCAGCTTCCGGAATGACCGGATTTACCTTACCCGGCATAATCGACGACCCCGGTTGCAAGGCTTCCAGCTCAATCTCACCCAAACCCGACAAGGGCCCTGAATTCATCCAACGCAGATCATTCGACATCTTCATAATGATCACCGCTGTCGTCTTTAACTGCCCAGACAAGGACACCGCAGTATCTTGGCAACTGATATGGGTGAAGAAATTCTTTGCGGGTGTAAAAGGAATGCCTGTTTTCTCAGACAAGGCATGATTGAACGCCGCCGCAAACTCAGGGTCCGCATTAATCCCGGTACCTACCGCTGTTCCACCCTGTGCCAAACTTTGGAGATCAGGTTGAATCTTTTGTAGCTGCTGAATGTTCAGCTCCAACTGATCCGCCCATGCCATTAAACTTTGGCTCAAACGAACCGGCATGGCATCCATCAAGTGGGTTCGGCCAGTCTTTACAAACTGATCCACTTCCTTCGCTTTTTTGCGAATACCTGTTTCCAGATACCCTAACGCGGGCAACAATTTTTTCTCCAGCTGAATCGCCGCGCTGATATGAATAGAGGATGGGATAATGTCATTACTGCTCTGACCATAATTAATATGATCATTCGCACCAACAGGTTTCCCATAACGTTCTGAAGCTAGAGTTGCCAATACTTCATTGGCGTTCATATTGGAGCTGGTGCCGGAGCCTGTTTGGAAGACATCCACCGGAAAGTGCTGCATGAAGTTTCCGGCCAGCAAATCGTCTACTGATTTACATATGGCTTTCGCCATCTTCTTTGGTATCAGCCCTAACTGGCCATTGGCTTTCGCTGCGGCATATTTCGCGAGTAATAAGGCACGGATAAACGCCTCAGGCATGGGTTGACCACTCACAGGAAAGTTATTCACAGCCCGCTGGGTTTGGGCTGCATAAAGCGCCTTTTTCGGCACTTCCAACTCGCCCATACTGTCTTTTTCAATTCGGAATTTAGGCATCACAAAAGCCTCATACATTAAGGAATGATTTGTAAAAGTGATGCTTTGAGACTAGCAGTTTTATGGAAGCTGAAATGCTATCTGCGATTAATCGGATGATTAATCGTCAGTAAGAAATCTCGACTCATGATCCTTGGTTGGAAGAAGGCAGGTATCGTACTTTCCAAACAGTGAATAACGATTCAAGGCAATTCGATCATACAGCCAATTTCGAATAAACGGCGGGATAATTCGGAAAACGCTGAGTAAAGGCCAAGGCATTGGCAGCTGAGCCACAACTTTGAAAAACGCGTCGGACTGCGTGTATATTTTATCGCCTTCGAGATAAATCATGGTCTCAAAGTGATCGAGAGGCAGGCCGTGCCAATCTAAAATTTTCTGACCCGCTTGTGACTGAACAGTAGTGAGTTTGATGACTCGCTTTTTATCGTACTTGATCAAAAACCGAGCCCAACCAGAACACAGCTTACACACGCCATCAAATAAAACGATTCGATCGTTCTCTTTCACATTAGGTGCTGGCATAAGATAGACCTCAGAACATAGAAAGTATGTATATATAGCTGCCCATTATAAGCACGACTACTATTAAAGCAGCAATGCGTCCCAATTTCGTAATCCATTCTCTTGGTCATTCACACCATTTATGGGAAACTCACGAATCAACAAAAAAGCACTTACAGAACACAAGGAATAGTCATGATCAGAGCTCTAACCTTGCTATGCATACTAGGTATGTCTAACGCCACTTATGCAGATGCCAAAGAAATGATCAGTGAAGCCACTAAAAACGCAATTTCATTTGGTAAAGACATGTTGAAAGGACTCAACGACGGTGTAGATGAAGGTCGCAAAGATGCCGAAGGGGTCGACGGAGCCGTCACCGTAACCAATGTAGAAGAGCTTGAACAGTACGTTAAAGTTGAAGTCATTGAAGTGTTTGGCGAAGAATCAAACACTCATGTCACTCTTGGTTTTAAAAACCAGGAAACAAAACCGGTTCGCATAGCAAACATGGACGATCACCGCATCGTTTTGTTGATCGACAGTGAAGGCTATTCACAAGAACAGTCGGATCGTAGCCGTCGCCAATCCGAATTTACTATTCCTGCCAATACAGGTAAGAAACACACCTTCATGTTTAATATCGGTGTAGATAAGGCAGACAAAATCCGCCTTTGGAGCAAAGACTATGACCTTAAAGGTCATTTCAGAGAGGTGCCTCAGGAAGAAGGTCTAATACAGGTGGACGCTTAAGACTTACCATGAATTCCCCCTTGACTTAGATAGGGGGAATAAACATAGCCTCTGAGTACATTACCTAGAGGCAGAACAGAGTCGCTTCGACCAATTTCCCTACCCGTGTTTCTCTAACAAAGATTCGATATCATCTTTAGGCAGAGAGAACCCTTTGGCTTCCAGCGTTTTCAGATGTTCAATAGCCAGTTCTTTAAGACCGAAATCGTTAATAAGTTCCTGCCAATCGAAGCTATTCAATCGCTCCTGGCTCAATCCATTTTCAAGAATCAAATTAAAGAATTCTGGATAACTCACCAGCGCCAGTTCAGCCAGGGTTTCTAGGTCTGCGCCATCTAATTCGCCATTAACATCTAGACCTGCGTCAACTAAACGGTTAAAGGCTTTGACCCATTCGCTGGTGTCAGCATCGTCTGAAGATAGATCATCCAGTCGATCTAAAACACCATGCGCGGTTTTCACCAAACATTCTTGAGAAAAGTTTTTACCGACATCCAACGCATAATTGAAGATATCCAGCTCAAACTTTTCACCGGACTCACAAGAAATAGACAAGAACTGTTCATAGTCGATTTCAATACCAATGGCATCTAACCGTTTCAGTGTTGGAAGAAAGGTATTGTGGCATAGGTACAGAATATCCAAGTCGTTGTCGATCTTGGCGGTGCTGTCGGGTCCGTAGCGCTCTAGGATATCAAGCAGCGGATGGTTAGATTGGTCATCATAAAAGGAGGTAAATGCTTCTTTCAGCAGAGAGAGCAGAGCTGAATCCGTAATGTATTCATGCTTTCGAAGAAACTCTACTCGTTGGTAATCTTTACTATCGTGAAGCTCATACAGACAAGAATACAGTACGTTGTGACTGACTTCTGAAATGGCCGCCTTATTTTCATCATCAATCCATTGAATAATGTCTTTGCTTTTAACGTAATCCATAAAAACTCTCTTGGTAGCTGGAGTTTGAAGCTCTGTAGGCTTGGGTTCGCCTACGAATGAAGTCGTGCCTGTAAGCACCGCTCCGACATCCTATCGGCACAGACCTATACTTTCAAGAATGGATTATTAATTACTTTATCAACAGGCTATATTTGAGTTAATTCACGGTAAGAGGTAATCCTTGCCCCCAAAGTTGGGCCATCCCTCGCGCAGCAGCTGTGAAATCCGATTGTTTACTGCTTTCGTTTCTTGCGTGGCAGAACTGAGGGTCTGGGTTGAACAGTGACGAGGCTAAGCCACGTGCAGCCATAATGATGCTTGTGGTTTTCTGGAATCTAGAGGCCGTAAACTGCTCAAAGGCACTTGATATGTCGTGCTGATGATCACGTAAACACTGAGCTAAATAGATAGCATCTTCCAATGCCTGACAGGCGCCTTGGCCGGATGTCGGTAAGGGGGCATGCGCTGCATCCCCAATCATGATGACGTTATTTTTGTGCCACTTTTCAGCGGGATCATGATCGTGAACATAGACTTTATTAATACGGGAGACTGGTGTTCCCTCGATCACTTTTCTTACCGGTTCAGGCCATTCAGAAAAGATTGAAGTTAACTCGTCTTTGTAATGCTCTGGATTACGTGTACCGATATCTTTACTTGCAATTCCGCCTGCCCAATAGGCCTTATTAGGCCCAACAGGCACAATACCAAACCGCTCGCCGACGCCCCAATAGTCAAGGATTGATGAATCAAATAGCGGAGTATCTAGTTCAGAACTATTGGATTCATAAACCCCAATCCAATTGATAAAACCTTGGTAAACAGGTTGATTATCGCCTAACACATAAGTACGGGTTTGCGAGGCCATCCGCCCCTCTGCACCGATAATTACATCAGCAGAAACGCTCTCTTTAACTCCAGTTGGATCAACCAAGCACACCGTTGCCTTATCTACTCCTGAGTTGCAAATATCCACTACGGACTTCCCGTATTCGATCTCAACACCCAGCGATTCCAGCTTACTAATCAGAACTTCTTGTAGGTCTCGTCGAAGAATAGAGAAACTTTCATAGCCCATTTGGGAGTTAATCAGCTCAAGATTCATAGCGCCCAGAGGCTCACCCGTAGAAGAAACGCGTCGCATCGCCTTTGGTCTGCCGGATACCTCTTCAATCTGGTTTAAAACACCCAGTTGTTCAAGCACATAGGCCGCATTGGGCCAGATAACAACTCCCGCACCAATGGTTGAAGCCACCTTATGTCGTTCAAACACGCGCACGTTAAATCCATTTTGTTTCAACGCAATGGCCGTGCTAACACCTGCAACACCGCCACCTAGAATAATTACATCCATGTTTAATCCTTTTATGAGAGATTTCTCTCTGTCTTTTTAAAGCTCAATAGGCAATGACGCATCCGCGCCCCATTCTGCCCAAGATCCATCATACAAGCTGACGTTTTGATAACCCGCAACAATGGCTGCAACCAGCATTATGCAAGCCGTCATCCCCGACCCACATGAGAAGATAAAAGACGCATTCTGAGAGAAGTTTTGAGCGTCAAACAACGCCTTTAACTCATCCACCGATTTAAAGGTCAGACCATCCGACGTTAAAACATTCATGAAGGGTAGATTACAGGATTTAGGAATATGACCGCTCCGCACGCCCGGTCTTGGCTCAGGTGCCTTCCCGTAAAAGCGAGCCTCAGCACGAACATCAATTACCGTTGATTCTTCACTGTCTATATTAGAAAGCACATCCTTCGACGATTTAACCGCTACAGGGTTTCGCTCATAGGTTGAGTCACCAGATTGGCTGTTCGGCTCAAGATGATTTGCAGCCGTCGCTCGGCCTTCTGCTTGCCACTTCGGCAAACCACCATCAAGAATAAATACCCTTTCAAACCCATACGACTTAAAGATCCACCAGGCACGTGGCGCAGAATAAATGCCCTGGTCATCGTACAATACGATCATACTCTTTGGCGTAAGACCTAACTTTTGAGCAACTTGCTGAATCTGTTTCACCTTGGGAAACACATGAATGCCAGCCGTTTCTGTATCCGATAACTCATGATCAATACTGACTTTGTAACTGCCTGGAATGATGATCAGTTCTTCGTAAACAATCGGCTCCTTACCCACCACATTATCGACGCTGACATCCAATAGAAACAGGTCGGGTTGATCCACATGATTGGCTAACCATTCGGTAGTCACTAACGGGCTTTCCATTATCGGCATCCTTATCTTTAAATTCTTTAACCACAGACACTGAGGCATGCACTAAAACATACTCTAAAACATGCATTCGTCATGTACTTTACAAACAATATCTCTCTATAGCTTATAGGCTAACCAGCGGCTTGCATTTTAATCTGACGAGCTGGTTTAGGCATTTGCATGAATAAGCACAAGACTATCAAACCCATACCAAACCAACCAATGGAATTAATACGCTCCCCCACAACAACCACTGCCATTAACGTCGCAATGGCGGGTTCTAACAGCGTAATTAACGTCGCCTGACTGGCCGAGATAAATTTAAGCCCATAGCCAAATAACACATACCCTAAGAACATGGGTACCACCGCCATGTACACCGCCACCCCCAAATTGGTCGATGTCGAAAACAAGTTTTCACCAGTGATCAATAACGACGGCAGTAACACAGCAGCCGCCAATCCAAACATACTGGCCATTGCAGATTTAGAATGAACACCCTGCTCGATCATCCCCTTAGCCGCCCATGAGTAAAGGGCATAACTTAGCCCAGCAACCAACCCCAAGATAACGCCCAAATAATGCAAAGAAACCACCGTCGAGTTTGTTTTAGGTACATCTTTTCCGAGTGTCAGAAAAGTTATCCCCACGGCCCCAATAACAAAACTAACCAGCCATTGTTTTGAAACAGCTTTCTTGCTGATCAGACTCTCCAACAATACAGTAAAGAAAGGTGCACTGGCGATCGAAACTACCGTACCTACAGCAACACCAGACAGACGCATGGAGCTATAAAAAGTCAACGGATAGATCGCTACGCCAAGCCCTCCAATCAACATCAACCGATAAGAAATTCTTAACACAGGCAGATCGTCATGAAGTTCCCGTAAAGCAAATAGAACAAGCAATACCGCACCTCCGCCCATAGCAAAGGCTCCGATAGCCAATGGGCTCACATCTGGCGTAAAGCTGGCCGCTGTCCCCGTTGTTCCCCAAAAGAAACAAGCAATCACAATAGCAAGAATGCCCTGCCACGCATGAGAATTTGAGTAAGAGAGAGACGACATACACTTCCCTTTAGGTATTTAATTATCAGGAAGTCAGTGTACGACGAACGAAATTATAAATTATGCAGAAAGGACGCTTTTATCGTTTAAAAAGGCGTTTTGATTAACGGGAAAATTCTCTGGGTGACAAGCCGAAATGATTCGAGAAGCGTCGGCCAAATGCCGAAAGATCTTCATAACCTACCTGTTCAGCCACCAGCTGTATGGGGTAATCGGTGTGCATCAACAAGGCTTTGGCCTTTTCCATCCGCTCGTTAGTGATGTACTGCAAGACTGTCAAACCTACCTGCTCTCTGAACAGTTTCTTGAACTGGGTCGGACTAAGACAAGCCACCTTAGCCAACTCATCAATCACCAGCTTATCGGCAAGGTGATCCAGCACATATTCCAACACTGCACGTATTCTATGATCTAGCTGTTTGAACATGCCTTGTTCACCCAACAAGATTACAAAGGTATTGAACATCGCATGTTCAAGCTCTGGATTTACTTGATGCTCTAACTGCTTCTCAATGAAATTAAGGTAACTGATCAAAGGCGGCGTAATTGAAAATACCAAACATTCGGACTGAACCAAGTTTTCAGGCAAATCCGATAAATCGGCCACCACAAAACGCGCTTCTTCATTGGCAGTGAAATGATGCATCTCCCCCGCTCGGATCACCACACACTCGCCCGGCGCCACCTTACCGCAGTAGTTTTCAACTTCGATGTTGATCACGCCACGCAAAGGTAACACTAACTGATGATAGTCGTGGGAATGACCTCTGCGTTGGCGACTGTAGGAGCGAATAGAGAGATGGTTGGGCATATTGAGCTTACTTCAGAATAATACCTTTGGCCGTTTTAAAAATAGGACAAGTAACTTGTAACGTTTCCTCTTGCTCATCTTTAACAAACCACAAAGAGCTATCGATGTATGGCATAGTGTCTAATCGCTGTTCCAGCAAACACATTTCCGGTTCTATTTCTTTAATATGAGATACATCTATTAGCGCATCGATCGCAATAGAAAGTGAAATAAACAGAAATAAATCAGGAGCTTGCTCATGTAGCTCAGTATTTATATCAATTGTACAAACCCATCGATGATCAAAACTAACTTCATGTAAGTCACCAATGTAGAGATTTTCATAATGTAAAGTACGCATTAAAAGAACCTAAAAACGCATAGAACAGCAAATGGCCATTACTCCAAAAAGTAACCTTTGCCTATTAACCAAGGTCCAGCATATAAATCAAAAGCCAATCCTTTTTTGATTTTACTAACATGCTCTTGAGGTGATAGGAATGACAAAATTGCATCAACCGACTCCCTAGGTGTGGCCTCTTCAACATCAATCAGAGCAATATAACAGTCCCATAAGATACCTTTTTCATAGCTTATAGTTGGTCTAATACCACTGCGATATTTCACGCAACATCCAGGATCATCTACTTCAAAAAACTCAATTTTGACCAAATAAGTCATGCTATACGAATATCCTGATCGAGTGTGAAGATAATAAAACAGCACCAAGCCTCAAAATTCAAATCATCATGATATTCTTGATCATCTAGCGCTCACTTAAATGCCAGACAGACCACTCCTCCAATAAAAACTGCCAAACCGCTTCAACCGCCTTGGTTCGCTCACCCACACACACCAAATTAATCGGGCTAGTTTCAGGCTGCTTCCAATCCGTTAGCACCGGAACCAGTTGCCCAGCATTCAACTCTTTCACGATAAACTGAGGGTCAATCATCATCACGCCCAAGCCTTCACAGGCCATATCCACCAAGGCACGACAACTATCAGTTTTAATGGCGGGAGTCACCTCGATGGATTCTGTATTACCATCACTCCCCTGAAACGGCCAGTAGATCTCCGAGCGAAAGACCAAGCAGTCATGATCAACCAAATCATAGGGAGAATTAAGATCGCCTCTTTCCGCAAGGTAGCCTTTAGAAGCAAACCAGCCCCAGCTCTTCTTACCAATGTTACGAGCGATCAGGCTGGAATCTGGCAGCTGACCAATACGAATTGCAATATCAACCTTCTCAGCCATCAAATCCACAGTTCTGTCATCAAGATTCAGTTCAAGCTCAATATCAGGATATAAACATCGAAACTTCTTCAGCATAGGCACGAGATACCCCTGCCCCATAAGAATACTGGTGCTGATTTTTACCCGACCCTTTAGAGACGTCTGCATGTCATCAATCAAGCCATCCAAATTTGAAAGCACAGACTGAAGATCCCCCGTTCCCAGAAGCAAGCTTCGGCCAACATCGGTGAGACGAAGATGACGAGTCGAACGTTGTAACAAGGGCTGCCCAACAAACTCTTCAAGCTGACGAATCTTCTTACTGACTGAAGATCGCGGTAACTTCAACTCATTGGCAGCCGCCTGAAAACTGCCACGCTCAGCCACTAAATGAAAGACATGAAGTAGAGGTAGGTTTAAATATGACATGCAAATAATAGCCTTAAACTTTCGCCATTGTTTCTTTTACAGAACCATTAAGTGTTTATATTGGTATCTTATTGAGAACAGATCAAGCTGATAATCTTTTAATCATGTTGCACAAAAGCATTTGTTTAGGAGAAACAGCATGAATGGAAAAACAATCTTAATCACAGGCGGAACAGCAGGCATTGGTCAGGCAGTTGCTGAGCGCTTAATTAACGCTGGCAATCAGGTCATCATCACAGGTCGTGACCAAAGCAGAATTGATGAAACGGTAAAAGCACTTGGTTGTGCTGGCTACGTTGCAGACAGCGCTAACTTTTCTCAAATACAACAATTGGCAACTGCACTGCAAAAAGACAACATCCAGTTGGACGGACTCGTTCTAAATGCCGGAGTCTTCTACCCTGAATCATTCAAAGACACATCCGAAGACGCCTTTGATTTAACTATGAACATCAACACCAAAGGCCCGTTCTTTACCTTACAGAAATTACTGCCCGTGCTGAAAAACCCTGCCAGTGTCGTGTTTGTTTCCAGCATTGTTGTCACTAAAGGGTTTCCAAATGCTGCCGTTTACTCCGCCAGTAAAGCCGCCTTCGAAGCCATTGTTCGCGTTGCCAACCTGGAACTTGCGCCGCAAGGCATCAGAATCAACTCAGTACGTCCAGGCGTTACCGCCACGGAGATTCAAGGCAAAGCAGGCATGACTCAAGAACAACAAGACGGCATGTTTGAATCTATGAACAGCACTGCACTCGGCAGAGTGTTAACCGCCGATGATCAAGCAGGAGCGATTGAATTCTTACTGTCGGATCAATCACTGGCGATGCGTAATGCGGTGCTCGAAGTGGAAGGTGGGTATTTGCTCTAATCTGTAAAGTACAACCAAAGGCCAGTAGATCTTTACTGGCCTATTTTATTTCCTATCAAAAGCAGTTCTCCATGAAGTAACACATCCATCCTTAAGGTATACATAACGAACTCCCCCTGTCACATAATAAACCCACTGAGATCTACCCTTAGAATAGTTATTGATATCACTAGGGGAGCCCCATGAACCTCGGACATCTTTGCTCTTCATGCCCTTTTTTAAACTGTGCCTAATTTTCAAACGTCTAAGTTCAGTAGAGCTTATAAATACACAAGAAGATTCTTTTTTGTAAGAATCATCACTAGTTTTCAGATCATCCGAATGCCCTTCAGATTCATACATTCGACCACCAGCATCCCGACCAACAGCCCCACCGATTTTGTAATCCCGAACCTCAATTTCCTGACCTTCGCCCTCACAAGGCTGATCACTAAATACGGTACGATTATTCGGGCCTTTACACTGATAAATTGGTGAAGCACTCAAACTAAAACTGAAAAAGGTAGAAAGCAGACATGGTATAAATAATGTGGGCTGTGCGAGTTTCATAGAACATCCTTATTCTTCAATATCGAGTCAAACATCCAATGTTTGAACAAGTACAGTATTTAATTCAGGGAAATAGAATACTAACCAGTTTGGTTTTAAATAGTAATAAAGCCTATAAGTTGATTCCCTATTCTGGCAACGCCTCAAAGCTCTGTACGTTCTCCAAACACTTAGACCACTTTGTCTGACTTCTCATGAATATCTTTGCATTCGGAGTCTTAGCTATCGGGGTATCTAAACAGCCCGCAGGCACAACCACGAAACCTAATTTTTCGGCATGTGTTGGTACGGAAGAACCGCAGTTTTGACAGAAGCTTTTTGAATGCTGAGTCTCTGGCAATTGAAAGGTTTTAACCAGGCCCCTGCCTTTTAACCAAGTAAGCGTTCCAGAAGTTGAAAAGAGATTGGCCGCATGTGCAGAGCCCGTGTCTTTTTGGCAATGCTGACAATGACAAAGAACGAAGGAGTCGAATTCACCTGCCAATTCAAATACAACACTTCCGCACAAACATGAGCCCTTATGCATTTTCATTTCTACATCCTTGATTACCCTGTTTTTATATTTCTAGAGTTTTGTAGGTCTAATGTCATCGGTACAAACCGAATGCCATTGTAATCACCTTCTTCAGCTGTGCACTCAAACCCCAATGATTCATAAAAGCTCACCGCATTAATCGACGAACGAAGACTCACTTGTTGTGCCTTGGTTTCAGTCACCAAATAATTAAGAAGAGCTTTGCCAATCCCTTTGCCCTGACACGACTTCGAGACAAACAAATGCGTGAGGTAATCCGCGTTTCTTAACGCAGCAACACCTACAATTTCACCAGAGATAGCGGCTTTCACCGAAAGGTAGTTTGGTTCGGTAAGGATGGTATTAAGATCAGGTAGTACACGGGTTTTAAACTCCGCCTGACCTTTTTCGTTGAAGTGTGGAAACACATCAATTTTGGCGACATCTAAAACCAAATGAGTAATTGATTCCAAGTCGTCCTGACTTACTTTTTGAATGTCCATTTTTAATAATTCTCACACAATAAACAGGCTCTAGGCCATATCAGATAGTTGGAATTTAGGCACTTGTCCCAACACTCGATTCATACTCAGCAAACCCATCTTCTATTGCTGGAAAGATATCAACGATTTCAAAGTATGGGACGGTATAAATTTCAGTATCACGCAATGCTTCAATCAGAAAATAGTAATCTTGTATGTTCTCTGTTTCGTACACAGCAATGTCACTGCACTTGGTTGTAAATGCTTCAGCATCATACAAACGGACAGAAACACTAGGGTAGTTTGAGAAGATATTTGATTGTATTTTATCGAAATACTGGCCTCGCTCTTCCCTGCTCATGCTCAGCCATTCTTTGGTTGCGTTCATATGAACAAAAAACGTGTACTTCCTAGTCATTACTTCCTCCATTTATTTCTTTGTCGTCATATAGATTAAGAGCCTTATATGACACAGCAGTTTTCTTATTAAGATACTTATTCAGCATGTTGTGCCATGAAAATAGCAACTCGCTCTAATCCGGCATCACGATGAACTTCTCCCTGATGAAATTCATCGCTTTCAATCACGGCTAAAAGGTTACGACGCTGAGGATAACGAACAAACACGAAGTGATCCCAATTGTCGGCCAACATACAATCTTCTTGTCTACTAATCAGGCAGATTGGTTTTCCACCGTAGACTGGGTAAGCCCCTCGTCGCAGTAGTTCGAAGCCAGCGATCTTTGCGTAGCGGTTATAAGCTTCCACGCCAGAGATCGGTTTAGCTGATTCAGCTGCACCTTGGTAATCAGCCATCGGCTTATATTTATTCAGGTTATAGACATAGAGAGGATCATCGGGATTTTGAGCTCGTGCCACGGTCATCTGTTGCTCATCCGGCCAAACAGCAGTGTTTTCGGCTTTCCATCTTGCAGGTGGGGTTCTGTTTTCGTTCACCCCCTTAAACAATCGAACGATTCCGGAGATCGCCCTGACTATTTTGAACCTAACCGGCGGTTCGGGCTCAACACATAGGATTGAGCACTCAGCACAAACCTGCGCCAGAGTCTCACAATGATGTTCAAGGCAGTCAAACGCGGCTTTGTATGATGTAAACTCATCAATCACGATCTCATCAAGCAGCATTCCTTCACGGGCAACCGGGTCAGGTTTGATTCGAAATAACCGCTTACCGCCAGCCCCATTCATGGTTGCCTTTAGCCAAGATTCATAGCCCACAGAATCCTTAATGTTCAGATGATAAATAAGGGCTAAGCGTTTGCCAGAAGTTGTTTTAATGACTTCACGGCAGGAAGCTATATCTTTTAGGATGTCCATATCCAATCAACTCGTTGTGTTATTCCTATCTTTTATCGCAATTTCAACGGCTGTTGCCAAGCCATTGTTTCGCTTCTTCTAAAACAGTCATAACCCTTTTAGGCAGTGTGATTCTGGCTCGTGTGGCAAGATACAAAGGCTCACTGACCGGATTTGCCAAGTGATGAGCCCTGATTAAGTGAGGACTATGAAATGCCTCCACCGCATAACTGGGCAAGACAGTAAATCCCAGCCCTAGGCTAACAGGTTCAAGAATCAAACTGATTTGATTTGAGAAACCTTTTTTCTCAAATTGATCACTGTACTGAAATTCAGAATAGTTTTCACTCAACAGTAGATACGCATGATGAGCGCCGTCCGGGTGATCAATAAAGCCAAGTACATTCAGGGTTTCCCAAGTAGGTGTTTTTATCTCCCTTGGGGTAATCAACAACAGAGGTTCTTCCATAATTTGGTCACAGGAAACGTCTGCAAGTGTAGAGGGACGACTCATAAATCCGATATCAGCGCGAGATTCTGAAATGGACGTTTCCACGTCAGAGTTAGGCCCAAACCGATAATCAATGACCAGCTTAGGATACTGTTTCTGAAGTTCCAATAAACGAGGATAGAGCTTCAAACCAACACTTCCGGGCGACATGACCCGAACCTCGCCTTCATAAGCCGAGTCCTCTCTCACATGCGCTTCCAGCTCAGATAAGGTCAGAATGACTTCCCGCCCTTCTCGGTATAAGCGTTCTCCGGCATCACTAAGGGTAAAGTGCTTCCCTTCCCTGAGCAGTAACAGCACACCCAGTTGCTCTTCGAGTTTGCGAATGTGCTGGCTCACTCCTGATTGCGTCATGAAAAGGCGATCTGCAGTACGAGTGAAATTCCCTACTTCTACCAAGGTACAAAAGCTTCTTAACCAGACGGGATTAATCATTACAAAACGTACTCATAAACATAATAAATGATAATTTCTCATACTTAATCCACCTTTGTAAACTGGCCACAACTTAAACAGAGGAGAACATCTTATGAATCATGTTTACCCAAGGAATTTCTCTCACATCGGCATTTCCGTCACCGATCTCGATAAAGCCGTTGAGTTTTACACCAAGGTATTAGGCTGGTATTTGATTATGGAGCCTACCGACATCACTGAGGATGACAGCGCCATCGGACAAATGTGTACGGATGTGTTCGGACCTAACTGGGGGAGTTTTCGTATTGCACACCTGTCTACTGGCGACAGAATCGGGGTTGAGTTATTTCAATTCCAGAATCAGGAAAACCCGGAAAACAACTTTGAATACTGGAAAACCGGGATCTTTCACTTCTGTGTTCAAGATCCGGATGTTGAAGGGCTTGCAGAACGAATCGTTGAAGCCGGTGGTAAGAAACGCATGGAGAAACCTCGCTACTACTACCCTGGGGAAAAACCATACCGCATGATTTATATGGAAGATCCATTCGGAAACATTTTGGAAATCTACAGTCACAGCTATGAACTTATTTATAGCGACGGCGCGTATTAAGGTTCCTCTCAGAATACCGAAAACTCAGCAGAGATAGCCTAATAGCAACTTAAAAATAGTTTGTGGATAGTTTCTGGAAAGCCTATAGCCTGTAAAAAGAAAAAGCCGATCATGCAGAACATGATCGGTAAAGCCTAATATTACACTTACAAGATACTGGTCTTATAAAGAGAATAATCAGCTATGAAAGGTTCTTAAAGTAGTGCTTGCCATTCTTCCAGTTTGGCTTTCATCGTTGGAAGATCCGCTAACCCCAAAGCTTTGGCGTCTTCGAGTGCTGTTAACATGGTTGCTGCGTCTGACTCAGTGATCTCGGAAAGCGAAGCGGCGGCATTCACACTTTCTATCATTTGCCCGATCAGGCCATACAAACGATCCACTTCCGCACTTCGAGCAGCCTCGCTGGCCGTGCCTGCTTTAGCAATGAGGTTATCAATTCGATGAATGGCCGCTTGGCCGGCTTCCTGAGCCACACGAATCTTACTGCCTGGTTTCTGGGTGAATTGAGAAATGCCCCCCAGTGCTTCATTCCCAAAGTATTGCAGGCTCGTATTATTGGTTTTGAAACCGACCGCACGAATCATCGCCACATTCAATATGCGTCTTAGTGGCGAGTTACTCATGTACAGGTCGCCGTTAGGAGCCGTTGCCATGACCGACACACTCTCTTCAATGCCCGGAGCACTGTAACGAATATCACCGGTTTCACGGTCTAAAATCACTTGTGAAATCTGGAACGGCATCACCTTCCCTTGTGGGCTTAGATATCCGTAACCCGCCTGAGCTACTACGCCGTTGCCAGTAATCCCCGCCAACACCATGTTGCCTGCCATTGGCATAAACTCAAAACCTTGGGTACCCACAGATTGGTAGAAACCTTCAATCGCTGGTTTCAGCACGTTCTGATACATGTGAGCCTGGGTCGTTGCCTCGCTCAGTACAGAAGTATTGAAGGCGTCATCCAACTTTGCAGTCCATACTGGCGTATCACAATCCGTACCGTTACCAGCACAATTGCCCATGTCTTTCACTTTAATGATGTCGATGGCGGTAGATAAGAAGATTTCGTTATCTTCCCGAGAAATTGCAATGGAACCCACCACCTGACCACTGCCAGTTTGGTATTCCCAGATAAGATCCCCCGTCTCAGCATCAATCGCCAGCATTTTATCCACCGAGTCAGCGGTATACACCACTGAACCATCATAAGACAGCGTCGGAGTAGCGGCCGTTCCACCTTCGAAATCACGACGCCATTGGATTTCCAAATTCCCGTCTTCATTGAAATCTAATGCATAGAGAGCCCCCAATGCCGAGAAACCATCTTCTTCGCCATCGGCTTCGTCCGGTGCGGTTGCGCCAATTAAAATGCGTCCTGAGCTTGGGTCGATACCGAAGTAGTTAGACACTTCATAGCCACCGCCAAGCACCATAGTCAGTACGTCAAAGAAGGTTTGAGTGTCTTCCATTAACTTACTCAACCCGTTATGAACAAAGGGCTCCAGTTTTGAGTAATCGGTTTCAAACTGGGTATTGAGTGTCGCCGCTCCCGGTAACGAATACGGTGAAATTTTGACTAACCCTGTATCCCGATCATGTACAGAGATATGGCCATCTGCATAGACCGCGATCATGCTATTGGTTTGAGGGTGGTAATTGATTCCGTAGTTATGGGTAGAAATCTGAGTAGCATCCGCAGGTGCTTTGAGGCCGGTTTTTACATCCCACAACACTTTGCCTGAACTGGTCACGGCCGTCATGTACTCATAACTTCCGATATAGATGATGTCCTCATCACTGCCATCATTCGCAGGAAGGATCAGCGGCGCGCCTCCTTGCCCAATACGCTTACCAGGCAGAGACCAACGACGCTCACCCGTTTCCCCATCGATAGAAGACAAATACACATCCTCCACCGGATCGACAGGCACCACATAAACATTACTGTTCCGGTCAAACACCCCACCTTCATAACTAAAAAAATGTTTCTCGGCGATCCAGGATAACTGAGTTTCAGGGGCCGCAGCAGACAAAACCTCATCGCTATTGCGTGTGTCTCCATGCAATGCATAGAAGCCCTGCGCTTCTAAAGGTGCGCCAGCAGCGTTTACATCAGGCAAGGCATCAGGACGCCATTGGCTATCTGCGGCAGTGGCCGGAGACTGATTCGGTAATATGTACAGTGCAGGGTCAACGCCCCCCGCAGGCAGCACCGTACTGGGGTCCATCGCCTGTATGATTGCAGTCGTTTGACCTGCCACCATAATCCGATTTTCTGACGCATCAACGGAAACACTTGCTTGTAGGCCATGCAAGTCACCGTAAACGGTTGATTCGGAATGGCTCGATTTAGAATCTGAACTGGAACCACATGCTGTAAGTGATGCAACCGCAGCTGCAAGTAACGTAAGTTTAACGGGCTGAAACATCTTTCCACCTAGTGTTATTGTTATAGTGACACCAGGCATGTTATCCAGAACAAAAAGTCTGCTCTTGTCATTCCTTGCCATTGCCCTGTCAGGAGAGACCTAACAGAATTAATCCTCTGGGGAACGATGTGTTTGACGATATTCGGAAGGGGTCATTTGGAACCAGCGCTGGAAAGCACGGTTAAAGTTGCTGGTATCGTTAAAGCCCAGATTCAGCGCAATGTTAACAATGCTCTCAGTGGTTTGGGTAAGATAATAACAAGCCACTTCCTGCTTTTTCTCTTGCAACACCTGACTAAAACTCGCGCCCTCTTCTTTCAGTTTTCGCGCTAAAGTGCGTTCAGACAGCTTGAACTTCTTAGCCAGGGACGCCAACGTTGGGGGCTCATTATCAGAGGCAAACTGAATGTTCAGTTTGCATTTATGAACCCAGGTATGTGCGTTCATCGACCTTAAATAATCCTGCACCGCATGTTCATTAGCCAAGGCCATTTTTTCGTCATAATGAATGGAAGGCTGCTCTAGTAAAGCTCGCTCTAACCACAACACATTGCTTACTTGATTGAACCTAATGGGGCAACCATAAAACTCTTGCCAAGGCTGAAACGAGTCTGGGGTAGGCCGTTTCATATCCACTGCCCTGACAACTTTCACATTGCCCATCATGTTCTGACAGTATTTCAAAATCACAGAAAAGAACGCATCTATCGCAGAGAGACTAATCTCCACCCCTTCATTCTCATTGATACTGAAGCCAATAACGTCAGGCTGGTATTGCAGATCAATAATGACGGAATCACTCACGAGAGAGTAATAGGAAATGATTTTCTCGAACGCCTTTGCCACACTTTCGCTGGTGACGGTTAACATTCCCAGCGCTTTAAAATGCATAGCATGAACATGCTCAGAAACCTTCAAACCAAACGCAGGGTTTCCTGTTGCTTTAACTGAAGCATTCCAAAGACGGGTCATATTCTGAACGGGAATCCGCCCAGCAGGATTCTTCTGCTGCTCTGCCAAATCCAACCCGGCTTCTTCGAACACCGACTCAGCTGAAACACCTTCAGCTTTGAGAGTCCAGCTTACCGCCAGTGCCCAAGCGGAGATTGTTGTATAAGCGTTGCTATCTTCCACGAATGTTTACTACCGTTCTAATACACTCTTAATTATTAAGCGATGAATAAGAACATCAAACAAGTATATTAGGCTTTCTTCACATATTTAGGCGTAATCTTGATTGCGCCCACACCCTCAACTTTACAATCAATGTTGTGATTATCAGGGCTATCAACCAGTCGTATATTTTTAATCTTAGTACCCACTTTAACCACTGACGAAGACCCCTTAACCTTGAGATCTTTGATCACAGTAACACTGTCTCCATCACTCAAAATGTTGCCTACGGAATCTTTCACGATCAGACAATCTTCTTCCTCTTGGTTAATCGGCCACTCAAAAACACATTCCGGACAAATGTAACTAGGGCCATCTTCATAAGGATATTCTGAATCGCATTTTGGGCAGTTAGGCATAGGAATTCTCTTATTAGGTCAGATCACTACAGAATGCTGCCTATTATCCATCATTCGGCTGAAGGGTAAATTATTTGGAAGAACAGTAAAGAGCACTCTCACGCATCTGAATAGATAAAAGTAAGCGGCCCTATCTAACTACTTCAATAAGTTCACATTAATCAGTCGGACACAAATACGACCCTACCAACGGCACTTCTACTCTTTCAGCTGTTAAACTGCCTTCAACTTCAATATTTAAAGGATTTGTTGAGATTGTTGAGTTGTCCACCGGCACGATCGAGTTTTGAATGTGGTATTGATAAACACCTTCCTCTTCAGGATATGAAAACTCCAACCCGGATAAAGCTTCGGTTTCATCTTGTCGGAGTACAAAACGACTACGAACTACAAAATGATCAGAATGCTCTTCAACGTGTTGTTCAAGTACGTCAGCAAAGTCTTCGTAGCATTCAAACAGCAGCATTTCATAATCGTATTGTGATCGATCACCTCTGTTAAGTAACGGCTTGAAAAATACATATGGCTGGCAACGAGTCTCACCTTTGTAAAGCAGCTCGATACCATCTTCATCCTTCTCAGCAATACTGAAATCACGTTTGCTAAGAATTAATGTTTGATCCAGATTGATCAGGGTAATGGTTACATCGTCCATAGTTAATCTTCTCCTACTTTACCGGTTTGAATTCGATTGTTTTAACGCGGCCCCGTTCTCGGCTACTCATCATCTGCAGTGACATTTTGATAGAGATCGTAACAATCACCATGTTTAAAGCCCGCACCATAACACAACCAAACATTTAAGTATTTAAATGTTAACCAAGCATCTTACCCCACCTGCGTTTACAAAATATGCGCAGTCTAAATCAGCAAAACTTCGTTCTGTGCGAGTAATGCCGTTACTCAGTAAACCATCAAGATCCACTACCGCAAGCGACGACTCCAAACATCATCAGTGAGTGAATTTGCGATAAAGACAATAATCTAAACTCGTCGATACCGAATAATTTCATTGATTAACCATTGAACTTAACTCATTATTGCGTTGCCCAATAAGGGGTTAATTTTGTGTAAATCCGAACTCTGCCAAGAGAACCGGAAAGGAGTTTCTTTATGATTGTTTCAAACGTTGAACTGGTTTTATTGCCGGCGGCGAATGTTTAGGATTTAACATCCTTTCATACTTATCCTGATCTTTTCTGATATGTCCTGAGTCCTCAGGTTGTCCGTCCGGCGTGCATATGATTTTGCCGGAGCAATGACATTGAATTTTTCACATTTACAGTCCATCGGTTGGACTAACTATTTCATGCAACAACTGAGTGCACAGCTTTCCTTTGACGAACTAACCGCTCTGCACAGTGACGAAGAACCTACGAATCAACCTTATGCTGTGTTTCGTATTACTGCAATTCATCGGGACCGAATCGAAGCCATTGGTGAATTAGGAAGCTCTAATTTAATAAGCACTGACTTACTGTGTCCGCCTGAATTTCGCCCAACCAGCTTGTTTCTTGCGGTTGGCGATTGGGTCCTGGCCGAGCGCGCGGAAGAACATTGGCGAATCAAATTAGTCGTGGAACCTAAAAGCCGATTGCAAAGGCTCTCAGTTGATCAACCTCAGCTAATCGCGGCAAATCTCGATTATTTATGGATTGTCACCAGCGCCAACCAAGACTTTAACCTCAAGCGATTACAGCGTTATTTGGCGCTTGCGCTAGAGGCAAACATTGAACCCGTAGTGATTCTGACCAAAAGCGATTTATGTTCGGAAGCGGAGTTAGAAGAATACCTGGCTCAACTAAAAAAACTGAATTGCCATCTGATTCATGCCATCAGCACCTTGGAAGGCACTGGGCTGGATACCCTAAAAACGTATCTCAACTCCGGTACCAGTATCGCCTTGGTGGGTTCATCCGGAGTGGGAAAATCCAGCTTATTGAACGCCCTCGCTGGCACGCAACAAGAGGTAGCTGGCATCCGTGAAGATGACGACAAAGGAAAACACACCACCACTGCACGACAACTATTTTTCATCGACAGTGCAGATGAAAAAGCCCACGGTAAAGTGGCGGTGATCGATACCCCTGGAATGCGAGAGCTACAGCTCTTCAACAGCCAGCAAGGCATCGAAGAAACCTTTGCTGACATTCACTCACTCGCTCAAGACTGTCGATTTAGTGATTGTCATCATGAGCAAGAACCAGGCTGTAAAGTTCGAGAAGCGCTTGAGAATGGCACAATAGATCCGTCAGACTTCAATAACTATCAAAAGCTATTGAAAGAAGACGAACACATCAAACGCCGGGATTTAGGAAGCCACGCAGAACGCAAACACCAGCGCTCCTTCTCCAAGATGGTCAAAACCATGAATAAGGAAATTTGGTAACTGACTAAGCTGAAAATACCTAACAAAAAGTGAAATCCAAAAGCGGCCCAAGTGGCCGCTTTCTATGTTTGACGTGCTATATATGTTTGATGTGCTATGTATCTGTTTGACGTGTTAAGAATATGTCTGACATTTATCCGCATAATAATGCGCTCCCCCGGACCAAATAATTCTTTCCTTTAAATTCACTTCCAGTCCGAGAACCGTTGAAAAATAATCCTTAAACTTCATCAACTTAAAGTAGACTACCGTTCACCACATAAATCGCTAAATATCCCCTCAATTCACACCGACTCCTCCGTTATAAGCTATCCTAATTATTACCGGCCGAACGTATAGCCCCGTACCGTAATAAACGAGTCAATGCTGTACCGACTCACCTCTCTTAGATCTTCTAATGGTGATAGCAGGCCAGTGCTTTTGGCTGTTTTCAGTGGAAGTTTAGGCCCCCGAAGTTTAGATCCTCAATGCTCCCAAGCGACCAACTTCTGCATCCGAATCGTATACAGCGTTACGATAAGGAGGATGAAAAATGAGTGATCAATGGCTGTTTAAAAGCGAAACCTACGATAACTGCAACTGTGATGTAAATTGTGGTTGCCAATTCAACTTACCTAGCACTCATGGCTATTGTCAGACTGCCTTTGTTGGGCATTTAATTGAAGGCCACTTTAACGACACTCCTTTGGCGGGCTTGAACTGGGCCGCAATTTATAAATGGCCCGGTGAAATTAAATACGGCGAAGGTAAACGGGTATTGGTTATCGACGAACGAGCAGATGAAGCTCAACGCCGAGGTATTGAATCAATTATCTCAGGTGAAGCCGGAGAACCAATGAGCAATATGTTTTCGGTCTTTGCGTCCACCTGTTCGGAATGTTGTGACACCCTATTCCTGCCTATTGCGCTTGAAGCCGAGTTAGAACGACGAACCGCAACCGTTGCAATTCCAGGCGTATTGCAAAGTAGTGGCAGACCGATCATCAACGAGTTTAACGGCGAACCTTTCCATATTGCCTTGGCACGCCCCAGTGGCAGTTTTGAGTTTACCTATGCAGAAATAGGTCAAGGAAATACCACCGTTACAGGTGACATCGAAATGTCCTACAGCGACTCGTGGGCTCACTTTTGTATTCACCACTTTAATCAGGATGGTGTCGTTCGCGAGCGATCCAGACTGACCGCATGGCTGGGTGTGTGAGCTAAGTACTGACGAATGTGTGTAATGAGAGAGGCTAACAACCCCGACGCGTAGATTCACACAGGCAAGGGATTCCTAATCGATTAGGCATTGCTTGTGTGAATACTACGTCGAGCCAGAGACCGGACAAATTCTTAGCTGTCCAATTCCTAATGATGTTTACAGTTTGACGATCAACTTACCGCGGTTGCCACCGGTAAAGAACAGATTCAGGCCATCAATAGCGGATTCCAAACCCTCCAACACATGCGTGCGATATCTGATTTTGCCGTTGATCACATAAGGAGTGAGTTTTTCAGTTAGCTTTTGAACATCCTGGAAATGATCCGGCATAGCAAATCCACGAATCGTAATACGCTTTTTAATCAATGGAATCCAGTTAGGGCCAGCTGAAGGTGTGTCCGAGGTGTAATCCGCAATCATGCCACACACAATGATTCGACCATGCGTATTCATCTGATCAAAAACAGGTTGTTGAATGGCGCCACCGGTATTCTCAAAGTAAATATCAACCCCATTCGGTGCGTATTCACGAAGACGGGCTGGAATGTCATCCGTCTTATAATTGATGGCCGCGTCAAAACCTAACTCATCACGAATCCAGTCACACTTCTCATCATCACCAGCAACACCGATTACATTCAAACCATCGGCTTTAGCCAGCTGTCCAACAATTGATCCCACGGAACCGGCTGCGCCACTGACAACAATGGTTTCACCCTTTTTCGGATCACCAAAGCCATACAAACCTTGAGTGGCCGTCATACCCGGTAATGCGAATACCGCTAACGCCATTTCTTCATTCAGGTTAGTCGGCAACTTGGTCAGTCCTTCGCCACCACTAACGAGATACTCTCTCCAACCAAGCATGCCTCGTACACGATCGCCCACGGCAAAGTCAGGGTGATTACTCTCAACAATTTCACCAATACCCGCCGAACGCATCACTTCACCAATCTCAACCGGCGGAACATAGCTTTCCTGGTCAGGGCTCATCCAACCAATCATGGCCGGATCAAGCGACATATAAGTCTGCTTAACCAACACCTGCCCTGGCCCCGCCTGAGGAATGCTCTTGTATTCCACCTTGAATAAATCTGGAGTAATTGGCCCCGGATTAGGACGAGCCGCCAGGCTAATGTTTGTATAGGTACTCATGACAATTCCTCTTGTTTGCATTCGGTAAAATCGATGCGCTCTTCTTAGTTGCGCTAGGCTATTCATCTTTTTGATAAGGCTGCGGCATTATTACTCCCACTTTCAACCTATTAAACCGTACAAACTGGTGATCTTTATTGCCATAGAGACAATAATAATTTAAAACAAGCTATCCTCTAACACTCGGGCATATGGAGTTCCTATGGATCAACTGAGAGCATTGCGTTATTTCAGCAAAGTCGCCGAAACAGGAAGTTTCACCCGAGCTGCAGACACCTTTGGAGTTCCCCCCTCCTCACTTTCACGTCGAGTTGCAGCTCTGGAAGATGACCTAGGAGCGACCTTACTCAAACGCACAACACGATCGGTACAACTGACTGAAATCGGACAGCTCTACTACCAACAAGTGCAGGATATTCTTCATCAATTGGAACAAAGCGATGAGGCTGTTCGAAGCTACCAGACCAAACCAATGGGACAACTTCGCATCAGTGCCATGACAGGATTTGGTGAACGGTTATTACTCCCACTGTTGGACGAGTTCAAACAGCTCTATCCAGACATCATTCTTGATGTCAGCCTCAGCGATGCCATCACCAAACTCGGCCGGGACGAAGTCGATATTGCTATTCGTGGTGGCTATGCCCCGAATGAACGAGTGCAGGCGATTCGGCTGATGGAAAATGAATTCATTCCTGTAGCCTCCCCCCACTACCTTGAGAAAATGGGTACGCCAAACAATGTGCTTGAGCTAAAAAACCACTTAGGGCTGTTCTATAGAACACCAGCCGGGCCATCCCCCTGGCTCTGCGAGATCAATGGCGAGTGGCGTGATGTCTCGGGCATCCCGGTGGCGATCTCAAATCATGGAAAATGGTTGGCGCAATTAACCACCGAAGGAAAGGGAATCATGATGGCTCCTCGCTGGTCAGTAGAACCCTACTTTGAAAATGGTCAGCTGCAAGAATTGCATTTTAATCAACCACTGCGAATCACCCAAAACCCGGACATGGCTATTTTTCTGCTGTATCAAAAACAACAATACGTTGTACCGAAAGTGAAAGTGGCTGTAGATTTCTTTGTGGCTCGGCTAAAAGATAAGTGGTGAAGCTAAGAAAGAGGTAAGACTAAAGACCAGCCGCGCATGGCTGGCCTGTTACATAGCCTGTTACATAATCCCGCTACCGTATTGCTGCTGTTTACTCTGTGTTGGAAGCACACCCTCGTCCGGCGGGAAATCACTGGCTCGAATAGACAGAACCTGAATGTCATTATTTCGAGGTAAAGGCCTGCTCATCCACAAACCGATTCAACTCAGACACCGACCGAATCACATGCAATGATTTACCCACCGATGCCTGTTCCAACCGCTGCATAAAATCATCATTCCAAAACTTAGGGCTAAGTTTTAGAAACTTATAACTTTCCAATGAACCTTTAAACACCGAGCTGCCATCTGGCCAACCTTCCGGCTTCACCACCAGCCCTTTCAGCATTCGCTTAGTGACTAACCAATAACTGATGGGATACGGTAAGTCGATATAGATCAAGGTATCCGCCGCTTCTAAGCGTTGGTAAAACGATCCTATTGGCCCCAAGCCGTCGATGATCCAGCGATCTGACTCCAATATTGATCCATGCGCCTGATCGTAGGTTTCCCTATCAACCTGACTCCCATCCGGATTGAACAGAATGGAATCCAGCGCATGTAACTGTATTCCAGTTGCTGACGCTAAACGTTTACTTAATGTGGACTTGCCACTACCCGGCTTACCAAAAACGGCGACTTTGTTCATGCTACCTCTGTCCTATTCTCATAAATTAATACCCAGAGGCAGAAACAGAAAACCCGCCTCTTGGGCGGGTTTCAGAAATTATTGACGCATCACAAATCCCACCACTCCTATGGAATGATGATAATAATTCGACCAGTGGTTTGCGTACGTTGTGTATTCATTCGGTTATCTTGTTTGATGTTGGAGGTTGAGTCAACGCTTTAAATCTGAAAACCTTTCTCTGAATATTTTAATCTGATCAAAAATAAGAACCTGCCCCATCTCTTCCTCGATATAGCTCGATGTTAAAATCAGATTAAGTAAAGCAGACAAAGAAAAATTATTTTCTTCTAAAAGGGAAAGCAAAGCCATACGAGATTCTTGTTCGATTAAAGGCTTAAAGAAATACTCGATAGAACTGGATTCATTCTGATAGAGATTGATAACAAGGTATACCTCTTCGTCCTCACCATATATGTCCAAAGCACCATCCAAATCCTTTAATGTCAGTTCCTTCGTTATATCAATGAACTCTATCCACTGCTCTTTGGTACTAAGTTCACTAACTTTAACAGTTTTCATTAATTCACCTATACGCCTACTTTTCTACACAAAACCATAACACTGTGTAAATACATGTCAGAGCAACTTTTAAACGCCTCGACTTCCTATAAAGCACTGCATTCTGAATCAGAGAGACTAGCTACTTTAATCACCTTCCTGACACTTATCTGGCCTTCAAAGTCTGCTGCAAAACCATCATTTGCTCGAGCTATATAATCGCCTTCAATCTCAAGAAATACCTCTTCGTAAGGTTTAGTAGAAAACCTAAAATACTCCTGTTCCAGATAGCTCAATATATCTTCCGAACCTTGAACCCAAACGACTCGCTTCTCGCCACATGGTTGAAACGTATTAACTTCGTGTCCAAAAATGTAATGACCAGATAAGGTATTACTTTTGGTTTCTTGAAGTGACGTTTCAGTCGCGACCGAAGCACATGACTGTATCAATAATACGCTCAAAACAAGAACGGTTAGAGAAAATAACTTATTCATAGATTCCCAACATATTTGATTACAGTAGAAGGATTAATTTTGGCTCCAAGCCTAGAATGTATACGCACATGGACATGGTCTGTAATGCCATTCTTATAGTATTTGAGCAGTACCTACAACACTACTTCCTTCCATTTTCGAACTAAAGATCAATATACAGTTTTAATTTCTTGTACATATTTTGTGATGTAGAACATAAAATAGACTTTATCAAAACCATGTAATGATTTAACGAGCTCAATCCCATCAGTCTTGCCCAATAGAGACGATGGATTAGTGCCATCAGCTACCAACAATAACCAAACCTCATCACAATTTTTTCTATATTTTTTAAGCTTCTTAGACTTACTCTCTATTGCCTTATATGCTTCCTCAGTTGCAGTAGGTTTAACCCATCCCGCGCGAGCAGCAACAAAGTGACATCCAATATTTGGTGGGATAAATGTGGTATAGATTGATTTCACTTCCTCTATAGGCATGTTAAATCTAAGTTGCTTATATTCTTCTCTGTGACTAGATAGCCATTTGGATTGAACCGTATCTGCTATTTTCTTTGCTAATAACTCTCTTTGTTTTTCTCTCAGACCTTTAACATTTCCAAAGATCACTTTTGTACGAGTATTAAAATATTGCTTTGAATTGGCATAAACTTGCGCGAACTTCAAAATATCATCTTCAATGCTTTCAGTAGCTTGAAGAGGATAATCCCGCTCTAAAAATAATTCCGAGTGTTCAAGACCCACAAGTTTCCCATCTAATGGAAATAAGAAGTCAGGTGACTCTGACTTGGTCCACTCAATTTTATTGTCTAGATCCAGACTTTCCCGAAAGAGAGCAAAATGTCTATCTTCTTTGGATAAATTCGGCATAACTAAACTCTGAAAGTTAAAAACCAAATATAACTCATTACAAAAAGATATTACCCCCTCGGGTGAGCCATCTTACTCTCCACCGTCCTCGGCTTGGCCGTCTTGCTCTTTGGCCTGTACACGTGGGCTTGGTCTTCGTCGTAAAGGTAGGAATCCCGAAATTCATCCGTCCCAAGTACATGCCCGACCAGGATCAATGAGGTGCGGGTGAATTTCTTCTCTCTCACCTTTTCCACGATGTCTTTGAGCGTACCAGTGACTTTGTCCTGATCCGGCCAGCTGGTGCGATAGCACACGGCCACAGGGCAATCTTCGCCATAGTGCGGAATCAGTTCTTCCACAATTTTATGAATACGGGTCACACCGAGGTGAATTGCTAATGTCGCACCGCTGGCTGCGAGTGCCGGTAAACGCTCGCGTTCCGGGAATGGGGTCTTGCCTTCGTATCGAGTCAGGATGATGGTTTGTGATACGCCAGAAAGGGTCAGTTCTTTGCCTAACCAAGCTGCAGACGCCGAGGTCGCAGTAACACCAGGGATGATTTCAAAGTCGATATCGAGTGCGTCTAGTCGGCGGATTTGTTCACCAATAGCACCGTAAAGCGATGGATCACCGGAGTGAACACGGGCAACGTCTTTGCCTTCTTTATGAGCCTGCTCGATGTGTTCGATGATTTGATCCAAGTCCAACGAGGCGGTGTCGATGATCTGCTCTGCAGTGTGCTCTACGTCTTTAAACACTGCACGTGGTACCAACGAGCCTGCGTATAAAATCACCGGGCACTCGTTGATTAAACGCTGTGCTTTGACAGTAATCAGTTCCGGGTCACCTGGGCCTGCGCCAATAAAATAAACGGTCATGTTTGATTCCTTTTTTGCAGCCTTACACCAGTTTCTTCTTGTAACCACGCGGAGTGTAAATCCACTCTTTGTTGCCATTCACAATGTGGCGAGATTCGCTGTTGCCAACAGAAACCAGGGTGAACATGTCCACGTCTTTCGCATCGAGTTGATCCAGCGTGGTTAAGGTAATACTTTCATCGCTGCGGGTAAGTTGACGGCCTAACAACACAGGCGTCGAGCCTGGGCGGTATTGCAATAGAATGTCGCGGGCGGTGTTGATCTGCCAATCGCGCTTTTTAGAACGCGGGTTGTAGAAGGAAACGACAAAGTCCCCTTCGCCACAGGCATGTAAACGCTTCTCGATGGTTTCCCACGGGGTTAATAGATCCGACAAGGAAATGGTGCAGAAATCATGGCCTAACATGGCCCCTACTCGGCTGGCACCGGCTTGCATGGCAGAAATACCTGGCACAACTTCGATGTCCACATCCAACCATTCAGGGTGATTCTCTTTGCCTTGCAGTTGTTGATCCAACAACTCGAACACCAAAGTGGCCATCGCATAGATGCCAATGTCACCGCTGGAAATCAATGCCGTGGTTTTACCGCTGGCCGCCAGATCGAGTGCCAAACGTGCACGGCCAATCTCTTCACCTAATGGCAAATCGTGGTGAGTTTTACCCTCACACACCTCGCCCAATAATTCCAAATACAGGCCATAGGCCACAAGATCACTACTGGCTTTGATGGCCGCCATGGCTTTTGGGGCAACCAGATCAATATCGCCTGGGCCGGTTCCTACTACATACAACTTGGTCATTTGGTTCTCTTCGTTAAGACTGGCGTCGAGCGTCACTAGGATACGCCCTCGCAATGGCACAGGTGGCTTTGGCCGTTTTGTGCTTATTTAAAATCAGTTCACTGTAAGCGTTCGTGAGTTGAGACGCGCCAACCAACGCCGCCGATTCCGCAACGCCATAGACGCCGACGGTCTTGAATACATAATCGGATTTTGTGCTGAGCAAGTGCTCCACTGTGGATAACTCGGCCGCATCAAAGGTGTTGAATGGCTTCTCTAAATGCTCGGCCAGTTCGATTAAACCCACTTCATCGGCTTTGATATCAATGCTGTTGATGGAGCCAATCTGGTCGAGCGTTAAGTTCGCTTGCGCTAAGCAGTCCATTAACAAACACTCTAATTCTTCTTTTGGGCAGTTACGTTCACATCCCATACCCACTGCATACTTGGGTTTTAAATAGGGGTTGGCGGTGGTCATCACCAATTGACTGTTCAATAACTCAGCCACTTGTCGGCCCCACTCATTCGCGCCCCCTTCATGACCGGATACCAGCGGGATCACAAACTGCCCTAATTCATCCAACACCAACACAGGCGGGTCTTGCAGTTTACTTGCTAACACAGGCGCTAATGTACGAACCACAATACCCGTGGCACAGATCATAATCAGTGGTTCACCCGCCTGAAAGGCATACTGCACTTTCTCTGAAAAAGGCTTAGGTTTGTACCAAACATCACTGTTTTCTAGCTTTGCATTGAGTTGCTCAGCCAACCGTAAGCCCGCTTCGGTCAGCGCGACGATTTTAACAGATGAGTTATCTTTCACGGCTAACGTCTCTGTCCGCATCTCTATCAGGAACAACCACAAACAAGGAAAAATACGGCCCGGCTTCACCCGCTAAAGAGCTGACATCCTCAACAATCTTTTGATTAAAGCGAGAGATGTACTCCAAATACCGGGCGTCTTGCATTCGACCTGTTTCCGTTAACGCATTGAGGATACGCTGACGGGAGCGTCCGGCTTTCATGATCACCACAGAGTCGTGTTGCTGCAGAACGTCCATCAATTGTTGATCGGAATGTCGGCCACTGATCACTGCGAAGGATTCCTTCAACATGGTTAATGGCATCTGCAGCTCGGAGGCTGCGGCATGAACAGAAGAAATTCCCGGCACCACTTGGCAAGCTACCTTACCTTCCAAGCGTTCTAACAAATAGGCAAACGAACCAAAAAACAGCGGATCGCCTTCACATAGAAACACCACGCTTTTACCTTCTGCGATTGCAGTTTCAATGGACTTCGCCGCTTGATCGTAGGCTTGATTGGCAAGACTGCGATCTTCCGACATCGGCATAGGGACAGCAATTTCTTCAGCAACAGAAGTTCTTTCAGCCATCACCTCGGCCGCGATTTTACGAGCTTGCGCTTCACCGCTTTCGCCTTGTAAATAACTGATAACATCAGCTTGCTTGATTAATCGAGCAGCCTTTAGGGTAATTAACTCCGGATCACCCGGCCCTACGCCCACACCAATAAACTGAGTCATCACTTCGCTGCCTTCTTAAATTGAAACTTTTTATATTGAAAAACGGTAACCGGATATTTAGATTGATACACCAGCTTACCATCCACCAACTTTCCATCCACTAGCTCACCAGCAACCATCTGCCCCCGCTTTACAGCCACTTCGGTGCTTTCAATCACCGCGTGTGTTGAGAGACCTGAATCATTGGAACTCGCAAGCAATTCAGCAAAGTCGTTTAGTTGATCTTTGGTGGATTGAATCACCGCGCTCGCTACCAAAATCCCCCCCACAGGAAGTAGCTCCCAGCACTGAGCGAGTAGCTCTGGCAAAGCACCATCGCTACCGCCAATAAACACTTTGGTTGGCTTAGGTAAATCTGTTAAACAAGCCGGAGCGCGGCCTTCAACGATGTTCATGTTCGACACCACACCGAAGCGCTCCCGGTTAATAGCGAGGTATTTTAATCGCTCGGAATGGTGCTCAATGGCATACACTTTGGCCTTTTCATTCCAATAGGCCAACTCCACAGCCACGCCGCCGCAACCCGCGCCAATATCCCAAATCACATCGTCGTTATTCGGTTCTAAATAGGAAAGGATGCATAAGCGCACTTCGCGTTTACTGATCATCCCCTTGCCAGGTTCAGCACCGGTTTCAAACAAGGCATCGGCAAACCCTGGGAAGCTTGGCAACACACCACCTAAACCTTTAACTTCAATAATGGTCACATGCAGCGGATCAAATTCACCTTTGTTACCAACCCTGCCATCAACCAGTTCTTTTGCAGAGAAGGATCGGCATTGTTCATCGTCATACCCAAGTCGTTCACACACGGTAATTCGGGAGTCGCCAAACCCTGCGTTGATGCACTCTTGCGCTAACGCTACAGGGTTGCTTTGTTCATCCGTAAGAATCGCTAGTGTGCGATTAGCTTTGAGTTGAGTTCGTAATTTCGCCAATGGCCGACCATGCAAACTCAGCACATCGGTATCTTGCAAGGATAATCCCAAGCGATGACACGCTGCCTGAATGCTCGACACCGCCGGATGAAAGCGCAATCGCCCTTGTTCAAAGGCTTCAGCAAAATGCTGCTTAAACCATCTGCCGATGCCATAAAACAAGGGGTCACCAGAGGCTAATACCACCACACTTTTATCGCTCGCCAACTCGTCAATCAGAGCCTTCAACTCAGACAATTTTGGTAATTCTATCCATTGCTGCTGTTGCGGCTTCTCTTCAACAGATAACAAGGCCAATTGACGTGCCGAGCCAATGACGTAATCCGCAGCGGCAATGCATCGCTGTGTTTCTTCGGTAAAGACTGGAGTTTGAGAAATACCAAGTCCGACGATATCCAATTGGCGAATAGGTGAGTCCATCAGTAATACTCACCTCGGTTACAACGCAGCAGCGCATTACAGGTGGCGGACGACACAGCACTGCCGCCTTCACGCCCGAGCAAAGTAATGCATTCAATGCCCAATTGTTGATGATGATCCCACAGCGCTTGTTTGGATTCCGCTGCGCCCACAAAGCCCACCGGCATACCGATAATTAACGCCGGTTTGTCGGCACCCTGATCGATCATTTCAAGCAATCGAAATAGCGCCGTTGGCGCATTGCCGATGATCACCACACTGTCTTTTAGCTGATCTCGCCACAATTCCAAGGCCGCCATAGTACGTGTTTCGCCGTTAGATTTCGCGATCTCGGCAACGCTTGGGTCATTCAAAAAGCACAAGGGTGCTTTGGTAATCATTCGCTTGGTAATGCCCTGTTTGACCATTTCCACATCACACAGAATCGGGCAATCATTGGCTAACGCTTCTCGCCCAGCTTCGCAGGCGTTTTCACTAAAACGAACCTGTTCAGCCAAATGCGGCAAGCCCAAACTGTGGACGATACGCATCACCACTTGCTGTTGATCTTTGCTGAAGTGATCGAGTGTTGTGAGTTCTCGGATCTGTCGAAAGCTTTCCGACTCGATCTTCTGCGGGTTCATTTGGTAGTCAAAGTTCATGCATATATTCCTTAGTGAACCTGCATCATGTGATTCAGTTTTAACTGGCTAATGATCAACATTGCCAGTTTATTTAAGTCGTCGTAACAAACGTTTTCAGGCACGGGGGTTGGGCGCGCCAACATCAACACCGGCAAGCCGAGTTCTCGTGCGACCTGGATCTTGGCAATGGTCGCCTCACCACCACTGTTTTTGGTCACTAGAACATCGACCTTATGCTCAGTAAACAACTGACGTTCACTCTCGAAGGTAAAGGGGCCGATGGCTTTCACGGCAATCAGGTTATCCGGCAATGGTGATTTAGGTTCCACCGCCGTTCGCCATAGATGTTTGATCTGCTGATGAGGATGGGCCAACAGCCACTGCAAGCACTCATCGTTGAGTTGGCCAGCGGAGAAAAATACGGTTTTACCCAAGCTGATGGAATTAAGTAATGGCGGCCAATGGGTAAAATCCTGCCAATCGTCTTTCGGTTGCTTAGGCCATTCCGATCGCTGAAAACGCCAGTATGGAATGCCCAGTTCTGAGCAGGTCTTCCAGGCCGTGGCAGAAATGTTTTTTGCAAAGGGATGCGTGGCATCGCATACACCGACAATCGAATGGGTGTTGAGATATTCCGCTAAACCGCCATACGATGAAAAGCCACCATCAATGATCTCACACAGTGTTGCGCTTTGTTTAAACTCTGGAGTTCGCACCAAGCCTGCAATGCTGTACACCACAGGAACCCCGTAATCCAGTAAGCGATTCACCATCGCCTTACCTTCGGAGGTGCCGCCTAAAACCAACACTTTAGAGAGAGGCGTTATGCTCATGCGTCACCCTCCCCGTTTTCATCGCCCACATCATTCAAAAACGCCCCAACAAACTTGCCTTTGCGATCAATGGCCCAGACATCCAGCTTGATGTGTTCCGGCACATAGCTTCTGGCTTTTTGGTAGGCCAACCGACACATGGCATCTGCCAACGGAACATTGGCTGCTGTACACAAGTTAAGTGCCTGAATGGTGGTATTGGCTTCCAGAATCTGTTGTTGAAGAGTTCCATCGGCGCCCGCCGATTTCGCCACGTCAGCAATGTGTTGAAAGTCGATGGACGACACGCGGGAGTTCAAATCCATGTGGCCATTAGCGAGTTTGCTGATCTTGCCAAAGCCCCCGCAAATGGTAACTTGCGTCAGCTTTTCAGCTTGAGTCTGATTCAGTTGTTTAAGGTATTTAAGCACCGCTCCGGCAAAATCGCCCATCTCTATCAGCGACATTTCACTCAAATCGTACTGGGCTTTAATAGCCTGTTCACTGCTGTTGCCGGTAGTGGCCGCAATGTGATCAACGCCATTGGCAATCGCCACATCAATGCCTTGATGAATCGAAGCGATCCAGGCGGAACAGGAAAAAGGCCGGACAATTCCCGTTGTTCCCAAGATCGACAATCCACCTAGAATCCCCAATTTCGGGTTCATGGTTTTCTGGGCAATGACCTCACCATTTTCCACGCCAACGGCGACTTCAAAGCCGCCTTGGTAATCATGGAACTGAGCCAATTTTGTAAGGTGATTGGTAATCATTTGTCGCGGCACAGGGTTAATCGCCGGCTCGCCCACCGCTAGTGCCAAGCCTTCACGGGTCACCGTGCCTACACCTTTCGCGGCTTTAAAGTGAATTCCCGGTGTTTGGGTCAACGTCACTTCCACAAAGATGGTCGCACCGTGAGTGACATCCGGGTCATCACCCGCATCTTTAATGGTGCTGGCTTTTGCCGAATGCTCTGACAAGACCTCAACCGATACCGACAAACTGACTTCTTTGGGTGCCTGAGAACGCTTGGTGGGTAACGTAATAGAAACAGACTCCAACAACTCGTTTGCCCGATCCGCAGTAGAAAACAAGCAACGAGCGGCCGCCAAACTACACGCAGTCGCACATGAACCTGTGGTCAGGCCCGTGCGGAGCGGTTTGGCTTGTTCACTGCTTTCTGGCCACATGAATTAGCGTCTCAAAGGGGTTGTCTCAACAGATTATTCAGGCTTGAAGAGTTTCGCCACCGCCTCGGGGTTCGATGGGAAAAACAAATGGAGATAACTCGCCGTTAAATGCTTGCTTCGATAGATGGCTTCGCCCGGTGCCGGGTGTCGTTGACGACGGCCATGAGCAATCGGTTCATCCGTATCTGCACTGCGCGATCTATGATGAGCATGGGCTCGAATTTCTCCTTCCGGTAACGGAGCCGTTTGCATGCCCTGACACCCACGTTTGCCACGCATAGCACCATGTCCGGTAAGAATACCCAGCATAGGGTATTGCTGTTCATCCAAATCGGTCAGTGTTTCCAAACAATACAAGAAACCACCACACTCGGCCAAAATCGCTTTACCGGATTGATGAAAAGTTTGTATTTGCTCGATCATCGGCTGGTTCTGAGCCATCTTTTCAGCATGTAATTCCGGATAACCCCCGGGCAACCACAGTGCGTCAGCCTCTGGTAAAACATTAGAATGAATCGGGGAGAAGAAACTTAACTCCGCGCCCATCTCTTCCAGCAAACGTAAATTGGCATCGTAGATAAAACTGAAGGCTTCGTCTTTGGCGATGGCGATGCGCTGGCCTTTTAACAGTTCAGGCACATCAGACATTTCTGCCATATGGAAATCTACTGACGGAACACGCGCTAACAAATCAGCCAAGCCTGCCTGTTCCAACCAATCGGCACCATTGTTTAAACGTATTTCTAATTCGTCGGTTACTTCAGACGCTTGCACCAACCCCAGATGACGCTCCGGTAAGGCCACGTCTTCCGAACGTGCCAGATGCGCGAGTAGCGGAAGGTTCTCTGGCAAGGCATCTTCGATCAGTTGGCGATGACGTTCCGAGCCACAGTTGTTGGCAATTAAACCGGCGAACTGAACATCATCCCGAAAATTCACCAAGCCTGTCGCTACCGCAGCCGCAGTTTGCGCCATGCCTTTGACATCCATCACCAAGGCAATAGGGACACCAAAGCGAGCTGCTAAATCGGCGCTGGAAGGCTCACCATCGAACAGCCCCATCGCGCCTTCAATCAAAATCAGATCAGCATCACGAGCGGCTTCAAACAACTTAGTCTGACAGTAGGCTTCACCCGCCATCCACATATCCAACTGCTCAACCGGTTCACCAGACGCTTGATGAAGAATCTGCGGGTCGAGGTAATCCGGCCCGGTTTTAAAGACGCGAACCACTTTGCCTTGGCGTTTCAACATTCTCGCTAAGGCCGCTGAAACCGTGGTTTTCCCCTGCCCTGACGCAGGTGCGGCTAAAAACAGCGCTGGGCAAGATGCGGTCTCAGGTTGGTCGGCAACTAACGCTATATTCATGAGATTTGTCATGCTTAAAACTCAATCCCGGCTTGTGCTTTCACACCTAAACGGAAGGCATGTTTGTCATCTTGAATGGTTGAAATGGTGTCAGCAATTTCTTGAAGACCCGTCGCCATTGTACGACCAGTGATGATTACATTCTGATGCTTAGGGCGATTCTGCAAAGCTTTCACCGCAGGTTCTACTTCCAGGTATTTGTACTTGAACATGTAGCTCAGTTCATCAAACACCAGCATGTCGTAACTTTCGTCTTGCAGAAGTTCTTCCGCCAATGCCCAGGCTTTTTTCGCGGCTTCGATGTCCTGGGTTTTGTCTTGAGTTTCCCAGGTAAAGCCGTGACCCATTACATGCCAATCCACTAATGGATGATCTTTGAAGAATTTATACTCGCCTGTTTCACGACGGCCTTTAATAAACTGAATAACCGCGCACTTCATACCGTGTCCGGCAGATCGGGCCATAGTACCCAACGCAGAGCTGCTCTTCCCTTTGCCGTTACCACGCATCAAAATTAGTACGCCACGCTCTTCGGTAGCTTTGGCAATACGCGCATCGACCACGGCTTTCTTGGAGGCCATGCGTGTTTGGTGTTTTTCCTGATCCGTCGATGACACTTGTTCAGTAGTTTGCGTGTTTTCTTGAGACATGATCCTAGACCTTTAAAGTGTGAGAAGACGGTGAAGTGAATTCAGGCAACGAAAGATCCGTTAATTTGAAATACTCCGCAACCAAGGATTGGGCAATGTGAAGTGCTTTGCCACGTTTGACCTGACTGTCTTCAGTATCAACAACCGTAACCTGCCCAAGTAAATCCAAATCATCAAAAGCTTGGCTGGTTCGACCGTCGGTAATGAGGTACGTCTTTATGAGTAAATTCGGTATTTGTGTCACTTGTTGCTGCTGGAAAGCTTTGGCTTGTTGAAGCATCTCTCGCAGCGGCGTACCTCCTGCTGCTGGAATAGTATTCAACAAGGTAATGAGTGACTTTGGCGCACGCTTCTTCGGCAGTAACGTCTCTACTTTTTGATTACCAAAGCCCATTAAGGTCATTTGTTCACGAGCCAGATAGGCTTGATTGGCAATGGCACTGACCAAAGATTTGGCCTTGGCAAAGTTCTGATGTTGGAGAATCGACGCCGACGTATCCAACAACACCAAATGCAACACGGGCTGACTTTCTCGTTTCTTTCGAAATACCAGTTCTTTCAGCGGTATCTGGCCTGCGTTCTTAACCATAGAACCGAACCAATGAACTTTGCTATCGTCTGTTTTCGAGGCATACACACCCTTACTCCCGATGCCTTTCTGACGACCGGAACTAAGGGTTTGAGGCTTTCCCAAAGATGATTGTTTCGCAGAACGTTTCTCTGCTTTCTTATTCAAGGGATTGAGTTGCCAGGAAGCTTCCACAGTCTGTTGTTCTTGAGCCGTGGAAGACATACTGCCCCAATCCCCTTCGGAACCCTCTTTGGTTTGTTGATTCTTTGATTCCTGAGGCCGCGAAAATGGCGTTCTTGAAGGCGTATCAGAAGACTCTGGTCTTTGTGAATTAGAGTTCGGAAAATGTGGTGGATTCGATGAATTGCTACTGTTCTGACGACGATGCGCCAACACCAACTCTTCAACGGCCAGAATATCCTCTTCCGTTACCTGATCTCGCCGATGCCATGCTGCATGCGCCACAGCGGCACGATACCAAACAATGTCACCACGCATACCATCCACATGTGCCTCAACGCATTTCTCAGCGATCAAAATGCGTAACTCATCAGCACATTGCACCTGATTCAGTAGAGTTCTGGCGGTTTGAATGCTCTCGGTTAATGTGGCTTGCGCTTTTTGGTAGTCCTGAACAAACACCTCAGGGTTTCGATCAAAGGCTTCACGTAAACGCACAATCTCGACACGTTCTTCCACACTGTATTGATTGGATAACTCAACGGACAAACCAAAACGATCCAGTAGTTGAGGACGCAATTCCCCCTCATCCGGGTTCATCGTACCCAACAAAATAAACTCGGCGGAATGACTGTGGCTGACACCATCGCGCTCTACCACATTAACACCACTGGCCGAGACATCGAGCAGCAAATCCACAAGGTTATCTGACAGAAGATTTACTTCATCCACATACAAGACACCGCCATCGGCTTTGGCTAATAAACCTGGCTGAAACGACACCGATTGGTCGGCCAAGACCTTCTGTAGATCTAACGTGCCCACAAGCATTTCTTCACTGGCACCCAGCGGAAGCGTAACAAATTCATGAGGTTTATTTGCCGACGCTGGCATAACATCCGCCAGCCCACGAGCTAACGTAGATTTAGCAGACCCACGAGGGCCACTAATTAACACCCCGCCAAGAGCGGGGTTGATCGCAGCAAGAATCAAAGCAAGCTTGAAAGAAGCCTGCCCTGATACTGCGGTAAAAGGAAACTTAAGCGTTTGCGGTTTCATCCTGACCTAGGCCTTTCAGTACGTTTGGTGTCAGCACCCAACGGTTCAATACCCAAGCACTCATTACACCCATCACCAACCAAAACAGCAAGTTCGAAACTGAGGTAGTAACAATAAATTGTTGATGTAGATCCGTTAACGCAACAATCGCTGCCGGATCAGGATGAGAAAACGCCGGGCCGTCAGGATGTGGAGCAGAAACAAGATAGGGTAAGCTGATCGCAACCACACCCAGTGCTTTGAACTTCAACGGTGCATAGACCAATACCAATAACCCAATGGCTACTGCAGCTGCGGTTAGCATCCACCATGCTTGTCGGTGCTCAACCGGAGCCGCCTCAATACCAGGAATTTCAGGCGGAATACCAATGGCCGGCGCACCGAAGAACACGATGAAACCACCAATCCCCCAAGCAATCCCTTTCAAAAGATTCACACGAGTAAGACCCTGCAAAGACAACTGACTCATGACAGCCAGTAAGATTGCCGCGTAACCGATGCCCGCAAAGATATTGGCTGACATGGTGTAGGCTGTTCGCTCAATGCCATCTTCCGGAGCCCAGGCTTCTTCATCATGAGAATGGGCATGACCGGCTTCCTCACCATGATGATGGTCAGCCACAGGGGCAGGTTCTTCAGCCACTTCATAGGTTTCAGAAGCGAAGATAATAGGATTAACAACATAAACTTGAAGGAGACTGAATACAAAACTGGCAACGATGCCGACCAGCAAGGCATTTAATATGATTCGACGAAATAACATAGGTTAAAGCTCTTCCATAACGAGTATTTAGAACGCACAAAAGCCCAATCCGACCGGATCAGGTTCATTCAACTGCGAGTTTTTAGACTGTGGAAAATCAGTGGCGATGAACTAACCGCACATATGTAATAGGCTAGGCTCTAATAAACAAAGTTCTAATAGACCAAGTTCTAATAGACCAAGTTCTAATAGACCAAGCACTAGTAAACAAAGTACGAATAGGCAAAGCACCAACTAGAAAGTCACTAGTGGCAAACTTTTAATGGCAAGGAAAGGCCATCGCGTGACGAGTATCGTGCGCTGCGTTGTGCGCTGCATCCATTGGTAAGAAACCTACCGCGAATACAACCACGGCACCAAAAATAATGGCAGCGGCAGTCTGTGCTAATGATGAAACTTTAACGTGTGTTTTCGCGTGCTGAGCACTTGAAACTTGAGTGGTCATTTTCTTCTCCTGCACCCACCGTGCAATGGTTATTATAAGGACTTGTCAGGCCGGTCTCCGGGCTCTAAGAGTAGTTCAAAAATTCGAACTTTACCTGTTTATCCCTTCCCGGTTTTGATCAAACCAGTGGTTAGCTAAACAACTCTTTTACCGTTGCGGGGGCAGCGATGGAGTCAGTACTGCAATGTTCTCTCTGTACTTACCATACTTCCCGATTATCCTTCTGCATCAATCGATTAAACATGATGGACACATCAGGCACCTGAACAGCAAGCATAGTAATGTATATGACGAGTGAAAGCTAGACGCGACGGGAGACACTAAAGCTCTTCTAATCGATACCAATTACTGGCGACTTTCCCGGTGGATTGATGCATAACCACAGACAACCCCATCTCTGCGAGTCGTTCATTGAGATTGCTGGCGTATAAACGCTGTTGAAAAGCGTAATAGTCGATGGGATAGACCGTTTGAACCAAACGATGAAGGCCATTCAGGGTAAAGCAAAACCGACCATCGTCGATCATAATGTCATCAAACTCTCTATCAGGCTCGGGATCATTAAGAATACGCTGTTGAAAGTCTGGTTTTAAACTGTCCACAAACATCGAAAAGAGATGATCGATCAAAACATCACTCATGGTATCGGTCATAACAATTGGCCTGCTCTTACCCGTTCAGGCCAATGTTAACGCCAATAAAGAGCGCAAGACCAAACAACGCAGCCAACTCCACCAGCTCAATCATGGCACCAAGGGTGTCACCGGTGCAGCCTTCGATACGCTGAATCATTCGCTGTCGCCAGCCCAAGAACACAGCCAGCGACACAGTGAACAAACACAGTGCCAGGACAGGTTGCAGCACCAGCGTCACCAACGCCAATACAATTAGAATGCCCCAGGCTTTGGATGCATCCAGCTCCTGACTCAAAGCCTCACCCAAACCGCCTTCCCTCACGTATTTGGTGGTTAACAACAGTAATACAGCCGACATTCGGCCAATCACAGGCACGACCATCAGACCACACGCCAGGCTGCTGCTCAGTAAGGACTCAATCAACGCAAACTTGAGTAATAAGCAAGTGATTAACACACACACCGCGATAGGCCCACTGACCGGGTCCTTCATGATTTCCAAAGTGCGTTCCTTTGAACCAAAACCGCCCATCCAGGCATCGGCACAATCAGCGAGGCCATCCAAATGCAGAGCACCAGTTATCGCTACCCAAACAAGGAGTACAATTCCTGCAACCACTAACGAGGAAAACCAAGGCATCAGCAACGCCGCTAAGACCCACAAAAGCGCACCAATCACAGCGCCAACCAGTGGATACCACAGCACCGAGTCCGCCAAATCTTTGTTCTCGACGTTTTTAAGGTTTGGGGTAGGCAATAACGTGAAGAATTGAAGGGCAACCCAGAAAGATTTTAGGTTCATATCTGTCCTTTTCGTTTTAATTCCATAGGATGGTTCAAAGGTAAGAAAGAGCGTTCAGCAAGCGTTTCATCCAGCTTTGTTATGAAACTCCATCATCGGATGATACTGCTCATTCTCTTTGCCATCAGATGCTTTCTCATTAGATACAGCCTCATTAGATACTGCCTTATTAGACACTTTCTCATCAAAGAACACAGAGAAGCGAGTTAAACAACCATAGGGCACATTCATCTTAGAGACCGATGTCATTGGAATCGATAGCAGCTCGGACAGAAGCACGCGCATGATTCCGCCGTGATTCACCAATAAAATACGTTTTCCCCGATGGCGTTGTAAGATCTCAGCCCAAGCCGCCATCACCCGATCCGTCATTTGTGCAACAGATTCCCCGCCATGCGGGTTACTCTCAGGGTCGGAATAAAAGGCTTTAACGTTATCAGCTTCCGCCTTCCATACATCCCTAAAGGTCAAACCTTCCCAGCGGCCAAAGTTAATTTCCCTAAAACCGGAGTTGATCTCGAAAGGTCGCATCAGATCTTCTGCCAACGCCATCGCGTATCGCCGACACCGTTGCTTGGGGGACGTAATGATCACATCCCAATCGGACACAACGGAAACGACAGCCTTATTCATGGTTTCCCAACCGTCTTTACTTAACGGACTATCAATGATGCCCCGATAAATCGATTGGGCACCCTCACATTCGCCATGTCTCAAGAGATCAACTCTTGTGGTTTGCGTCATAAGCTAACCTCCACATTCCATAGCTTAGAAGGAATTCGTCGATTTGAGATATTCACAGCACGTCCTTAGTGTGTACAAGTACAAAGCAATCAGTACAGAATGACGAAAGAATCATTAATCGTCTGAGTTACTAACCCCCGCCGACTCAAAGGTTGCCATAGAGGAATGGAGTGAACAGGCTAATCTAAGCAACGGTAGGGCCACAGCCGCTCCACTGGCTTCGCCCAAACGCATTCCCAGGTTTAACAAAGGTTTGGCATCCAATGCCTGCAATACTTTTTGATGCCCGGACTCTTCTGACTGATGAGCAAAGATCAACCAAGGTCTGAGCTTTTCATTGATGCTAAGCGCCGCTAATGCAGCAACGGAACAGATAAACCCATCCACCAAAACAGTCACACCTAATTGTCCACAACGGAGATAGGCACCGGTTAGCGCAACAATTTCCAAGCCACCAACGGCTTGTAGCGCTAATACCGGATCACTGATTGAATCCTGATGAAGCGCTAACGCCCGCATTACAGCCTGTTGTTTGATGGTTAATCCCTTATCATCGACGCCAGTGCCGCGTCCAACCAATGCCAGGACTTTTTGTTCGAGCGTTAACTCATCCTGAATCAAGGCAGCGGCAACGGCCGACGCCGCTGTGGTGTTGCCGATCCCCATCTCACCGCCAATAAAGAGTTGGGCACCCTCTTGATGGGCTTGTTCTGCAATGGATTTGCCCAACCCAAGCGCGGCTTCAAATTCAGCCTCGGTCATTGCTGCCTGCTGACAAAAGTTTTGAGTGCCCGCTGCAACCGGTTGATTGATCAATTTAGGATGGTCCTCCACTGGCGTTGCCGTTCCAACATTGACCACTTGGAAATCCGCGCCCTGCTCTTTCGCCAACACACTGATGGCCGCACCACCGGCACAGAAATTTTTAATCATTTCGACAGTAACCGCTTGAGGAAAGGCAGAGACACCTTCTTCCACAACGCCATGATCGCCAGCAAACACGCGTATGGCGACGTTATCGACTTTCGGCTTCAACGTGTTTTGATTAGCCGCCAATTGGATTGCAATGTCTTCCAACTGCCCCAATGATCCCGGTGGCTTAGTCAGCTGATTTTGATGAGCCGATGCTTGCTCACCTTGTTCTGCATTAGGCTGTTGAATCGCTTGAGTCCACCAGGCAGTCATAGTCAGATCCTTTAAAGACAAAAAATAAGTTAAGAACTAGGTTTTAGGAATTGAGGAGGATTTGAGGAATTGGGGCAGACCGGCCACCACAAACACCACGGTATCACAGAGTTTGGCTAAATCCTGATGCAACCAACCGGCCTCATCGACAAACTTTCGGGACAATTCCCCCATCGGCACCACACCTTGACCGACTTCGTTACTCACAAAAATAACATCACCGGGTAGCGTCTGTAGGGTATCGAGTAATTTAGCTCGCTCCGATTGCCACGCCTGATCTTGCTGAACATTTTCAGATTGCAACAAACAGTTGGTCAGCCACAAGGTTAAACAATCCACCAGAATACAGTTATCGGCTCGACTGTGCTGTTTTAAGACTTCAGCCAACGCAAGCGGTTCTTCAATCAAAGACCATTGATCAGAGCGACGGGCTTGATGCAGTTTAACGCGTTCCGACATTTCCCGATCCCGGGTTTCTGCGGTAGCCAGATAGACAAGTTGTTTGCCTGAAGCCAACGCCCGTTCTTCAGCAAATCGACTCTTTCCTGAACGAGCACCACCTAAAATGAGTTCAAGCACGGCTTTCCCTTAAACCTGAATGACCAAAGAAGAATAAATCACGAGGCTGCCACTTTATCGGCTGACGGGAAAGCAGGTCAACTAAATCCCTAAGAATTCTCCTTGACCCAACCAGGCTAAACTCCTATAAAGCTTGTCAAAACGTCAGGTGCCCAAGGTGTAAAGCAGTCGCTCTAATGAAAAATAATCATTATGAACGCAGCTTCACCGAGGGAGAATCGGGAATCCGGTGACAATCCGGAACGCGCCCAGCCCTGTGATGGCGACTTATACATCAATCGGCTGTGATACACAGCCAAGCCACTGGACTTGTTCAATTGAGCACCGGGAAGGCGATGTATAAGGATGACCCTCAGTCAGTAGACCGGCCTGATTGTGTAACTGCGCTGTAGCTGGACCCTGCACGCACATTCCATTGAAGGGGACTAATATGGAATCCAGCTCTCTTACTGAGCGCCATCGTTTTGCCGAGGCAGAGCGTGATGCGCTCTACAAAACCGTGTTTAATCGTCGTGATGTTCGTGGTCAGTTTTTACCTACTACCGTGCCCGACGAGGTATTAGCGCGTGTTCTTTATGCCGCACACCATGCGCCTTCTGTAGGTTTCATGCAACCCTGGAATTTTCTGGTGATTCGTTCTCAGCAGAAAAAACAGCAGGTACACCAGCTGTTCTCAAAAGCGAACAAAGAAGCGGTAGAACTGTTCGATAAGGACAAACAGAAAACCTACAAGAACTTAAAGTTGGAAGGCATCTTAGAGTCGCCGATTAATCTCTGCATCACTTGTGACCGAACCCGAACCGGCAAACCTGTGCTCGGTCGAACGCATATGAAAACCATGGACCTCTACAGCTCCGTCTGTGCGGTACAAAACTTATGGTTAGCCGCACGTACAGAAGGTTTAGGGGTTGGCTGGGTGAGTATCATGCATGAAGATGAGTTGAAAGCGACCCTGGGTATCCCTGAGCATGTGGTGCCCATTGCTTACCTGTGCATCGGCTACGTGGAGCACTTTAAAGACAAGCCAGAGTTAGAGACGAAAGGCTGGTTACCAAGAATGGAGATCAGTGATCTGGTAAATTTTGAAGAGTGGGAAGGTTCAGCCCAGTCCTCAGATGATCAGGAGTTGCTATCAACCTTAGCCGAGATGTCCGACTTCCCGACTGGTTTTCCGGTGCGTTAGATTTAAGTGCTTTCTTTAAATACGTTCATTAAGCGCATTCTTTAAATGCCCGATCACATACAAAAACAGCCCTGAAGGTTTCCTCTTCAGGGCTGTTTTTATTTGTAAATAACGTCCGTAACGAAAGGGCCTTAAGCAAACTCTTTCCACAAACGCTCAAATTCACTGTTAAAACGCTCCAACAATCGTACATCGCCACTGACGGCAATGTTTTCCTGATTGTACCGGGAAGCGCTTCGAGTCCAGTTAAAGCTACCGTTCAACAAAGTCGTTTGATCAAACACGGCAAACTTGTGGTGCATGTGGTTGTCAGTTCGGTCCATCCGAAGCGGCACACCTTTCTTACTCAGTTCATCCACATCACTGCCAAGATCATTCGCCTTGTCGTTATCAGTGATCACTCGAACCTGAACACCCCGCTGATGCGCTTTGAATATTGCATCGCTCAAACTGTCATCCGAAATGGTAAACACACAGATATCGATGGAACGACGAGCACCATGACACAAATCCACAATCTTGCGGCGACACTCATCACCTGGGCTAAAGCATGCGCTGCTCGCAATCGAGGTTGGGTTTTCTGCTGAATCCAAGGTTTTCACAACCTGCTCTAACCATTTCAACACCGGCATGGTCAGATTAACGTCTTCCCGGATTACGTCTCTGGCCAATGCAAAGGCTTTATTGCGAACGAAACGCCCTTCTTCCAGAGTTAACGTCGGAACAATTTCTCGTAACTCCGCTTTTTCAGCATTATCTAACTTGGCGTCTTCCAACGCCTCTACCAACCACTTTTCCAATTCCTGCAAACGCATTTCGTCTCCTTACTGCGTTGAATTCATTTACATTACTCGTAGGAAGTAATCACAAACTGTTTGATGTCGTCACGTTGAGGGTGTTTATCCAACCACTGCTTAAACTGCTCAACACGATCAAAATCTTCTTCACCAATGAGATCTACATATCGTTGTTTAACGACGTTATACATCCGTTCTTTACGAATGCCACGCTGCCAGGCTTCGGTGAAAATCTTCGGTAGTTGACCATGCAGATCCAACTGCTTGAGTAATCGCCATTCACCTTTATCTAACCAGGCTTCATCACAATGACTGCATAAATCAAGTTGATTGGCCGTCATCAACCCGATTTTGAACTTAGTCATCAAACGAGCGCATTTTGGGCACACCTGAGCCTTTTCTTCGGGATTTTCCGACGCCTCTAAAGATTCCAACTCACCCTCTTCTTTTGATAGATCGGTATGTTGAGCCCAATAGCGATAGTTAATCAATGACAACAGCGCTCCATCACATTCACTGCAAGACGCTGCAACCAACCCTTCTTCCAATTGTTTTGGCTCTAAATCTGAACCATGACACGCAGGACATTTCATAGCTATTTCCCTTTCACTTTTTTATTATTACTTGCTCGTTCCGTTCTTGTTTTTCTATTCTCGAAGCCGTTTTTTAATGGCCGGAATATTGGAAAGCCAAGCCGCTAAGATTCCCGCTAGCGCACCAAACAAATGCGATTCAAACGAAACATCTGAGTCTTGCGGTAAGATACCCACCACCATTCCGCCGTAAAACAGAATCACCAATACGGCGATGAGGATATTCACTAATCGGCGATCAAACCACGCCAACGCAATGCTCAAGCTCCATAAACCAAAGATCCAGCCACTGGCACCGATGTGATTGGCCTCTCGACCGAACAGCCAGACGAGTAAGCCACAAACGAGAACGATCACCACACTGCTGAAGACATATAACCGGACGGATCGAATCAAGCACAACCAGCTAAAGACGATCATGCCAGCCAAATTATTGAATAGATGGCCCAGAGAACCATGAATCCAAGGTGCGGTCACCACATGGAATAATCGGTCAGTATCTCTGGGGTATATGCCAAACTGAAACAAGGCACCATTCGCTAGGCCATTGAACACATGAACAGCAATCATCGCTCCGCAGAGCAAAGCGATGATTTCGATCTTATGAAACAAACCTCTACGCCTGCTTTGCTTCATGTTCGGCATCTCGTAACCCAAGCGCAACTTACGCTGGGTTTACGATTTCCCGTCCGTTGGAAACTCCGATTCCAATTGCTGTAATTGGGCTTGGATTGCTTCCATCTTTTCATGCGTTTTCAGTTCATGATCCATACGTTGATTCATACCGCGAATCAGAGGGAAGATACCCTTACGCAAAGTGAAGGCCAGGACTCTTAGCACTTTATTCACATCAGGATCAGGTTGATGCGTGACTTCCAGCTTCGGCAATTCAATCGCTTTCGACAAATCCAATGCACTCACGCTATTTGAAGCATCCGCAGCCAACGCTTCCGATTGAGCCAGCATGTCACCAATGCGAATCAAGGATTCATTAATGACATCCAACTGGTCAAATTTAACCGGAGTCTCCGTGCTTCCTGCATTTGGTTTAGCTGCCGCTTCAGCCACTAATCCTAATTGCTTGATGCCATCAGCCAAGTCAACCAGTTGCGCTACCACCTTGGAGCCGACATCCGAATCATCACCGCCCATGGCTTTATTACGAAGGAAGTCCTTCTTAATTTGTTGCCAACGTGCCGCTTCTTCCGCCGTCATGTTGCCGCGTAACTCCGCCAGTTTTAGCAAGTTCTCTTCGGCACCGGAAGTCAGCAATTGAGACTCACCGAGATAGTGATCCGAGATCATTTGCATCAGCTCATCGTCGTTCATCACAGACGAGACTTTTTCCGACATCTTGTTCATGTTGCGGTAACTGCCCTGCAACTTGAACGAGGGTTCGGTTCGGTAGGTATCATCCTGTGCGGCAGAAGCGATGTACTGCTGGTTGATCTTCAACACCACGTCCTGAATGGTGAAGAGTTTCTTCAACACGCCTGTGATCTCACTGATTTCTGCACCACTGTATTGGTGGCTCAAATCGGTAGTAGCAATGTTCTGACCTTGCGCCAACTTCACCAGTTTGTAGACATCGTCCATTTCCCGTGTCGCCATCGGTGCCAACACCGGATTCGAGGTTAAACTGTTCTCGATGTAACTCAAGGCAAACACTTCTTCCATGCCGCCCAGAATATCACCCAGGTTATAAATATCGGCACGGTTGGCCAGCATGTCTGGGACTTTAAAGGCTTCACCGGTTTCCGTGTACGGGTTACCCGCCATCACCACGCAGAACTTCTTACCGCGCATGTCATAGGTTTTTGGCTTACCTTTCCATACACCTTCGATTCGACGCGTACCATCACACAAGGAAATAAACTTCTGAAGGAATTCGGGATCGGTGTGCTGAATATCATCCAGATACAACATCACATTGTTGCCCATTTCCAAACCAAGATTGAGTTTTTCCAGTTCCTGACGAGCCGTCGCGTTCGGTGCCTGTGAAGGATCAAGCGACAACACATCGTGACCAAGCGACGGACAGTTGATCTTCATAAAGATCAGCCCCAGGCGATTGGCAACGTATTCCATCAAGGTGGTCTTACCGTAACCCGGTGGCGAGATCATCATCAACAAGCCCATCAGGTCGGTTCGTTTGTTCTCACCCACCGTTCCCATTTGCTTGGCCAGGTTGTCACCAATCAGCGGCAAATAGGATTCGTTGATCAAACGGTTTCGAACGAAAGAACTGAGCGGTTTTGGCTTGAAGGATTCCAGCCTGAGCAGTTCTCGCTCTTCATCAATGATGTCTTGTCTGAGCTGCAAGTAATCCTGATAGCCTTTGACCACTCGGTATTTGTGATCATCCAGACGTTGCAGGAATTCATCCAAGGTTAGCGACAAGGTCTGCTGAGAAATTCTCGGGTGATCCCCAAGTAACCCAGTGATGTTAAGCTCTACATCGGCTTCGGTCGGACGACGTTCGATACGGCCATCGGCGTTAATCAGTGCTACAGCTTCCGGGATGTAACGAGCTAACTGTGTTAAAGACTTACCTTCAACCATCGCTGTTAACCAGGATTCACTGAGTGACCATCTCGCAGCCACTTGCCCTTTCAGTTTTTGTAGAGACGCTTGATAACGCTTCCAGGAAACATCATCCAAACTGCGTTTGAGTTCATCCACCAGATTTTGAGCGTACTTGCTGGAAATGAAGTCCAAACGATCCCGGCTCAGTTCAGCCACCAAATATTCAGCCGTACGCTCAAGGTCACGCTCCGAGTGCTCTACCGGGTACTGGCTATAGAAAGTGACCAGACACGCTTTCACTTCCTCAATCAGCAATTTAATGGCTTGATCGTTGTTAAAGATTTCCACCATAGTGGCGGCCGATTGGGCACGTTCCTGCCATCCACTTGAGGTTTCTTTAATCGCTAATAATGCTTCATCGGCTTTACGTTCCAGGTGCTGAATATTGGCCCAGAAGATCTGCGCTAACGCCCGACACTTAGGATCAAACTTCAAAAGGTCGGCACTTTCGAGCGCTGGAAGCAGCTGCTTCAGAATAAGGGCGGCATCATGATCATGAACGCCTTTTTCGTAGCCTTCCTTATAGCGCGGCGTTGCAAAAGCACGCACCAGTTTGAGTAACTTCTGATCATCCAATAAGGCGTCGTTCAGCTCCTCAAGCGTCACTTCCTCTCCCTTTGGTGCTGCATTTAAAATCAGGTAAGCCAAGTACTCGGCACGATAGACATCGGAAGTTTCAGACTCTAACGTCATGTCCCAGTAAGATTTAAGTGCAAGCAGTTCAGGGCGCTCAATCGGTTCGAAGAAATCGGTGCCCGTTAGATGGCTGTTCAACACACCATCACGAGGGATGATGGTTAAGTCCAGCTCTTGGGTATTTACGCTGAACTTATGACGAGGCCCCAACTTGATAACATTACCGCCATCTTCGTAGATGTCGGTCTTATCACGCAATGAGCGTAACGCTTGTTCCTGAATGGCTTTAAAGCGGGATTCAATGTCATCCGCTTTGACCGCACTTTCCAGCTCGCGCAAGCGTGCTACCATCTCACGGATTTTCAGTACCAAGGCATCAGAGGCAAAGTAGGTATTCAGCTCATCAGCTTCGGTAAATTTGAAAGAACGGCGTTCGATGCTGCCTAAAATACGAGCCGCCGCATCCGCAACGCTTTGTGCCTTACGCTGACGTTCATCGAGCAATTGCTGTTTGTGAGATTCAAACGACTCATAAACTTCCTCTCGCTTCGCCATAATGTCGGAGAGGAATTGATCAAATTCACTGAATTGGCTTTCAAGTTCTTCCAATTGCACCAATAAACGAGACAGCTGCTCTTCACACTTTTCTGGCGTGGTTGCCATACTGAGTGCATTCGAGATACTTTGCGAGAACAGCTTAAACTGAGCACCAAACTGGGCGATCGCTTCTTCAGATCCCAAGTTTTTCTGCTTATGACGAGCCGTCGCTTTGCTTTGGTTTAGCTTGGAATACACTTCCGAAATCGAATCAACGATTCGGGTACGAACTGTCGTATCCTGAACCTTCAACGTCGCCATCAATTCCGACAACAAGTCCAAACCGGAGGCGGTTGATTCAATAGTTTCAATCAGAGGTTCCAACGTCGCATTGGTCTCGGCCTGCTCCACCTCTTTATTGATTTCATCAATTTTTTCGAGATACGGAACCAGAGAGTCTTCGTCGGACAGGAAGGTTACAGTCTCTTCACTGACGCGCTCCTGAGCTTCGACCAATTGCTCGTCCAATGCTGCAATTCGATCAAGATCTATGTAACGATATTCTTTGATGGTTGCCAGGTGTCCGCGTTGACGACGCAAGCGATCCAGGGCTTCCACATAATGTTCGGCGGTTTCCCAGTTTTCAGGTCGAAGCGATTGAAGAATCTCGGTCTGCCCTGCTTCAGCATCTTTCATCGACTGTTCAGATTGACGACGAATGCTCTCAACTTTCTCAAATTCATCGATGACCAATTCGGAGGTTTTGGTCACTTCTCTCAGAAGTTCGGCTAACGGCGAGGAATCCTGGCCCTCTGGCTTGTAGTTTTCAATCCAATAATGACTGTCGAACACCTTGCTGGCCGTTTTGCTCAGCTCTTCATACATCCGAACAGAAACCATTTGGTTATCAATTAAACGGCAAATGCTATAAAGATCAGACACACCACGCACCAGCGCAGCATTACCAATGCGACCAAAGAAGGTTTGGCTAACCTCCGCCTGACTCGCAAACTCCTGACTCACAAACGGCGTCTGCCAAATTTGCATCGGGTGAACTCGGGTCGGCTCCTGCTCGGCAGAAAAGATCACTAACTTGCCATCATCAAACAAGGCATAGCCGTGCCCATAAATCGGATTCTGAAGTTCTTTGCTGATCAGGTTGTAAGCAAACAGGCCAAAGGTGCCACTGTCTTGCTCATAAAATACATACAGGACATCTTCACCATTGGGTGAACGAATCGCCCGTTTAAACTTTAACGGTTGAGTTTCTGGATCAATCAGCTCCAGATCAAACGTCTTGTATTCGCCCGTCTGTAAATAATAACCACCAGGGAAAATCACCCCGTGATCTTCAGGCAACTGAACACACGACTGACCAATGGCATCGATTCTTAGCACTTCTTCGGTCAAACCATTAAAGATCAAATAGCGCCAATTGGTCTCACGATACGGTAAGATCTTTAACAGAATTAATTCGCCCAGCTGTGCGTACTGAATGTCCGCATCGTCCAGCGATTGGGTCTGATCATCCACAGGCTCACGGTAAATACCGAGCCCATCTTCAGTGTTGTTTTCTACTTTGATGGTCAGGTCACCACCAATGGTTTCCACAAACACCTTATCAAGAATATTGATGTGCGCGTGACGGCCATGCACCACATCTTCACGCGAGGTGGCTACCCATTCAAAATCATAGGAAGGTGGTAGCTGGATATCCCGTTCACCGCGATTGTCTATGTACTTGATGTCTTTTCCATCAGCGGATACAGACCAGCGGAATACCCGAATGTCTTCCAGTCGTTCACCAATTTGGAACCCTGCCAGCAACTTCCCTTGCTTGACGGTTAACTGAACGAGTTTGGTATGTTTGTAATAGCGATATAGCTCATCAAAGTCACTCACAAATGAGGACTGAGCTAAAAAACTGGAACTCAGATCTGCGGGCTCCAGATCGTAGTTATCTCCGTCTTCTTTCAGTCGGAACAGAGAGAATACATCTTCGATCTTTGTTTCTTTCTTCAAGCCCAGAAAAACGTTGTAGCCAAACAACAAGTAGTCGCCCACTTGTACCATGTCTCGGGCAACGCTGTTATTTTCGGTGCGAATTCTGACACGAGACACGACGCTCATATCTGAGCTACCAAATTCAGACAATCTGGCTTCGTTTAATGCATGAGTCTGCTGATAGAGAGTCTTGCCCTGATCCGTCAGTCGTTTCCGAATAACTTCATAGGCACCACCTTGAGCAACGGCGGCTTCTACATGGCCACTGCCTGCAGCTGAATTGTTCTGTGACTTAACTTGTGAGTTGTCCGATGAAGTGGACTGATCTTGCTGCACCATCGTTTGATCCTTTCACTCAGTACAGAAATAAGAAGAGGTTTGGATAGGTCGGAAAAAGCAAGCCGTATCGACCATAGCATCGACCATAGATAAAACTATGGTCGATACGTTCTAGTGAGTGTTAGTGAGACACGTCACTGCTTGGTTTACTGTCCGCACCCTTACCTTGAGTGTCTAGCACTTTCGCTAACAAGGCACCTACAGTGCTGCTCTTAGAGGCCAAGCCATCAACGGCTTTACCCAGTGACAATGACTTCGCGAAGGTATCGAAGAAGTGCTCTTCACCGCCCACGATGTCAATCTTAGCTTTCTGCAGCGCAGTAGATAGAACTTCTGCGTTTTCTTTCGCAATGGATTTACCAGCTTCAATAGACGCCATGGCTTCTTTGAAGGCCGTTTCCAAACTCATACGGAATTCTTCGTGCTCACGAGCCTGATCACTCATTTGACCCATAGCTTCAAACTTGTCTACCAGACCTTCTGCTTCCGCTTTGAAGTGCTCGCGAGTAACGGCAGCTTCCGCCAGACCAACTTCTTTACGTGCTTTCGCTTCAGCATCGCCTTTCGCACTGATAACTTCAGCATCTGCCAAACCGGTTTCACGCAATGCTTTCGCATCCGATTCACCTCTGGCTGCAATCACTTGGGCATCCGCCAAGCCTTTCTCACGAATCGCTTTCGCTTCAGATTCACCCTGAGCTGCCACAACATTCGCTTGTGCCAAACCTTCTTTCTCAAGTGCATCCGCTTTCGCTTCTTGTACTTTCGCTTCTGCTAGGCCGCTTGCAGCTTGTTCAGCCTGAATACCTTCAGCCATTTTCTTCTTGGCATCCGCTTCTTTTGCTGCTGCTTCAAGATTCGCCTGTGCCATAGTGGTCACTTCAACGGCTTTAAACTTGGCAGCTTGTTCTTCTGCTTCGGCCGCTTTAACTTGTTTCACTTTCTCTTCTTCAGCATTCGCTTCAGCATTCAATACCTGAACCTGCTTCATACGATCCGCTTCCGAAACTTCACGTACTTCTTTAATACGCTCTTCTTCAATAGCAACGGTCTTATCTACAGCAACACGTTCGCGAATCACATTCGCAATTTCTTTTCTTTCAACTTCAACCGCTTTCTCGGCTTCAATACGCTGAAGTTCGACTTCACGTTCGCGAGATACGATTTCCAGATCTTTCGCACGCGTTACTTTTTCAATTTCGATCACCACAGCACGCTGACGGTTTTGTTCCGCCACTTCAATTTCACGCTTCTGATTCTCGGTTTGAACAGCCAGTTCTTGATCCACGCGAATCTTGGTTTCTTCCGCCTTTTGACGCTCTTCTTCCTGAACCTTCAAGGTTTCAGCTTCTTCACGTGCACGGATGGTCGCAATTTCACGCTCTTGTTTGGCTTCGGCATCCGCTTGCTGACGTTCCAGTTCCAACATCGCTTCACGGGTTTCAACGTTCTTCTTCTTAATTGCCAAAGATTCGTTTTGCTCTAGCTCATTGGTAATAACGTTTTGAGTCGCCGTCAATTGAGTAATCTTCTTGATACCTTCGGCATCCAGAATATTGTTTGGATCAAGAGAACGCTTAGGCGTTTGCTCCAAGTAATCAATGGCAACGTCTTCCAGTACGTATCCATTCAGATCATCACCAATTACTTGAACTATTTTTTCACGGAATTCCAAGCGGTTTTCAAACAACTGAACGAAATCAATCTGCTTACCAACCGTTTTTAGTGCTTCAGAGAACTTAGCCGCAAACAGATCGTAAACAGCATCACGATCAGAGGCACGATCAGCACCGATCGACTTTGCAACGCGCAACACGTCTTCCTGGGTTTCATTCACTCGAAGGTAGAAGGCAACAGTGATATCGGCACGCATGTTATCCGCACAGATCAAACCATCATTCCCTCGACGATCTACTTCCAAAGTAATCAATGAAATTTTCATTAATTCCTTTTTATAGATAATCGGATAAACCAAAGCACCCGTAAAATGCACTTTTGGTTGAGAAGACATGTCATTCACAATCAAAGCCGTGCCTTGAGCGACTTTGACATAGAAGGCTTTAAATAGAGCCGCAAGCCCCATAATGAAGATGAAGAAAATACCAATACCGGTAGCAATCGGCATAAGTAAAGATAAATCCGCCATAACAATTACTCCATTTGTTAATATTTGGAATTGAATTCCATAAAAAATCATTTAGTTAGGATTAATCATAGAACCGTGACTAACCCTACACTTACATCTGTAAATTCAAATATTAAGTTAATTTGAGTGCTTGAGTTAATTCAAAAACTCCTGCTCTGAAATCACACGATACGCATGTTCTTCCTTCAAATATTCGAACAATACAACCCTATCTCCTTTGTTAAATACTTGATTATCAGTGGTTCTTGCTTTGAAAATCAGACCTGCACCGCCATCATCCAAATAGACCTCACCAAATGAGGAATCCACTCGACTTGTACGAACGACGGCAGTTTGACCCAACACATGTTTAATGGTGTGCTGAGTTGCACTCTTGAATAAGGGACGTAACGGTTTAATAACTTGAGCAGTAATCAATGCGGCAATATATAAACTGCCAATCAATACAGGAAGCCCAACTAAATAACGTATTACACCGTCAGGAACTAACCCAAACAAGAAATGCACAGCAAAGTAACAAATCAACCATCCAAATAAGGAAATGAAAGACACAACGATAGTGGTTGGAACACCATTAAGCCCAAGTTTCATCATTAAGCCTGCCAAAACCTCCGGCGTACTTAAATCCGTTTTATTAGCACCTAACTCACCATCCGCATCCGGAATATCAAAATCTAATATATCTAAATCCACAAACCCCAATACAGCAACTACCCAGTAAAGCAGACAGACAGCCAAAAAGAAGGTAAAAAATGCGGTTGGGAAGGACGCAATATTCTGATAGAAAGGGTCCATCTTATCGCTAAGTAAAATAGCAAACATTTCTACCTCCTTTTATTTTTCTAAAGCATGTGCATTGATAAAACAGGATAGAAAACCCTGCTGATTTCTGGCCATCAACCAGAAATCTCTTGCTGAATGGTTTTCAACGCCTCTTTCATTGGCGCGTCTAACTCTTCCGGTGTGATACGTGAAATAATGTTGCGAAGGACACGACGTTCATTTTCGTCAACTACGCCATCGCGCTTTGCAATTTCAAAGATTTTCATCAACTCGCCCGCATCCAACTTTCCGTCATCAGCGAAGCAATTGATAGACTGGAAAGACATTTCCAGATAGTCACGATTTTCTTTCATAGATCCCTTTCCTTAGGTTCATAGTTGAGGAGTAAGTGAAGGGAAACTCCCTTCACTAAGATTTTTTCTTAAGGCGCTCAAGAATATCATCTGCTTTCTGAGCACCCGGCGCGATACCTGCCTGCTCTAACTTATCTTGCAGGCTTTGGCTGGATGTATCTACCGCCACTTCACTTGCAGCTTCCATCTTGGCAGCTTCAAGCGCTTGTTTTTCTTTAATTCGTTCTAACGAATCCATTGCTGTTCTTAACTTGGAGTTTGAACCGGTGTAGCGCTCAGCTACCGCTTTTTGTGCACGCTGGACACTCTCAGTCGCTTTTACCGTATCCACTTGCTGCTTCAAGCGTTTGATATTTGCTTCCGCCAACTTCACAGCAGACTTAAGCTTCTCAACGCTTTGAGCATAACCTGTTGCAGCATCCTGTTCTGTAGCAAGCTGATTCTCAAGATCAGCAATTTTTTCAGCCACTTCCCTTGCCAAAGCCTCATCGCCTTTTTCAAGCGCTTTAACAGCATAGCCTTCGTATTCAGCGACACCGTCTTTCAGTTTGGCTACTTTCTCTTCCGCCAACTTTTGCTGAGCCAGAATAGCCACCAAACCTTCTTTGGACTTTCTTAACTCTTCAGAAGCGTCTCTTACTTCCTGATCCAAGATACGTAACGCCTGGCTATCAACAATCGCTTCACCAGCCTCATTTACCCCACCTCGAAGTGCGGTCATCATTTTTGCCCAGATATTCATAATGATCTACCCCTTTTTCTGACTAAAGTGTTAATAATGACTACGAGTCCACAGGAGAAGCTAAAAATTCTCCGTAAGCTTCGGTGGCTTGAATCACATTGGTCGCTAAAACCTCAATTTCAAAAACAATATTATCCAGTAACGACGTTGCACTTAATGCACCAAACATATGGTAATAGTCCTGCCCATCAGGCATTGCATCCAAACTAATTGTCGAAAGAGGAAAATACTTATGCGTCCTTAACACTGCATCATTAAAACCTGCCACATCTGTCACCTCGTCTTTCGACCAAAGTACAGACTCCGCGATAATTTGCTCACCTGCCACTGTTACAAACACCGGCAAATCACCGTATTCTTTCATCACTACCAGCAAAGACGGCTCAACACCATCAATCAGCTCTACACTTGCCAAACCCTCACTAAACAAAGGTTTATTTAGCAATGCTTCGTAGAGAGATCCTGTTGTCCAAACAGTCATGGACTCATTTGCATTACCCATTACTACATCTCCTGTATTAACCCACGTTGACACACTCGATTTACGCAACTGCTTTTCTATCACAGACAAACGCTTCGCGTGCTCTGGTCGAATCCAAACTTCCTTTTTTACTAACCCCTGCTCACGCAAGCGTCGCCTGAATTCTCGCTGATAATGTGCTGATGATTTCTTGTTCATAAAGCTCACTTTAGTTATTACATGTAAACCTGTCAATATATTTCACATGTAATAAAATTAATTACATGTAATTTCCGATAAACATCACATGTAACAGATTATTCATCTACTAAAAAAGGACAGACATATTTATCAGCAGCCAAGAATGACTTGATCAATAGCTGCCTAACAACACCACACACCCCCAATTCACCCATGATCACAACCCCAAAACTCAAAATACCTAGATATAAAACCCAAGAGTCAGGTATGTCCGATACAGGTCAGCGCATTCCCGAGACAGAGTTAGCCTCTAAGTTTGGACGCCATAAACTTGATATTACCTACCGGTTAGTACTTAAATGTTTATTGATTTAGACACATTAGTCAGCATTTACCCAAGGAAGGTTTAGTATGCAAAAGTCCGATCACTACCCTATTAGTCCCCAAAACGTTCCCGACTCACTCACGCAAGCCAATAGCAATTATAAACGCCAAGCTGTACTTGCGATGTCTGGACTGATCTTTTTCATGGTCTTCTATCTAGCGCTCATGGGCTGCTTTGGCTTTATTACCTATCAAGGGGTGGATCGGTTTTTACACGGAGACAGCGGCAACCTGTTCAACATCATCGCAACAAGCTGCTCCTTTCTGCTGACTCTCTTCATGGCAAAATCGCTGTTTGCCGTCCGAAAAGCCGGAAACCCTGGTGGTATTGAAGTAACAGCGGAGCAAGAACCCAGACTGTTTGAATTTCTTCATAATCTTTCAGATGAAATTGGCGCACCTCGCCCTCACCGAGTCTTCATTACCCCGGAAGTAAATGCCGCCGTTTTTTATGATTTATCACTCTTAAACCTGATCTTCCCTTCTAAGAAGAATTTGATAATCGGACTGGGACTGGTAAATGTTCTCAACCTTGGTGAACTCAAAGCGGTTTTAGCCCATGAGTTTGGTCATTTCGCTCAGGGGTCGATGGTTGTCGGACGCTGGGTTTATGTAGCACAACAAATCATTGCTCACATGGTTGCAACCCGAGACTGGTTAGACTCGGTCGTTCGATTCATTTCACGCATTGACCTGAGAATTGCCTGGTTGGGCTGGTTACTCTCACTGGTGATCTGGTCAATGCGTTCGATGATGGACACCTTGTTCAGTTTAGTGATCATTGCCGAACGAGCACTAAGCCGGGAAATGGAATTTAATGCAGATTTAGTAGCCGTTTCAGTGACCGGCAGCGATGCCCTGGTCAATGCGCTTTACAAACTACAGGCAGCAGATCACGCATGGCAAACCGCTCTGGACGTTGCAGGTCAGGAAGCGGAAAACGGTAAAATTCTGGACGATATTTTTCAGGCGCAGGAAGCTACCATTAGCCAGATGCAGCGCGTACTGGATGACCAGTTCTATGGTGCAGTTCCACCTAAACCAGACGACATCGAGCACGCCAAGCACCGAATTTTCGCAGAAGAAACCGCTCGCCCACCTCAAATGTGGTCAACCCACCCGGCAAACAGCGACCGGGAAGAAAATGCAAAAGCTCAATATATTCCGGCTGACATTGATGAGCGCAAAGCGTGGGGTATTTTCGCGGATGAACGTGAATTACGACGTCAAATCAGCATCAGCTTTTACAACTCAGAAAAACTCGACGAACTGGAAGTGGGACAACCTTTAGAAGCCGTCATCAAACGCTTTGACCGACCTTCCTATGCTCCCGAATACCGTGGAGCCTACCTGAACCGCAGCCCGGTTCGGGATTTCCCTAGCGTGAAAGACATGCTGGCTAAAGCCAATGTTGATGCCAATTTTGAAAACGCCATTGCCGGACTCTATCCCGCCAGCATTGCCGAGGATCTCGAAAAATCCCGAAACCTTGATGTTGAAAAGTACACCTTAGAAGCATTAGCGTCGGGAGAACTCAAACCCTCCGGCGGGGTTATCCGCCACCGAGGTGAAGAGATAAATAAAGAAGAGATACCCGACGCCATTCGGGAAATCGCAGATGAACAACGCTTACTGTCTGAGTCGTTAATGCAACACGACGCAAACTGCCGAGCCGTGCATCTGAGTCTGACTGAACAGCTTGGTAAAGGCTGGAATGAATACTTAACCGCACTCATCCAACTGCTTCATTGCAGTGAACATCTACACGCCATCGTTGAGAATGAACACGCCTTATTGATCAACACCTGGCAAGTCATTACCGCCGACGGCCAGATAGGCCACTTTGAAAAGAAACGCATCATTCGAGTTTGTAATGACACCCTTGAAAAAATGAAAACCGTTTCGAACGTAACCCTGAACTTGAGTTTGCCGGAAAGCGTACTTGAGAAATTAGGGATCACCAACTGGAATGAACAAATCCCTACTTTTGAACTGCCAACAGCAGACAAAAAGAACTGGCCAGAATGGTGCCAAGCCGCATCTCAAATCATGTCTGGCATGGCTGGGTTGCTTGGCGCCATCAGCAATATCTTGCAAGAAGATCTTATTCTTATCGAAGAGAAACTAAGAAACGAACGAAATCCAGAGGGATGGGAGGAAGCCCCAGCACCAGGCTTCTGCCCTGACAACTACCCAGTACTACTGCCGGGTAACGAACACGTTCTACAGAAAAAACTGGATCTTTGGAATCGATTCCAACTAGCGCAGGGCGTGTTTCCAACAACTGCCCGATTAGTAGTGTCGATTGCCATCGTAGGCGGAACGATCTTCGCGGGCTTGATCCAGCTCTTTTGACGTTCTCTTGATATCCTACTGATCCCCTTTTAATGCACTAGCTACGAACAACGTGTTAGTTACAAGCCCTGCCTCGCAGGGCTTTTTTCTGTATAGGATGCCTAGCACTACAAAACAGACATACCTACACTATTGACTCAGGCCTCACCAACATTTCCAAGAGTCGGTTAGGCGCACCCATCCTGTCGCCCAGAATACACACCACACCCAACCGATTTTTCTCCAGGTGTTTCAGCTACAAAACTTCATGCTCATAACGAATAAAATAAATGAATTCGGTCGTTATGTCTGAAATTAAATCTGGAGGCACCAGCCTTGGAATAACACCTTGAAAAACCCAATCGGCCTGTAATTCTTCCAACGCATCAAATAGCCCATCAATATAGACATCAGCTTGTTCAATCCCGAGACGCTTATAACCGTAATCCCAAATCATATCCAACTGAGCAAGAGCCAATGGCGAGAATCGAATTGCATCCGTTATCAATCAATGCCTCGTCGAGCACGATTCCGCTTCTTGAATGCATCCCGGTCTATAGGCTGATATTTATCATTACTAAAACTGAACCCTTCAGCCAAAGAAGACCGAACACGCTCCCACTTTTCAGACTCTTTCTGTTCCATATCCCGACGAATAAGATCCCGTAAAATATTCACTCGGTGTTTCATAGTCGCCATTTGAGCCTGTGCAGGCTTCAAGATGCTCTCTTAAGTTACCCGACACCCTTAATGTCACATTGGGACCAGCCATTAAATTGCCTCTTCGCTTAGTAATTTGCACTTATAAGAAATAAAAATCTGTGCATAAAGTGATAACAATAGGGAGAAAAAACAGAACACCAAAGATAACTACGGACACGCAGGGACATGACACCGATCACCGTCACCGCGCTGAGCCCCAGTGATCTGTTTAGCTTTAACAGCCTCGTTAATCTCCTGCTGAGAAGCCACCAATGCAGGATGATTCGGAAAGAGATTCAGAGCGCAGCTCATCACTTCTTTTGCTTGTGGATAACAGCCAAAATCCATCATCAAAAATGCCAAGTTATTCCATAACAAGGCTTTTTCTGGATGATGCTGAAGCGCTTCAATAAACCATTTCTTTGCTTCGTCCTTCTCATTTCTGGCATACGCGATATTTGCCAACCCCAGTTGGGCTAGATAGGTATCGTCAGAAGGCCAGTGATTATAGGCGGCCATATAGGCTTTCCTGGCCACTTCCACCTGCCCGACATATTCCATTGCAACGGCTTCCTTGATAAAAGAACCAGATGTCACACTCACCGTAACATGGTCTGGATACGAAGCAATGATGCCCCAAAAATCGGCTCGTCCCCAGGTTTTGATAAAGGCATCCACATGAACTGTACGTCTAGGATTATTCGCTGATCGTAAGATCAATTGCTGGTTTTCAGGATTAAACCCGATCACCACTGCGAAGTGCCATTGAGGCAGCCAGTCTAAGCCCAGATTCTGCATAACAAGAACCGGGTTACCACTCGAGACTTCTTTCAACAACCCATCAATAGTATTGACTGGTATTGCCAAAAGGCCATGACGCCTCACTTGTCCGATTAGTTCCAAGTTAAGCGCCCCCTCTCGGCCAGGAAGATAGACAAAAGGCTCCAACTCAACGGCAGAGGTTTTAACACCTTTATGAACCAATAGCGTGGCGAGAGCTGCGGCTCCACATTGATTACGTCTCTGAGCAAAGAATGGAACATCAGTTAATTCAACTGATTCTCTGGAAAACTGACCAAGCTCAACCGTTGGCGTATGCATGCAACCAACCAACAGGAGTAACACGCAATAACCAACGGCTTTCCACCAGTACTTCATTAATGATTAGACTACTTATTAATGCATTTTACGAAAGAGAAGATGTTCGTTGCACACAACATGTCAGTCACAATAAACACAAGGAATATCAGTAGCAGAATTCCTACCACGCCCTGACCTGCCTCCATGTTATCAATGTTTTCATTTAAGTAGGCAATCTCACTGGGCGTCATATGCTTCACCCGTTCTGATACCAAGTCGGTATCAACGCCCAGAGCAATCAACTTGGTCTGCACCGCTTCGTCATTCAACGCATTCAAGAGATATTCTTTATCATATTGTTGCTGCTCAATGGCAAGCGCCTGAGTCGTTGTGACCATGCCTGCATTCGATACAGCCGTGAAAAAAACCGTATGTAGAAAAACAAAGATCATCAACAGTTTTGACCAACTGTGCTTATTCGTCGATTTCATATTACCTCCTCAGCAAGTTCTTATACGCATACCAAATGAAATAAGATACGCACCGAAAAATCAATGTTCCTCGATGGATAGAGAAACACCCGGTTTTCGAATATGACTAAAATTATAGGTGAATAATGAGAAGGCAAGATGAACGCATTTCGTAATGAAGTTGGGGAAGTGCAGCCTCAGTAAAAGGAGGAATCTAACGAGATTTGGGCTTTGCGGGGCTTAGGCAAACATACAGAAATTCTTTGGATTATAAGTACGACTAGACCTCGGCCACTACCGATTATGAATAGTTTTAATATGAAATTATTTAACTTGTTCTTAATCGGGGATAACCCAACAAGCGATCTTAAAAGTAAAAAGGAGAATATTTGAAACAGGATAAAGCAAAACGCTTAAAAGAATGGAGGCGACCTCCACCAGCACACCCTCGGCACACAAGTCGGCCGCTGTGGCTGCTCCCTTCCGGGCCTGACCAGGTTCACGGCTTATTGTTGCGAGGGGACCAATGGAGGCCACCACAACGGTCGCGAATTATGGGGGAACAGCCCTTTCAGGTCAAGAGAAAAGGCTATTTTTTCATTAGATCACAAGGTATTAAGGTTAACTTCAAAACTCGAACCAATGGGAACCGCATCAAACGGGGTCAGATTTTCTTGTTCAGCCAGCGCCTTTGCTAAGTCTTCTCTCGGTGCGTCTATCTGCTCTGCGGTTAACTGAAAGGTACTCCAATGAATCCCCATCGAATAAGCAGATCGAATGTCTTTGTGAATTTCTACCGATTCTTCAGGGTTCACATGCATGTTCTTCATGAACCAACGCGGTTCATACGCGCCGATCGGTATCATGGCAAAATCGAACGGCCCCAACTTATCCCCAATTTCTTTAAACTGGATGTCGTTGTAGCCAGTATCACCACCAAACCAGCTATTAAAATCATCGATCTGGATTTGCCACGATCCCCACAAGGACTCATTAGTGTCCCACGGTGTTCGTTTGGACCAATGTTGGGCTGGCGTCAGGCGTAAGGTCAGGTCGTCAAATTGATGAGCCTGCCACCAATCCAGTTCAAGGACTTGAGTAACACCCTGTTCGTTGAACCATGCTTTTAAACCAAGAGGAACAAGCCAGGTGGTTTTATCCCCTATGGCCTCCACGGTTGGTTTATCCAAGTGATCATAATGATTATGGGAGATCACTACATAATCGACCTTGGGTAATTCCTTCAAATCTATAGCGGGTTTGAATGCCCGTTTTGGCCCGGCAAAGCTGACAGGGGACGCTCGGTCAAAGAAAATAGGGTCAGTGAGTACGGTTTTATCTTTGTATTGAATAAGGACAGTAGAATGACCAATCCAGCTAATTCTGGGCTTCACATAATATGACTGCTGAACATCCCTTAAATCCAGTTGGACTGGGGTAACGGTTACCTCATGGCCTTCCCAATCAGACCAATCAGAGGTGTACTTAGCCCATAGAAATTTCAGAATGGATTTCTTACTGTTCTCTAAATAGAGATTTTTGAAGCTACCATCAGGGTTATGATGTGCAGGCAGGCCTGATTTGGCGATAACGGGTGAAGATTGGCAGGAATACAGACTGATTCCTGCCAGTGCGAAAGATAGAAGTACAAAAAGTTTAAACATCCCTCTCAAGACTTGTCGTCCAAAGTGCTTCATATCAGTTTAAGAATGACATGTAGTCTTCAGCAACCAAATCAATCGCCATCACATGACGATAACGATCAAAATAAAGCAGTTGTTTGATCAACAAGCCAAACTGACGAGGGAACTGAATACCATGGCGCTTCGCCATGCGAACAAAGTCGGTCATCAGCTTGTTGATATCGTTCTCTGTCTCTGTAATGTCGAGGTAGCTTACTGATTGAAGACCATCCACACGTTTGATGAATTTCTCCAGATCATTCGCTAACTTAACGGTGTCTACCTTTTGCTTAGTAATACCAACGACCACCATTGCATTGGCCATGGTTTCATAGTCACCGGCGATCAATGCTTCGCCAAAATCATTCAATGCATCCCAAGTCCCTGGCGTTAATCGGCCTACGATACCAAAGTCAATGAAGCCTACCCGGCCATCTCTCAACACCATTAAGTTACCAGCATGAACATCGGCGTGGAAAATATCGCATTGATGCAAACTGGCAAACCAGGTATTCATAGCAATACGCAACGTCAACTCAGGGTTTTCACTGTAGCGTTTGATCGCATCAAGATCGGTCATGGAAACGCCGTAGAGTCGTTCCATGGTCAATACACGTCGACTGGTTGCCTGATGATACACCTTCGGCACCACCACTAAATTGTTTTGCGTTTCATCTAAAAAGCGTTGGAAGGATTCAATGTTTTGCGCTTCTTTTAAGAAATCGCATTCATCCATCATGGACTTCTGAATTTCTTCCACAATTTCAGAGAGAGAGGCCATTTCCAGATGCGGAGTAATCGTCTCCAGGATCTTCATCGCAAGATGAATAAAGTTCAGATCCGTGTGGATCACATGCTCCACTCCCGGCTTCTGGACTTTAATTACGACATCTTCACCCGTTACTAACTTGGCCGCATGAACCTGAGCAATCGACGCAGATGCCAGAGCATTAGGATCTATCTCAGAAAATACTTGATCCAGAGGCTGACGAAGTTCTTTCTGTAATACCGATTCAATGTAGGAATAAGGTAGGGGTTCGGTCTGGTCGAGACACGCTTGAAATTCTTCAACGTAATCTTCAGGGAAAAGCGTGGGGGAGCTGGCGATAAATTGACCTAATTTAATGTAGGTAGCGCCTAAATCTTCAAAGGTTTCCCGGAGTAACTTCGGCGTCGGCGGTCGATCACCTCGGAGCCAATCGAATCCATTTTTGGCTAACACCGAAGTCGTTTGCGCGATTCTCCAAGCGCCTTTGATTCCACTCAATAACATCGACAGCCCTCCAAGGCCAAAACCATAACTGGTCACATCACTAACAGATGAAAATTTACGTTGGTATTCTATGCAAGAGCTAACAATAAATCACCAAATGTTGACAATTTCACGAAAGGAAAATGTCTATTTCGGAACCTATATCCGTCTTAAACGACAGATCTTTCAAACTTTAACTTATGGTAGGATAGTCAATCCTGGTTTTAGGCCAAATTATTAACGTTCGTTTCCTATTGATCAGCGGCCAAAAATATCAACGTCTTTATTTAGGACTCTACATAAAAACTATTTATGTCTAAATCTACTAATTTATTGGACGGTAATATTGCCGCCACATTGACCCGACAAACACTGCCAATGACATTAGGACTCATCAGTCTGATGCTCTTCCACCTGGTGGATTCCTACTTTGTCGGTCAATTAGGCGTAAAAGAACTTGCCGCATTGAGTTTCAGTTTTCCGATCACCTTCACCTTAATCAGCCTATCAATTGGACTAGGAATTGGGGTTTCTGCGTACGTAGCCCAAACCATTGGAAGAGGCTGCGATAAGCAAGGAATACATCCGACTGCGCTCTTGCTGAATCTGGTTATTCTCTCATTCGCCAGTGCGTTAGGTTATGTTTTCAGCCGACCAATTTTCAGCCTTTTAGGGGCTGATGAAAACATGATTGTACTCATCATGGACTACATCAGTTTTTGGTACCTAGCCGCCCCCTTCTACGCCTTTATTATGACGATGAATAGCCTTCAAAGAGCCGCAGGAAACACTAAGTTTCCTGCGGCAATTATGGCGCTGAGTTCTATTTTGAACGCAATCCTAGACCCAATATTCATTTTTGGTCTCGGCCCAATTGAAGGGTATGGACTTAAAGGTGCCGCAATTGCTTCCCTAACCGCTTGGTTGATCAGCTGTGTTTTAAGTCTGATCTACATCCAGGCTCGTGAAGACTGGTTTGAAGCGTTTCCAACGCGCCAACAACTGATTCAACATTCTAAAAAGATCTTACATATCGGGCTTCCGGCCGCCGCCGCAAACATGCTTACGCCAATCACCAGCAGCGTACTGATTTCTATTATCTCAAACTATGGTGAGGCTTCAGTCGCAGCCTTTGGTGTTGGAACTCGAATTGAATCATTAGCGATATTGATGATTCTTGCACTCTCGATGACATTACCACCTTTCATCAGTCAGAACTTCGGAGCCAAACAGTTTGATCGAGTACACAGCGCCATCAAACTTACTCGAAAATTTTCTCTGGCATGGCAGTTTGCTATTTATCTTGTACTCGTTCTTTGCTCCGATAGTATTGCTCGTTTCTTTAGTGATTCCGCTGAAGTCCACGATCTCATTCAGCTTGTTATCTATATAATGCCACTGGGTCATGGTGCAATGGGCATTATCATATTGTCCGGGTCATCGCTGAACGCCCTCTCAGAACCTAAGAAGGCACTAATCGTCAGCATCATTCGCTTATTAATCATCACCATTCCATTTGCAGCCATCGGTGGTTACATCAACGATTTTAAAGGGTTATTGATTGGCATTACCCTAGGGTCCTTCCTGACCGCCTTCATAGCCGCCAACCTGGTTAATCAAGTCATTTATAAAGTAAAGGTTTCTTAACACATGACAACGCTTCATATCACTCTGTTAATTCTTGCGCTGGGTATCATTGCAGGCTTAGCCTTTTGGGCCTGGTCATTAACTCAAAAGGTAAAACAACGAGAACAAGAAATTCTCGACACCGTAAATGCCAGGCATGACAAGATCATTGAAAGCATAAGGGTCATCACATCTGCATTTGAAGATAAACAAGTGGAAATGATAGAAGCCTCAATCCGGCTCAAGGTATTGCTGGACAACCTACCTTTACCTGAAGAAGAGAAAAAGCCGTTTGTAGTATTTGATGTTATCTATGAAAAAGTAGCTCACATACCAACTCATGATAACTGGAAGGCCCTTAGTAAAAAGGAAAAATTCCAATTCGAAAAAGAAATGACAGACGTAGAAAAAGAATACAAAGATCTTTTTACTGCCGCAGCTAAAGATCTAAAACAATCCTCTTTTGATATCACACCTAAAGTAAAAATTAACTGAGTTTTTACGTTTCTAATAGACATTAAAAAGGGCTCATCAAGAGCCCTTTCTGTACTTATACACCCAACATTTAGTTGGACATATACCAGAGTGGTACGTAAGCAACAAGCAATAATGCTGTGCCCATGGTTAATAACGGCAACAGAATCTTCTCGTGTCGTCTCCAGAACGTAGTACCTTCGTTACGAGCTTGATCCACTTCATCCTCACCCACAACTTGTCGGGTCAATAAGTGGTTCAAGGCAACCGGTGGGCTGAGATAACCTAATTCAAAGGCCACCAAACACACCATCCAGAAGTGCAACGGTTCAATACCACTGTCAAAGGCAATGACGGCAACAGTAGCATTCACAAGAATTACAGCACCGTATGGGTCCATCACCATTCCAACAAACACCAGCAGAACAACCAGCGCAGTCATTGCCGCAAACTGACTATCAAATACCGTTGGGAACAACTCCATAACTCCAGAGCGCTCCATCACACCACCGATACTGACAGACAAGCCCATCAACAATAACAATGCACCGATATGTGCGGTTGTTTCGTTGATTGAAGTCCGCGTTGCACGCTCAATACCCTGATATTCCGGCTCAACATGATCAGAATCTCCTGCCATAGCAACCGAAGCTGAAGATACTCGCTTACGAGTAAAGTGCTCATACACTAAGAAACCAAGCATCATGACAGGTAAGATTCGAGGCGCAGAAAACTCATTCAGAGCGGTATCCAACACCACATGATAGAAAATCACTACGCCGGCAACGATGACCACATAAGGAAGAATCGGAAGCATTAGCTTCAATGCTTCAGGAATTGCCTGAGAAAGAGGTGCAGGGTTATTTTTCACTTCTTTATCACGCGTCAACCAAACAAACGCTAAGAAAAGGAAAGCTGTTAAGAAGAAGACTCGATTACCCCAGTAGAACAACTCATCGGTCGTCACGTCACGGTTCAGATAAGCAATGATCACAACCAACAGACAAGGACGTAATACAACCCCCATACTGCCTGACATAGCCGTTGTAGCTAATGCTAACTGACGACGTGCACCGGCACGACGAAGCTCCTGATAAATCACCGCACCTACCGCGATCACGAAAATACCTGACGCACCGGTATAAGCTGTCGGTACTGCCGCAACAACCACAGCAACAAAGGCTAGTAATTCGGTTGGCATTCTGAACGGTCTGAAAGTATTGAATACCAGAGACGCCAGACGAGTCTCTTTTAGCATCATCCCGGTCCAAACGTACAGACCAAGATTCAGGAACATGTCGGAGAAGTCCATCATTTTATCAAGATACACACCGATACCAGCGGTATGGCCTTGAAGCATGAAGTAAGTACCTGAAATTAGACACATTTGCGTATAAAGCGGCACCGACAACATCGCGTGTCCGAAACTACCGCCTTTCTTCGCATCTTTCGGAATATTAACCAGCTGATACAGACTGCAAATAGCCAGCAATCCGAAGCCAATCACCCAGGACGCATGGATACCTTCTCGCGCGGCATCAATGCTTTCTTTACCAACATAAGAAAGCGCCCAGAATTCAATGGAAGAATAAAACAGCATACTGTTCGCAATAAATTGCAACAGCGAGGACCAACGATGATCTAACGCCGATTCCATTGGACGCATCGCGATTTGGTGTCTTGATAAAGTAGCCGTAGCTGCACAAATCAATACCAAAAACGCCAGAATAAACTTCTGAGCACTCAAACCGAATGCAACGACATCCGCAACAAAGCGCTCTACCGTTCGGTAGATGATAACGCCTGTTGTCATCTGACCTTGAATACTTTCAAAAGACTCGAACTTCTCCTGACACAAAGATTTAGAGTTTTCGAGTGACTCTCTCATAGACTCAGTGTCTAAAGGCTCATCATCAAAAAGTCCAAACTCATCCTCTACGGCTTCCGCTTTGTGCGTAGCAACCAAACGAGCCAACTCGGCATCAATATTGATGGATGGATCACAGGTTGGAGCCTGAGGGTCATTTCTTAAATCAAAATAGCTATCCCAAGTGCTTTGACCCAATTTAAGTAATTGAGCATGAATATCCGCACTTGTGGTATACGCAATAACACCGAGAAGGAGGAAGAAGGCGGGAAGTGATGATAACCATTCCTGCCAAGTACGATTGGCAAATCCACCAGAAGACATGAACGAACCCTCTTTTTATTATAAAGCCCGGGGTCCATCACCGGGCCTACTACATAAACTACCTAGAACACACTAAAAATCAGGTGCTTTTTAGATCCACTTATTCAAGACGCTCAGCACACTCAGGACGAGAGGCATCCGACTTACAACGAACTTTGAACATCAATTTAAGTGCTTTAGGGTGGTAAACACCTTCGTCACGTAGCTTGATACGAACATCACGAAGCATGTTGTCGTAACCAGTGGTGTGATCCTTGGAAATAGGCTCAACCCAGTAAGAAGGTTTAATTTCTGCTTCAGCCGTCTTAATAATGTCAAAAGCTTGATCGAAACGAGTCATCGAGAAATCACGAGACGCTTGGCCAAAACCTTCTGGCATTTTGTCGGTGTGAATTAAGATCTGGAAGTTCATTTGTGCAATCTTGTAGTTAAAGACACCGCCTTCCGTACCAAGACCTTTGTATAGCTCAAGAGGCGTATAAGCCACTGCTGGAGCATATGCGATATCCACACTGCCATTATTGAACTTACCAGCAAAGGTAGACACAGTTGCAGGAACAACAGAACCACCTACATGACGCACCATCGTCAAAGCAGCTGGGTCGTAGTCTTGAGTTGCAAACTTCTTACCTTGAAGATCCGCAACGTCTTTTACAGACTTATCACGCATGTATAGGTAGATCGCACCCGCCGGTAGAACACCAGCAACTTCGTAATTACCTTCTTTCATGAACTTCGCACCTTTAGGAGAATGCAAAGTTTGAAGAATCAAGCGTAGCTCTTCATTAGAAGTGATCGCACCCATTGCTTCCAAAGAGCCAGTGAATTTATTAAATTCACGAGCGCGAGTTCCGGTCAAAAGAACGCTGTCACATTGACCAGCTTTAAACTCTTCTGCCGCAATTTTTTCATCTGTGTAAGCACGAAGTTCCAAATCCACACCCACTTTCAGTGCGAACGTCTTCGACTCTTTCATCAAATTGAACAGCGGACCGTTAGAACCAACGGGATCGAATACACAGAATGATTTTTTCTCTGCTGCTTGCGCAGTACCCATCATTAAACTTGCAGCAAAACCTGCAGCTAGAACCTTCTTGAGCGACATACCTGATTGCCTCTTTTCGAAATTATCTCGTTATTATTATTTATGTGCTTTGTTTGAATGACCTGCTATAGAACCCTATAGCAAATCATCTAAATCCAAAGTCTCTACTTGCACTACGTCATCCGGGAACTTACCAAGACTACCTGCAGGCGTTCTATGACCTGTTTTTTCTGTCCACATACGATCAGAAATTGCTCGAATATTCATGGTAGCGATGCGATCAAGCATCGCGGCATCTTTTCGAACAGGCATAGATTTAATTGATTTTGCATGAGCACGGATCACGTCTTTTAGAAGATCCGTTTTATTGGCATTTGAAGCAGCCAGTGCTTCAAAAACATGAGAAAGGCGAACACCTACGTTCTCACCTTGTTTCGATGACTGAGACAAGCGCGCCCAGGCATTCTGACCTTTAGGCATTGTTCCTGGCACCATTGTCCAAACAACTGCGCGCATAGCTGATGGTACACCCCACCAGTCTTCATCTTTCAAACACTCAGCGGCACGGCCAACTTTCGAAGCGATATTGGTAGGAATACCCTGATCAGACAATGAAGACAACTGACTATTCAACGCTTGAAGACCAGACAAGTTACCTACTAACCAAACCAACTGATCTTCACGATCATCAAGATCACCACACTCTTCACCAAGTGCCACATCGAAGTAAGCATCCATATGCTTGTAGGCTTTATATTGGCGTTTAGCCGCCAGAGCAAAATAACGTTTCTGAGCTTCACGAGCATCTTCGGCTTCTGCCGCATCACCCGCTTTTAATGCGCGAAGGTAACGTAACTCTTCATTCCAACCTTTTTCTTCAGCACAAGAAGCAGCAGAGGCATAAAGCAATACACCCACATTATGAGCAGGAGTAGTCACACGACCAAATGACATAAGTAACGGAGACATAGCTTCACCTGAAGCACAGCCCATAGCGGCATCATCCATAGACATGATGAACGGTACGGCATGATCCGCACTGTACCCTGCCATAGTATCGCCAGTTACTTTATAAATTAGATTACAACCCGAGCCTAGTAGAGCCAGAGTAACAACAGATACAAGTTTTACCAGCTTGTTATTATTGTTTTTCACTGCTTTCACCTTTGCTAGCTTTTTATTGGTATTTCTCACACGTGAGTGGAAATCTTCTTATTGGATTTAATAATTTTTATTGTTTTTATAGTAACCAGTTACGATCAGTTACACATGCGTTAATACGACATCTTGTCGTCATTTAGCACAAAAACCTTCGTTTTTGAGAAAGTTATCACATCTTAAACAAGTAAATTAGTATTTTTACTCTAAAATGGTTTGACCGACAAAATCAACCGCCAAGCGCCCTCTTTTGCATTCTTCTCATTGAATACGACTTTCCAACAGAAGCCTATCTTAAATTAACTAAGACGATATACGGTTCTGATAAGAAGACACATTTAGAAGATTCGTTTAGTTGTACCCAGAAGGTCTCAACAAAACTTAGATTAGACAGTAAGCGAGATAGACTAGCATTCCTAGTAGGATCAAAACACCAAGCGCAAAGATCTTCATTCGATAAGGAACATAGTTTGAGGTCATATGCACATAGCTATGGATATAACGGCTAGCAACATATATCCAGGCAACAATCACCAACCACTCAGTCACTGCCTGAATTAAGTAGGAGAGGATACAGAGAACGTAAAACAGCACCGGCGTTTCAAATTGATTGGCGATATTGTTTGATGCTTTAACAACACTTTCAGGCCATTGCCGGTTATCTAACGCCGTTTTCTGACGATCAACAGAGCCCTGTTTAACGGCGGTAGCTTTACGCCGAAGAAGCACAATATAGGCTATTAATGTGAGAAAGATCTGCCCTAACACAGGCAAAAAAATTGATGAGGACTCCATAATTTCGACTCTCCTAGTAAAGTATACTGGCAATCAAACTTACTACATAAGCATTATAAACTCGTTAGATAGTATCTAAGAGTCCGAGTCAGTCTGTGGTTCTCCCGATCCAGATTCCTCTTTCTTTTTACTGAAGATCTTGTCCCACAAATCCATCCCGGGAAAATCAAAGCCCGTTTGATCACCCAACTGATCAGGATCATAACGCATACCGCAACCAGCCTTCACAGTTTTAGCTTCGTCAACATTACCGGTTTTGATTTTCATAGAGTCCATCAACTACAAACTAAATGACCAATGTACACAACACTGACTCAATAGCTATCTGAGGCAATCAGATGTCATGTCTTTATTATCTTTAACAAGAGTCCAAACTCGATTGCTGTTTAGAGTAATTACACCGCACCGGTCTTCAACTTGCTTCCCTTTAGGTACCGCAGTAAGAATAAACCCCGTTACACTTGCCTGCTTTACAGTCACGGTGTAATGCTCTGCAATTTTAGTATCCAGTTTATATACTTTGACTGGATCAGGAACACCTTTATCGCCTTCTGAAGCAGCCCCCACAAACGTATGGTTTTCAAAGGCGTATTGCTGCATAGCTAGCTCAAGAGATTGAAGCTCTGAAATCACATCCTCTCGATGTGTTTCGATGACATACTCTTGGTAACTTGGATATGCTATAGAACTCAAAATCCCAACAATAGAGATAACAATCAGTAATTCAATTAATGAAAAACCAGTATTACCAACTAAGCCCTTTTTATTCTTCATTTATCTTACATCCGTCCAAGAACTTCGAATTGGCTGACGCCCCATTAAATCCATTATCATAACTTCAGGGCCCAAAAATTCAGAGATTCCTACACCAGAACTGCCTAATGTTGATATTCCAGCAGGCGGAGACTCAATCTTAGTACCGGCATAGTTATAATCTTTTTCGTTAATCACACCGTCACGACTAAAGTCCAATAAACTTTTTGGAGCAAGACCAGTGCGATAGTTAGCGGCCATCAAATAGCCTGCAGCTCCATATTTACATGGATCTAGCGCAGACGGGAAGAAGGTATTAAAAAGAACATAATCACCCACAATCTTAGGACTGTGTATCACCCGTTCCCCTGTATTCGGGAGCGGTAGATACCAACCATATTGTCGATCAGATGGATCTTTATGGTATGCGATTTTTTCCTCACCCTCCTCGCCAGTAATCAATCTCAATTCAAGAGCTTTCCCATCAATCTGAACTGAAGCATTAGTGATTGTACGTTCTACAAAATCCCCAGAAGTATCAATACTTAAATCATTTTGCCCGAAGGTATGCATCACACCATAAAAGTGCTCGACACGAGTGGATGTTGCATCCGAATTAGTCATGAATTGACCAGAGCCAAACATTACCATCACAGCAGGATAGTGATTATTCTGTCTGGTTTGGCGATAAAACGGCGCAACAGCTAAATCAGTAGTAATAGATGAAGAATCTTTAGTGACAAATAACGGCTCAATCAAACCACCGCCATAACTTTGAACAGTTCCATCTGAATTGTAAGTAACTTGACTATCAAATACCCACTCAGTCTTTTTGTCACTCCCAACATTAATGACCCAAACATTACCCTGAACATCACCTGCGTACAGATAATCGGCAGTACCATTGCCATCAATATCAAGAGGAGTCACTGTCGACATACCATTACAAGAATCACATGAACCGGAAGAAAGACCACCTTCCTCAGTATCAAACTCCTTAATGACGCGGCCAGTTGCTATATCAAGTAAGAAGATTTTGGCACGACCATCGCTGGTATTGTTGTAGCCATTACCTACAACCGCCACCCATGTGCCATCGTTCATTTTGGCTACTTTTGGCTGAGCGAAACTGTATCCCATATCCTCAGAGGTAAATTCCCACATCACAATATCCGAGGCATTAGATTCCTTAAGTGAATCAGGGTCAGTTACATCTAATGCGTAAACGGATTTACCACCTGCGCCTAAGCCACCCAATAAAACGGTTTTCCACTTACCACCAACATAAGCATCAGCAGGTGACGGTGTACCATCCACATAATAGCGATGGTTGTAATCTTTATCTAAAAGATAGTGCATCCCACCTTCCTCTTCGGTAGACGCAATTCCATGAGGAACGAAAGCAAACACTTCAGAGCCTTCTTCCGCATCAAACCCATGCACCATGCCATCATTGGCACCCACGTAAACAATGGCCTTCCGGTTTTTAACACTACCAACATAGCTTCCATAGCCCGCTTCAATGTACGGTGGCCAGTTGGATACAGCGCCTCCCACGTACACAGGAGAAGAGTTAATGATGTCCCCTAATCGTCCTTTACGGGAATTACGCTGTCTAAAGTCACGCCCTTCTTTATTTCGAGCACCTCTCATATAGTCCACAGCTGTAGTGTAGTAGTTACCTGAGTTACTCGAATTATTTCGGTCATAGGCCATTTTAAGGTCGTCAACCTGAGTCGAACTCAACAAACCTTGCTTAAAGGCAACACCCTTTTTACTGTCCGCATTGAAGGTCACAACTTCACGCTGGTTATTGTTATTAGCGGGGTCTGTCAGGATAGAAGCGGCTGACCACAAAGGCGTGTCTTCAATCGCACCACTGGTTCCATCTACCTTATACGCCAGTAAATCACCATACCAACCTGAGGTAGAGAATTGGGAGACATAAATAATACTACCGCTGTCCAAACTGGCAGAATTAAACGTAACCGAAGCAGCTGTTCCCGTTCGATCAGCAATATCTTCAAAGGCCGTTTTAAGGGATTGAATTAACGTATCAGGGTCTTTAGCAGAAAGAAATTGACCACGGCTTACCCAGGCTGCATGGCGTAAATCATCAATTTTCTCTGGAATATTTTCATCCTCACCTTCTTCTGTAAGAGGATTTGGCCAAATATATGTTTCATTTGGATCTGTTGGGTTTGCATCCAACGTTCCATTCACCCCAAAAGAAATCCCAAAGGTAACCAAATGCTGTGCGGAATTTTCATCAATACCAGGGCGTGTAGGTACATTATTATCCAAGCCGTCATCTAAATCTTTCAAATAATAAGTCATTGCAACATCAGCTAAGGTATTCGAATAACTATCGCTGTCAGACGTTCTAATCAAATCCTTAGTGGTGCTATCACCTTTTATTCCATCCCTGTCGGCGTTATCCACACCTGGGTTAGTAGTACCATTCCAGTACCCATCTGTCATTAAAACTGCAAAGTTTTGCTGACAACTACCTCCTTTGTCATTCTTCAATATAGGGCCGTTTGAAGAGGCGAAATGCTCACCAGCTCGTTTCAATGCCTTTCTAAGAGGTGTCCCACCTCCTGAAGCTTCATTATAAATTGCTTTTAACAGATTTTTTTTATCTTCTGTATCTCCTGATTTGGTCGCCATTTCCGCAACCTCAAAAGCTGGTTCACTACCGCCATTGATAGTCATCAAACCCACGCGCTGATCACTAGCCTTAACCACTTCTCCCATGGCTTTTTTAGATACCATCATTCGATCTCGATAATAAGAATACCAAAGGCGATAGTTTTCCTGTGTGGCAGCATCTTGATTACCAACCACCTTTGCAGCATTTGCGCTAGTGGAACACTCTCCTTTCTGTAATTTACCGTCGCCATTATCATTCCATAGATAGTATTTATGATTTCGAAGACTATAGTTTGAAGCTTCTGACGGACATCCATCTGTTCCCGGGCATCCAGTCCATGCAGAGTATTCAATGGATGGATTAAAAGCTAAAGCATTGTAGCCAGAACATAGCTCCAATCTATTCTGTTTCTTAACTTGGTAGGTATGCTCATCTGTTTTCCATGTGCAATTGCCCCAAAAGTTACAATCCTGATAAGTATGAGAAAAAACACCATCTAAGTCATAATCAGGAAATAACTCTCCATACCTAACATAGTACCCATGGTCACTGATGTAATAAGAATCACCTGAATTTTTTTTCGAAGGGTATATTGTCTTGGCTTCCTTGGTTCTTAGCAGTCGCCATCCCATACTCCCAGAATCGTCCGCTATCAGCATGATATTAGACTTAACGGAGTGCCCTAGAAACAAAGGACGCTCAGCTAGATCACCTGGCGCAGCAAACGCTGTTGAAATAGCAATCAATGAGAAGAGCAAACAAATATATTTAAAGGCATTGGGTTTCATTCAGACGTCCTTATCTAATCGCTAATGCCACATGGCTTCGTAGTACCGTAGAGGAAATGCCTTGTGGCCCCCATCCTATAACCGTCACTCTAAACATTTCTTTGGCTTGAGGGTCTGGCCCATAGCCACCACTTGAAGTCATGACATCGTATCGATCCCGCCCCATGTATTCGATCACAGCCAAGGGCTGCTTAACCATGCGCGTTACACTGTCCGCTCGATCATCGTACACAATGGAAATGGCACTAAAGCCTGGACGATCAACTTCTGCTGTCCAATTTCGGACACTTCCATTCTCATTCACCCAATGACTGGGATCACGATAATTAAACTGTATTGGCAATAGACTGAGAGACAGGCTCCGAGAGACATCCCTAACTTGGCTATAGTGACCATTTGTGCCTGTGAATAAATTAACGATATCACTCTTACTGGTCACCTGAGTTCGAACAAGGTTCTCGGCTTGACGAAGCGCATACTCAGCGGCCTCGACAGAAATTTGTTTAAGGCGGGCATTATGATTTCCCTGAAGCATGAAACTGGTGCTCTTTACTGCAGCAATGCCCCAGATAGTCAACAAAATAATCACAGCCAACGTGATTAAAAGCACACTTCCTTTTTGTTTTTGAACAATACCTATAGGTCGCATGACTATAACCCTCTGTTTCTAAGGTTAATGGTGGTCTCCAACATTTCTTCATCACTTCCGCGATCTAGTGTAATTTTGATCGTAACTGCAGACGGGGTATTATCAAAGTTTCCATTAGCGTCGATAAATCGATCAGGCAAACCATCCTGAGCATTTGCAGCATCATCCCGAACACCGTACTTAATTTGGAAATCCTTCACTGCACTAATTAATTCGTTATGAATGGACGGAGCCTCACCATTCACTATGCGAAAGAGAGAATTCTTATCACCATCAGGATCAATCTTGGACTTACCCACCATATACGTGATATGGAACAACTTACCTAATGAAGAAGCACCACCACTTGCATAGTCATTAAACATCGAAGGCTTTTGAATATTCTGGAAGCCATCAACGGTGCTAGTAGAGTTCTCCAACGCAGCAACTTTGGTAATTCCACTTTCTTTATACGCAGAAGTTGTCGATAAACTCACGACTGCAGGATTAGCAGTTAAGACAAATGGGTGTGCAGTCGCGCAATCACTCAACACCAACAGATCACCCTCATGAATTACGGGCGCACCAGCGGAATCAAGGACATTGGTTGCATCGACAATAATATCTTTCCCATAGGCATCTGCTAAATCGTGCTGCCCCTTAAAGTCCAGCACTCGAATGTCTAAGTCCTGACTGTATACAACATTCAATACATCCGGTTTATCACCCGAGCCATCGACACCATAGACGGCATAGCTAAATTGCATCCCGCCTGAACCATATAAAGACGCATTACCAGGCCCTCTTAGATTTACAATAACCCGCTCAGAGTTATCATCCTCATCTTCATACAAACCGGTTGGGACGCATCCCAAATACCCAGCTCTTTTTAGATCTTTAGTGATATCCTGTAATGCAAAACGACTTGTTTCCATTAAGGTCAATTCGTCTCTGTTAGATCGATATGAGCTGGCCGATTCAGAAAAAATTCGGGTCACAGCTAGAAGAAAAATAGAAGATAAAAGTAATCCAACTAACAACTCTACCAGAGAAAACCCTTTTCCTTTAAAGTGCATATTAACCATCCTATGGCAGTATCATTGTTTTCATACATGCTAAATCTACATTAGGATTTCCACTGCACTGGATTCCTAAATTGTCTGAACCACTATAATTTTTTGAAAGCTTACGATCATCCCACATAACAATTACTTCGTAAGCGTCGACTGTTATGTCTTCCCCATCAATAGTATTTTTCACCTGAACCTTATTCACAAAGCCTTGTCCCAACGGTAGCTCAGTAGCAATGGTGTTTTCCCATGTGGCAACATAATGCTGAATTAAAGCTCTAGAAGAACAGCTACTTTCACAGTTATCTGAACGTAAATATTGGGTATAGTTGTCTCCATCAACTTTCAATTCTTCAAATATTCCAAGAATTGAATAGTTACCTGTTGATGCCTGACCCCGGAGAATATCCCCCATTTCATCAACCAGTTTCATCGCCTGGGTTTTGTAACTAGAAGACGCATTTTTCTGCATCGCTTTAGACTGCATTGCTGCCATCCCCAAGAGTGCGATACTAAAAATCAAAATAGAAATAAGCACTTCCAGGATAGTCATTCCTGATGAAGTATTTGGGATAGAAGCTTGAGAAGAAAGATTACATGAATTCATTAAGAGCACCCCGCAGCTGAATCATCTACTTTTGGGATACCAATTAAAGACATGTTTAGTAGTTTTGAACGACCAGCCTCTGATGTATCACAGAACCTTACCGTACCAGCCTGGGATCGACCTTCTCCATCATAACTAAACCAAGTATTAGATGACGTAACGACAACGGATGAATGGTTTTGATTGACGACTAGTATTTCATCGCCAGAGTTAATAATACCATCAGCCTCACCGCCCTGATTATCTACAAATATTAGATAACCATTCTTCCAGTCAGCTTGGTTTGTTCCACATGTATCCTGAGAGTTGGATTTAAGAGCACAGATAGTGACATTTGTTCGGCGTTTCAGAGCTTCAGACTTAGCGGAATAAAAGCCTACCATCGCACTTTCTGATGCAACACTAGAAACGCTACCGGAAATCAGTTGAGTAAAGCTTCCAGTAGAGGCCACCGCTAATATACCTACAATCAGAATAACAGTAAGTAATTCCAAAAGAGTAAAGCCATCATTCTTTTTCGTCATAAGTGACCTTAAAATTCCATTTTCTGAACAAAGAATCCCAAAATATCAATAATAAATTATTACTAACATTCTTAGAAGTTTTCATTATTGATAACTTGATCGATATCACACAGAAGGCGAGAAGAAAGAAGAAAAATATACGAAATAGGAACTAAAGAAAGTTTAAAAAAATTTGGCAGCAACACTCCCAACTAAAGGAGTGTTGCAAACTCCACCATTAGCTGAAGAGTACGACGATCCCGAAACTCATTCACAGCCAAACGGTAGCATAATTTTACTTTAGAGGCGCCCTCAAACCCTTCTGGGTTTTTAACATTGAAGAAAATGGCATCTACCAATTCTCCTAACTCAGATAACAACACCCACTTAATGTGACCACCGTTCAGTACTCGGATCGAATCAACCGTAAACTCACCTTCGAACAATGGTTCTGCAAACTGCTGCCCCCACGGGAATTTCATCGTCAGTAATTCAGCATTCGACAAAGTCAGTTCATTGGCAGCAAGTTCGCCATCAGTTAATAACTTCTGCTGGAAATCCACATGACTAAAATGCTGATCCAGAACCCGGTTGAAGGCGACTTGAAATTGATCGACCATGCCTGCACCAATGGTTAATCCCGCCGCCATCGCGTGACCACCAAACTTGTGAATCAACCCTGGATTCTGCTTATGAACAAGATCCAAACAATCTCTCAAATGCAGCCCAGGAATAGAGCGAGCTGACCCTTTGATGATACCTTCACCCGACTCTGCAAAGGCAACCACCGGGCGATAAAAACGTTCTTTAATTCGTGAAGCGACAATTCCGACAACCCCCTCATGCCAATCCTGCTGATAAACCACAACACCTTTAGGTAAGCCCTGAGAGGAAACCAAAGCATCCACAAATCTCTCGGCCTCTTCCCTCATACTGGTTTCGATTGACTTTCGCTCTCGATTCAGCGAATCAAGATTCGCCGCTAACTCCAAAGCTTTGTTTGGATCATCTGCGAGCAAGCATTCAATCCCTTCGGACATATCATCCAAACGACCAGCTGCATTGATTCGAGGGCCAATCGCAAAGCCAATATCCGTACTGGTGAGATTTTTGGGTAGTCTTTTCGCAACCTGCAAAAGCGCATAAATTCCAGGAATCGCTCGACCTGAACGGATACGTTCCAACCCCATGGCAACCATAATCCGGTTATTCCGGTCGAGAGGAACCAAATCTGAAACAGTCCCCACGGCCACCAAATCAAGAAATTGCGACATGTTAGGCTCTGCAAGTGCTTGCTGTTCAAACCACCCTTGTTCCCTGAGAACACGCCGAACAGCCAGCATTGTATAGAAGGCAACCCCAACGCCCGCCATTGCTTTACTCTCAAACTCGCAGCCTGGTTGATTAGGATTGACAATTGCTGCTGCCTTAGGCAATTCATTCCCCACCAAGTGGTGATCTGTTACAACCACCTTTATCCCTAACCGATTTGCTTCTTCCACGCCTTCGACACTGGAGATACCATTATCCACCGTCATAATCACATCAGGCGAGAACCGAACAGCATCCCTCACCAACTCGGGGGACAAGCCGTATCCATACTCAAAACGATTAGGCACAAGATAGCTTACCTGTCTTCCACCGAAAGCCTTTAGACAACGAACACTCAGGGCCGTACTCGTTGCACCATCCGCATCGAAGTCACCAACAATCAGAATTCGCTGCTGTTTGATAATCGCCGCAGCCAGAATCATTGCAGCAGAGTTTATGCCCTTTATCCCATCAGGAGACAGGAGCCGCTTCAAACTAAATTCCATTTGTTCAGAATCCGTTACTCCCCTAGCTAATAAAAGCCTCTCTATCAAAGGAGAAACAAGGCCCAAATTGTGATTAACCTGCGGAAGTGAACGTTGAATTATCTTCATAACAATTGGAATGTAAGCCCGCTAACATTGTTGAATGGAACAGCTAAATAAATAGAACAGATAAATAAAAAAGCCCAGCCTCCGTTTTACAACAAAGAGGCCAGGCTTTTGAATAAGTATTTCAGCTAATGAATTTACTAGCGTCGATTACTTAAAGGTATTTTCTGCGATGAACGCTTGGACTTTGTCCAACTCAGCAGGAAGTACACTCACTCGCTCGTCACGATCCATCAGATCAGCAAGGTGATGTGGCAACGCTGGCATATCAAAACCTGCACGCTGAACAGCTTCTTCAAACTTAACAGGGTGTGCAGTACCTAGCGTAATCATAGGAATTCGAGGATTACGACGACATGCACGAGCCGCTTTCACACCAATGGCAGTATGCGGATCAAGTAGATAACCTGTTTCGTTATACACTTCCTGCATGGTTTCGATGGTGACATCTTCGTTCACAGCATAGCTATCGAACAACTCACGTGCTTTCGCAAGCTTGGACTCGTCCAAAGATACAATGTCTTCTTTCGCATTCATCTTAGCCATCAAGTCTGCTAAAGCAGCGCCATCACGATCATAAAGATCAAACAGAAGGCGCTCAAAGTTCGAAGAAACGGCAATATCCATCGATGGTGTGATGGTATGTTTCAACGGACGAACTTCGTATTGATTCTGACTCATGAAACGGTGAAGAACATCATTGCTATTAGTAGCAATAATTAGCTGCTCTACTGGCAAGCCCATTTTCTTAGCCATGTAACCCGCAAAAATATCGCCAAAGTTACCGGTTGGAACAGAGTAAGCCACCGGACGCTCTGGTGCACCCAGGTTAAGAGCAGAATAGAAGTAATAAACGATCTGAGACATGATACGAGCCCAGTTGATGCTGTTCACAGCAACCAACTTACGCTCACCACGTAAGAACGCCTGATCACCAAAGCTCGCTTTCACCATATCCTGAGCTTGGTCGAAGTTACCTTCAATGGCGATGTTATGAATATTATCGCCTTCAACGGTGGTCATTTGACGGCGCTGAACTTCAGACACTTTACCGTGTGGATGAAGAATAAAGATATCCACATTTTTACAGGCTTTAGTACCTTCAATCGCAGCTGAACCAGTGTCACCCGAAGTGGCCCCCATGATCACAACTTTCTCATGACGACGCTCAAGTACGTAATCCAATAAACGACCTAACATTTGAAGCGCAAAGTCTTTAAACGCCAAAGTTGGGCCGTGGAACAATTCCAACACATATTCGTTATGATCAATTTGTTGTACAGGTGCAACCGCTTTATGACCAAAGCCTGAATACACCTCATCAATCATTTTCTTCAGAGAATCGCTGTCTACTGAACCCTCAACAAACGGATAAATTACCTTGTGAGCAAGCTCCGCGTAAGACAGATCTCGCCATGATGCGATTTCTTCTTTGGTGAACTGAGGAACTTCCTTCGGAACATACAAACCGCCATCCGAAGCCAATCCAGTCAGTAGAACGTCTTCAAACGTTAACTCAGGTGCGTTACCACGAGTTGAAATATATTTCATCGCCATGATGCTAAAAACCTAATTCGTAAATCTAAAAATCGTTAACCAGTTACTCAGAATGCTCTGCACGAATACGAGTAACGCTACCAGACACATACTCCAGCGCTTCAATCGCGGCAATTGCTTCATTCATGATTTGTTCTTTCACTTCATGCGTCAGAAGAACAACGGTCGCGTTTGAATTACCGCCCTTGGCTTCTTTCTGAATCATTGCTTCGATGCTGATATCACGTTCACTCAAAATTTGAGTTAACTTCGCCATTACGCCAGTGTGATCCTGAACCTGAAGACGAAGATAGTAAGAAGTCTCCACATCTTCTACCGGCAATACACCGATATTATTGATACTATCAGCACGGAAACCAAGGTGAGCCGGACGCGCATTGTTATCCGCATCAAAGGTTCTCGCCAAATCCACCAAGTCTGCGATTACTGCAGACGCAGTCGGCTCGGAACCAGCACCAGGACCGTAGTACATGGTATCGCCTACGCCGTCACCATGAACAGCAACCGCATTCATCACGCCATCAACTTTTGCAATCAACTGAGACTCATGAATCAGTGTTGGATGAACACGCAATTCAACACCTGCCTCAGTTAGCTTGGCAATACCCAAATGTTTAATGCGATAGCCCAACTCGTCTGCAAACTTAACGTCTTGAGGAGTTACTTTACTGATACCTTCGGTATACGCCTTCTCAAATTGCAGCGGCACACCGAATGCGATAGAAGCCAAAATGGTCAGCTTATGTGCCGCATCAATACCTTCTACATCAAAGGTTGGGTCCGCTTCGGCATAACCTAATTCCTGAGCCTCTTTCAAAACATCTTCAAAATCACGACCTTTTTGGCTCATTTCAGTCAGAATGAAGTTACCAGTACCATTGATAATGCCAGATAAGTGATCAATATCATTCGCAGCCAAACCTTCACGAATAGCCTTAATGATAGGAATGCCACCAGCTACTGCCGCTTCATAGGCAACCGTAACACCTTTTTTCTCAGCCGCAGCAAAAATTTCATTACCATGTACCGCAATCAGAGCCTTGTTTGCAGTTACTACATGCTTGCCGTGCTCAATAGCCGTTAGCACCAATTCTTTAGCTACATCGTAGCCACCAATCAGTTCAACAACGACATCTACCGCCGGATTTTTTGCAACATCAAAAATATCACGAGTTACGTCGACACCAGTTAAATCGCACGTAGGATTATCACGACGCGCACCTACTTGTGTTACCACAATTTCACGACCAATACGGCCAGAAATTTTCTCGGCATTTCGTTTTAAAATATTGAAAGTACCGCTACCAACGGTGCCTAAACCACAAATACCAACGCTAACCGGTTTCAAAACGTCACTCCGTTTTTTTATTATCTGGATACAAAGAGGCGGTTATTCTACATGAAACAACTATTAGTTCGATAGTCGTTATGTGAACCTAATGCAGACTTAACTTCGAATATCAATCTTGGGACACTCAACACTTGGAAAGACTACAGCAGCCTGTAAACAATACTCTGTTAAACCTGCCTCATCTCCAATTTGAGCAAGAGATGCCAGGAGATATTGCCATGCTGGCTGAAAAAATGGGTTTGCATCTATACTCTGTTTTAAATACCCAACAGAATCATTAAATCTCTGCTCCAACATAAAGCTCCGACCATATAACAATAAAGCATAATGATCTGTAGAATTAATGAATAATATTTTATCTAGCATCCCTCTCGCTTGATCATATCTATTTGCTTGGAACTCATCTATTGCAACCTTATAGACTAACGGAGTAAAAACAGAGCTAACTTTAGAATTATACAAGTCCTGCTTTAGAGATAATTCATAAAACTGGATTGCTTTTTCATCATCTCGTAATCTCATATACACATCGCCCTTTGCAGCCAATACGCCTGCATCATTCCCATACTCTAAAACCTTATCTAAGATCTCCAATGCTTTAGAGAACCTTCCGATTGACACTTCCATCTCAGCTTTATCAATTGGAACCCTGAAATACAAACTTTTTAATTTTGGATTTATATTCCACCTAGATTTAGTCCTCTTTGCCTGACTAATCATCTCTGGATAAGAACCATGCCACCTTGGCAACAAACTTGTCATGAAACAGTGACGAATCACAGAACTGTATGGATGAGCTTTGAGCATTCCATCGGCATAAGCAATAAGATTAGCCTTTTGCTCACTCCGAGATAACTCTCTTCTTGAAGCCCTGTAGATATAACTTTTAGCACAGTACTCTGGAAGTAGGTGTTCACGAATACTTTCAGTTTTCTCAAAATCAGCTAAAGCATTTTCAAAGTATTTTTCCATCTGAAAAAATTGCTCTTTGGAGGTTTCATTGGCATACCTAGTCCCTCGAGACAGCCCGCCCATATGAGTAAAATAAATACCCCTGGCTAGATAGGGATAATAATTTTTAGGTGAATTTTTTACCCAGAGGTCCAAAAATTTTAGAAACTCAAGATTATCCACTTCAAAACTGCTATATGCCCAATCTAGAGCTTGATCGTTCATTGGATTATCTAGATATGCCTGATAATAACCATCTAGTTCAAGTTCAAGAGTAAGGTAATCACCACTAACCAATAGACTAATGAAATGCGATTGAGAAGGAGGAACTGAAATGTAACTATCAGCATAGGAAACCTCTGGAGCGAAATTTTCCTTTATAGCTTGGGACTTACAACCTGAGAGAACAGTCAAACAGATAAAAAGCAAGTAAAGGTAGCGTCTTCCTGACACAAACATTAATAGACCTCATTATTAAAATTCCAAAATTTAATCCAAGACTACCAAAAACCGAGTGATGGTTCACGATAACACACAAGGTGAACAACTCTTCAGGTTCATCACTTTCCTATCAATCGCTCCTAATGCTACAACTCAAGCAAAGACCTACGCTTAGAAAACAACAATTTCCAAGCGCCAGATACACCTATCCCAGAAATATTCATACAAATGAACATTCATAAAAAAGGCCCCATCAGGGGCCAAAACGTACGACGCTAAATAGAACTCAGGAACATTTACGCTTTTTTGAACAAGCGAAAGAATTAAGCCAACTCTTCTATCTGGGTGGCGTTTTTCGTCAACGCATCAATATCAGATAAATATACTTGCTGAATTTTTTCAGGCAGCTCAACGACTTTACGCTTTGCTACGTCCATCCAACCAACAACTACTTGATGCTGCGCCGCCAACTCACCACTTGGTTTATAAACTTTATTCACAATAGAAACGGACTTCTTAGACCCTGTCGGCTCACCTGTCTCTACAGTCACTCTGACTTGCTCACCAATGAACACTTCGCGGAAATACTCGGTTTGCTCTTTAAACAACACCGGGCCAATACCATTTTCCTTAAACCATTGAGAGGTCATACCAATTTCAGCCAAAAAACCAATTCGAGTATGAGCACATAAATCCGAGTAAGCACTGTGCCTCATATGCTGATTGGCATCACAATCCGCCCATCGAATTTCAAAAGTCTTTTCAAACAACGCATCAGACATGTGATTACCCTCTCTAGTATCCAGTGTGGACAGCGATATTAATTCAGAGGACATTCTCTACGGAAAAAGACCATAAATAAAATTCATTATAATAATCACACCCATGATTTATAATCATTACAATACATCATTAAGAAAGTGAGCAGAGCAGCTATGTCGATCAATCTCAAAACATTAAGACAATTTGATTTAAACGCTCTGGTTACATTAAGTGTTCTGCTCGAAGTTAAGCACGTAACCAAAGCCGCTGAACAATTGAATCTGACCCAATCGGCTGTAAGTAGAACACTGTCCAAGCTACGAGATGCATTAGATGATCCGATTCTTGTGAAATCCGGAAAACATTTGGCACTGACTAACAAGGCCGAACGTTTGGAACCGGCCGTCACAGCCATTCTCCAACAAGTCAGCAATATTCTTGAACCGGAAGTGTTTGATCCTAAAAAACACACAGGGACGATTCGTCTGGCAACCACGGATTACGGAACTCATACGCTGTTGCCTAAGCTAATTCCTCTACTCGCTGAGGAAGCCCCAAACGTTCAACTGACAGCCGTAGACTGGCCTTCAAACCTATTGAACGAATTAGAAGAGAATAAAGTCGATTTGATCATCGGAGGCACTAAAAAACCCCCGGAAGATATTTTTCAAAGAGTCTTGGCTCACGACCATTTCAAAGCCCTAGTTCGAGCTGAGCACCCAATAAAAGACCGGATAAGTTTGGAACAATACCTCTCGCTCAATCACATCATGATCAGTCCATCGGGTCGTGGAAATAGTGCCATTGATGAGATTTTGGCTACGATGGGACACAAGAGAAATGTCTCAGTTCGTGTTCCCCACTTTTTCGCTGCACTCGAAGTTGTAGCCAGCACAGATTACATCATCCTGCTGCCCAGCCACTTCATCAGGCGATATGTAGATCAAACAAAATTCAGAGTATTGGAACCCCCGTTCGAGATTCCACCAATGGAAGTTTCGATGTTCTGGCACGCAAGAATGCACCAAGCCCCATTACACAAATGGTTCCGACGATTCATTTATGAGAAAGTCTACAACCGGGTTAAATCTTAGTCGGCCAACTTTTTGTGCCTTAACTCCAGGACATCAGACGAGGTTTGTCGCTGCTTTGCCTGCTCTTTTCGGTGGTACATCAGGTCATCTGCCTGACGTATTAATTCTTCAGTCTCCAAGTAATCCTGCGGGCCAGTTTGAATGACACCAATACTGTAGCTAACAAAATTAGAGCGTTTTTCAATTTCATCTTCAAGCCGTTTCTTGTAAATATCGATAGCAGCGTCTGATTCACAATTAGGCAAAATGACACAAAATTCATCTCCCCCATATCGAAAACAACTGTCTTCTGCTCGGGACACCGCTCGTACCGTCTGAGCAAACATCTTCAATATTTCATCACCGAACTGATGCCCTTTGGTATCGTTCATTTTTTTCAGATCATTAATATCTATGTAGGCAAAACAAACCGGTTCGGAACGTCTTTGTGCAGCCCTCAGAACACTGGTCAAGGTATCGTTTAAGTGACGCACATTGAGCAAACCAGTCAGAGGATCAGTACGGGACATTTCCTCCAACTGCATGGTCCTTTCCTTGATTTTTTCTTCCAAATCCATCGCATACTGATCTGATTTTTCTTTTTCGATTTCAATTTCAGAAAGCAAACTACGAATGTAGGTATCAAATACCAAGGTGATATCAAAATACATCAACTTTTCAAGTGCATTGAGTGTATTTATCCTGATGTCCTGATCTTGTATATTATCTCTCAGGGCTTCGTTCAGAAGACTCTTAAGCGTATAGATAGCAGACAAATAGAGTTTAGGCTCAACCCCGATTCGCTTATGAACCAATCCAATACGAAGGCGATTATTTACATACTCCAAATCGTATAAACCGCTGAATAAATCCACGACATATTTACGCTGAGCATGAGCCAAACGTTGCAAGGTATCTGCATCACCAATCAATAAGGCAATTTCAGGGTTTTCAGTTTGAAGCTCGTAAAACTTTTGGACGATGTAATCAAGGTTTCGATCGATTAGAGGTTTTGAGGCTTTGAGAAGCTTTATATCATCAGAAGTAAGAGAAAACAGGTGTTTCCTTTGAGCAATTTCAAACTCACTGATTTTCATTTGCTCAAGTAACGTTTTTTCCGTCTGTTTCATCCTGCCATCTCTAGTCGACAAAGGTAAGAGTATTCCACCCACGCAAGTAGCGCTTTTAATTGAAGATAGCAGATATTAGCTCCGTACTAAGAATTTCTGACAAAAGTCAGCATTTACTTACAAAACTTACATCCTTACCCCCTAAATAAAAAAGGCCTGAACATTCAGGCCTTAGACGGTATTACACCACTTCCCGTCTGGGTTTCGACTGCACGTTAACGGAAACTTCCAGCGGACGATTCTTCACCAACCTGGAATTCCGTCGTAGACCTTTAAACCAGGACGATACGTTATCTCCTAGCACCAATAAGCAAGGCGTTAGCAACAAGGTTAATAGGGTTGCAAAAGATAGCCCGCCAGCAATAGAACTCGACAGTTGAGTCCACCACTGGGTTGAAGGAGCGCCGAAAGCCACATAGCGATTAATCAAATCAATATTCATCGACATCACCATCGGAATCAGTCCCAGCACGGTTGTAAATGCGGTCAGAAACACCGGTCTTAAACGAAGCATTCCCGTCTGTAATGCGGAATCATACGCAGAGTATCCAGCGGCCCGATATTGGTTGTAGGTATCAATCAAAACAATGTTGTTGTTTACGACGATTCCTGCCAGCGCGATGATACCCAATCCACACATAACAATGCCAAAGGGCTGATTTGTCACCAATAACCCCAGCACCACTCCGGCAGAAGACAGAACAATCGCACTCAACACCAAGATACTTTGATAGAAACTATTAAACTGCGTTACCAAAATCAAAAGCATCAAAATGATGGCTGTACCAAACGCCTGAGATAAGAATTCTCCAGTTTCCTTTGCATCTTCATCTTCGCCTTTGAACTTAATACGAATATCTGCTGGAAAGGTCACACCTTCGAGCTGACTCTGTAATTCCTTCAACTTATCCGCAACCAACACCCCTTCCTGCACGTCAGCCTGAATAGTAATGGCACGACGACTGTCTACACGGGTTAGATTGCCGACTTTAGGGTCAGGCTCTAACGTCAGGAAATTACCCAAGGCAACCATTCCGCGATCCGTTCGTAAACGAATCTGCTCAAACTGTTCCAGATTACGTGCTTCTTCAGGATAACGAACACGAATATCCAACTCTTCATCACTGTCATCCGGACGATAGCCAGCGACACGAATCCCTGTAGTCACTAACTGAACCGCAGAGCCTGTTAAGGTCACGTCGGCCCCGTTTTGTGCGGCCAATTCCCGATCCAGATTCAGTTTCCAATCAATACCAGGCAATGGACGGTTATCTTCAAGGTCTTTAATCCCGTCCATTGAACCAAGTACTGAGACAATACGATCCACCGCTTCGGTGATACTTTCGTTATACCAACCTGAAACCTGCAACTGAATTGGCTTGCCGCCAGAAGGGCCATCGTTTTGCTTACGATACTCCAGCACGACGCCAGCAATGTCCTGAGTCCGCTGTTTCATTTCTTCCAGAATCGCAGACGCTTTGGGCCTGTCCTGCCAGTCAATGAAACGAAACTGCAGCGCACCGATGGTATCGTCAGGCATTTCATTGGCAGCGCGGTTAAATGATCGGGCATAAACACTGAGTAGTTCAGGCATCCCAACCACTCGCTCTTCAACCTTTTTAAGCAGTGCATCTTTCTCATAAATAGATAAGTCACCACGAGCCCGTACAAGAATTTGCGCTGAGTCTGGCTCTACGTCGGGGAAGAACTCAGCCCCTTTACCAAACTTAAAGTAAGACGCATAAGCGGTAACCACCAAAATCATCACCAAAAGGAAGAACTTGGCTGGCATTTTCAACAGGACACCCAACAGACGGCCATAGCCACGGGTAATCAGGGAGGCAGAAACCTCCTGATCAAGACTGCCTTGTTGCTTCTTCCGGGTAATCGCAGCCCCGATCACAGGCAAAAACACAAGTGCCATTAACGTCGCTGCAATCAAGCAAATGATCACAGTGGCAGGCAAGAATTTCATGAACTCCCCCATCACCCCAGGCCAAGGTAATAGCGGAATAAAAACAGCTAACGTGGTTGCTGTAGAGGCAATAACAGGCCACGCCATTCGGGTTGCTGCTGCGGCATACGCCGCCTTCGGAGATTCACCTTCTTTTAATTTGCGATCTGCCAGTTCCGCAACCACAATTGCACCATCAACCAGCATCCCTACAACAAGAATCAAACTAAACAAGACAACAATGTTAAGCGTAAAACCAATAGCATCAATGATTAACAAGGCTGCCAGGAAAGATCCCGGAATCATCATTCCTACAATTACCGAAGATCTGAAGCCCATCGCTGCGATGATCACAATCATCACCAGCACAATTGCGCTCAACACATTATTGAAGAGATCCGTTAACATCTCTTCAATCTCTTCAGACTTATCCAGAATGTAGGCAACTTCCACGTCTGCTGGCCAGAATTCCTGCTTAGTCTTAATTAAGGCCCGAATTTCATCCAGAGTTCCAATGATGTTGGCACCAATCCGTTTCTTCACTTCCAACGCCAGCGCAGGCTGCCCGTTCACACGAGCAAATCCTTCCGGGTCTTTGAAAGTACGACGAACCTCAGCAACGTCACCGATCTTAACAACTCGACCATCATGCACTTTAACCGGTAGTTCCAAGAGATCCATAGGTTCTTCAATAACACCAGGCACCTTCATAACCATACGACCACTGCCTGTATCTAGTGCCCCGGCAGCCACCAACTGGTTATTGCGACCCACAATGTTAAACACTTCTTCCAGATTGACGTTGTAGGTTTCCAAAATGACAGGATCAACAATCACCTCGAGCATTTCTTCACGTTCACCGCCAATTTCAACTTCGAGAACACCGGCCAGCGCTTCAATGTCATCCCTTAAATCTCGGGCAATCATCAGCATCTGACGCTCAGGCACAGGCCCAGACAAACCGATGGTCATCACAGGAAAAAGTGCCACATTAATTTCATGCACTTCAGGTTCTTCGGCACCATCAGGTAACTCGACCTTAGCCAAATCCACCTTTTCTCGCACATCCTGCAAAGCGGTTTTACTATCAAAGCCCGCATCAAATTCAAGCGTGACCGACGCATGCCCTTCACTGGCCAAGGCGGTCATTTCTTTTACGCCTTCAATACTTTTCAGCTCAGATTCCATCGGACGAACCAACAGTCGCTCCGCATCTTCCGGGGAGATACCGTCATAAATCATCGACACATAGATGTAAGGTACCGCCACATCCGGTTCTGATTCCTTCGGCATACTATTTAGGGCAACGATGCCACTAATGATCAAGAACAGGAAGATAACGAATACCGACCTGTTTTTTTGCAGAGCAAATTCAATGAGTTTTGCCATGACTACGCACCTTCCAACTGGCTCTGAGCTTCTGTGGCCGAGTTTGTACTTTCAACAGAGGTGGCCGTTTCATCCTTTGACTCTTCGCCAACTACGACAGGCTCCACTTTCTGACCATCAACCACAAAGCCTTGTCCCATAGTAATCACAGTGACCTGCTCAGGCAGACCTGTTAGCCATAAGCCAGAGGATTCACTTTGAATGACGTCCACAGGATAGGATTCAACCACTGCGTCCTCCGTAACCGCTTTTACCAGAAGAACACCGTTGGCTCCCAAGCTGATCACAGAAGCTGATAAGAAATGCGCTTTTTGACGCTGGGTAGTTATTTCCGCACTGACACTAGATCCCAACAACTTGATTTGAGACTCAGGCTTAATCGTTACTTCTACCTTGAAAGCACGGGTGTCAGTATTGGCTTGCGGAGCCACATAGCTGATCACACCTTTCAGAGTTTCACCGTTTACCAATGTAGTGGTTACTGATTGGCCTTTAGCCAAAGAAGCCGCTCGCTGTTGAGGCACCCAACCCGTCATTTTTACCGTATTAATATCCAATACACGCGCTAAGTCATCGCCACTTTTCACATAATCCCCTACCTCAACAAAGCGGTCATCAATGATGCCATCAAAGGGCGCTTTCACTCGGGTGTGATCAATCTCGTTCTTTATTTGACTCAGCTGTGCTTTTGCAGATGCGTACTTAGCTTCATCCTGATTTAACTGACTCGCGGACAAAAGGCCACGTTTAAACAGTTTACGATTGGCTTCCAGATCACTTTCAGCCTTCAGAACTTCAGCCTTGGCCTCGTCCAATCGAGCAGCCCTGTCATCCATAGCAATCGTTAATAACGTTTGCTCCAAACCAACAGGTTGCGCTTTATCTACGTCAACCGCAGCAATTCGGCCCTGGGTTTCTGCTCTCAATACCACAGAGCGGGCGGGCAAAAGTTCACCTTGCATCTTGACTTTAATGTCCACAAATTCAGCTGCAACGGTCTCAACCTGAACTTTCATCAACGGGGCGTCTTCTCTTTGAGTAACTTCCGATGTTGAACGTCCTGGGCCAGATAACACCCAAAGCAAGAGCCCAATTGAAAGAGCAATTGCTATCCACATAGACTTATTCATATTTCCCCCTAATACCCAACTTCCATTGTTGGACTGTTATTTTTTGATTTTTGTATTCATTTCTCAGAAGACGCAGCTAGTGCATTCATCATGAAACCAGTGATAACCTCGACAAACTCATCTTCTTTTAGTTCCGAAAAATCGGTATATGAGTCGTTCATCATCATCGAGATCGCGCCTTCAAACGTGGCCTCCAAACCAATCATCAAGTGCATAATCGGTTGATTTTTTATCACGCCCTCTGCAATCCCGGATTCAAGAAGCCCCCCAAAAAAGGTTTCAAACTCAACGTCTAATGCTTCGTATTCTTCCCGCAAATGAGGAGAAATACGTTTCTTAAAATCAATGCGTTTACAATAAGAGCTCAATTTGGCACAAACGTTATTTTCCCGATAAAAACGGAACGACTCTGAAATAGCTTCTCTCATAAACCCTAAAACGCCCTGCTCCTGGTCTATGGATTGAAATACCTCCATCAACTGATAATGAAAGCTCAACGCAACTCGTGCATAGATGTCTTCCTTACAGCTGAAATGCTTATAAACCGTTCCCTTACCTATACCAGCCTGTTCCGCGATTTGAGAGACAGTTACGTCTTCCCAAGTATCCTTTTCAAACAGTTCGTTAGCTGCTTCCAGAATTTCCTGCTCTCTTCGCTGAAATTCCCTTTCCTTACGGCTCTGTACCTTTGATGTATCTATGGTCATGCCCCTACTTTTATCAAACTACAACTTTTCAAAATACAAGTTTTCATAATAAGACTTTTCACAATAGGAAAAGACGACAGCTTATCGAAACATACAGCCAAGGTAAATGACCATAAGTCATTTTGTGACCACTGGTCATACATTTATTCCAAGCGTAAAAAAGGCCATCAAATGATGGCCTCGATAACGCATTAACTGGTGATTTATTTCACACCTAAACGAGCAGCTAACTGATCTGCTGGGACATACCCTCGAATCAACTCACCCGATTCAGTCACTAAATTAGGCGTTGAATTTACACCCACCTGCTGCCCCAGCATATATTGAGCTTCAACAGGGTTCTCACAAGTCTTAGGTTCAATTGGCTGACGCTGTTTGGCCTTATTCATCGTTGCTTGCTGATCACTTGAACACCATACCGAAACATACTTATCGTACGAGCTTGAACCAATGCCTGCACGAGGAAATGCCAAGTAGCTTACTGAAATACCCATTTCATTCAGCTCAGGAACTTCCTGATGAAACTTGCGGCAATAACCACAATCGATATCAGTAAAAACGGTTAACTTAGCCTTTTCCTCACCTTTAGCAGGAAAAGAAATCATTTGATCCTGTTTAACTGAAAGCAGCGCCTTAGCACGAACCGTATTCATCTTTTCTTCAGTAACATTAGATAAGCCATTCGGCCCCACACGATAAAGATCACCGGCAATGAAATGACCACCATCTTCAGACATATAAATAATGCCATTCCCAACAACCTCTACCGCATACAAGCCTGAAATCGGACTTTCAGAAACAGATTCAATTGTAGCTTGAGGGATTACTTTCTTTAACTTTGCGGTAATATCGACCACTTGCTTTGGTTCATCGATATCCGAAAATGATTGTTGCGAGTTAGAGTCAACTTCAGTTTGAGGAATAGCTTTCTTTGACTTTTCGGTAATTTCGCCCTCTTGCTTTGGTTTATCAATATCCGAAAGCGATTGTTGCAAGTCAGACTCAATTTTACCTTCGGCACATCCAGTTACCCCAACCGCCAACAGACTAATGAAGGCAACATTTAACATTCCAATTTTCACAAGAGAAGAGTTTTGCATTTATATATCCGTTTCTTTAATAAAAAATACATTCTTGTTCAACATACCCTATCAGACTTATTAGCGAAGCGATAGTTCCTATATAACCCAAACAATTACCCTCGCGGATGATGCTGTTGGTGCAACTCATTTAAACGTTGTCTGGCCACATGAGTGTAGATCTGAGTGGTTGATAAATCACTGTGACCTAATAGCATTTGAACGACTCGAAGATCCGCACCATGATTCAACAAGTGAGTGGCGAAGGCATGTCGCAAGGTATGCGGAGAGAGATGCTTGGTTATGCCTGCTTCAATCGCATACCGTTTAATACGATGCCAAAAGGTTTGTCTCGTCATAGGACGCCCCTGCTGACTGGGAAAGACCACCGATTCAGACAAGTTATGTAAAAGCTCGCCTCTTGCCTCAGCCAGATAACGATCAATCCAATCCATCGCCTCTTCACCCAACGGAACAAGTCTTTCTTTATTCCCTTTACCCATAACTCGTACCAAGCCCTGTCGCAAGTTCACTTGCTCAAGTCGTAATCCAACCAACTCTGACACTCGCAGGCCGGTAGCATAAAGCACCTCAAGCATGGTTCGATCCCGCATACCCAGCGTGGTTTTAATGTCCGGCGCTTCCAACAGATCGTCAACTTCCATTTCTGTTAAAGAATCAGGAATCGGCCTCCCAAGCTTAGGACTTTCCAGGTTTTGTGTGGGATCTTCCGAAATTCGATTTTCACGAATCAGATAGCGATAAAAACTTCTCAGACAGGACATCATGCGAGCCGTAGATCGAGCTTTATAACCAGCCTTCATTCGACTGCCCAAATAATCCATCAGATCAATACGATCCACCAGAAGCAATGTTTTATCCAGCTTTTCTATAAACTCAGCCAACCCTTTAAGATCTCTTCGATAGGCCGCCAAAGAATTATCACTCAGTCCTTTTTCAAGCCACAAAGCATCCAAATAATTAGCAATAATCTGATCGTTTTCCGAATTCATACAAGACCATTTACCCAAACAACAGACACAAAAAAAGGCAGTCATCAGACTGCCTTTTTTCGATAAGTGATTCAAGCTTAGAAAGCTGAATCCCTCGTATCAAAAGAAGCTTACACTTTCTCTTTAATACGAGCAGCCTTACCTTGAAGCTCACGCAAGTAGTAAAGCTTAGCTTGACGAACCGCACCACGACGCTTCACTTCAACGCTGTCTACTAGCGGGCTGTAAGACTGGAAAGTACGCTCAACGCCAACACCGTGAGAAATCTTACGTACAGTGAACGCAGAGTTCAAACCACGGTTACGCTTACCGATAACCACACCTTCAAACGCCTGTAGACGCTCACGGTTACCTTCTTTTACTTTCACTTGAACTACAACAGTGTCGCCAGGGCCGAACGCTGGTAGTTCTTTATTGATTTGTTCGTTTTCAATTTGCTGAATGATTGGGTTTTTGCCACTCATGACACAACTCCTACTTTTTCGTGGCCGGAGATTCCGACTCACGTACAAACTCTTCTAACAACGCCTTCTGTTCTTTATCCAGCTCTTGCTGTTCAAGTAACTCAGGCCGCCTCAGCCAGGTCCGTCCAAGCGCTTGTTTCAAACGCCACTTGCGGATGGCCTCGTGATTTCCACTAAGCAATACATTCGGCACCTCTAGACCATTAATCTCTTCAGGTCTGGTATAGTGCGGGCAATCCAACAATCCCGTCGCAAAAGAATCTTCCTCTGCAGACAGCTCATGTCCTAGAGCACCTGGGATCATACGAGTAACTGTATCAATCATTACCATTGCAGCTAACTCGCCACCACTTAAAACATAGTCCCCAATTGACCATTCTTCATCAATCTCGGTTTGAATCACCCGTTCATCGATGCCTTCATACCGACCCGCCACAATAATCAGCTTGTCCATTGAAGAGAGGTACTTAACCCCGTCCTGATCTAACGGTCGCCCTTGAGGCGACATGTAGATAACTTTGGCGTCCTCACCCATTTCAGCTTTCGCTGTATGGATTGCATCTTGTAAAGGTTGAACCTTCATCAACATGCCAGGACCACCACCATACGGTCGGTCATCTACGGTTCTATGTCGGTCATGAGTGAAATCTCTCGGATTCCAAATATCGACTCTTAACAAGTCGCGCTCACATGCCCTTCTGGTCACCCCATGCTCAGTCACTGCTGAAAACATTTCAGGGAAAAGAGAAATTACTCCGATCCACTTACTTTGCATTGACTAAACCTTTTATTAGCTCTTTGGTTTGAATAAACACCTAGAACTCTGGGTCCCAGTCTACGGTAATCGTTTGTTCTTCAAGATCGACATTAAGTACAAACTGGTCAGGCAAATATGGCACCCAACGCTCTCTCTTATCGATACTTCCAGAACATGGCTTAACTACCAACACATCGTTTGAGCCTGTTTCAACCAGGTTTGCAACCTTGCCGAGCAATACAGGTTCACCTTCTGTAGCAACACTGAGAACTTTCAGTTTCTCAAGTTGATGCCAGTAGTACTCACCACTTTCTAACTCAGGCAGCTCATCGGAAGTCACTTCAATCATACTTCCAGCTAAACTCGCAGCCTGATCACGATCATCATAGCCAACCAGCTTTGCGATAATGCCTTTACCGTGTCGCTGGCCTTTTTCAACCTCAACCGCCAAAGTTTGACCGTTCAGATTGAGATACCAAGGCTGATAGTTGAAGATTCCTTCCATCGGATCAGTATAGGCATACACCTTTACCCAACCTTTAACACCGAAGACACCGGTAATTTTTCCGAGTTTAACCGTCTTTATAGAGACAGGTTTTTCAGTGCTTTTGGACATAGTAGAATCTTTCAGTCTGGTACCGCGATTACTTAGTTTGCTTTGCTAATTAACTCTTATTTCTGAGAGTCTTTAACTAGCTTAGCAACGCGATCAGATAGCTGAGCACCTTTAGATACCCAGTATTCAACGCGCTCATTATCAATGCGAAGACGCTCTTCCTGACCACGAGCGACTGGATTGAAAAACCCTACCCGCTCGATAAAGCGACCGTCACGTGCATTACGTGAGTCAGCTACTGAAATGTGATAGAAAGGGCGTTTTTTAGAACCGCTGCGTGCTAATCGAATTACTACCATAAGTTATCGATCCTTTATCTGCGGGAGGCTTTGATATCACCTACCATTGGTTTTAAGGTACTTCGGACTTAGCGAGGCCTGAAATACCCAGTAAAATAAGTGCGCGTATTCTACGCGAACGCTCAAACAAAAGAAACTAATTTCTAAACTGCTCTTATAAAGGGTAAAAACAGTCGGATTAACTCAGAACAAAAAAGCCGTAATCCAGTAGAATTACGGCTTTTAGAATCAACTAGACAAGCCTGCCAGTTAGAACTTCGGAGGCATTCCACCGCCCATTCCACCAGGAGGCATCCCGCCCGGCGGCATACCACCACCCGGTCCGCCGCCACCAAACATGCCTCCCATGCCGCGCATTAGGTTGGCCACAGCACCTTTTTTACTGAACTTCTTCATCATCTTCTGCATTTGCTTATGTTGTTTAAGCAAACGATTGATATCTTGAAGTGTGGTACCAGAACCAGTAGCAATACGTTTTTTACGCGAATTGTTAATCACGTCAGGGAAGCGACGTTCATGAGGCGTCATTGAATTAATGATGGCTTCCATTTGATCGAACATTTTTTCGTTCAAATGATCACCCGCCAATTGAGACAAATTACCCATGCCCGGTAATTTATCAAGAAGACTGGTCATACCGCCCATGTTCTTCATCTGATGCAACTGATCACGGAAGTCTTCCAGATTAAAGCCTTTACCTTTCTTGATCTTCTTAGCGAATTTCTCCGCCTTTTGCTTATCAATCTTACGTTCTGCTTCTTCGATAAGAGACAAAACGTCTCCCATACCCAGAATACGTGACGCCATACGATCAGGATGGAAAGGTTCAAGAGCATCGGTTTTCTCACCTACGCCCAGAAATTTGATCGGTTTACCAGTGATATGACGAACAGAAAGTGCCGCACCACCTCGCGCATCACCATCAACTTTAGTCAGAATCACACCGCTAAGTGGTAATGCATCATTAAACGCCTTGGCTGTATTCGCAGCATCCTGACCTGTCATGGCGTCCACCACAAACAAGGTTTCTACAGGATTGATTGCCGCATGGAGACGTTTAATTTCGCCCATCATTTCTTCATCAATGTGAAGACGACCGGCGGTATCGACAATCACAACATCCGCCTGCTTACGTCGGGCATCTGCAATTGCGTTATTTGCAATATCAACAGGATCTTGATCACCTGTACTTGGATGGAATTCAAGTTCCAAATCCGTTGCCAGCGTTTCCAGCTGTTTAATCGCCGCAGGTCGGTAAATATCAGCGGACGTCACAAGTACTTTTTTCTTATGACGTTCTTTTAAGAACTTACCAAGCTTACCAACGGTAGTTGTTTTACCGGCACCCTGCAGACCCGCCATCATAATAACGGCAGGTGGCTGAGCATTCAGATTCAGGTCTTCATTCGCTTCCCCCATAAGAGCTTCCAGCTCTTCACGGACGATTTTGACAAATTCCTGACCTGGATTCAGATGTTGAGACACATCCAACCCGATGGCACGGTCTTTAACTTTCGAAATAAAGTCTTTTACCACCAACAACGCCACGTCCGCTTCTAACAGCGCCAGACGTACTTCACGCAACGTGCCTTTGATATTATCTTCAGTCAGTTTTGCCTGACCGGTAATGTGTTTGAGGGAGTCCGTTAAACGATCGGATAAATTTTCAAACATGAATCTCTGTCTACCTTATACGGCTATATTCAAACGAGTAACCAATAACTATGATCAATCACTCTGATAATAAGGGCATAAAAGCCGATTCCAAACTCCCGAAAATCCTAACACACCAAGGAGCTTAAATAGCTTAAAAACACACCTTTTTAATGATTGAGGACAATTCTAACTGATTCCCCCCCTGTTAAGCTATTAAGACTCTTCTATAAACCCCTTATCTGTGACAAACTACTGTGGTTTTTTGATCCCAATCAGATCAGTCCCTAAGTATTCAGGTAAGAATCGAAGTTAAACAGGAAAGATAAGAGCATATGTGGGAACTTGCCTCGGCGATTGCCGTTTCCATTATTTATTTAAGTGTTGCAGTTTCACAGCTGCGAATTCTTAATGGAAAATCCGGTATACCTCTGGATAAACAAAACCTGTTACTCGGCTTAGGCATTTTTGTTCATTTCATTCTGTGCAGTAGCAGCATACGGACGGATCACGGCCCGGACATCAGCATCGATAACATTTCATCACTAGTCGCCGCGCTGATTGCTCTAATGGTGTTCCTCAATGGCTTTAAAAAACCAGTTTTGAGTTTGTTTATCGGTATTTCACCAATAGCTACTGCCGCCCTATTATGGTCGGTATTATCAACGCACACTGATCGCCCAACATTCACCCACCTTTCACCAGGTTTAGCCGGGCACATTATTCTTTCAATTACTTCCTACGCGTTCTTTAGTATCGCGGCATTACAGGCCATTTTGTTACTGGTACTGAATAAAAAACTAAAACAACGTCATAACAGTTGGAACATTATTAAGACCCTGCCTCCATTACAAACAATGGAGCACCTTCTGTTCAATATGCTATGGACAGGATTCATCCTTCTCACCGGTGCAATGATTGCCGGTGTCATTTTTGTTGAGGATTTATTTGAGCAGCATCTGGTTCATAAGACAGTGCTTTCCATCATTGCCTGGATAGTCTTCGGGACCCTACTACTGGGTCACCAAATTTATGGCTGGCGTGGTAAAAAAGCGATTCGTTGGACCTTAGGTGGCTGGGCACTCTTACTGATCGGTTACTTTGGTAGTAAAGCCGTTCTGGAATTCGTACTTCAGATTCCAGCTAGTTCTTGACGTATGAGCGTTTGTGCTTAACAATTTCAACAAAATTGCATAGTAGGTCTAACTTTCCTTGAACGAGTACCCCATCGCACTTCTAAGTGCATTCCTAGTCTTTTTGATTATTCTCTCTGCATTCTTTTCAAGCTCAGAAACCGGCATGATGTCGCTTAACCGGTATCGTTTGAAACATTTATCCAAGAACGGAAACCGTGGTGCTAAAAACGCCGAAAAACTCCTGAAAACACCGGACAAACTGATCAGTGTCATTCTGGTTGGTAACAACTTCGTAAATATTTTGGCATCAGCCATTGCCACTATCATTGCTGTTCAATTGTGGGGGGATGCAGGTATCGCCATCGCGACTACCGCATTGACAATCGTCGTTCTCATTTTTGCCGAAGTAACCCCTAAGACCATTGCGGCCTTGCATCCTGAACGAATAGCTTTTCCTGCTTCGTATGCATTGTCTTTTTTATTGAAAGTGCTTTATCCGGTGATCTGGATACTAAATCAAATCACCAAGTTTTTACTTTCTCTATTAGGCATCAAAAGCAGTGATGAAGGCACAGACGCACTGAGCAAAGAAGAACTTCGTACCGTCTTATTTGAGTCCAGTCAGCGCATTTCACCCCGCTATAAAGACATGCTGGTTTCAATCATCGATTTAGAGAAGGTAACCGTCGATGACATCATGGTGCCTCGTCATGAGGTAGTGGGCATCGATTTAGATTTGGAAATCAACGACATTATTGAACAGATTCGACACAGCCAGCATACCCGTATGCCAGTCTACAAATCAGACATTAATAAGGTCGTTGGCATTGTGCATCTTCGCAGCATCAACCGTTTCTTAAATGAGAATCAACTGACCAAGTCGATGATCATGCAAGCGACGCGTGAGCCGTATTTTGTTCCTGAAAGTACCCCGCTTCATACCCAAATGTTTAACTTCCAGAAAGAGAAACGACGTATTGCACTTGTGGTGGATGAGTACGGAGACGTACAAGGTATCGTGACTCTCGAAGATATTCTTGAAGAAATTGTGGGCGAGTTTACAACCGATATCGCCACCTTCAACAAAGACATTACTCCGCAGGACGATGGTTCCTTCATCATCGATGGTACTGCGGCCATACGTGATATCAACAAAGCTCTGGGCTGGGCATTACCTACTGAAGGTCCTAAAACCATCAATGGTTTAATCCTTGAGTATTTGGAATACATACCGGACGCGAGCTTAAGTCTAAAGCTGGGGAATTACTACATAGAAATTCTTCAGGTTAAAGAAAATATCATCAAATCCGCCCGAATTATCCCTGCTTCTTAGGAAGCAGGTATCCCCATCTCTTATTGCTTCTACCTAATAATTTCCCAACCCGTTAATTCCAAACGATTTTCAGAAAAAACCACACAATCACTGTCATCTTTCTGAAAAGAAAGTGTCACATCTTGTTCAACGAACGGCCAAATTTCATACACATAATCGCCATAGACTCCTAATAAAACAGTAACAGGAGTCGGACAAACGATGTCCAGAAGCCATGAAAATCCGACCTATATCCAGCTAACGCAAGATAAGAAAACTCACACAAACAGTGAGCTTCTCAACGAACAAGTTTGCTGCGAATTATTAGGTATCAACTCCAACGATATCTCGACACTGCCTTTTTCGGCAGACGACATTACCGCAGGCTCAGAAACCGAGCTCCAAGTTGCCGTAATGGGGGATAAAAACCATGTTGATCTACCCTGCACGATCAGAAACTCATCCTACTATGCCAATATCGTCCGTCGTTCCAAAACAGGGGATGTTCCTGACACGGCATTAGAACAATTGGATGAATATCTAAACAACGAGTCCAACGTCTGGGAAAACAGCTGGGTACGCTTTCCCCTGGAAAAGCTCAATACCAACAGCCTTAAGATTTTCAATTACGATTTAAAAGCCGACAAAAAGTCGGAAGAGAATCTACAACGCAGCGACTCGTCAAACTTCTTATTTATGGAAGACGACCAGCCCTGGGTTCGCGTGCCGATCAGTTATCTGGTTCGACTCTCACTGGCCGATATTCTGGCAGAGAAATACGAATTGCCGGAATACATTCGATCTGAGGGTATGAAGTTGGTGGATAATTTCTCCAACGACAACACCTCACCGGAAACTCATTCATTCACCGTGCTGAATCTGGATAAACAGAAAGGATTAGGTTTCCAACTCTCACGAGAAACCTCCCACCGCTTTCTGTTTACTCACCTATTAACCGAGTACGCCAACAAGCACTTCGGCTTGGAACACTTCCAGCAGAAAGCCTTAATATTTTTCTCACCTCACCCACCGAGTCGTCAGAAACAATTAAACGATTGTATTTCGGATAACTTCTATCGTGCCTTATTTATGAGTCCTTGCCTCTCTGGCTGGGATAAAGGCGAAGAAAAACACGCCTACATGGCCTTGTGCCATCAAGTATTAAGCCGTTCTCATTTGAATGCGGTCGCTAAGCTGAGAGATGCCGGCATTATTAACTCCAACCTGATTATCCTGCCAAACACCTCCAACATCAGTTTGGCCAATAATGGCACACACATCAGTTTGGGCAGTAAGAAAGTACAGCGTGCTATTGAAGACAAACAAAACGCATTCAACGAAGCGCACGAAAAGTTGTTAGGTGATTTGGTGATCAAAATTACCGAACACTTTTTGCCGTTGTTCGTAGGCACCTATACGGCGGCCCCTTACCGCATCGACTTTGAGCAATTCCACCCGGAAACCGCGCTGGGCTTCTTGCCTCACGAATTAGATTTTACGCACCTTCGGATGTTCTGGCGTCGCTGGAAGAACAAAGCCAAGATCAAATTTATTGGCCGCCCGATCACTCCATTTGGTCCAAACCTGGTTGATCAGACGGTCAGTTCATCTTTGGGCTTAAAAGGGGATTTTGTTCCTGATTTCCGATTGATTGACTACCCGGCCGCTCTGCTCAGCACCGATGAAAATGCGGCACTGGATGGAAAATTAGGCAATCAGGATTTGCTAAAAGAAGACCTCGATAAAATGGGTATCTTCGACAAAAACATGTCGATGTATCTTCTCTTCAAACTCCGGGAATTCCATAAGATGGGTTACTGCGGTTTTGAGGGGCGTCACTACTCCCTGTTCCACAGCATCGAACACGACATGGGCCAGGCTGTTAACTTACAGATCTTAATTCAGGCGTTGGCCTATAAACTGATAGCCGAAGGGAAAGTGACCCACAAGGACATTCCGGACTCGCCCGAGATTGAAAGCGAGCGTCGTCAAATCTTCTTTACCGCCGCTGTACAACTGAAGAAGTTTTCGATCAAACAAGACACACAAAATCAGTTCTTAACCACCCTACTCCAATCGGCTAAGCGCATTAAGAAAAGTCGCCGCAACAAAGGGTTCAATTCGGTACGACTTAAAGACTACCGGGAAGCCTTGGTTAATTTCATCAAGACCGAAGGTGAAGAACTCATAACCAGTTTGGGCTTGGAGGAAACCGTCACAGACTTAGAGCGCCGACTGAACAGTGACTTCTCTGTTTCGGACAGATTGGTGAGTGACATCCTCAAAGAGGAAAGACATGACAATCCGATTAAGTTAAGCGGTAAACGTTTCAACAGCAAAGCCGAAGAATATTACCGCACGGATTTGAGAATCAAGCACTTAGCCGAAGCAATGGATTCTATCTTCATTCAGGTAAAAGCAATGACAACGGAGCATCAGACTCAGCTCCAACAGAGCCTGAAGATTGAGATAGAACTGACAGAATGGTTATTCCAAACCAAACAGCACCTGATTTCTGAAGCGTTGAATAGCGACAGAATTCGTAAGCTAGTAGCTCTGATTATCTTCCTGGATTGTGATCTATCCGCAGACAGCCACACAACAGAGCAATCCAACGACGAACAAACTAAGTATCAGGAAAATGTAAACGCATGCTGAACCACCAATACATAGATAAAAATGCAGAGGTCATTGATGAAACTCTGTTTGCAGATCGAATCATTCAGTGGCTCTACAGTTCTGCCCGTGAACGTTCGCCGACTGTATTTAAAGCATTGACTGGCTCATTCAGCTCAAAGCTGCTTGCTCATTTGAACTTTGACATGGCTCTGACGACCCGGTTACTGGGCAATAAAAAGTTCTTAAAGCAATGTGGCGTCAATCTCGAAGAATGCATCGATCCACCAGAATCCTTTACCACAGCACGACGTATCTTCGAGCGAAAAATAAAATACTGGGAATGTCGTCCACAGCCCGATGAATCAGAGGCAATTATCTCTCCTGCCGACTCCCGAATGTTGATCGGTTCCTTTGATGATCAATCGCCTTTGTTAATCAAAGACAAGTTTTTCAGGTTTGAAGAGCTGCTCGGTGAAGATAAGACGCGCTGGCTTACCGCCTTTGATCGTGGTGATTTTGCGATCTTTCGTTTAACGCCGGACAAATACCACTTCAATCATGTTCCGGTCTCCGGCAAGGTGGTGGACATCTATGAACTTGATGGCCATTTCCATTCTTGCAACCCAGGCGCCATCGTTAAGGTTGTAACGCCCTACTCCAAAAACCGTCGGGTAGTGACCATCATCGATACCGACATTCCGGGTGGTAGTAATGTTGGCTTGGTTGCCATGATCGAAGTAGTTGCTTTGATGATCGGGGAGATCGAACAATGCTACAGCGACCGGGAATACGACAGCCCCGTTAATGTAGAACCCGGGTTATTCCTGAAAAAAGGCCAACCTAAAAGTCTTTACCACCCTGGGAGCAGCACCGATGTGCTGATTTTCCAAAAAGATCGAATCCAGTTTTCAGAACAAATCATTGCAAACCTACGCAATGAACACGCTAAAAATCGTTTCAATGATGCGTTTAATCAACCACTGATTGAAACCGATGTTGCGGTTCGTTCCTTGATTGCAATGCCTGCTAATCCTAAAAAACGCCAAGTAAGCGGTCTTGGTCAAACCAACACGTTAGATAATTCTCTACCAACGTACACGACATCGAAAGATGGAGGAAAATAGTATGAATACTGTTTTTGTTCTGGCATTAGGCGCATGTCTATTAGCCTTTCAAGCATGGATGTTCAAAGTCTTAACTAAGGAACGGTGGCAGTTTCTTGCAACCATTCCTTTCAAGAAAAATGAAGACGGTGAGTGGGTTGGCCTGAACCTCACCTATTACGGTGTATTCACAGCCACTTCATTAGCCATCGGGGTTTTATTGTTTGTGATGATGATGGAATCGGTCAGCAACTCCCTGATTTTAACGGCCGTCGTTATTGCCCTACTACTGGCTATTTGCTTGCCATCCGCCCGACTGGTGGCCCGAATTGTCGAAGGAAAAAGTCATACCTTCACCATTGGTGGCGCAACCTTTGTTGGCATCATCGCAGCACCTCTGCTGATTGAAGGTGCAAACACCTTATTAGCGGATTATGGCGAATTATCTCTGATTCCAACCATGGCTGCGATCTCCGTCGCTTACAGCTTTGGCGAAGGCTTAGGTCGACTGGCCTGTGTCAGCTTTGGTTGCTGCTACGGAAAACGTATGGATGAACTACCACAGTGGGTTCAGAAAGTATTCGGCCCAATGAGCTTCAGTTTTTCCGGTGAAACACGCAAAGCCTGCTATGCCTCTGAATTAAATGGTGTTCAGGTATTACCGATTCAGGCCATCACATCAGTACTCTACGTAATGTGTGGATTGATTGGTTTGATGACTTTCCTTGAGGGCTATTACTTCTTCGCACTGATGTTTACGCTGGTATTCACTCAGTTCTGGAGACTGTATTCAGAAACGCTACGTGCCGATCACCGAGGTGACAGCAAAATCTCTCCTTATCAGATCATGACCGTAGTTGCCGTCATCTACACAGCCGTGTTTATGAGTTTCTACCCGGCACCTGAAGCCGCTAAGGCAGATCTGGCTGCGGGCCTGTCGTTCCTTTGGAGCCCTGAAGTGATTTTGGGTGTTCAAGCGATCTGGCTACTGTCGTTCTTCTATACCGGAGCCAGCACGGTAACCAGCTCGAACCTGCGTTTCCAGCTTCACAGGGATCGAATCTAGAAACGTCGTGGGGTAGATACTGATTTCAGCTAGGGACTTTTTTCAGCTAGGGACTTTTTCAGGTAAGTACTTTTTCAAGTAAGTACTTTTTCAAGTAAGTACTTTTCCAGATGGGCATGTCTCTCAGGTAAGAACTAAATAACCTAAAATCAGTACCTACAAAACAGCGCCCTTCTGAATTAGCAAGAACGCGACACACAAAAAAGGCTGCTCAACATAGGCAGCCTTTTTTGTTTTAGCATCGATATTCGTTAATCAGGCACATTACCGTCCAGCTCTAAGAGTTGCTTCTCTTTGGCCTTTTGATAGGCGGTGTAGGAGGCAATTAAATGACAAATCCAACCTAAGAAACCACCAGACCCAATCCAAAAACCAGGAGTGATGATTAACCAAAAGATGGCCCGCCAAAAATGACCGTTATAGATCTGCCCTAAACCTGGAAGAATCAGACTTAACACAGCTGCAATGCCTGGAGAAGAGATATTCATCCACCTTCCTAACGTACTCAATTAAATATCGATGCGTCACTAGTAGCAGTTCTGTCCACTACCCAGTGATAACCTGGAATCTATTGATGGTGACGTATTAGTGGTGACAACCAGGTCCATGAACATGTCCGTGTTCCAGTTCATCAGCAGTCGCTTCACGAACGTCTTGAACAGTTACTTCGAACACAAGATCTTTGCCAGCCAACGGATGGTTACCATCAACCGTTACCATGTCACCTTCTACTTCAGTAACAATGATTTGAATTGGGTGACCGTCTGGAGATTCTGCGTGGAACGCCATACCTGGTTCTACCTGATCAACACCTTCAAATGCTGCCATCGGTACTTGCTGAACCATTTGATCGTGGTACTCACCATAGGCTTCCGCCGCAACCACTTCTACTTTTACGAAATCGCCAACGTTTTTGCCTTCAAGCGCAGCTTCCAAGCCAGGAATGATGTTTTGTGCACCATGCAAATACACTAACGGCTCTGCACCTTCTGACGAATCCAATACTTGTCCGTTAGTATCAGAAACTTTGAAGTCCATAGTGACAACTTTTTGATTGGAAATAGACATAATTATTCTCTATTTGGTGTGTCCGCACACTGCGGAAATGAATTTATGATATAGAGTAAAGCAAAAAGGCGGGCTTCTCGTCGGAACTCATGCTCTATTTATAGTCTCACTTTGATAATTCAAGTAGCAAGCTCCAATTTTTTATTCAACACCGTACACATTCCGACAACAATGCCCAAATATTCTTCATTTGAGGTCGTCAGCTCATCATTTCAAATTTGCCGTCCCAATCAAAAACTGCCTACACCTACCCCTCATTCACGATCAAGTGCAGACAGTTTAAAGTAGTCATCAGGTCATCTAGGCTGCAAGCTGCTGCTTTACAAAGGCATTAAGCTCTGTGAAGCCACCAATGTGATCCTTACCGTGAAATACCTGAGGTACCGTCAGTACAGGCTTACCGACTGTTTTCTCAAGATCAGCTTTGGAAATACCTTCTTGGTGAATATCCACATAGACATAGTTCAGTCCCTGCATTTCACACAACTCTTTCGCGCGCTTACAGAAACCACATCCCTCACGACCAAAAATAGTAATACGTTGCATTTCAGACACTCCCCATCGATTGATTTGATGGGTTCATTATCAAAGCAACTCCAATTTAAATAAAATTAATTATTTCTCTAGAAGCAATAGTTTTTTATTAAAACAAGCTCATTTGTTGATTAGGCTTTGATGCCGAAAACAAGTCGCAATTGAGCTTGTCGGAATGCGCAACCTTTAAACCCAACTTATTACAAGCCAGTAAAAAGCGTTTCGAAATCATATCGGCAAACACACCTTCGCCGCTCATTCGCTGACCGAAAGAAGAATCGTACAGTTTCCCCCCTCTGCTTTGACTGATCAGACTCAATACGTGTTTTGCGCGCTGAGGGTAATGCGTCTCTAACCAAGTGCTAAACAGCTCTTTCACTTCCAACGGTAATCTCAACAAGATATAAGTCGCTGAGATGGCCCCTGCATGTTTAGCCGCTTCTAGAATTGCTTCTAACTCACTGTCATTAATAGAAGGAATGATAGGTGCTACCAGCACTCCGGTCGGAATGCCTCGTTCAGCCAATTTTGACACTGCCGCTAATCTGGCTTGGCCGGAAGCAGTTCTCGGCTCCATCTTTCGTTTCAGTTGATTATCCAACGTAGTGACGGAAATTCGAACCGAACACAACCCTTTTTGCGCCAGCTGCTCAAGAAGATCAAGATCCCGTTCAATCAAGGCGCTCTTGGTGATTAAGCTCACGGGGTGTGACTTTTCCAGACACACTTCCAGCAGCTGTCGGGTCAGTTCCAAACGCTGTTCAACCGGCTGATAAGGGTCCGTATTGGCACCAATCAAAATAGGCTTGGCTTTGTATGCTTCTTTCGAAATCTCTCGTGAGAAACACTCACTGACGTTGGTTTTGGCAATGATTTTGGTTTCGAAGTCTAACCCTGGGGATAAATCATGGTAAGCATGGGTAGGTCGGGCATAGCAATAGACACAGCCATGCTCACAGCCGGCGTATGGATTAACTGATTGACTATGAGGAACGTCAGGTGATTGATTTCTGGCAATAACCGTTTTCGCTGTTTGCTCAATAATATCAGTACTTAAAAGTTTTATTTCTCCGACATCTCCATCATCCCCTACGGAATGCAATGAGTGATATCGATTATGAGGATTACCAGAAACGCCACGGCCTTTTATTGCATGTGCTTGCATAATGAATAAACCATAAAATACTGTACATAAAAACAGTATACTTATCTTTATGAAAATGCAAATCAAAAAGCGAGGTTGAATATATGCACTATATTGAAGAAACAAGCATCTTGTTTGACATCAGGCCATCACAGAAAGGAACCATTGATGACCACCAATACAACCAATGACCAGTACTTAGGCCACGTAACCGACTTGGGTGAAACGGATGTGGTTACTGCCAGCGAAGACATCGTTAGTGCCAAGGGAGTAATGCTGTTACCCAAAGGCGCAAAGATAAATAAAAAACTTCTGGCCCGTCTTCAGCAGCACGCCCTAAGTAAAGACGTAGATCAAGTCATTGATATCCAAAATACTTTGGATGGATCGGCGTTGATGGAACGATGCCAGGAATTTCTCAAAGAAAATCCACACTACCGGGCATCACTGGACTTTTTACACAACCGGGATCTTCCTATCCGGGGGTTTGCCCGTCTTCGCCTGAATACCAGTATGCGAAACAAAGTCACTGTCTGTCTCAAGCGTAAGCCGGATCTTTTTGAACACTCCATGTTGCTTACTTATGCCGTCCTCTGCGTGGCAGACATGATGCAGCTTCCATTGATTGAGTGCGATGACTTGGCGACAGCAGCCATGCTTCATGATCTCGGGATGATGCACCTCAGCGAAGAATTACAAAATCGGGATCACATCTTTACGCCTCAGGAAGAACAGCACATTGCCAGTCACCCGATCATCATGCATCGGATTCTCGAACGATTTCCGGAATACCAGGACAGCATTGCGCGTCTGGTACTGGAACATCATGAACACCTGGATGGCAGCGGTTACCCTGTTGCAAAGAACGAAGCCCAATTATCGCTGGCGAGCCAGGTACTGGCAGCCACGGAGTGTGCCATCAGTATCTATACCCGTCACGGGTATCATTATGCCGCGACAGTTCTCAAAACCCACATGGGCCAACAACTCAACGACAAAGCCTCGAAGTGCTTAATTAAGATATTGGAAAGTTGGCAGAGTGCCTCTTCTGATTTTGAACTACCGAGAGATGCTGATGAGGTCCACAAAGTCTACGATCAGCTCATTGCCTGCATAACCAGCGGTCAAAAAGTACTGGATAACATTCAAAACCCATTTGCCAGCAGCACCGCCGCTCAGCGCCTTAAATTTCGATTACTGTCCATTGATTTAGCGATGGTAAACGCCGGTCTTGACCGCCTCAGAGGCAGTACAACAATGAAAATGGCCACCGAAGATGACGATCTGATCATGGAAATTGGCGCCCTGGTTCAAGACGGAATTTTCCAAGTCATCGATAGCATTAGAATTTTCAGACGACAACTACACCCTGACAGCCACGTACCTGCGGAATTGAATCAGTGGATGAAACACGCAGAACAAACCCTAAAGGATTACTTCCTGGGTGAAAGGCTGTAAAAAGAATCGAACCATATGGTACTAAAAAACCCTATGGCGTTATGACGAGATAAGTATGGACTCAAACAAAAGCCCGCTTTGGTACAACTTCTTTCGTAAACAAACCCAAATGGATGAGCGCATCGCGGATCTCTGGTTGAAAACGCCATTGTTCCGAAAGATATCCAGAAAGCATTGCCGTGCGCTCGTTCCCGATATGCACCTTAGAAGCTATCAAGATGGAGAGGTCATCTTCCATCAAGGAGAAACAGGGATTGGTGCGGCCTTGATTTTATCGGGTCAGGTGGACATTACCTCCCATCATCGGAACTTGGCGCGTCTGGATGCAGGAGACTTTTTTGGTGAGGTGGCACTCGTTGTCGACGAACCAAGAACAGCCAATGCCATAGCCGTCGGTTCCACAGAGTTGATCTTTTTCTTACGCCAGAATCTGGACGAACTCACAGATAGATACCCGGTGGACGGCGCCCGACTGATGAGAAATCTGGCAAGCATTCTGGCTACCCGCTTGCGATTAAGCAACGAAGCCATTAGCCAGCAAGAACCGTTGGAGACTTCGGCTAAGTTAACAGACATTCCCAAGGAGCAAAACGATGCCTAGTTGGCTACTTCGGCCTTCCTTTCAGGCATGTCTGGTCTTTGCTCTCATCACGGCGCTACTGATTACGATCGCCTGGCTATTTAAGCCTGTGATCTTCGCATTGCTCGTCTCATTTACCCTCTATGCCATATTAGAACCGGTCAATAACCAAATGACCGGCCGAGGATTAAGCCCTGCCAGCTCGGCCACCATCATTCTGTGCATTCTGGCCGGTCTCAGTACGGTGTTCACCTTCATTGGATTTCCCAAGCTATTGGACGGAATCCTGGCACTTCAACAGAAGTTCAGTATTTTGAAAGATACCCTGTACGCCTGGATTGAAAAGCTTCAGTTCTTACTAGAAAAATCAGGCATACAAGTGGATGAAGCCAGTATCAGTCAGTACCTTCAAGGGGCCAATACGGAATTAAATCTCGATGTCATTATTCAAGGGTCGAACATTCTGTTAGACATCTCCGGCACTTTACTGCTCGTCCCTTTTATCGTGTTCTTTTTATTAAGAGACTATAAATCCTCTCGCAACCGCCTACTGTCGCTGCTCCCGAACGAATACTTCGAAATGGGATGGTCGATCTATTATCGAGTCGCCCGCCAGCTTCAGGGGTACATCAAAGGGGTCATCATCCAAACCAGTATTCTTGCTACCGTAGCAACAACAGGGTTCTTCATTGTCGGTTTTGAATCTGCAGTCATGCTCGGAGTCTTTGCGGGACTGTTTGGCATCATTCCCTACCTTGGCCCGGTGCTGGCCCTAATGCCACCGTTAATGCTGGCAATGAGCATCCAACCCTTCGATGTGTATTATGTTTGGGCGGCCGTTGCTGTGATTGGTGTGGCTTACATTTTCGATAACCTGGTGGTGATCCCCACAATTATTGCCAATGCCGTAGACCTTCACCCGTTTGTGGTGATTGTAGGTGTCATTATTTTTGGCAGTATGTTTGGAATTGTAGGAACCATTTTGGCATTGCCGATTATGGCCACATCAAAAATCTTATTTGTGGGGCTGTATCAAGGCTTTTCGCAACGTGCGTCAGTGATCAGAACCTATGCGGAAGGTTAGCCAAGCACGAACGCGATCTTCAAAAGATCTATAGTTAAGACCTTCTAATAAACACCTTGGTTTTAGAAAATAAATTTAAAAAATATCGTTAAAGCATGGTTTAAAGACAATGCTTTAAACCATGCTCTATGAGTAACGAAGTCACGTGACTGGCTCAGTATGATTACCACCTGACCACATTAACCTCTGTGGTCAGACACAAACGGATTGTGCATGCGCTCATGGCCAATGGTTGAGTTCGGACCATGACCGGCAATGAATTCATAGTCATCGTCCAACGACCATAGCTGTTGATGAATGGAATTCACCAACGTCTGCATGTCGCCTTTCGGAAAATCGGTACGACCGATGGAACCGTTAAACAGCACATCGCCCACAATCGCCAACTTAGAAGGGTGATGAATAAATACTACGTGACCCGGCGTATGGCCCGGGCAGTGACGAACTTCCAGATATTGGTCGCCCAGTTGAACCGTATCCCCTTGCTCTAGCCATTGATCCGGGGTGAACTGTTTTGCAGGAGGGAAACCAAACATCATGCTTTGTTGAGGCAACATATCAATCCAGAACTGCTCTTCTTTTTGAGGCCCAACAATTGGCAGATTCGCTTGTTCAGCCAGGTCTGCAGTAGCGCCCGCATGGTCGATATGACAATGCGTCAGAAGAATTTTATCCAGGATCAAGCCACGTTCATTGATCACTGCCATGACCTTGTCCAGATCGCCACCAGGATCAACCACTGCGGCTTTCTTTGTGTTTTCGCACCATATAACCGAACAGTTTTGCTCAAAGGCTGTAACTGGAACAACTTGATACGCTAACCCACGACCTGATGACATGGTTTCTCCTCTTTATGTGAGTGATTCGAGCTTAACCGAACCTACAATTTTATCTTTCAACAGCATTAATTATCTAACAATGCCAAAACGAATAATCATTAACGAACGGCACTTATTCACAGCCTTCTTATAAACGGGCAACGAAGGTTGCGCGCGTCGGAGCCTGATAGCCTTCAGCGGTTTTATTGATGTCGTCCGGATCAAGAAAATCTTTTAATGACTGGTAATTCATCCATTCCGTCGTGCGTTGTTCCTCAAGAGAGGTTTGATCCACATCGACCACTTTGATGTCTTTAAAACCAACGCGTTGCATCCAGTGCGTCAGGGTTTCAACGGTTGGCAAGAACCACACATTACGCATCTGAGCGTAACGATCTTCCGGAACCAAACTGTATCCCAAAGGATCTGTACCTTCCGGAGCATTCACCACCAAGGTTTCAAGAACCAGCTCACTTCCCTGCTTCATACAGGCTTTTAATTGATACAAATGATCAATAGGTGAGCGTCGGTGATACAAGACCCCCATAGAAAATACCGTATCGAAACCAGCGACGTTTGCCGGGACTTCTTCCAGCGTCAAAGGCAACATATAAACATTATTGGCACCAATAAAATGACGAATTGACCAATACTGCATGTTGGATAAAGGCGAAGGCTCGATCCCAACAACCATGCTTGCACCTTCACCGGCCATACGCCAGCAGTGATAACCACTACCGCACCCTACATCCAGTACATAACGATACTTCAGTGGCGAGATATGTGGAGACACTCGGTCCCATTTCCAGTCCGAACGCCATTCCGTATCAATATCAATGCCCATCACACTGAACGGGCCTTTTCGCCACGGCATAAACGACTTCAATTGATGGCGTAATGCATCTCTTTGCTCTTCGGAAATCGGATGCGTTTTCCCGATTGCCAGATCATGAGCATTCAAATCGAAATCCACGTCACCGAAGTCAGGAAGATTTTCTACTTCCGGTATCCACTTTTTAAGATTTGCCCAACGTTGCTCCGACAAACCATGTGCAATTTTCTCAGGTAGGTCATTAGCCAAACGAGCAATGGGGGTATCAGGTAATAGTTCCAGAAGATCTTCGAAGGTAATTTTCATAAGGCAAATAAAAAACAGTTTGGCGCTAATAATTCAGCAGTTCTAGTTCGGCAATGACGGTTCAGTAGTTCTAATTCAGCAATAACAGCTCAGAAGGATCTATTCATGAAATCAAAAGTTTGAAAGTCATACTCATTTGATGGCTAGGAAAGATGCAAAGTTAAGACATCTGAACCAGGAATAGACGTTAGAGAAACCAACTTTCTCCAGACGACAAATATGCTCACCGCTGGTCTCAGGAATCAACACATTCTCAATCGCAGCACGTTTCTGTGCAATTTCCAAATCGCTGTAGCCGTTAGCACGCTTGAAATCATGGTGAAGTTTGATCATCAGTTCTTGTTCGGAATTATGGTTAAATGCCAATTTTTCCGACAACACCAATGCGCCACCATCGACTAGACCGTCGTAGATTTTCTTGAGTAAGGCTTCGCGAACTCCTTTCTCAATAAACTGGAGAGTAAAATTCAAGATCACCAAAGAAGCATTGGATATGTCTAACTCAAGAATATCAGCCTGCTGAACACTCACAGGAAAACGATGTCCGGCTTTCTGGAGGCTTTCAGTACATCGAGACACCATCGCCTCAGACGTATCCACAGCGATCAACTCACAGCCATCCACCTCAACCATCTGGTTTATCACTAACGAACAGGCGCCGAGAGAACAGCCTAGATCATAGATACGAGTGTTTGGCTGAACAAAGTGTCTGGCCATCACACCAATATGAGAGACAATTGTGCTGTAGCCAGGTGCAGACCGGGAAATCATATCCTCAAACACTTTGGCCACGTTCTCATCAAACACAAAGTCACGAATACGCTCTTGAGGCGTCGAATATATCTGATCTGAAGCACGCTCTGAGATGTGATCGGAGTTGTTATCTGACTCGTTCATGAAGTAACCACTGATTTATGAAGCGGCTATTTTAAAGGAAAGGACGCAACGCGCAAATGTTATCCGAAATAAGCCGTTAACTTATGATCATGGCCTGATCCAAAGCGTCGGACTCAGGCGCTTTCTTCGGCAGCTTTAACTCCACCTGAGTCCCTTTATTTTGATGACTGAAAATATGTATCTTGCCGCCTAGTACCCCTGTCACCATGTTATATACGATATTCATTCCCAAGCCGCTGCCGCCCTGCCCAAGCTTGGTGGTGTAGAAAGGTTCGAAAATCCTCTGTTGAATGTCCTCGCTCATACCAATGCCATCATCGCTGACCAAAATCATGACTTCATCGTCCCTATCCACTGCACTGATCTGGATAGACCCGTAAGGACGCCCATCAAAGCCATGCAAGCAAGCGTTATTGATAAGATTACTGATCACTTGTCCGTAAGGCCCAGGGTAACTGTCCAACATGATATCGTCAGGAATATGAAGTTGAAATTCAAAGCTGTGATGCTTAAAGCTTGGCGTTAACGTCGCAACGACTTCATCGGTCACTTCTTTCAAACTGAACAACCGACGACTTTCACTGGTCTGATCCACCGCCACTTGTTTAAAGTTCTTAACCAGTTCACTGGCCCGATACAAATTCTTCTCCGCCAGAGCCAAACCAGATTCACAGTATTCCAGATGAGTAATGAGGTCACTCTCCTTCAAATGTTTACTTTGAAACAGCTTCACCACACGCTTTCTTTCATCCCCCAATGAGGTCAATACGGTTAAAGCATTACCAAGCGGGGTATTTAATTCATGTGAAACCCCCGCCACCAAGGCCCCTAACGCTGCCAGTTTTTCACGTTCTAAAAGCTCGTGTTGAGCCATCTGCAACTTCTCTAAGGCATCATTTAGATCATCATTGCGAACCGCCAGCTCTTCCGTTCGCTCTTTAACCTTGATTTCCAGTTGCTGATTGCTTTCTTCCAACGTCTTACGACGGGCTTCGTTAACCGCACCTTTCTCCGCTTGGTACAAACTCTCTTTAAACACCTCTGCAGCTCGAGCAATCTGCCCCACTTCGTTATCCAGTTTTTTATAAGGAATATCACAGGAGCGATCGCCTTCGGACAAACGCTGCAAACTCTTAACGATCTGTGAAATTGGACGACTGATGGTAAATGTCACAAAACGGCCCGCCAAGAATACTGCAATTCCGGCAAACACCGCAGTTAACACCATCAGCATGAGAAAGAGCTCAATTCTCTCTTGAAGACTCGCCTTGGTATCTTCCAGCTGCTGTCTGATCGCCTCCATCCAATCCAGCAGATTCTCAGCAAACACTTTATGACTGGCTTCCAGCGTCAATTTGGCTTGTTGTACATCCGCATTTAAATAAGAGGCTCGCACGAAAATCTGGTAATACTGATAGATTCTGTCCCTAATATTATTTTGTTCAGTCTGAGACAACTCACTTCGTTCAAGTGTTAGTAAAAAGTCATCGTAAAGCTGTTTCATCCCCACCAGAAACAGTGGCAAATTTGTCAGAAAGTAATCTTTTTCATTTTGACGAATATCAAGTAACGCTAGCTCTAATGCCTGATGCTGCCGGTTTTTCAACTCTTGCTTTAGATTCAAGGCTTCCAGATTTAACTCTCGCAATAAACCTTGATCATACCCCAATCCCATATCCTGGAATTTCTGCCATAAGCTATCAAAACTGCTCTTATACAACCCCAACTGGGTTTGCATTTTCTGAAAAGGAATATCCAAATCAATGGAATGAGGGAGCTGTGTGAAATCCGTTACTTTTTCCTTGAGTGACACGAGCTTCTTCTGGAAATTTCGAGCCTTACTGGGCGAGGGCTGACGAATAAAGCCCTCCATATCCGCCCGTACTTCGGAATGCTGAAATCGAATATCCGCTAATAAACGCTCATCATTTAAAAGGGATTCTTGAAGATGAAGGTAACCTTGGAGCGTAATGCCAAGTAACGATAAAACAACAATAGAGACGATTAAGCCAATCGCAGAAAGCCACGTTATCAAACGGATCTGATTTCGAACCCGAAGTGCTTCAAGCGCAGCAACGATGTTATTTTTAAATCTCAGCAAGTAGGCTTCCTCCCCACTTAGGAATATAGCCCACTCCTGCCGAAATTCGAGGGAAACAGCATCTTAATTGAAGAAAAGATGCTGAAATGAATCCATAAAAAAAGCCTCCAACTGGAGGCTTTTCAGGTTAAACACTAAATCGGGATTTAGTCGTCTAACATATTTCTGCCTTTGCTTGATGCAATACGCAGACGAAGTGAGTTCAAACGAATGAAGCCCTCTGCATCTTTCTGGTTGTATGCACCTGCATCGTCTTCGAACGTTGCAATGCTTTCATCGAACAAAGAGTTCTCAGACTTACGACCAACAACAACCACATTACCTTTGTACAGTTTCAAGCGAACGTTACCGCTAACGTATTCCTGAGTTGCATCGATTGCTGCCTGAAGCATCTTACGCTCTGGCGACCACCAGTAACCGTTATAAACAAGCTCAGCGTACTTAGGCATCAACTCGTCTTTGGTGTGTGCAGCGTCACGGTCCAAAGTAATAGATTCGATCGCACGGTGTGCACGAATCAATACAGTACCTGCTGGTGTTTCATAACAACCACGAGACTTCATGCCTACATAACGGTTTTCAACGATGTCTGCACGGCCGATACCGTTAGCACCCGCTATTTTATTCAGCTCGATCATTACTTCAGCTGGTGTCTTAGCCACGCCATCGATCGCAACTACATCACCTTTTTCATAGGTCAATTCGATGTAAGTTGGCTCATCCGGTGCATTTTCCGGAGACACAGTCCACAACCACATGTCTTCTTCTGGCTCTGCATAAGGATCTTCAAGAATGCCGCCTTCATAAGAGATGTGTAGTAAGTTAGCGTCCATAGAATATGGCGACTTCTTACCTTTCTTCTGCTCAACCGCAATATTGTGCTGTTCACAGTAAGCCATCAACTTCTCACGGGAGTTCAGATCCCATTCACGCCAAGGAGCAATCACTTTTACACCAGGCTTAAGAGCGTACGCACCCAACTCGAAACGAACCTGATCGTTACCCTTACCGGTTGCACCGTGAGCAATCGCATCCGCACCTGTTTCATTAGCGATTTCGATCAAACGCTTAGAAATCAACGGGCGAGCAATCGAAGTACCTAGAAGATATTCACCTTCATAGATCGCATTTGCACGGAACATCGGGAAAACGAAATCGCGAGCAAACTCTTCACGAAGGTCATCAATGTAGATTTCTTTGATACCAAGCGCTTCAGCTTTTGCACGCGCTGGCTCAACTTCTTCACCTTGACCTAGATCCGCAGTAAACGTCACAACTTCACAATTGTATTCTTCTGATAACCACTTAGCGATTACTGAGGTGTCTAAACCACCGGAATAAGCTAGAACGACCTTTTTCACGTCACTCATCGATTTGGGCTCCTTACCTAATTGGGCATCGACACTGGTATCGATACTATAAAAAAATCGGCCTATTGTACTGGCGACAAGCCCAGATGCCTAGTATTTGTGGTGAATATCCGAAGAAATGTGCGATTAAGTTAACGTAGAAAGAACAGACAAATAAAAGCCAGGAGATTGTCCTGGCTCTGATACGTATTTTCTATGATCTAAAGACCAAGAATACTAGAAAAACTCTAGATTACTCGGGCGGAACGGTTCATCACGCTCTAAACGAATGGTAACCCGACGGTTTCTTGACCGACCGTCTTTCCCTAAGTTTCTGACCACCGGATAACGCTCACCGTGATAGCGGGTGGTAATCAGCTCTTCCGCAAGCCCTGCTTTAATGAAGTAATTGGTAATGTGTTCGGCCCGTTCACGAGACAACTCGCGGTTTTTAAAGCGTCGACCAATGTCATCGGTATGACCATCAATTATGATGTTAGAGATTGCAGGATCGGCTTTTACATACATCACGATGTAATCCAGCAACTGGTAATACTTTTCATCAGGGAACAAGCCACCACTGTTATAGAACACCACCGAACGTTTAATCTGATCGAAGTTTACAGGCAACAGATGACTGACACAGCCAAGAAAATCCCGGTAAATCGGATCAAAATCAAAGGCACTTAGTCCTACCCGTACCGAAGGTTCAGTCGGTTCATACCAACTTTTTCGGGTAAACATCGGCACATAGCCTTTGTTCAAGCTGGCAAGCATGGTGCTCGCGCGTTCAGGTTCCACTTCAAACGGGCGATCTCCCGACACCACATCAACATACCCCATGTGACGGGCAGGATTTCCCGGACGCCAGCTTGGCGGCTCAATTACTAAAGAAGCTTGTCCTTTTCGCATCTGGTTGTAAGGCGTTTGAAGGAAAAACACCATTTTCTCGCCAGCACGACGATAGAAGACGCCTTTTCCGTAGGAAGGAATTTCTTGCGACAGAGAACAAGCGAAAACAGACGATTCAAGTTTCCACTCGCTGTTGTCAAAGGTTGCCAAGTAAGTCACCGCTGGTACATTTGCAGCCACCGGTAATGCCACGGCAACCAGAATGAGAACCAGTTTGGTAAACAGCGTTTGAGCTAACCAATTGTTCGTTTTTAACCTATCGATGCGCACGTTTTCGATTCCAATAACTTCCGGCAGTTATTTACACGGTTTATTTGATTTTTTTGCCATCCTTTAAAAATCAAATAAACGCATTTCTTAAACTATCGGCACTTCTTTTAAAAACTTAACCTAATTTTATGAGACGAGTTTCAGCTTCGCCATGAAGAAGCTGTAACCTGATGTGAAGAAGTGAAACCAAGCTTTATCGATCACAACAGCACTTTACGACAGGTTACTCGACTGATAACAGGTCAGAGAACACGGCACGGATTCTTAACTTGATCCGCGAATTCAACTCGCAAGTGCAACACTCGCCCTAAGCCGCAGCTTTTAATTCGTCATAGACCTTCTGCGGCTGCTTAAACCCAAGACACTTTCTGGGCCTCAGGTTTAATTTCTTTTCTATGATCG